>NZ_JBEYAB010000013.1:0-303902 GCF_040631445.1 Streptosporangium sp. NPDC020072 | reverse complement strand
TCGCCACATAACGTGCGAACAGCGCCGACACGGTCGTCTTCCCACTGCCGCCCTTACCGACGAAAGCCACCCTCACGACGACGATCCAATCTGATTATGAAAATCATTGCAAGGTCTGAGAGTGATAATCATGCCACGCCGGACGGCGGGCGGCGCCGGCAAAAACGAGAACGGCACGAGGAGTTAGGTGATGGCGCGCCTGATACCAGTACTTTCCCTCCGATAAGTCACTCCGTATTTTTTCCTACCTAAATGGGATATATCGGTCAGGGGCTGACGGGTCTCTGTGGTGCGTCGACTCGGGAGAATGTCGCTGATTGCGTAATTAGTGCTACTTTGTGGGGTTTTCGGGGGAAGGGTTTGACTTAGAGCGCGCTCTAACTTCTAGCCTGTTCGATGTGGCGAACAAGGGGTCGCCGAAGCGCCGGACTCTCCCAGGTGAGGGCAGGGGCACGGTCCCGGCGCCACGTAGGGCTTGGGCACGGATCAGGAAGAAGGGGGCAGTTCCCATGGGTGAGAGCACGACCCGCGAGGAGCGCTACGAGCACGGGCTGGCGATGCTCGACGCCGTGGACGGCACGGCCGGCGCGAACGTCATCGAGTCGCTCAAGGACGTCGCCCCGGAGCTCGGTCACCAGATCGTCGCGTGGGGGTTCGGCGAGATCTACTCCCGTCCCGGTCTCGAACCCCGGGACCGGCAGCTCGTCACGCTCGGGATGCTGACCGCGCTCGGTGGCTGCGAGCCGCAGCTCACCGTCCACATCAACGCCGCCCTCAACGTCGGGCTGACGCCGCAGCAGATCATCGAGGCGTTCCTGCAATCGGCGGCCTACTGCGGCTTCCCCCGGGCGCTGAACGCGACGCTCACCGCGAAGAAGGTCTTCGCCGAGCGCGGGCTGCTGCCGGTCGAGTGATACACCCCGCTATTTGTTGATATTTCGGGGTCTGAGGGTCGGTCGTGTGGGTCGTCGAAGCGGGAGACGAACCACGAGGCGAATGAGGCGGTGACCACGCCCAGCAGACCGACCCCGCCCAGCATCAACAGGCCGCCACCGTCCTGCCCGTGCCCGCGCCCGCGCCCGCGGCCGACGCGGGCGGGTCTTCGGCTGTTTGAAACACTTGTTTGCGGCGTTGGTAGGATCATCACGTGGGAGTTCCTGAGGATTTGCTGGCCGCAACCAAGCAGTGCCTGTCCGAGCGCGGATACGCCCGCACGACGGTGCGCGACATCATCGCCGTCTCCGGCAGCAACCTCGCCGCGATCAATTACCACTTCCGCTCCAAGGACGCGCTGCTCACCCAGGCGATGATCGAGGTGACCGGCGAGGCGGTCACGGAGATCCTCAAGGCCTTTCCCGGCGACTCCAAGGAGTGGTTCGAAGCCTTCTGGGGTGAGCTGATCGAGTCCTTCCGCACCAACCCGACCGTCTGGCGGGCCAACGTCGAGACGCTCGCGCAGGCCGCTCACCTGCCTGATGTGCGGGCCCGGCTGGCCGAGGGGCAGGCGCTGGCCCAGCGGGAGCTGAGCGCGCGCCTGCCCGGGCACGACGAGGCGGGGGCTCAGGTGCTGCTGACGCTGTTCATCGGGCTGCTGGTTCGGTGGCAGATCGACCCCGACAGCGCCCCGACGGCCCGTGACCTGGCCACCGGCCTCCGCGCGGTCGTCCAGGCGGCGGGAGGCGGGGAAGCGGCACCCGCCTGACCGCTCCAGCCGCCCCACTCCAGGCTCCTCGCCCCAGCGTCCCCGTTCTGCGCACCTCGTTCCGGCCCGCCCCGTTCCGCCTGCCGTGGCACGCGGCCTCTTCAGCGCATCGCGTGGCGGCCGGCGTGCTGGTCCTGTGGCGGCGCCGAGGTGCCCTTCGCCTGCCGTACGGCTCGCAGCATGACGGGAGCGAGCACCGCCATCACGCACAACGCGGTGGCCGCGGCGACCATGGCATAGTGCTGACCCTGTGTGAAGGCCTCGCGGGCGGCGGCGGCCAGCGAGGTCGCGGCCGGTTCCGGCAGGTGCCGCGCCGACTCCAGGGCGCCGCCGAGGGTGTCCAGCGCCGCTGACGGAGCGCCCGTCTCACCGAGGTGCCCCCGGTAGACGGCGGCGCCGATGCTGCCCAGCAGGGAGATGCCGAGCGCGCCGCCGAACTCGGTGGCCACCTGCGACAGCCCGGCGACCGAGCCCGCGCGCTCCGGCGGAGCGGTGGCGATGATCAGGTCGGAGGAGACCGTCAGGACGAGCGTGACGCCCCCGGCCATCAGCATGATCCCGGCGATCAGCAAACCACTCTGTCCCGTCACGTCCAGCCTGGACAGCAGCATGAACCCACTCGCGCCGACGAGCAGCCCGGCGCAGACCACCAGCCCCGGCCTGACCTTGCGGACCAGCACCGGCGCGAGCCCGGCGGCGAACATCGCCATGCCCGCCGACGGCAGCGCGTACAGTCCGGCGATGAGCGGCCTGGCACCCATGACCATCTGCAAGTACTGCGTCGTGAACAGGCTGGAGCCAACCATCGCGAAGACCCCGAGGGTGTTGGCGCCGATCGAGGCGGTGAAGGCGCGGCTGCCGAACAGGCGCACGTCCAGCATCGGATCGGCCATCGAGCGCTGGTGCCTGACGAAGGCGGCCCCCAGCGTCAGCCCTGCCACGATGGCCAGCACCGGCGCCCAGCCGAGGCCGTCCTGGGCGATGTGCTGGATCCCGTAGATCGTCGGCAGGATGGCGCCCAGCGACAGGGCCACGCCGAGCAGATCGAACCTGCCCGGACGCGGGTCACGCGACTCGGGCAGCAGCAGCGGCGCCAGGATCAGCAGCAGCGCCATGACCGGCAGGTTGACCAGGAACACCGAGCCCCACCAGAAGTGCTCCAGCAACGCGCCCCCCATCAGCGGGCCCAGCATCGCGCCGCCGGCGAACGCGCCGGTCCAGATGGCGATCGCGACGCGGCGCTGGCCGTCATCATGGAACATGTTGCGAATCAGCGACAGCGTCGAGGGCATCAACGTGGCGCCACCCACCCCGAGCAGGGCACGGGTGACGATCAGCAGATCGGCGCTGGGAGAGAACGCGGCGACCGCGGAGGCGGTCCCGAACGCGGCGGCCCCGGCCATCAGCAGCCGCCGCCGCCCGACCCGGTCACCGAGCGTGCCCATCGGCAGCAGCAGCCCGGCGAGCATGAACGGGTAGATGTCGATGATCCACAGCAGCTGGGAGCCGCTCGGTGCCAGGGAGGCACTGATGAACGGCAGCGCGTACGACAAGACGTGCAGGTCGACGGAGATCAGCAACACCGGCAGGACCAGGACGGCCAGTCCGATCCACTGTTTGCGTCCGGCTTTCATGAGCGGCCCTTCTCTCGGAGCGGAGCACCGGCCTGGTGCAGGTGCCGCAGCGCCTCGGCGTGCGAGGCGACGAAACTGACTTCGTGGTACGGCCGACGCAGTTGCCGGCAGTGGGCCTGCACGATGGGTTGCGCCAGGCGCAGGTTGGGGGTGGGCATGCTGGGGAACAGGTGGTGTTCGATCTGGTAGTTGAGCCCGCCCATGGCGATGTCGGTGAACCGGCCGCCGCGTACGTTGCGGGTGGTGAGGACCTGCTTGCGCAGAAAGTCGAGCTTGGCCTCCCCCGTGAGGGTCGGCATGCCCTTGTGACCAGGGGCGAACACGCAGCCCATGTAGACGCCGAACAGCCCCTGGTGGACGGCGAAGAAGGCCAGTGCCTTACCCGGTGACAGGGTCCACGCCAGCCCACCCAGGTAACAGGCGAAGTGCGCGAACAGCAGCGCGCCCTCCAGGACGCGCTGTTTCATCCAGGGCTGCCGCAGTGCCCGCACACCGCCGACGCGCAGGTTGAGCCCTTCGAGCAGGAGCAGCGGGTAGAGGAGGAACGCCTGCCGGCCGCCGATGAGCCGGGCCAGGCCGCGCGCGTTGCGTGCCTGTTCCTGTGACCACACCAGGACGTCGGGTGCGACGTCCGGATCGAGCTCCTCGTGGTTGGGGTTGGCGTGGTGGCGGGTGTGCTTGTTCATCCACCAGCCGTAGCCGAGGCCGATGGCGAGGTTGCCGCCGAGCCGCCCGAGGATCTCGCTCGGGCGGCGATCGGCGAAGACCTGCCGATGAGCCAGATCGTGCAGAACCAGGGCGACCTGAGCGAAGACGATCGCGAAGTAGACGGCCGGCAGGAGCTGGAGCCAGGAGTCGCCCAGCCATAGGAACGCCGCCGTCCCTGCGAGGTAGGCGGCTGTGACGGCGCTGATCCGGATCAGGTAGTAGCGGGGGCGCCGGTCGAGGAGTCCGGCCTGCCGGATGTGTCTGGCCAGGCGACCGAAGTCGCTCGCGGCCGTGGCCGCTGCGGTTGCTTGTGCCATGCCGATGACCATACACATGTTTGAAACATTTGTGCAAAACATCTGTTTGTGACGCTTGTTTGGACAGGGTGGCGGAGCGAAAGAGCGAGACAAGCTGATCGAAGGCCACAGCTGCGCCAAGCACTGGCTGACGTTCAGGAGGCCGCACGCCTGGAACTGACCCACTGGCTCGCTGCGGGGACGTCGCCCCCAGCGACGCGGCGGGCGGTCGGCGCCTTCTTCTGACCCTGCTGACGGGACTGATCCTGCAACGTCTCATCGACCGGAGTGGCGTTGGGCGAGCGCCCGCCACCGTTCCAGTCGAGTGGTTGGCCCGTGTCGGGCCAGTGCGCTTGGCAGAGGTCGATGACCTCGACGCCCAGCCGCCGCAGCGACCATGTCAGGCCTGCCGGGTGGGGTGGACGACCGTCTTAAAGAGGGTGACGTGGGCGGGACGCGAGGCCGTGAAGGCGACCACCTCGGTCACGCCGTCGGGCGAGAGCCACTCGGACGACTCGCGGGCCTGGGCGACCCGGGCGTTGGCGCCCTCGTCGGTGACGTGCCCCTGGAGTTCTGCGGCGGTCATGGCGGGCTCGACCACGCTCACCCTGACGCCCTGGGGACCGAGCCCGACGCGTAGGTGGGGCCTCGTAGACCACCTCCACCCTCCTGGCCTACTCCGGCCACAACTCCGTCGCCTCCCTGGCCCGCTACGCCCGCGTCTCACCCGAAGCGCTCGCCCGCCGGCAAGCGGACCGCGACCCCGCGACCCGGCACCGCTGAGCACAGATCACCAGGCCGAAATGTCGCCGAGCGCGGTCAGCGTGAAATCTCCGCACCGCCTACTCAGGATGATCACGTTCGACGGCTGCCGCCTCGGCGAGGGAGTCCTCCGGTGCCACTCACCGCCCCTTGCCGACATCGGCCTTCTCGATGCCACCCGCGAGGACCCGCCCTGGTCAAGCGTCCACCGAGTGCGCCCCCGCCTCGAACCGCGCTGTCCAGCCTGCGACTGGAACATGCACGCCGAAGTCAGCCCTGCGGGGACGCGATTCTTCGCTCACGATGTCGCCAACCCGGAGTGTTCCTATCGGAGCGAGTCCCAGGCTCACCTCTGCGGAGGTGGTTCATGAGTTTTGCCGGTGACAGGCGTGAGGTCGTGAAACGGAGACGGCCACAGCGCCTTCGTCTGCGCTGGTGGGCGACTACCGATGCGTTCCCGCCGGGATGAGTGTGAGCTGGTCGACATGACACCTCCCCGTCGGAAGAGAGCAGGCGAGTACCTGCGCATGCACCACCTTCGGATTGCTGTAGCCGATCAGCGATGAAGGCCCGAAGGAAATAACGCCATGATCACGATTGACTTAAAAACAACTGTAGTCCCCGAGGGGAATATCCCTTATGTAACCATATGTGCCCATGAGTACCCAATGGAAATTGGTATATATAGGACATATGGTATAATAATGATTATTAGTACAAAGTGCCTTATTGTCCGGTTTCCCTGAAGATGCGCACCGTTCGTTGATGTACTCGGCTTGTTATCGATGAAGAGGCAACCTCTTCTACGTAGAGTGCTCCAGAGGGCGCTCTGTGTAGTGGCTCGGTTCGCTTATGCGATCTTGGGCATAGAAAAGAGGGCTGCACTGGTTGGCGACCATGGCGTGCAGCCCTCGGTGTGATGGGTGAGGCCCTAGCGCTTTCTCCTGTAGGGGTAGGCGTTAGGGTTCTCAGCCATTAAAGAGGTTCCTCAGAGCTTCCCGGATCTGATCGGCGAGGCCGTCCCTGAGTGCCCGGTGCGCCTCCAGCAGGAGGCGTCCTGTCGCGGCGACGGCGGCGACGATCTTCCACGGTTCCTTCGGATTCTCTCCAATGGTATTGCGCTTGTTACGCCGACCCATCTGTACCTGCCTCTTCTCGGAAGAACGGCCGTCCTCCTGGGGGGAGGTTCGGCCGGGATGGCCTTCGGCCGCCCTAGGTCCGGTCGAAGGCGGAGAAGACCCGACAGGTCTAACTGACTGTAGTACGTCGTAGCGCACCAAAGGTGGCACTTCGGGCTCTCTTCGAGAGAGGGGGATTACCGCGTGGCCAGTTGACTAGCGACTACTAGTGCTAATGGGGGGCGGAGGGCCCTCCCTATCGTTAAAAATGTCTATGGCGTAGCGATTGACCTCGAAGTTGAGGAACCGGCGGAGGGGGGTTTCCGCTTGGGAATGACTATGGTGAGTAGCCGCTTCGGTGTTTTCCGGCCGCCGGGAGCCCGCGGACGGCCGATGCCTGTGAGAGCGATCATGAAGTCCCGGCGCCGGTGGGCTGGTTGATCTTCCCGCCGCCTGTGATCCGGCTCGGCTGTTGTCCGTCGGGGTCGACGGTCACGCCGAACCGGGCCGGTCCGACTGGTCCCAGCTCACCCAGGGGAAGAAGGTGTCGGCGGCCTCGCCCCAGACGGCCGGTCGCCATGCTGGTGGACCTCGAACTCGTCCAGGCCCGACGCCAGGTCACCGCCGCTGCCCGGCGCGTGTCCGGCTCGAACACCCACAGCCGGTATACGGGCCGCTGTCGGACGGCCCTCGGCGCCGTCGCCGATGACCAGGCGCGGGTGATGACCGGCGGCGGCCGGGTTCTTGGCAGACCGACCACTCAGAACCTGAGTTTTGTCCGGTCGGCGTCCCAGAGCGGCCTGTTTCCGCCGTATTCCGGTGGCGTCCCTACTTCGGCGTGATCCGGCCCTTCCACCGCCTGGTGGCTCGCGCGGGCGTCAGGGGAGGGCGTCCTTCGCGATATGGGCGAAGGTGATCTCGCTCAACAGCGTCTCCTCGTGCTCCCGCAACGCGCTCCACACGTCGGCCAGGGGCCTGGCCACCCCGGGGTAGTCGGCGCGCGGGGACTGCTCGGGATTGCCCTCCACGACCATGATCACGTCGGCCAGGGTGATCTGCTCGGGGGGCCTGGCCAGCCAGTAACCCCCGTCGGGGCCGCGCTGGCTGTTGATGAGCCCGGCCCTGCGCAACTGCAGCAGGATGTTGTCCAGAAACCTCCTCGGGATGTTCTGCGCGACGGCGATCTTCTCTGCGGGGACGGGGCCCGGAGGCGCCGCGGCCAGTTCGGTGACCGCCCGCAGCGCGTACTGGGTTCTGGCGGAGAGCCGCATGTCGGTCAGCTACGCACCTGCTGCAGGCCCCAGCGGCGGCGCAGCGCGTTGTCGCCGGTCTCGAACAGCAGGTCGATGCCGACGCCGATCACCAGGATCACGATCATCGTGGCGAGCAGGCCCGCCGAGTCGGCGAGCTCGCGGTCGTAGTAGAGCCGCTCACCCAGCGAGGACTGGTGGGCGATGATGACCACCAGCTCACCGGCCATCAGCGAACGCCAGGCGAACGCCCAGCCCTGCTTGAGACCGGCCAGGAACGACGGCAGCGACGCGGGCAGGATCACGTACCGGTAGAGCTGCAGGCGCCGGAAGCCCAGCACGTGGCTGGCGCGTAGCAGGATCGGCGGGGTGTAGTCGACGCCGGTGATCAGGCCGTTGGCGATGGACGGCGCGGCACCGAGGATGACCACGAAGGTGATCGCGCTCTCGGTCAGTCCGAACAGCAGGATCGCCAGCGGGAACCACGCGATCGACGGCATGGTCTGCAGGCCGGTGATCAGCGAGCCGAAGGCCGCCCTGAGCACCTTGACCCGGGAGACCACGGCGCCGATGACCAGGCCGATGACCACGGAGATCGCGAAGCCGGTGACCGCGCGGCGCATCGTCACCGCGATGGCCTGCCAGTACTCGGGGTCGGTGAACCGCTCGCCCAGCTTGCCGAAGGTCTCGGCCGGGCCTGCGAAGACGTACTCGGGCCACCGGCCGCTCCACACGACGCCCTGCCAGATCGCCAGCACGATGGAGATCGCGAGCAGCATCGGCCAGACGCGGCCCCAGATCCGGGAGGTCAGTCCGCTGCTGGTGCCGCCACCCAGTTCGAGGGCGTCGAGCCCGGCGAGCTGCCTGGCGTGGACGTCGGAGGGCTGACCGGCGGCGGGTGCCTGGTCAACGGCCATGGCGCAGGACCTCCTGGCGCAGTCGGGCGGTGATGGTCGAGGCCAGCTCGGCCACCTCGGGAGAGTCGGTGAGGCGGGGCCGTTCGATGTCCACCTCGAACTCCTCGGCGACCTTGCCCGGCCTGCTGCTCAGCAGCACGACCCGGTCGCCGAGCCGTACGGCCTCGCGGACGTTGTGGGTGACGAACAGGACGCTGAGGCCGCGCTTCTGCCAGATCCGTTCGAGTTCGTCGTGGAGCAGGTCACGGGTCATCGCGTCCAGCGCGCCGAACGGCTCGTCCATCAGCAGCACGTCCGCCTCCTGGGCGAGCGCGCGGGCGAGGGAGACGCGCTGGCGCATGCCGCCGGACAGCTCGTGCGGGCGCTTGGCGCCGAATCCGCCCAGGTGGACGATGTCCAGGAACTCCGCGGCGCGGTCACGCCGTTCCCGCTTGGCCACTCCCTGCACCCGCAGCGCCATCTCGACGTTGGCGGCGACGGTGAGCCACGGGAACAGCGCGGGCTCCTGGAACATCATCGCGATCTTGCGTCCCCCGACGCTCAGCGTGCCGGCCGTCGGGCTGTCCAGCCCGGCGACCAGGGACAACAGGGTGCTCTTGCCGCAGCCTGAGGCGCCGAGCAGGCTGACGAACTCACCGGGCGCCACGGAGAGCGAGATGCTGTCGAGAGCCAGCAGCCCGTTCCTGCCCTGGCCGTAGATCTTGGAGACGCCGTCCAGCCGGACCGCGGGCTCGTCGCCCTCGGCCCGGCGGGCGGCCCGCTCCGTGAGCGGAGCTGTCACTGTGCCCTCCTGGGGGACTCGGATCGGGTGGTGGGGACTTACTTGTCGGCTACCTCGGACTGCCCCTGGGCCTTGAGGACCTCGTTGAGGGGCTTGAGGTCGTAGATGCCGGTCAGGTCGACGGGCTCAAGCAGGCCGATCTTGACCGCGTGGTCGGCGCTGGCGACCAGGGAGGAGGCGATCGGGTCGTTGGTGAAGGTGATGTTCTTGAAGGCGCTGTCGATGACCTCGGGCTTGAGCGCCTTGCCGCTCAGCTTCTCCAGCGCGGCGTTGACGGTCTTCGCGGCGTCGGCGGGGTCGGCGTTGATCGCGGCGTTGGCCTCGACGTGCCCTTCGAGGAGCTGCTTGACGACGTCGGGGTGCTGGGCGGCGAACTCCTGGCGGACGATCAGGTGGGTGATCACGAACTGCTTGTTCGGCCAGAGGTCGCGCTCGTCGATGAGGACCTTGCCCTTGCTCTCCTGGATCAGGCGGCTGGCGAAGGGCTCGGGGACCCAGGCGCCGTCGATGTCGCCGGTGGCGAAGGTCTGCAGGGTCTGCGAGTTCTCCTGCGGGACGATGTTGACGTCGCCGCCGCCCTTGGTGTCGGTCTTCAGGCCCTTCTCCTGCAGCCAGTAGCGCAGGGCGACGTCCTGGGTGTTGCCGAGCTGCGGGGTGGCGATCTTCTTGCCCTTGAGGTCGTCGACGCTGTTGATCTCAGGCTTGACGACCAGGAAGACGCCTCCGGAGGCCGCACCGGCGATGATCTTGATGGCCTTGCCCTTGGACTTGGCCCAGGCGTTGATGGCGGGGTTGGGGCCGATGTAGGTGGCGTCGATGGCGCCGGAGAAGACCGCCTCGATCGCGGCCGGGCCGGCGTTGAAGGTGGTGGTCGTGAGCTTGGTGCCGCCCAGGTGCTTGGCGAAGAAGCCCTTCTCGACGCCTACGAGCGCCGTTGAGTGAGTGATGTTCGGGAAGTATCCGAGCCGGACCTCCGCGAGCTTGCCTCCGCCACTGCTGGAGCCCCCGCTTCCAGACGTCCCTGTCGTTCCCGAGCTCCCGCAGGCCGCGGCCAAGGTCGTGAGCGCCAGTACGGCGAGTGCCGCCACCACCCCGCGTGCCCCGCGAGCTTTCATGACTACTCCCTAATTCCTACTTAATAAGTCGGTTAGGTGTATATAAGGGTTCGGCGGGGGTTTGTGTCAAGCCGATCACCTGAAGGGGTGGGCACTGTTACCGCTTCGTGTTCTTGTGTGTGGGTTCGGTGACGCTCTGTGGGGCCCATGGGGTGCATGTTCACCATTGGTGCTGATGAGGCTCCTGTGGCCTGGATATCCGGTTCCCTGAGCCCGAACGGGGTGGGTTCACCGCATCTGTGTCGCGTTCCCCGCGTTCGTTACACCGCCCGCCACGGAGAGTCCTGGAACGGGTTCCGGTACGGCAGGGCCCGGGCGGTCAGCCGCAGACGGCGTCGAGAGTGGCCGGGCCGTCGCCGGTGTGCCGCTGGGCGGTCCTCTTCGGTCCTGAGGCCGTGGTGGCCGAGGACTCCTCGGGCCGGGCGAGAATGGCGGCGATCTTGTGCTTGATCAGGCGGTAGTCGGGGTCGCCGGTGTCGATCAGCGGCGGGACGAACTGGAAGCTCCTGATCTTCGAATCCTTCACCTTCTCGGACAGCTCGATCAGGTTCGGCAGCAGCTCACGCGGGATGTCGGTCGAGACGGCGTGCGCGGTCGCGTCGGCCAGCCTCTCGAAGCTCCTGAGCACCGTCACCGGGTCCGCCTGCTTGGTGACGGCGTTCATCAGGCACTTCTGCCTGCCCATCCGGACGTAGTCGTCGCCGTAGGTGCGGGACCTGCCGAACCAGAGGGCCTCCTCGCCGGACAGCCTGCGGGTTCCGGCCGGGATCAGGCCCTCGTTCTGCCTGCCGTACACGATGGGGTCCTTGATGGTGACCTTCACCCCGCCCATCGCGTCGATGATCTTCGCGAAGCCGAACATGTCGACCATCGCGTAGTTGGTCACGTCGAGGCCGGTGAAGTCGCTGATCGTCTGCTTCAACAACGCCGGGCCGCGCCTGCCCGCGGGGACCCCGGGGACCATGTCGGGGTGCTCCTCGGCGTACTGGAAGACCTCGTTGAGCAGGCCGGGGGAGTACGGCGGCTCGCCCCCGAAGCCGAAGGGGAAGTGCTCGCGCGGCGGCCCCTCGGGCATCGGGACGTGCTCCAGGTTCCTGGGCAGGCCGAACAGCACGGTCGAACCGGTCCGGGTGTCGATGCTGGCCACGGTCATGCTGTCGGTGCGCACCCCGGTCCGGTTGGCCGCGGCGTCCGCCCCGATCAGCAGGATGTTGAGCCGTTCACGGCCCTTCCACGGATCGACCGGGATCGGGGTGGCGCTCTCGGTGAAGACCGAGGTCACGACCTCCTGGGAGATGTAGGCGAGCCGGGCCGCATAGGCCATGGGCGCGACCACCAGCGCGCACAGCCCCCCGACGGCCAGGGCCGACAGGTAACGGGCGGGGCCGGACAGCGTCTCCGGTCGCACCAGCCGGTAGGACCGGACGACCACGGCGACCGTGGCGACGGCGAACAGGATCGCGCCCAGCGTGAGGACCCACAGCCAGCCGGGCTGCACGATCAGGGAGAGGACCTCGGGCCTGCCCGTGACGAGGGCGGAGGCGACCGTCCCGACGACGGTCAGGTACGTCCCCATCAGCAGCGCGCCCGTCACACGCCTTCCGGTCCACAGATGCGCCAGGCCCCACAGCACGGCGGAGCCCAGGGTGAGAGCCAGACCCCGTCCGATTCCCGAGTGATCCCTGTTACCTGCCATCTGGTCGACATCTCCCGTCCCTCTGGCCCCCCGTGTCCGCAGGTTAGTGATGGTTTTCGAGTGAATGGCCTATGTACCCCCGCGACGCGCTGAGAAGCCTGAGTCAAGATTCGGTGCGCGCATTCCCGCTGGTTGCCGTGGTTTGCGGGTCTTCCAAATCGCGGTCAAAAACGGTTCCCCGCGGGATCTCCCGGGCGAGAAAGGGGATTCCCGGTTATGTGCGAAGGACGATCAGCGCGGTCCTCGTCGTGCTCGGCTGTGTCTGCGCGCCGCTCGCCCTCGTCGGCTTCTGGATGGCGGACCGGGCCGTCGGAACCGGACGCTACGTCGAGACGGTGGACCCGCTCGCCGAGAACTCCACGATCCAGGACGACGTCGCCGACCGGGTCACCGCCGCGATCGCCGAGCCGATGCGGGAACTGGACACCTCGGTGCCCGACCACACCGCCCGGATGGCGGTGGACAAGGTCGTCACGGGTGACCGGTTCCCCGGGATCTGGAGGTGGGCCAACCAGGTGGCGCACCGGCGCATGTCCGGCGACCCACAGGGCGGCAACCTCGTCCTCGACCTCACCCCCGTCTACGAGATGGCCAAGGGCGAACTGGAGCACGAGGGCGTCCCGGCAGCCACGCGCCTGCCCGCGCTGCACCCGGAGATCGAGCTGCTCTCCGCGACCGACCTGGTCAGGGTCGTGACGGTACGGGACGTCCTGGTCCCCTGGAGATGGGCGACGCTGAGTCTGTCGATCGTCCTGCTCGCGGTGGGCACGGCACTGGCCGGGGACAGGCTGTGCGCGCTGGTCGGCGTCGGGCTCGGGCTGGCCGGCGGCATGACGGTGCTGGCCGTACTGCTGGTCGTGGTCCGTGACACCGCCCTGTCCGACGTCACGGACGACGGCGCGCAGGGGCGGGTCTTCGTCACGGTCTTCGACGCGCTGACGAGGTCGTTGTGGACCGGGCTACGTGTGCTCTTCGCCGTCGGCCTGGTCGTCGCGGCCGTCGCGTTCGCCGTCAGGCACGTCCGGTCCTCACCAGGTGGCGGCGCCCGTCCACCGGGCGGCGGCTCCGGTTCACCAGGTGGCGGCGCCCGTGAAGGACGTGGCTGAGGGGCGGTAGCCGAGCCTGGTCCTGGCCGCGGTGATGTCCAGGGTCCGTTCGACGGCCAGGTGACCGACGGCGTATCGGGTGAGCCGTGGCGGACGCTGACGCCGCAGCATCCGGAACACCGCCTCGGCCATCGCGGCGGCGGGCTCGGCGAGCGCCAGGGGCAGATAGTACGGCTCGGCGTCGATGCCGAGCTCCGCGATGAGCTCCCGCAGCGCCTCGTCGAGGACCACGGGCTCGGCGTCGGTCACGTTGAAGACGCCGTACTTCACCGGACCCGCCGCCGCCCGTAAGCACGCCTGGACCAGGTTGCCGACCGAGGTCAGGCTGATCCGCTGGCGCCCGTCCCCGACGGCCAGGAGCCTGCGCCCCCGGACCGCTCCAAGAACGCGGGGCAGCAGCGTGGTGTCGCCCCTGCCGTAGATCGCGTGCGGCCGCAGGATCACCGCCGTGTCCAGTGCCCGTTCCGCGGCGGCCTTCGAGGCGCCGTAGGCGTTGGCGTACCGGCGGATCGGAGCCGCGTCCTCGGTGGCCATGACGGTCGGCTTGAACGGGTCGTAGACGCTGGCCGTACTCACGTGCACGAACCTGGCCTGGGGAAAGGCGGCGGCGGCGTTGCGGGTGCCGTCCACGTTGGCCGCCCAGATCGCCGGGGACGCGCCCCAGTCGGTGACGCTTCCCGCGCAGTGGATCACCGCGTCCACCTCGGGCAGCGGCGGACGGGCCCCCAGGAGGTCCCACGAGGTGTACGGCGCGCCGCCCACGTGCTCGGGATCGACGCGGGGGCGTCTGCCGAAGGCCCACACCTGCCAGCCCTCGTCCACGGCGCCCCGGCAGACCGCTCCGCCAACGAACCCGGAGGCCCCCGTGACCCCGATCCTCATCGGATCACCCCTTTCGGCAGTTGCTCAGGCGCGTTCACGGGCGGCGTTCACGGGCGGCGGGCCACCAGTTCGCGAAGGGCCGCGCGGTCGAGTTTGTCAGCACGACCCGAGCGGGGGAAGGCATCGATTGTCTCGATACGGGTGGGTATGGCGAGGGCGTCGACGATCTCGGGAAGCGCCTTCCTGAGCAGGGTCTCGTCGTACCCCTCGGCGGGGACGACGGCGAGCACGACCTCCTCGTCACCGGTCTCCGCGTCGGCGATCCCGACGACGGCCGCCTCGGCGACCCCCGGCAGCGCGGCGATCGCGGGTTCGTACAGGCCGGGGTAGATGTTCACCCCGTCCCGCAGGATCATGTCCTTCTTCCTGCCGAGCAGGACCAGCCTGCCGTCCTCGACACGGGCCAGGTCGCCGGTCGCGATCTCGGTGAGCGGCTCCTCCCCGAGGTAGCGCTGGGCCAGGTGCGGTCCGGAGACGAACAGCTCTCCGTCGTCGGCGATCCGCACGCCGACCCCGGGCAGCGGCGCGCCCAGGAGGTCGCCCCCCGAGTGGGCCAGCTTCTCCTCGGCCGAGGCGATCGCGATCGGCAGCGCCTCGGTCATCGCGTAGACCGAGAGCACCCGCGGCCCGGACTCGACGGCCCTGCGCAGCACGCCCGCGGGCGCGGGGGCCGCGCCGAGCAGCAGGTAGCGCAGGGTCTCCGGCAGCCTCGGCGTACGGCGCAGCAACCTGTCCAGGTGGACGGGGACGGCGAAGGTGTGGGTGGCCCTCCTGGCGGCGAGCTCCTCGGCGAGGTCGCCGCCCCCGGGGAGCGACCAGGTCGCCCCGGCGAGCAGCGCGGGCAGCCCCAGCATCAACTGGTCGGTGTGCACGACGTCGCCGGGGCCGAGGGGGAAGGCCTCACGGAACAGCTCAAGGCCGGCCGCCAGGGACCCCCGGGTGTGGACCACGCCCCGGGGACGCGCGGTCGTTCCCGAGGTGAAGATCACTGCCGCAGGCTGATCTGGTGAAATTTCGGATATGTCTGGCGCGGTAGCGCCGGACATATCCGGCTGGGGGGTTCGTGGAAGGTCACGGCCTTCTTCCCCCGCCCGGTTCTCCGCCTGTCCTCCGGTCAGCCGCTCGGAACGGCCTTCATGCTGTTCACCGGTCTGTTCGCCACCCGCTTCCCCGGGACGGCGGGACCCGGCCGTGCCGGGCTCGGCCTGGGAACCGGTTCCGGCCTTCACGGGCTCCACCCGGTCCTCGGGAACGGTCCCCCGTAGAACGCGTGACAGGCTCAGGGCGCCCCTGGGCACACCGGGCAGCCAGGGCCCCGTGTGCAGGTGTCGTACGGCGTGGCCGGGAAGCGGGTCGCGCAGGTTCGGCAGCAGCAGGCCCCGGCGGCGGGCCAGACTCCGCAGCGGCCCGCTCAGGGTGTAGAGGACGGACTCGGCGACCACCCACCCGGGGCGGGTCGCGGTCATCCGGGCGGCGAGCACGTCGGGGGCGAGCCCGGGGTCGGCCAGCACGAGCGTCCCGCCCGCCGCGACCGAGCCGAGCGCCAGCACCACGGCGTCGACGCCGGGCCGTACCGCGAACAGCACGCCCCGCCCCGGCGCGGTCCCGGTCATCGCGGCGCGCACGGCCTCGACCCTGCGGGCCAGCTCGCCGTAGGTGATCTCCCGCCCGCGCCCGTCGATGAGGGCGGTCCGGTACGGCTCCCGCCGGGCGGTCTCCAGGATCCCGGTGATGATGTCGTTCATGCCGCCTTGATCCACAGATGTTCGTAGGTGGGGATGAGGACCCCCCTGGCCGCGCGCCGCCGTACGACACGGACGTCGTGGGAGAGCAGGACCGAGGCCACCGCCCTGATCTCGGCCAGGGCGAGCGGGTAGCCGATGCAGAAGTGCGCCCCCGCGCCGAACCAGATCCGCCGCAGCTCCGGCGGATGTCTTCTGGACGGGTCGAAGGGGCCGTAGGAACGGGCGCAGTTGTGCGTCACGATCACCACCCGGTCGCCGGGCCGTACGGCCAGCCGCCCGACCCTGGCCGGTTCACCGACCGAGCGCAGCATCACCGGGGTCGGGGTGGTGACCCGCATGGCCTCGTCGATCACCCGGTCCAGGTCGTCCACCCGGGTGCCGTGGTCGTGCAGCAGCGCCACCAGCCGGGGGACGAAGGTCGCGACCGTCTCCGTCCCGGTCAGGAAGAACGCGCCCGCCGCCCCCCTCGCCTCGGCGGCCGACAGCTCCTGAGCCCGCATCCTGCCCATGACCGTGGACTCGTCCCCGGCCTCGTAGGCGGCCTGCGCGATGTCCCCGATCCGGTCGAGCACGCCTCTGGCGATCGCCACCTGCCGTTCGTTCAGCCGCCGGGAGCGCAGCGAGACCATCGAGACGACCCGCTCCCCCTCGGCGAACAGCTCCCTGGCCCTGGCCGCCGAGACCTCGCCGAGGCCGATCACCCGGCAGATCACCGCCCCGGCCATCGTCCGCATGACGTCGACCAGATCGACCGTCTCACCCCGTCCGAGCCGCGCGGACAGGTCGTCGAGCGGCTCCCGGAGCACGTCGGCGACCAGCGCCGAGACGTATCCGGGGGTGAACAGCGGCATCAGCTTCCTGCGCAGCGCCGCGTGCCCGGGGCCCTCCATGTTCAGCAGCACCGAGGGGCCGAGCACCGGCGTCCACAGCTCACCGGGGGAGCCGGGGCCGTCCTTGCGGAAACGCCCGTCGGTCAGCACGGCCCGCGCCGTGGCGGTGTCGTTGACCACCACCCCGAGACCGGGGACGCGGACCACGGGGCCCAGCCGGGCCAGCAGCCGCACCAGCGGATAGGCGAAGGGGTGGGCGGCCAGGTGGAGCCTGGTCTCGTGGTTCACCGGATGTCGACCACGTCGGGGCGGTAGCGGTGGTCGGCGTACCACGCCAGGGTCCCGGCCAGGCCGTAGGCGCGCAGGCGGCGCACCGAGCCGTAGACGACCACGTCGCGGCGGGAGCCGTACGCGGAGGTGATCCTGCGGACCTGGTTGACCAGGGCGCGGTCCTCGTGGACCTCCTCGATCGCGGTCCTGGGGAAGCCGCCCGCCCGCTCGTACAGCGATGCCGTGATGGCCATCGCGCAGCCCGGCATCATCACGTAGGGGCCGAGGTACTCCGGCGACCGGTTGCCCGGCCTGAAACGGCCGAACGTCGCGGCCACGTCGACCACGAACGGGATGAACCGCCGCTCCCAGAACTTCAGCGGGAACTCGTCGGTCCTGGGCAGCAGCCTGCCCCCGACCATTTCGAGCCCGTCGTCGAAGGCGCGCCTGACGCCGCGCACCCAGTCGGCGCGGGGCAGGCAGTCGGCGTCGGTCCTGGCGATGTGGGTGGCGCCGTTGGCGATGGCATGCCGTACCCCGGTGTCGGAGGCGGCGCCGGTGCCCTTCTGCCGTTCGGCGATCACCCGGACGCCGTGGCGTTCGACGATCTCGGCGGTTCCGTCGGTGCTGGCGTTGTCCACCACGACGAGCGTGAAGTCACGGTCGTCCTGCGCGTCGAGCGCCCTGAGCGTCGCCTCGATGCCCCGCGCCTCGTTGTAGGCCGGGACGACCACCCACAGGTTCATCGCGTCAGGTTCTTTCACATCTCCGCCAGCATCACGCCGGTGCTGATCCCGCCGCCCAGGCCGAGCAGCGCCACCATGTCCCCCGGCCGCCAGTCGCCCAGCGCGAGCTGCAACGGCAGGGTGGTCGAGGCGCAGTTGCCGTGCTCGGGGAGGCTGACCACGAGCCTGTCCCGGGGGATGCCGAGCGTGGCCGCCAGATGGTCCAGGTACGGCAGCGCGACCTGGTGCACCGCGACGAGGGCGAAGTCCTCCCAGCCCAGGCCGGTGCGTTTGAGCGCGTTGAGGAAGACGTCAGGACCGGCCAGCTCGAACGCCTCCTTCAGACGCCGCCCGTCACCGCGGAAGTAGGAGTACTCGGGGTCGCGCGGATGCGCGGAGCCGCCGCCGGGCAGCGTGCCGATCGCCCACGCGGTCGAGTCGGCGGTGAAGTCGCGGTAGAAGATGCCGCGCTCGTCGTCCGCGCTCAGCATCACGGCGCTCCCGGTGTCCGACAGCGTGTATCCGGCGAAGGACTCGGCGAACTGGGCGTGGTCGCGCACCCGCCAGCGGACCGCCCGCGAGGGGACCTCGCCCGAGCAGACCAGCACCCTGCGGTGCGCCCCGGTCAGGATCAGCGCCTCGGCCACCTGGATGCCGTTCAGCACGCTGTTGCAGGCGTTCTTGACGTCGAAGACCGGGCACGAGAGCCCGAGCTTGGCGGCCACGATGTGCGCGGTCGCGGGCTCGACCATGTCCTGCGAGGCGGAGGCGAAGATCAACAGATCGACGTCGGTGTGGTCGAGCCTCCTCACGGCCTCGACGGCCAGGTCGGAGGCCTGTTGGCCGTCCTCCGCGACGTGACGTGACCGGATGCCGGTCATCCGTTCGATGACACCTCGGTGGGGGACGTATCCCTCGATCCGTCGCTCGACCTCCGCGCTGGACATGGTCCGTGGCGGCAGATACGTCGCGACGCCCGTGATCCGGGCCTTCATGCTCCCCCTAGGTGGTGTCACCTCTTCCTCATATCGGGGCAATGTACCGAAAATATGGGTAATTGTCCTGGTCAGCTCGGGGCGGGGAGCCGCCGGCCGGGTGGGTGAGGGACGGACCGAAACCTTCAAGATCGTGGTGAGGGCGCCCGGCGGGGTGGGTTTCGGTCCCCTGGAAATCATGGATTCGGCTGGTAGAAATCCCTCCCGTGGTGGGTTGGGTGTTTTACGGAGTGATGTCTTGATTTATCGGAGTATGTGGTAGGGATTCTGTGATTTTCCCTGACTTCACAGGACGGTGGCAGACGTGCTCCATATTGCGGAGATCTTTACTTAAAAGTGGATGGAAAATAATCTTGTTGCCGTAGTCGCCGTATTCTGCCGACCGCGTTGGAGCCCTCCCCTCTCATGGCTCATCCATATCCCACGCCCTCGCCGTTGCCGACGGTCTCGGCGCCGCCTCGGCCGTCCACCGGTCAGCAGGCCGGGGAGTCCCCGGCGAAAGCCGCCGCTCCCGTGCCCATGCCGCATCCGGCCCCGGGCGTCAACGGGGAGTACTCCGGAATCGACCCCACCTCGATGGACGACTTCGAACGGGGACTCGGCAGGGCACAGGACACCCTCGGCAGGAACGAGCCCCGCATTCGCAGCGCCCTGCAGAAACTCGACCTGGACACCTCGGGCCTGAACGCCCTGCGCGAGATAGGGAGCTGGATCGAGACCAGCCGCCCCGACCTGCGGCGCCGCAGCGAGACGATCCGCGCCGAACGTACCGCCTGGGGAACCTCCTCCTCCCTCGACACGACCCCTTTCGGCCTGCCCACCTTCGACGAGAAGCTGTACGGCAAGGCCGCCCACGACCCCGACGTCTACGCCGCCACCCTCAAACTGACCGAGGCCGCGCAGAAGGGCGAGGCCGACGACAGGACCCTGGCGGAGCTGGAGAAACGCACCGGCGACAAGACATTCGCCCTCGGCTTGATGACCACCCTCGGCGCCACGGGGTTCCGCGAGCTGATGGCGAAGGCGGTGGAACAGGGCGACAGCAAGAAGGCGAAACGCCTGCAGGCCGCCCTCGGCAAGACCCTGGGAACGGCGAGCCCGAAGCTGAGCAACGCCTGGCGCGACGAACTCACGTCCAATCTCACTCCTGGGTGGCAAGAGCGGGAGTACCACGCGATCACGCTGGCTCTCAAGAACGGGACCTTCGCCGCCCCCTTTCTACTGGCGGTCGCGAAGAAGGTTGACGCCTGGGACCGTACGCCGTATCCGCCGGGTACGAATTCGAACGTCATGGTGCCGCTGATGGAAGCCCTCAGCCGTAACCCCGCAGTGGCCCAGGACTTCTTCGCGAGCGATCCGACCGCGCTCAAGCACTTCCTGACGGAGTGGAGCATGACTGACGGAGGCGAGGCACTGGGCAAGGCCCTGGAGGCTGCGACGCTCACCTTCCGCGACCACGACGGTTCCCCAGAACATCCGTCACGGGGCTACCTGTCGGCCAAACTCGCCTCGGAGTTCGTCCACCTGAGGGCTCAGCAGATCAAGTCCGGTGATTCCATAGAGGAATTCCTGAAGCCTGTCACAGTTGGCCGCATCCTCGCCGGATACATCAGCGACATCAACAGTGTCGCTCAGACGGGACGCGATGTCATTGTGGACGGGGTCCGGGACGCGGATAAACCCGGTACAGCCGGCCGTGAACCATGGGGGGCGCAGTTCGGTAAGAAAGAACTGCAAAGTGTGATGAGGGAGGCGTTTGCTGACCCCAAAGCGCTTGCTCCTGTTCTGGCTGCTCAAACGAGATTCACCGACTGGGTTCTCGACCACGATGCGATGAGGATCGCCAAAGGGCAGGGTGACGAAACTCTTCGAGCGAACGCCAAGCAGATCGGTGCGACCTTCGGAATGATCACTGATGCCGCAGGGCTGGCTAAAGTCGAGGAGGGGAAGGAGTTGGACGATAAACAGGCGCGGAATATGAAGCTGCTCACGGGAGCGGTGAATACCGCACTCGCGATTCCTCAGACGCCAGGATGGCCGATCGCGGCTGGAGTCGTCGGGGCGTGGACAGGGTTCATCGAAGACAGGGTCAAGGGGGATTCGGAGACCAGGGCGCGCGAAGACGCCAACACCGCAGTTGATCAGTCTCGGCGCCTCGTGCATGACCTCGCCGCTCGCGCGATGCTCAAACATGGCGTGTTCGGCTCGGCCAAGCCCGCTGCGGCCGCTCACCCGTGGGCATCGCTGGAGGGGCTCAAAAAAGGAGATGATCCTGTTGACAACCCTAACAACTTCCTTAAAAGTGACGGTCGAACACTTATGAGCATGGATGAGATGATTGATAAAAACGCCAAAAACAACACCGACAAATATCGGCGAGTCGAGGCTTATGATCGATGGTTGTACGAGGGACTGGCGGGGCGAAAGTGGCTGGACATAGAGGATCGCCTTGATCAAGGATTTTCCAATGGCTTTGCCCAGTACGGATCATGAAGCGGTCGTCGTTCGTCTTGGTGGCGGTGCTGATGTGCGCCCTGGTTTCCTCAACCGCCTGCCAGGTTTCCAGTAGGGAATTTGATCGTTCCCCGCTTCCGGAGGCCGCTGCGCCGCCATATCTGTGTGGGCATATTCCGCAGAGGGCGGTCGAGTTGATGACCGGCGTGAGTAATCCGCTGGTGCGTGGTCATTTTGACCTAAGTTATCCGAAAGATCTCGACGATGGAAGTTGTGCGATTTATCAGCGAGACGGTAATCAACTTGAGGTGCTGCAGATCGACCTTACGCCGGGAGGCTACACGGAGAGAATCGAGGAACAGCTGAAGGCGGGTGCCCTGCCCCTGCCGGAAATCGTTCCCGGAGCCATCGGCTACTACTTCAAACCTGCCGACGGTGAGGATGGGGAAGCGTACGCCATGCTTGTGCGTGGCAAGGCGGAGCTCAACATCCAGCTGGAAAGAGGCGTCGCAGGGCGTGACAACGCCGCTGATGTGCTGGCGTTGATGAAGTTGATCGCGCCGAGGCTCATCACCGATGCCGGTGCCCCGTCCGCGAGCGCGGGTCCGTCCTCCTCGAAAAGAAGCTCATGACCAGGTTGGTGCCCAATCCGCTTCATGCCGCGTTGGAGGACGCGCTGCGGACGATCGAACCGCTGGTCCAGGAGGTCGAGAGCGGTTTCGAGACGCCGTTTCAGGCGTTCCACTCCGGCGGAGTGTGGACGGGGCCGGCGGCGAAGCGTTTCGACGAGCAGCTCGTCGGTCACCGTACGCGCCTTCGGGGGTCGGCGGACAGGATCCTGGCTGATCTGCGGCAGACGCTGGCCCGCACGCCGCGCCAGGTGTCCGAGGAGGAGGCCACGGCGATCAGGAAACGGTACGGCCTGCCCTGACAACCGGGCGGAGGCCTCAGCGGCCGGAGACGTCGAACCTGGAAATGTCACGATCGAGGTCGGCCAGGTGGGCGAGGGGCGGACTGAAATCCTCAAGATCGTGATGGAGGCGGTTTCGGCCTTCAGGAAACCGGGGGACGCCCGGCGTGCGGTCCGCTGGGTCATGAGGTCCGGTGGTAGCGCCGGGGGAGGCCTGCGGCCGTACCCGCTCGTGTCGGCTCGTCGCTCCGCGGGTACCGATTTCACATGAACGCCGAATTTTGTGAACCGAAGACCGGTGGGCGAAGGGCGTTTCCACGCCACCGCCCGAGGGGCGAAAAGCACCCTCGGGCGGTGCGCCGGGTATAAACGTCAGCGGTTCACGGCGCAGGTGGCGAACGTGTCGTCAGGCGTCTTCGACGTCAGCAGTTGCGGATGGACCACACCGGTTCCCAGTTGTAGTCGTGTACGCCCGAATCCGGAGTGAACGAGTGCAGCACCTCACCCGCCTGCCCGTAGAAGTACGACGTGACGCCCCCGGTCTGGTTGTTCGTGTAGAAGCCCTCGCCCTTCCAGTAGGACAGGCTGTACCTGGCGCACGTGTACAGCCGGAACTGCCGCCACTTGTTGGTCACGGGGTTCCACGCCTCGGGGCAGAGATTGCCGCTCGGACAGGTGATGGTCGTCCCGGGGTCGTACTCCGCGTAGCCGGCGGAGGGTGAGACCGTCGGAGGGTTCGCCAGGAGGGCGGACGTGGCGGGAGGGGCAGCCGGGCGCCTGACCTGGCCGCCGGTCGCGCCCGCGGCCTCGGGGGCGTCCGGCGAGGCGACGGCCGCGCCGGTGGTGCTCACCGTCGTGCCGGTGGTGCTCGCGTCCGCCCCGGCGGGGGCGAGACCGGCCACCAGCACCGCCGCGGACAGAACGACTCCGATCCTTTTCATGATTGTCACTTGCGTGAATTCCCTTCTTGGAGGAGAGGGCCTTGCTGCGAGTGATCCGGGTCGGCACCGGCCTTCGGGACACATGGTCCGGCCTGAATCACCGACCAAAAGACAGATCTGGTCGGCAGGGCGACCAGTTCCGCAGGGAGAGCATAAGCAGACGTTCCACGGATGAACAAACTGATTATTTCTTCGCGCGAGAAAGCGGCTGGTCGTTATTGTGGCGGTGGGGTACTTTATTGTCTTTCCGGTGATTCCGGAAATGCTCGCCATGACAAGCCGTTTTCGCGGGGACGCTCCTGCCCGGCCGCCGGGGAAACCGGGAGGGCCCCGCCGCCCGGTGGGCCGGGCAACGACCGTAAACGTCAGGGCAGGGGTGCCGGGGCGGGGCATGAGGTGATCCTTTCGGGGTAGCCGGGGAGGCATGAGCGACGTTCAGACGGGGACGGTGACCACGAAGGTCCCCGCGAGGTTGGACCGGCTGCCCTGGTCACGGTGGCACTGGATGATCATCATCGGCCTCGGAACCGTCTGGATCCTCGACGGCCTCGAAGTGACGATCATCGGTAACCTCTCCGCCCAGCTCGCCAAGCCCGGCAGCGGCCTGGAGATCACCCAGACCCAGGTCGCCGGTACGGCCGCCGCCCTCTACGTGGCCGGAGCGTGTCTCGGGGCGCTGTTCTTCGGCTGGCTGACCGACAGGTTCGGCCGTAAGCGGCTGTTCATCATCACGATGGTCGTCTACCTGGTGGCCACCGCCGCGACCGCGTTCTCGTTCTCGGCGTGGTGGTTCTTCCTGTTCCGCTTCATGACCGGGTTCGGTATCGGCGGTGAGTACGCCGCGATCAACTCCGCCATCGACGAGCTGATCCCGAGCCGCCACCGGGGGCGCATCGACATCGTCATCAACGGCAGCTACTGGCTGGGGGCCGCGGGCGGCGCCCTGTTGACGGTCCCGCTGCTCAACGGTTTCGCGGTGAACATCGGCTGGCGTATCGCCTTCGGTCTCGGTGTCGTCCTCGGCCTGGGCATCCTGCTCGTCCGGCGGCACGTGCCGGAGAGCCCGCGATGGCTGTTCATCCACGGCCGGGACCGGGAGGCGGAGGAACTCGTCGACGGCATCGAGGCCCAGGTGGAGGAGGAGAAGGGGACGCGCCTCGACGAGCCTGAGCGGTCCATGACCATCCACCAGCGCACGTCCATCGGGTTCGGGCGGATCGCCCACACCATGGTGGCCCGCTACCCCAAGCGCACGATCCTGGGCTTCTCCCTGTTCATCGGGCAGGCCTTCCTCTACAACGCCATCACCTTCGGGTACGCGCAGATCCTGTCGACGTTCTTCAAGATCGACACGACCACCGGTTACTTCTTCGCGGTCATCGCGATCGGCAACTTCCTCGGTCCCCTGCTGCTGGGGCACCTGTTCGACACCGTCGGCCGTGTCCCGATGATCTCGGCGACCTACATCGGCTCCGGTGTGCTGCTGCTGGGTACGGCCTGGCTCTTCTCCCAGGGGGTGCTGACCGCGGTGACCCTGACCGCCTGCTGGTGCGTGGTGCTCTTCTTCGCCTCGGCGGGGGCGAGCGCGGCCTACCTGACCGTCAGCGAGATCTTCCCGATGGAGACCAGGGCGATGGCCATCGCGTTCTTCTACGCGATCGGCACCTTCGTCGGAGGCGTCGCCGGCCCGTTGGTCTTCGCCAACCTCGTGGGCAGCGGCCAGGTCGGGGACACGGCGCTGGCCTTCTGCATCGGCGCGGTCCTCATGATCGCCGCGGGTCTGGTCGAGGTGTTCCTCGGCGTCAAGGCGGAGGGCAGGGGGCTTGAGGACATCGCGGAGCCGTTGAGCGCCGCCACACCGACGTGACGGTGCAATTCGGACGAAGAACGTTCCATAATCCGGACCGGGGACTTGATATGATAGTGATTATCATTTGAGCATCTGTTCAGGAGTTCGCCCATGGATGTCGCCACCGCGCCCGACATACACCCCACCATGGAGCTCGACGAGGCCGAGGCGGGGGCGACGCGAGAGCGGATCGTCACCGCGGAGGAGGCCACCCAGCTCGCGGAGCTGTTCCGGCTGCTGGGAGACCCGACCCGGGCCCAGCTTCTCTACGCCCTGCTCGAAGCCGGTGAACTGTGCGTCTACGACCTCACCGAGACGGTCCAGGTCAGCGACACCGCCGTTTCACACGCCCTGAGACTGCTGCGGACCGCAGGCATCGTGGCCAGTCGCAGGGCGGGCAGGATGATCTACTACCGGCTCGCCGACGTCCATGTCCGAATGCTCCTCGACCTCAGCCGTGAGCACCTACGGCATGGCTGAGGCCGTTCGCCGTCGGCCTGAACGTGCGGCGGTAGGCCATCGGTGAGACCCCGACCGTGCTCTGCATGTGCTGCCGCAGTGAGGCGGCGGTGCCGAAACCGGCCTGGGCGGCCACGGCGTCCACGGCCAGGTCGCTGGTCTCCAGCAGGCGGCGGGCCAGTTCGAGCCGCTGCAGGACGAGCCACTGGCCGGGGCTGAGCCCGACCTCGTCGCGGAAGCGGCGGGTGAACGTACGGCGGCTCATCCTGGCGTGGGTGGCGAGGTCGACGAGAGACAGGGGCAGGTGCAGGCGTTCCAGCGCCCACGCCCTGGTCGTGGCGGTCGTCGCCGCGGCCTCCTCGGGCACCGGGCGCTCGATGAACTGGGCCTGGCCGCCGTCACGCCACGGCGGGACGACACAACTCCTGGCCACCCGGTTGGCCACCTCGCTGCCGTGGTCACGACGGACGATGTGCAGGCACAGATCGACCCCGGCGGCGACGCCCGCTGAGGTCAGCACGTCCCCGTCGTCGACGAACAACACGTCCGGGTCCAGATTCACCTGGGGAAACAGTTTCTGGAACCGTTCGGTCCAGCTCCAGTGCGTGGTCGCGGGCCGTCCGTCGAGCAGTCCGGCGGCGGCGAGCACGTAGGCGGCGGTGCAGATCGAGACGAGCCTGGTGCCCGGCCTGATCAGGGCGAGCGCGTCGGCCAGGGGAGGCGGCAGCACCCCCTCCACGGCGATCGGGCCGAGCCGGTGGGTCGCCGGGATCACCACGGTGTCGGCGGTGGCCAGCACCTCGGCCCCGTGGTCCACGGAGATCGAGAAGTCGGCGTCCGTCTCGGCGGGGCCACCGTCCAGGGTGCAGGTGAGCACCTCGTAGAGGTGTTCTCCCGCGGCGTTCCTGGCCATGCCGAAGACCCGGGACGGGATGCCGAGCTCGAAGGGGATGACACCGTCCAGGGCGAGTACCACGACTCTGTGCATGACCCGATCCTTACACACAAATGATTCGGGCCACCATGACTGGGTGATTCTTTGCGTTTCGTCACCTCGCCCCTCCGGACAGTGGGGGTACTTATCGCCATGTGATCAAGTTTTTGGCGGGGACGGTGGCTCTGTCCTTCGGCGCACTGGGTTTCGCGGCTTCGACGCCCGGCGGCTCGTTGCGCCCCGGCGACTTCGCCACGCCCGTGAAACGGCTGCAGCAGGAACTGCTGAGGCTGGGGTTCGCGCCGGGACTGGTCAACGGCTACTACGGCTCGGAGACCCAGGCCGCCGTCTGGGCCTTCCAGAAGTCACAGGGGCTTGTGCCGCGTGACAGGGTCGGCAGGCGGACCTGGCGCGCCCTGGCCCACCCGCGCGTCCCGGCGCCGCTGGTGCCCGGCGGTGAGCCGCGGCGGGTGGAGATCGACCTGGAACGTCAGCTCCTCACCGTCTACCGGGGCCGTCACCGGGCACTCGTCTCCCACGTCTCCCCCGGCGCCGGACCCGCCTTCTGCCGGAACGGCCTCAGCTCGGCGGAGGAGGCCCCGACGGGGGACTTCCAGGTCGCCGAACGCCTTCCGCGTTCCGGGGTCGATCCGCTGGCCCCGATCTACGAGACGTTCTCCTTCGCGGCCTCCGGACCGAACAGCGGCGGGCCCGGGCCGAGCGGCGGACCTGGGGCAGGGCCGAGCGGTGGCAGGCTCAAAGCCGGGGCGGACGGTGACAGGCCCGAGGTCAGGCCGAGCGGTGGCGGGTCCGAGGTCAGGCCGGTGCACCGGATGGGGGAGGTCCCCCTCCCGGACGGAACGCCTCGTCCCCGGCCGACGGTCCGGCGGTCCTACCCGATCAACACGGTCGCGCCGGTCAGGCCGGCCCCCACGGTCAAGCCCGTCTACCCGATGGCCACGGTCAAGCCGATCCGCCCGGTCCCCACCGCCGGGCCGTTCCATCTGCGGCCCCCCGCCGAGCCTCCCGTCGGGCCCCCTGTCGGACCGATCGACATCGGGCCGATCAGCCGGGCCCCCGCCGTACGGTCCGTCCCGCCCGAGGTCCGGGCGCAGGCGAGCCCGGAGCCCGCCGCGTCCGCGGTCCGCGGGTGCGTCCGGGTTCCCACGCACGTCGCCGAGCGGCTCTTCGGCCTGGTCGAGCCGGGTGACCCGGTGTACGTCCGCCACGGTTGAGAGCCGTCACGGCGTCGCCAGGGACAGGGGGAGTTTGAGGACGAGCCTGGCGCCCTGACCGTTCGTGCTGGTGGCCGCGTACAGGACGCCCTGGTGCGCCGAGGCGATGTCCCTGGCGATGGGCAGGCCGAGACCGGTCCCCCCGGCGTCGCGGCTGCGGGCCGAGTCCAGGCGGGCGAACCGCTGGAAGATCCGTTCGCGTTCCTCGGGCGGGATGCCGTGTCCGTCGTCGGCGATCTCGATGACGGCGTCCCCGTCCTGGCGCGCGACGTGGACGTCGACCTTGTTGGCTGCGTGACGGTCGGCGTTGGCGAGGAGGTTGGTCAGCAGGCGCGTCAGCTGGAGCCTGTCGCCCCTGACGACCACGTCCGGGGCGAGGTGCGTGCGGATCTCGTGCCGGGAGGGGCGGCGCCGTACCTCACCGGCGACCAGTTCGCCGAGGTCGATGGATTCGGGGTCGCCGGTGACCCCGGCGTCGAGATGGGCGAGCAGGAGGAGGTCGTTCACGATCGCCTGGAGGCGTTCGGCGTCGTTGAGCGCCGACCGTATCGTCTGGGAGTGGTCCTCGAACTCCGGGTCGGACAGGGCGAGTTCGAGCTTGGTGCGCAGTCCCGTCAGCGGGGTGCGCAGTTCGTGCGAGGCGTCGGAGACGAAGCGGCGCTGGCGTTCGGCGGCCTGGTCGAGCCGTTCGAGGGTGGTGTTGATGGTCCGGGTGAGCGCGCAGAACTCGGTCTCGTCGTCGCCGACGGTCAACCGGCGGCCGAGGTCGGAGGCGCTGATCGAGGCCATCTCCTCGCGCATCTCGTCGACCGGTTCCAGGGTCCGTCCGACGGCCCGCCAGGTGCCCCAGCCGAGCAGCGCCAGGAGCACGAGGGACAGACCGGCGAGCCCGAACTCCAGGGTGTGGCCCGTGACCAGCGCGGACTCGGGCGTCGCCGCGTAGACCATGACGCCCCCGGCGGGGGCGTTCGTGTCCAGCAGGCCCACGACGACGAAGCACGTCCTTTCGCCCGCCCGGGTGGCGCACGACCTGGTCTCCACCCGGTTGTCGTTGTCCGGAGGCCAGGCCCGGGTGATGGGGGGACGGCCCCTCATCGCCAGACTGGCCGCGAGCACCCGGCCGTCACGGGCGATGACCTGCAGGCGCCTGACCTGCTGCGTCGGCAGGATGTCGTCGTTCACCCTGCGGTTGACCTCGTACGCCTGCCGGGCGGCCTGCGAGACGAGTTGCACGGCCCGGTCGGAGAGCCAGGCGCGTATGGCGAGCGACGTCGCGGCCGAGCCGATCCCCAGGATCACCGCGAAGATCATGACCGTGGTGAGCGTCGCCCGGGCCCGGATCGAGCGAGGCCTTCGCCATGAAGCCACGCTTCCCCCCAAAAGATCCTCTTCTCCTATTTATAGGTTGTGGATCTTCATAGGAGGGCAAAGGCGAAATAGCCCTTATGTCCTTTTAAACGGGTGCGGCAATCGGATGGTCGATCAGTCGGAGAGGGCGATCGTCGCCAGCTCCCCACGGGAGGCGACCCCGAGTTTGGGATAGGCCTTGTAGAGGTGGTAGCCGACCGTGCGCGGACTCAGGAAGAGCTGGGCGGCGATGTCCCGGTTCGACAGTCCACGGGCCGCGAGCCGTACGATCTGCAGTTCCTGCGGGGTGAGCAGGGCCAGCAGGCCGGGCGCCGAGGTGGCGGGGGCGGTTGAGCCGGTCGCGTTCAGCTCCGCCCTCGCCCGGTCCGCCCACGGCGTGGCCCCCAGCCGCTCGAAGACCTCAAGCGCGGCGCGCAGGTGGGGCCGGGCGTCGGCCTTCCTACGCGTACGGCGCAGCCACTCCCCGTACAGCAGCGCGGTCCTGGCCCGTTCGAACGGCCGTCCCTCCACCCGCAGCGCCTCGGCGAAGTGCTCCTCGGAGTCGTCGAGCAGGGCCTGGCAGCGCGCGAGCAGGGCGCACGCCCACGGCTGCCCGATGTCGAGCGCCCACCGGCGGAAGCCGTCCAGGGCCTCGGCCGCCCGTTCGGGGGCGCCGAACCGTACCGCCGCCTCGACCAGGTCGGGAACGCTGCGCTTCCCGGCCACCTGGTAGCCGCCCGCGACCGGTTCGAGACGCGAGAGCGCGTCCTCGATCCGGCCCCGCCCGAGGTCGAGGACGCCGAGCGCCCAGGTCGCCCACCCGTGGCCCGCCGGTCCCGCCGCGAGCGCCTCGTCGGCCAGCGCGCGGCAGCGCTCCTCGTCGCCTTCGAGCGCGGCGAGGTAGGCGAGGAAGGCTCCCAGCTGAGCGGCCCACTGCGTCTGCCCGGTGTCGCGCGCGATGCGCAGGCCCTCGGTCGCGGTGGTCAGCGCGTCGCGGTGCCGTCCGTGGAACATCTCGGTCTCGGCGAGGAAGAACAGCAGCGTGGGCAGCGTCCCGATGCCGCCCGTCGACCTGGCCTCGGCGACCAGCGCCCTGGCCGTCTCGCCGACCTCCTCGTCCTGCCCGGCGACCAGACCCATCCCGCAGACCTGGACCAGGTCACCCGGGCGCGCGCCCGCCTCGCGGGCCTCGGCGATCGTCCTGGCCAGTGAGAGCGCCGTCCCGCTCCGCGTCAGTGTCGCCGTGACGAACGCGGCGACCGGCGCCAGCGGGTCACCGTCCGGCAGGGACAGCGCACCGAGCTGCGCGGCGGCGTGGTCGACCTCGGCCGCGCCGATGTACCAGGCGCCGTGCAGGGCCTGGAACAGCATGCGTGCCGCCTCCGTGCCCCCGGTCAGGGCGGCCCCCTCGACCAGCGCCTCATAGGCGGCGCGCACGGTCCCGCGCAGGAAGTCGGCGGTCGCGCGGACGTGCGTCAGCCGCGCCCCGAGAGCCGCCGCCCCCGCACGCTCCCCCGCCTCCGCATGCTCCCCCGGGCCCACGTGCTCCCCCGGCTCCGCGTGCTCTCCCGGCTCCACGGCGAGTACGGCCAGCAACCGGGCGGCCTGTTCCGCGAGCGTCCCCGCCCGGTCGAGCTGGCCCGCCCACGCCGCCGTCTCCGCAGCCAGGGTGAGCCGCGCGGCCCGGGTGTCCGGCCGGAGGCTCAGCCTGGCGGCCCGCTCGTAGGCGCTCGACGCGGCGGCGTACCCGCTGCGGTCGCTCGCCCGCGCGGCCGTACGCTCAAGCTCGGCCGCCACCTCCTCGTCGGGGCCGGTCGCGGCCATCGCCAGATGCCAGGCGCGCCGGTCGGCGTCCTCCCGGCCGTCCAGGGCCTCGGCGAGCGCCCGGTGTACGGCCAGCCGCAGACTGGGCGGGATCCCCTGGTAGACGGCGGCCCTGACCAGGGGGTGCCGGAAGGTCACGGTGCCCGCCTGGACCCTGACCAGGTCAGCGCTCTCCGCCGGATGCAGGTCTTCGAGGAAGTCCCCGAACGTGGCCGCGGCCCGCAACACGACGCGCAGGTCACCGGTGTCCTCGGCCGAGGCGACGGCCAGCAGCCCCTGGGTCGCCTCAGGCAGCCGCTTGACCTGCCCGAGGAAGGCGTTCTGGACCCGGTCGGTCAGCGCCGGCGCCGTACCGTCTCCGGCGGCGGCCTTGGGCAGCTCGATCAACGCGAGCGGATTGCCCCGCGCCTCGGCGAGCACGCGGTAGCGGGTGACGGGGTCGATCTCCGGGCCGAGCAGGGCCGCGGAGGCGGGGGCGTCGAGGCCGCCCAGCACGAGCTCGTCGATTCCCTGGGCGGTGAACGGGTCACGCGCGGCGAGGATCAGCACGACCCCCTCCGCGTCCAGCCGTCGCGCGGCGAACAGCAGCGCGTCCGTCGAGGCCCGGTCGAGCCACTGGGCGTCGTCGACGAGCACCAGCAGCGGCCCCTCCTCGGCCAACTCGGACAGCAGGGAGAGCACCGCGAGGCCGACCAGCAGCCGGTCCCCGGCCTGTACGGCGGCCAGCCCGAAGGCGGCCCTGACGGCGCGTTCCTGCTGCTCGGGCAGCACGTCCAGCCGGTCGAGCACCGGCCGCAGCAGCAGGTGGAGCCCGGCGAAGGGCAGCTCGGCCTCCGACTCGATCCCGGTGCCGCGGAGCACCCGCGCGTCCCCGGCCGCGGCGTGGTCGAGCAGCGCGGTCTTGCCGATGCCGGGTTCGCCCCGCACGAGCAGGGCGCCGCTACGGCCCGCGCGGGCCTCGGAGAGCAGCCGGTCGATCACGGCCTGCTCGGCGGCCCGCCCGTACAACATGCCCCGAACCCTACTCAACCAGGATCAGGTGCCCGCACAGGAGTCGTGGGTGGCGTCGAAGCCCTTCAGGCTGTCGAGGTCGTCCTGCTTGAGCGGCTTGAGACCCTTCCAGTCGTCGCCGATGGTGAGGACGAGCCTGGGCGTGGTCGCCCGCCGTACGAGCAGGCCCGAGGACCTGAGCACGTCCCGGGTGAGGGTCGGCGCCGCGGGGGCGCCGTTCGGCGAGTAGGCGATCGTGGTCTTCGGGTACGGCTTGTGCGGCGCGTCGGTGATCTTGGCGATGTGGTAACCGCGCTCTTCGAGCTGTACGGCCACCAGCGAGCCGAGACCCTTCCTGGCGGTCCCGTTGCGGACCTCGACCTGGATCTTCGACCGGGAGACCTTGGCCTGGCCGCCCCTGACGCCGGACCCCTTGACGGCCGTGTCCTTGGCGACGATCTGGAAGAGCTTCCTGCTCTGCGGCTCGACCCACTCGACCCGGCCCGGATACGTGACGGAGTAGCGCCACGGCGTGGTGATGAAGTGGATCTGCCCGGCGGCCAGGCCCTGGGCGCTGGTCGCCAGGTCCTTCATCACGCTCGGGGTGAGGGCGGGGTCGGTGGTGACCGACTTGGTGGCCGCGTCGAGGAAGCCGAAGAGCCGGGCCGGGTCGGTGAGCGTCTCGCCGCTCATCACCTTCTTGATCATGGAGGCGATGAACATCTGCTGCCGCTGGATGCGCCCGATGTCCGAGCCGTCACCCAGGCTGTAGCGGGCCCTGACGTAGCCGAGGGCCTGCTCGCCCTTGAGCGTCTGCTTGCCCGCGGGCAGGGTGAGCAGGGCCTTCTTGTCGCGGATCGGCTCGGGGATGCACACCTCGACCCCGCCGACCGCGTCGACCATGTCCTTGAAGCCGGTGAAGTCGACCTTCACGAAGTGGTCGATGCGGATGCCGGTGAGCGTCTCGATGGTCTTCCAGGTGCAGGTGATCCCGCCCGAGTTGAACGACTCGTTGATCATGCCCAGGTGTGCCCGCTGACCGGTGAGCCCCGGCTTCGCCTTGCAGTCGGGGAGCTGGACCATCGAGTCGCGGGGGAAGCTGACGACCATCGCGTTGTCCCGCTTCGGGGAGATGTGCGCGAGCATGATGGTGTCGGTGCGCTCGCCGGGGAACTTCCCGTATTTCGCGTTCTTGCCGCCGCGCTGGTCGGAGCCGACCACCAGGACGTTCAGCGCCTTGGTCGCGACCTTCACGGGACGGGCGCCCAATTCCTCGTCGGGGACCTCGATGTGTTTGACGTTGCCGCTCAGCCTGAGGTAGGCACCCGCGACCGTCGCCACCGCCAGGACGACGACGGTGGTGACGATGGACACCAGCCACCACAGCCATTTGCGACGTCGCCGTGGGGCCTGGCCTTCCGGCTTCGTGGGCGCCTCTGTCAGCCCGCTACTCACGTGTCTCCCGGGGAGGATGGGTCAGGGACACGCCCATGACCGTGGAGCCGGTTCCCGGCCGTCGCTGAGTGTACTAATCCTCCGTAAGGGTGGGATAAGAACCGGGAATCACCCCATCTGCCCAGAGTGGTGGGGCGCCCCGGCCTGCCCGTCGATCGGCAGGGTAGCGCGTGCGCACGCTCCATGACCTGTGGACCGGTGGCTTCCGTAGAACCTTCGGCGGGAGATGTCCTGTTACGATCCGCCGGTGATGATCCGTGATGGACTGCCGGAGGATGTCCCCGCGGTCCTGGCGATGTTCGACAGCGCGGTCGCATGGCTGACGGCGCGGGGCCGTACCGGACAGTGGGGCGACCGGCCCTTCTCCGAGGACCCGGCCCGCGTCGAGAAGATCACCTCCTGGGCGCTCTCCGGCGGGATGCGCGTGGCCGAGGTGGGCGGCGAGCCCGCGGGGTGCCTCGTGCTCGGCAACGCCGTCGAGTACGTGGAACCCGCGCCGGAACCCGAGCTCTACGTCCAGGGACTGGTCGTCGACCGCCGCTTCGGCGGCCACGGCGTCGGCGCGGCCCTGCTCGCCAGAGCCCGCGAGGAGGCGATCGAAGGCGGGGCCGTACTGCTGCGGGTGGACTGCTACGCCGGTGACGACGGCCGTCTCGTCGCCTACTACGAGAGCCAGGGCTTCACCAGGGCCGAGCCGTTCACGGTCGGCGCGTGGCCGGGGCAGGTCCTGCAGATGAGGCTGTGACCCGGACACGCTTGTAGACGGGGCTGTACCTGGGCATGCGGGCGGGCCCCGCTGGTGAGAGCGTGACCTGGCCCCGCGGAACGGGCCTGTTGGTGAGGCGTGACCTGGACACATGGAACGGGTCCTGCGGACGGGAGTGTGACCGAAGTCGCGGTTGACCTCAAGCCAGCTTGAGGTTGCACGGTTGGGGGTACGAGCCGTGCACCCCGAGGAGGCCACCGTGCTGGACATCGCAGTGATCATCGCCAGTCCCCGCGAGGGCGGCGTCGGCACGACGATCGGCCGATGGTTCCTCACGCAGGCCGGCCGCCGGGCCGACCTGCGCCTCGACGTGATGGAGCTGAGCCGCACCCCGCTTCCCCCCGCCCAGCCGTCCCTGACGGGTGACACCGGGCAGGAGGCCGCCGCGCTGGCCGCCAGGATCGCCGCCGCCGACGGCTTCGTGGTCATCACCCCGGAGTACAACCACGCCTACCCCGCCTGCCTGAAGCTGGCGATCGACGCGGTCCGCCACGAGTGGGCCGCCAAACCCGTCGGGTTCGTCTCGTACGGCGGTCGCTCCGGGGGCCTGCGCGCGGTCGAACAGCTCCGCCTCGTCTTCGCCGAACTGCACGTGGTGTCCCTGCGCGAGACGGTGAGCTTCCACCACACCCCCGTGCTGTTCGACGCCGAGGACAGACCGACCGGGGGCGACGGCGCCGACGGCGCGGTCAAGATCATGCTCGACCAGCTCATCTGGTGGGCGACCACCCTCAAACAGGGCCGCCAGGCCAGGCCGTACACGCCCTGAAATCAGGACTCCAGGGGGTAGACGCGTAGCCAGTCGACCTCCATCCAGGCTTCGCCCTGGTCGCCCTGGCCGGGGAACCAGTCCAGTTGCAGGCAGACCGACATGGGGCTGCGGGCCGCGTTCGGCGAGCGGAACCACTCCTGACCGTCGAGGTAGCCGACGACCCCCTCCGAGGTGTTCTCCACGGCGTAGGTGTGCCAGTCGGTCATGTCCACCTGGGCGTGCGCCTGCTCCTGGCCCTGCGGCGTGTGCAGGAAGAAGTTGGGGCGCTGCCGCTGCGGGTCGTTGACGACCTCAAGGAAGTCGATCTCCTCCCCGGTGGAACTGCGCACGTTCCCGCCGCCCTCCTGCGGCCACAGCAGGGCGACCGGGTGGTAGGACCCGGCCCCCGGGTACAGCCGGATGCGCGTCTCCCAACGGCCGTAGGTCTGGACGTGGCGGGCGGCCAGCCCGGCGGTCGTGCCGTCGGCGCGGCCGTACAGGTAGAGGGCGCCGTCACCGAGGAAGAGCTGGTCCGGGGAGCGGCGGCCGTTGCCCGCGTGTCCCGGGGAGTCGTAGACGACCCACTCGTCCTCGTCGAGGTAGTCGTCGAACTCGGCGCACCAGGTGGGCGCGCCCCAGCCGAGGGCCTCGGCGTTCTCCGAGGGGGAGCAGTCGGCACCGGACAGCACCTGGCCCTGCGCGACGGTGAGGGTGCTCACCGCCAGCGCGGCCACCAGGCTGAGCACGGCTAATCGTAGGTTCGACCTGGACATCAGGATCGCCGCTCCTGTGGTCTGGCGCAGAGCGCGGAAGGACTGAAGCTCCAGCAACCCGGTGCCTTCGGCGACCAGGTCCCGGACGGGTTCGCGGGACGGCCCTCACGCCCGGCGGGTGGCCCGAAGGCCCACCGGGAGGTCACGGCCGCCGACCACGGCGTGTTCGCCGCCGCGGTGGGGAACTCGGAGGTACGGCTGTGCCACGGCCCGAGGCTCCAGCACGCGGCGAGCTGGTCGGCGCCGCAGACCCCGGAACCGATGGAGTGCCGCAACGGCGGCAACGGGACGACGACCACGGAGAAGGGGGACGAGGGGAAGGGCACAGCGGCGGGCCCAGTGGTGGATCCGGCAGTGGGTCCGGAGGCGGGCACTTCGGACGGTGCTGTGGCGGGTGCCGCGGTCGGTGTCACGGTGGGCACCTCGGACGGCACGGTGGCGGGTATCGCGGTCGGCACTGTGGCTGGCACTGTGGCCGGCACAGCGGGAGTGGCCGTGGGTACGGCGGCCGCGTCCGGCGTGGCCGTGGGTACGGCGGTCGGGGCCAGAGCCGGGGCCGAGGTCGGAACCGGGGTCGGGGTCGGCGGGACCGGTTCGGGTGGGGAGGCGACGGAGACCGGGGGGCTCTTGGTCGTCGACTCGGGGTTCGTGCCGGTCTTCGCCTTCTGCCGCGTCTTCCTCCGGGCCTTCTCGTGGGCCTTCTCACCGCCGCTCTTCTTCGCGCCGGTCTTCGCACCGCCCTTCTTGTCACCGGCCTTCTTGGCGGTGTCGTTCTTTCCCTGGTCCTTCTTCTCGTCGTGTTTCGCGCCGGGCTTCTTCGCCGTGGGCTTCTCGCCGGTGGAGTTCTTCGGCGGCTTCGGGGAGGCGGTCAGGTCGTCGCCCGGCTTCTGCGCCGTGGCCGGGGCGGGCGGCGTCGTGGCCACCTGTGGAACCTCACCCTTGCCGGGCTTGCCGAGACCCGGGGTGGGAGCGGGGGCCGGGTCGTCGATCGAGAGTGAATCGATGTCACTCGTCTTCCCGGTGGGCGCCTTCAGCGCCGTGACAGCGGGGGTCTCCTGCGTCGTGGGGACGTCCGTGTCGGAGGAGGGCTCCTTGTGTGCCGCCTTGGGGCGCGCGAGCGGCTTCGACGAGGAGGTCCCCTTGCCGGTTTCGGACACCTTGGTGGACTTCCCGGCGGACTTCTTGGCGGGCTTCTTCGCGGAGCCACCGTCGGAGTCACCGGCAGAGCCACCACCGGAATCGCCGGTGGAACCGCCATCGGAGTCGCCGGTGGAACCGCCGTCGGAGTGATCGGTTGGCTGGTCGGATTCCGGAACGTCGGGGTCGGACTTCTCGGCGGGCGCCACCTCCCCGGCCTCCTCCGAGCCGCCGGAGCCGCCGGAACCCTTGGAACCTTCAGAGCTCTTGGAGCCCGCAGAGTCCTTGGACCCCCCGGAACCCTTGGAATCCCCGGAGCTTCCGGAGTCCCCGGACCCCTCAGAGTCCCCGGACCCCTCAGAGTCCCCGGACCCCTCAGAGTCCCCGGACCCCTCAGCGTCCCCCGACCCCCCGGAGTCCTTGGAGATCGACGAGCCCTCCGAGTCGGAGAGCGCGGAGGTGTCCGACTCGGTCTCGGGAGTCGTCTGGGAGGTGGTCGAGGTCTCGCTCGTGGGTTCGGCCAGGGCGCTCCACGGGTGGGCGGCGACCGCTCCCGCCGTCGCGGAGACCCCGGCGAGCAGCAGGCCTGACATCAGGGTGACGCGCCGGGACGGGATGCGTCGGGGCATGGGCGGTCCTCCTCGATCTAGGGGGTGGGGTCGGAACCGGCGATGGGCTTCCAGCCCGCGGCGGTGAACTCGGGACTGCCGGGCAGGGCGACCTGGGGCACCGTGGTCGTGACCGGGTCGGGGATGTTGACCCAGTCACCCTGGCTCGGGCCACGCATGGTGGGGTTCCAGCTCATGAGCAGGTTCATGGCGTACGGACTCGAATAGGTGGGGTCGGTGTCCCCGACGCCCTTGGTCGCGGTCACCTGGACCAGGACGGAGACCTGGACCAGGTCCTTCGAGCGGGAACGCCACTGGACGCCGATCGTCCTGGTCCGCATAGCGGCGTCCTCAGGCAGTGGCCCGGTCCTGGGCAGGCCGAGGGTCTGCCGCCATCCGGCGACCGCCGCCCGCGCCCCGGCCAGGGCCGTGTCCCGCTGCTCCGGCGGGGCGTACAGGACGGCGGCGTGCTCGGCCTGGGCGACGTCCAGCGTCCAGGCGCCCTCAAGCGCGGCGGCGGCGGCCGAGGCCGCCCCCAGGTCCGTGTGCGGGAACCCGACGGGATAACCCGCCTCGCTCTCGTAGCCGGACGGCTGCGCGAGCACGACGCCCCCGCCTCCGTCCTCGGCGGTGGAGACCGTCGAGACCACCTGGGGTTCCTGGCCGCCTCCCACGACGCGCCACATCACGGCCGCCAGCAGGATGGCCCCGACCATGGAGACGACGACGAGGAGCATCCTGCGGTTGTTGCGTGGCGGGCCGAGGTCCCAGTCCAGGTCGCCGTTCTTGGCCACTAGCGGCTCCGGTCCTGGCGCTGGCCGAACGCCTGGCCCGCCGCGGCGGCCAGACGCAGGTAGGCGCCCCTGGTGGTCGGGCGCAGCCGTACGAGGTCGACCTCGGCGCCCTCCTTGAGATGCGGGTCGTACGGCACGCGGATCACCGAGCGGCAGCGGGCGGCGAAGTGCCGTTCGAGCAGGCTGACGTCCACGTCGGACTTGGGCTCGACGGCGTTGAGCACGACGATGGCGTTCCTGACCAGGTCGGAGTGGCCGTGGGCGGTCAGCCAGTCCAGCGTCGCGGCGGCCGAGTTGGCGCCGTCGACGGCGACGAGGCTGACCAGCACGATCTGGTCGGCCAGCTCCAGCGTCGCCCCCATGGCGCCGTGCAGCAGCCCCGTCCCGCAGTCGGTGATGCAGATGGAGTAGTAACGCTCGATGAGCCCGGCGACCGTCCGGTAGTCGTCGGCGTCGAACGCCTCGCTCACCGCCGGGTCGCTGTCTGAGGCGAGGACCTCAAGCCGGGCGGGCGACTGGGAGGTGAAGGCGCGCGCGTCGGCGTAACGCATGATGTGCGGGGCCTCGGCGAGCATGGTGCGGATGGTCGCCGCGGTCTCCGACTTGACCTTCAGCCCGAGGGTGCCCCGGTCGGGGTTGGCGTCGATGGCGATCACCCGGTCGCCCCGCAGGGAGGCCAGGGTGTTGCCGAGGGCGACGGTCGTGGTGGTCTTGCCGACCCCGCCCTTGAGACTCATCACCGCGATCCGGTGGTGGCCGCTGGCCACCGGGGTCTGGGCCTGGGCGATCAGCGTGCGGCGTTCCAGTTCGGCGCTCGACTCGGCGGGGGTGATCCTCCCGCCGGAGACCTGCCACACCAGGCGGCGCCAGCCGCCGGTCGGTTCGGGACGTCGGTTGATGAGCAGGTGTTCGGCGGTGAGGGGGACCGTCTCCTGGAACGGTTCGCCCTGCGGGGGCGGCGAAGCCTGGATCTGGGGGGACGTCTCCGTCATGGCCAGGGTCCTTTCACAGAGGGCAGCGCGGGAGGTCAGCAGGTCTGCCAGCGCACCGTGGTGGTGATCGAGTCGTCGGGTCCGTGGACGGTCAGGGAGGTCGTCGCGGTGAAGGGCGTGCCGCACCAGTGGCGGATGCGGTGGGCGCGCAGGGCGATCACGTCGGGGCGGCCCGGCCGTGTGGTGCCACTCGACGGGCGCACCGTCAGGCCGGGGGCCGTGACGCGCCACCGCAGGGGGGAGCCCGTCACGGTGAGGAGGATGTTCCCCTGACCGAACTCGTCGAGCGTCACCAGGGGCGGGACGCGCACCCGCTTGGCGAGTTCCCCCGACCCTCCCGGCTCTCCCGAGGCGGACCCGGACGACTCGGCCCCGGGGAACGTCAGCTGGGGCGAGGCCGTCGGCCGGTCGGGTGTCTGGCTCTGCGTGGTCGTCCGCAGGGAGGTCACCGTGTCCCGCGACCCCATCACGGGCGCCAGGAGGTTCATCCCCAGCAGGGTGCCCGTCGCGCCCGCGACGACGACGATCACGACCTTGACGGTGGTGTTCCTGAGCCACGTCCCGAGGGGGGCGAGCGCCTCCAGGACGCGGACCCCGAGGGGATACCCCTCCGTATCGTCCGGCTCGCGTCCCGTTGCGGGCTTCGGGGCGGGCTTCTGGGGGGACTTCTGGGAGGACTTGGTGACGGCGGGCAGGGACGGCATGGTGGCCGAGGCGTCCGTCTCGCGCTCGGCGGTGTTCCGCGCCCACGCCTGGGTGAACAGGGCGTCGTAGAGCGGGGTGTTCTGCCCGGGGACGGGCGGCGCGAGTGGTGGCCCCGAGGGCACCGGGGGCCCCGGGGTGGACAGCACGGGCAGGGACGGCAGCGTGGGACGGTCCCCGTGCCGCTCGGGGGACCTCGGGGTCTCGGAGGACTTGGGAGGCCCGGAGGACGTGGGGGAGCGATCTCCCGAGGCCGGGCCGTACGGCATGGAGCGGTCCCGGCGGCTGCGCCGGTCGGTTTCGGTCTCGGGCGCCGGACGATCCCGGCGGTCAGGGCTCTGCTTCGGCCCGGTACGGCTCACGCCCTCGGGACGGACGGTCCGGTAGGGCATCGTGGAGCGGTCCTGCCTGGCGGGACGCGTCCGGGGGTCCACGGCGGCGGGGGGCCCGGCGACGGGTTCGGCGCCGGTTTCCGCGACGGCCGTGGGCGCGGCGAGCGGTCCCGCTCCGGCGATGCCCGGGGAACGCCTGGCCGGGGGCTTCGGCGGGGACGGCGGCGGCTCGGGCAGGGCGTCCAGGAGCTGACGCCGGACCTGTGGGGGAAGCGAGCGGATGCGCGGATGGGAGACCATCTGCGGGACCGTGTAGCGGATGTTGATCGGCCGCGCGCACACCGGGCACTTCAGCATGTGGGAGATCAGGTCCCCCCGTGCCTCCGCGTCGATGTCGGCGGCCGTCCACTCCTCCTCGGGGAAGATCCGCTCGACGAGGGGGCCCAGCTCGGGGCAGGTGCGGCGGTGGTTGGCGAGGGCGTCGAGCCCGCTGGCCAGGATCTCCAGCAGGTCCTGGGTGCGGGTGGCGAGCCTGGTGACCTCCTCGACCGGCATGGCCAGGACGTGCGCGAGGTCCTCGGTGGTGAGTCCGTGGCGGTACATCAGTCTGAGCGTCTCGGTGCCCAGCGGTTCGACGAGCGACCAGACGCGCTCGGTGACCTCCTCGTCCGGCATGCCGGGCCCCGTGTCGGGGACGTAGATCTCCCGGTGGTCGGGGGACGCCAGGCAGTCACGCCGCAGGGCGGAGAACAGCCGTCCTCTGACGCCGACCCCCTCCGGCGGGGACGGCTCGGCCAGGCACGCGGTCAGCACGGAGGCGACCGCGGGTAACGCCCGGCCTGAGGCGAGGTGGGAGGCGGCGTAGTCCAGCAGGTGCGCGCCGTGTTCGCTCACCCACGCCGCCCCCTCGCCGCCGGCGCCGGGCGTGACACGCCCGACGCCGGTGGAGGTGCTCATGGTCCGGTGGGCCCGTCCTGGTCCGGCTCGACCTGGCCGGGGCCGTTCTTGATGTAGCGACGGGTCTCGTACGGCCCCGCGTCGGACGGGGTCTCCCGCCGCTGCTGCTTGGAGTGGCTCGTCTGCTGGTCGGGCTGCGGCTGGGCGGGTACGAGGCCGCCGGACTGGTCGTGCTTGTCGGGCTGGGCCGGGGGCTGCTGGCCGTACTCGCCGTTCTGGCCCTGCTGGTTCTGCTTGTCGGGCTGGCCCTGCTGACCGGGCTGGTCGTCCTGGCCGTAGGGGTCGTACTGGTCGTTCTGGTCCGGCTGCTGCTGCTCGGGCTGCGCGGGGGCCTGCGGAGACTGGGCGGGGGCCTGGTCCGTCACCACGAACTCCAGGTTCCGCTCGGGCAGGCCGGTGAACTTGGTCCAGTTGCTGACCTCGCCGGGCGCGGGCTCGGCGTAGAGCCAGCGGACGAAGGCGGGCCACCGGCAGGAGTCGCGGGGGATGACCGCGCCGTCCTGGTCGGCGCCGAGCTCGCGCAGCTCGTCCTCGGTGTAGTCACGGCACGGCGGGGTTCCCGGCGGGGCGATGTTGAGGTCCCACACGCCGTTCTCGTCGGTGTAGCGCATGTTCTTGTCGAGCCCCAGGGCCTCCTGGGCCCGCTTGAGCAGCTCGGGGTCCTTGAAGACCGGCAGCGTCTCCACTCCCGCTCCCATGGGGGCGGGCTGGAGCACGGTCTGGTCGGGCTCCTGCTCGGGGGTGAACGCCTCCCCGTTCTCGTCGGTCGTCTCGGTCGTCTCGGGCGCCGACTGCGCGTCCGGGTGGTGTTTGCCCGAGGACTTCGGAGCGGCGTCCGAAGTCTTGGGAGCGGCGTCCTGGGGCTGGTTGACCGGGTTCTGGGGCTTCTGCTTGGCGGTTGTCTTGGGCGGCGTGACCGGCTTGGCCGTGCCGTTGGGCAGGGCGGGCTTGAGGGCGCCGGTCGGCTTGGCGGCCTTGGGCGGCTTGGGAGAGTCCGGCTGCGGCTTCTCGTCACGGTCGGCGACCTTCGGCGCGTCCGCGCCGATGCCGAGCTTCGGCTTCTCCGCGAGGGTCGCGGGCTTGTCGATCACACTGCCGTTGTCCGAGATGCCCCCGCTGACCTTCTTCGTCGGCGGGGGTGGGGGCGGGTCGGCCTTGGTGTTCGTCTTCGGGGGCTGGACCGGGGCGGAGACGGGTGCCTTCTGCGTGGTGCCGCCGCCTCCACCACCTCCGCCCCCGCCGCCCGTGTTGCTCTTCGGGGGGGCGTCGTTCTTGACGGGCTTGACCGTCGGCTGCGGCGCGGCCTTCGGCGCTGTGTCCTTGGCGTCCTTGGTGTCCTTGGCCGTCCCGGACTTGGGGTTGCTGGGACGCTGGAGCGGGGCCGTGGCACTGGCCAGCACGGGCAGGCCGATGCAGCCTCCCGCGCTTCCTGAGACGGCGTGCCCGTCGGCGGTCGCGGTCAGGCAGACCTTCGCACCGGCCAGGGCCGTGCCGAGGGGACCCTTCTTGCTGATCGTGCTGCCCGCGTCGGAGCCGGACAGCGACGGGGCCTCGCCCGCCTTCCACGCCTGGGCGAGTTCGTCCAGGTGATAGGTCCCCGCGGCCAGCCGTACGGACTGCTCGGCGGGGGGCTGGGAACGGGCGGCGATGACGGTTCCCAGCCCGGCGCCGGCACCGAACACGCCGATCGCGATGCTCGCGGTGATCACCGTCGCACGTGAGGGCTTACGTGAAGGTGTCATATGGGCGTTCCTCTTCTCCCGGTGGGACGTCAGTCGCCGTGGCTCTCCAGGACCTCACTCCACTCGCCCAGTACACGGACGGGGTCGGTGGAGCCGGCGGGGGGTACATATGTCACGTACATCCGTCCATAGGTGGCGCTCGCCGAGTGGGTGAACGCCTTGTTGCGCGTGCGGACTGCGGCGGAACCCTTCAGGGTGACCTTCGCCCCCGCGCGCTCGGCCATGCGGGTGTCGGTTGAGCGCGCCGAGTACCAGACCAGGGCGCCCCCGTCCCCGGTTCGCAGCGCCCGGATCGGGCCCTCCTGACGGTAGGTCAGGCTGAGGATCCATCCGGCGTCCTCAAGCTGGGCGCGTTCCTGCTGCCAGAACTTCACGGTCTCGCTGGTCCACGGCCCGTCCTCGAATCTCTGGTCGGGCTTGGCGCTCTCCAGACTCTCCAGGTGCTCCTCGGCGATCTGGCGCGGGGTCGCGACCAGGCCGGTGGCGTTCTCAGGAAGGCTCGTGGCGTAGCCTTCGGCGTCCGTGGCGATCTTGGGGAAGGCGGGCAGGATCGCGCGGGTGTCGAGTCCCGAGGCGACCAGGCGCCAGCCCGCCGGGGTCGAGCTCATCAGGTCGACGACCCGGGCGATGCCGGTCTCGTGGGCGACCGCGACGAACCAGTCGGGGGAGCCCTCGACATGCCGGGGCACCCACACCTGCGGGTTCGGCCAGGTGCCCGAGGCGACCGTTTCGCCCTGCATCTTGGCGGTCTTGAAGCTGGCCCGGGTCATCTCGACCGCCAGTCCGCCTTCGAGCTTGCCCATGGCCGCCGAGTCCATCCGGGTCTGAACCGCCGACAGGTTCTTCTGGTACGAGCCGTGGATGCGGTAGGCCTGCCGGACGGTGAGCTGGGGGGACTCCTCGGGCTTCGCGGTCGTCCCGATGGCGGTCTTGCCCGGTGGCGCGGTGGCGGAGGCGCCGTCCCCGGCGCCGCTCCGGTCGACGTAGACCGAGGCGGAGGGGGCGGGCTTGCCGGCGTCGGTGTCCGAGGGGCTCCGCGACGCCGCTCCCCAGCCCGCGCTCGACGTCTGCGGCGAGGGGTCGGCCACGAGGGTCTGCGGGGTCGCGGAGTTGGCCCTGATCAGCCAGACGCCCGCGCCCGCGACGACCACGGAGAGGGTTCCGAACAGTACGGCACGGCGCCAGTTGAACGTCGGCAGGCTCTCGGGGTGCCAGTCGGACTCGTGCTCAGATTCGTCTCCGGTGGAAGCGCCGCCACGACCGGGAGGCCAGGCTTCCTCATCTGGGAAATCTGATGCACGCCATGACATAGGTCCAAATATTAGACTGACCGTGATCCATTGGGAAGGTAAAGCGCAATGGTAATCGGCACTTATGGTTATTAAGTTATAAATAATACATAATCATAGATATGTGCTGTCCGAAACCCCTCCTTTGCGGCCGGGTGCCGAGGCCGTACGGGGGGGTGCCGGAACCTCTCTGGAGAGGTTCGCGGCCTGAGGTTTGCGCTGGTCTGCGCTATTTGCTGGTGATCTGATATTTCCCTGAAGCGGGGTTTCCGTTCTCCTTGCGTTGTATTTCCGTTTTCCGAGGGTGGGGGCGGGGAGGGGGAAATCGTTTCCAGCCCCGAGGCGCCGCCCCGGCCCCCCGGCGGCCGGACGGAATGGCCCGCGCCCTTTCGAGGCGTCCGATCGGGCGAGCTGAACACGACAATTAGGGGCTGTCCCTTTTCCCGAACGCGCGAGGGTTTCCCGGCGCGGGTCAGCCGATCCGCGCGGGCTCGTCGTCCTGTGCGCGGCCCGTGTCGTCGAGGACCACCTCCGGGATCTCCTTGGGAACACCGCGCAGCGTGAACAGCACGGCCACCGCCAGTACGGCCAGCAGCGCGGCCCCCGTCACCAGCGTGGTCCGCATGCCGTCGAGGAAGGCCAGCCTCGCGGCCCGCCCGACGGCCTCCGCGACCTGGGCGGGCAGGCCGGCCGCGACCTGCAGCGCCCCGCCGAGTGACTCCCCGATCTGCCCGGCCACCCGGTCCGGCACCCCGGCGGGCAGTCGCAGGCCGTCGCGGTAGGCGCCGTTCAGCACACTTCCCAGTACGGCGATGCCCAGCGCGCCGCCCATCTCCTGACCGGTCTCCGCGATGGCCGAGGCAGCCCCGGCCCGCTCCCTGGGGACGGAGGCCAGGATGGTGTCACCGGTGACGGCGAAGGCGAACCCGTTGCCGAACCCCGCGAGGACCATGGCGAGCAGCATGTACGGGTAGCCGGTGTCCGTCCCGAACCGGCTGTACAGCACGAACGCCGTCGCGCCGAGGGCCAGCCCGAGGGCCACGACCCGGGCCCTGCCGAGCAGGCCGACCAGCGGGGTCGCCAGGGCACCGCCGACCGCCGCGCCGAGTCCGCCGGGCAGGCTCGCCAGCCCCGAGACCAGCGGCGACCACCCCAGGACGAGCTGGAAGTACTGCGCGAAGGCCAGCGAGGCGGCCAGCATGGAGAAGATGCACACGACGTTGGCCCCGACCGCGCCGGAGAAGGCGCGGTGGTGGAAGAGCCGCACGTCGATGAGGGGTTCGGCCAGCCGCCGCTGACGCCGGACGAACAGGGCGAGAACCACCACGCCGACCACCGCCGCGACCAGGACGCCGGGGGCGGTCACCCCGTCGTGGGCGGCGTTCTTCACCGCGTAGATGACCGCGACCACCCCGACGATCGACAGCGGGACGCTGACCGGGTCGATCCGCCCCGGGTTCGGGTTGCGCGACTCGGGGAGCACGAGGGAGCCGGCGACGACGATCAGCGCGGCGACCGGGACGTTGACCAGGAAGACCGACCCCCACCAGAAGTGGTCGAGCAGCAGGCCCCCGATCACCGGGCCGAGGGCGAAGCCGAGCGCCGAGACGCTGCTCCAGACGCCGACCGCGGTGGCCCGCTCGCGGGGGGAGGTGAAGACGTTGCGGATGATCGACAGGGTCGAGGGCATGACGGTCGCGCCCGCGACGCCGAGCAGCGCCCTGGCGGCGATCAGCAGCTCCGGCGTCGGGGCGTAGGCCGTCAGCGCGGAGGCGCAGGCGAAGGCGACGAGCCCGGCCAGCAGCAGCCTCCTGCGCCCGATCCGGTCGCCGAGGTTGCCCATCGTGACCAGGAGCCCGGCCAGGGCGAAGCCGTACACGTCGACGATCCACAGGAACTGGGTGGCGGAGGGGCGCATGTCCCGCGTCAGCTTCGGCGCGGCCAGGTGGAGCACGGTCAGATCGATGCTGAGGAGCAGTACGGCGAGACAGGCGACGGCCAGTGTGCCCCACCGGCGGGAGGAGGAGATCATGGGAGGAGCGTCGGTGACGGCGTTGACGGGACGCTGACCGGACGCTGACGGCCCGTCCGGTTGCGCTTCCGTGGATCAGGGAAGCCCTCCGGTAGGCGGGAACGGGGACGACGGAGGGGAAGGCAATGCGGGTAGCGGTGCTCGGGATGGGTCGGATGGGCAGGGCGATGGCCCAGCGACTGCTCGCCCGCGGTCACACGGTGCGGGTCTGGAACCGTACGCCGGGCAGGGCCGCCGAGGTGGTCGACGCGGGCGCCACCGAGGTCCACTCGCCGCTGGACGCCGCGCTGGACGCCGAGGCCGTGCTGCTGTCCCTCGCCGACGACCGGGCCAGCCGCGACGTGATGGGACGGCTCGTCTCCCTGGGGCCGGACGAGGCGACGGTCATCGCCGACACGAGCACCGTCTCCCCTTCGACCTCCCGTGAGCTGCGGGACATCGCGCCCGGCCGCCGTTTCGTGGCCGCGCCGGTCATCGGGGCGCCGCAGGCCGTGGTCGAGGGACAGGCCACGGTGCTGATCGGCGGCGATCGGGAGTACGCCCGCGACCTCGACCCCGTCTGGTGCGACCTGTTCGCGGTCCAGCACTACTGCGGGGAGGACCCTGGCGGCGCGCTGACGTTCAAGCTGCTCAGCAACTACCTGCTCATGGCCGGGCTCGCCGTGCTCGGTGAGGTGGTCGCGACCGGTCAGGCGGCCGGGCTCGACCAGGAGAGGCTTCGCGACTTCCTGAGCCGCTGGCCGACCGTGGCCCCCGCCCTGCACAACCGGCTCGACGACGTCCTCGACGGTGACCACAAGGGCTGGTTCACCACCCCGCTCGGCGCCAAGGACGTACGGCTGGCCGTCGAGCTCGGGGAGTCCCTCGGCCTCGAACTGCCCGTCGCCCGGCTGGTCGAGCGACGTTACGAGGAGGCCGCGGAGAACGGCTGGGCGGACCGCGACATCGCGGCGGTCGTCGAGCTGGTTCGCCGCCGTCCGGAACCCCCCAGGTGACGGCCGGAAAACACGGCTGATTTCCTTCAAACGCTGATAAACCCCGGCTTGACAGGAATTCCCAACATCCCTACTGTCTGTGTAGGTAATACAGGAAATAGCGCACATATCCCTGATTAGGGTCTGTGCGGGACAGCACTTCCGTGGCCACTCTCGCGATAGGGGCGACGAGATCGATGGCAAGAACGAGAGCTGATCTTTCCGGCGCACGCGGGGCGGCGACGTCCCGCACGGGGCCTGGTGGCACGCCCACCACCTGTCGGACCTGTACCGAGAGCTGAGAGGCCGGGGGCCGCCGCAGCGGCTGACCCGTTTCGTTTTCCGTGGCGCGTGCCCCTGGGGCCGGGGCCGCCGGATCGCCGTGTCCGTCTCACGGGCGCCGTCGCCACAGGCCGAAGGTTGGGCCGACTCCTCCAGAAACCGGGGTTGAATCATCATGCGGACGTTGACGGAGCACACGAACACGCTGCTGGGGATATTTCCCAAGAAAATCGAAGAACTTAAAAAGGACGGGCTTTATCGCAGTTTCGTCCCCTTCTCCCATCTGGCCGCCGAACGCGGCCACGCGGTACACAGCACAGACGGCGCGGGCCGGGTCCAGGTCTGGTGCAGCAACGACTACCTCGGACTCAGCCAGCACCCCGAGGTCATCCGGGCGCAACTCGACTCGACCGTGGAACACGGCACGGGCAGCGGCGGATCACGCAACATCGCGGGCACCAGCGCGGCCCACGTCGAACTGGAGACCAGACTCGCGGCCTGGCACGGCAAGGAACGCGCGCTGGTCTTCTCCAGCGGCTACATCGCCAACTTCGAGACGCTGAGCACCGTCATCTCCGCGCTCCCCGGCATCGTCGTCTTCTCCGACGCCAAGAACCACCGCTCCCTCATCGAGGGAATCCTCCGTACGGGATGCGCGAAACACATCTTCCCGCACAACGACCTCGACGAGCTGGAGAGGGTGCTCGCCCAGTACGACCACGACCGTCCCAAGCTGATCGTGTTCGAGACCGTCTACTCGATGGACGGCGACGTCACCCCGGTGCGCGCCATCTGCGACCTCGCGGAGAAGTACAACGCGCTGACCTTCGTGGACGAGACGCACGCCGTGGGCACCAGGGGCCCGACGGGCGCCGGAGTGTGCGAGGAGGCCGGGGAGAACAGGCCGACCTTCGTGCAGGGCGTCTTCAGCAAGGCCTTCGGGACGGTCGGCGGATACGTGGCGGGTCCCGACGCGGCGCTGGACTACGTCCGCTCCCACGCGCCCGGGTTCATCTTCACCACCTCGCTGCCCCACTCCAGCCTGGACGCCACGCTCAGAAGCCTGGAGCTCATCCAGGACGGCGACGCCCTCAGACGCGCGCTGGCCGACAACGTGCGTCACCTGAAACAGGCGCTGCGCGCCGCCGGGATCGGCTTCCTCGACGCGGACAGCCATCTGGTCCCGGTGCTGGTGCCCGGCGCCGAACGCGTCAGGCGGGTGGCGCGCGTGCTCTTCGAGGAACACGACGTCTACGTCACCCCGATCAACTTCCCCTCCGTGCCCAGGGGCGCGGAGCGCTTCCGGATCACCGTTCCGCCCTTCAGGACCTCCGGCCAGATCGACGACTTCGTGGCCGCGCTGCGCAAGAGCCTGGACTCCTGAACGCCTCAGAATCCGACGAGAGGGCCAACCATGACGATCAGTGAGATCACCCCGTTCATCGGCGCCGAGCTGACCGGCGTCACCTACGAGGACCTCGAACGCCCCGAACTCTTCGACCAGCTCGTGGACAATCTGCGACGGCGCGAACTCGTGGTCGTGCGCGGTGTCGAGCTGACTCCGAAACAGCAGATCACCCTGGCCAGGCGCCTGGGCAGACCCGTCCCCTTCCTGCTCAGGGAGTATCGCCATCCGGAGTTCGAAGAGATCATGATCTCCTCGAACGAGGTGCGGAACAACAAACCGGTCGGGGTGGCCAGGGTCGGCAACTTCTGGCACCAGGACTCCTCCTACGTCGCCGACCCGGCGCCCTACACCATGCTGCACGGCGTGAACGTGCCCTCGACCAGCGGGCACACGCTCTACGCCAGCGCCGTGGACGTCTACGAACGCCTCCCCGAGGAGTGGAAGCGAAAGATCGCCGGGAGGAACGCCCTGGCGACCGTCAACAAGCGCCTGCGGATCGGCAAGGAGCACGTCGGCCTGTCGGTCGCCGAGTTCCGCGCGCTGATCGACGTCGAACACCCGAAGGTCGAGCACCCCCTGGTGCGCGAGGACCCCTTCACCGGACGCCCCTACCTGTACGGCTCTCCCGAGTACCTCGACTCGGTGGTCGGCTTCGACGCCAACGAGAACGCGGCCTTCTTCGCGATCGTCGACGAACTCGTCCAGGACCCCGAGCACGTCTACACCCACCGCTGGACCCCCAACGACCTGGTCATCTGGAAGACCGCGACGACCTACCACTGCGCGACCGCCGTCGAGCCGGGCGTCGGGCGGACGGTGCACCGCGTCAGCATCCAGTCCGGTGACTGATGGGCGGCATCGTCGACTTCGAGGTCCGTCTCCCCAGGGGACGGGCCGCCGTCCACCTGATGCACCGGGCCTCCGGCGTGCCGGTCGAGGCCATCAGGGAGATCACGCACACCGAGGAGTTCCCCGTCCTGGGCGAGACGGAACAGTCCTGGGAACTCGCCGCCGAGGCGGCCAGGGCACTGCTCAGCCGTACGGCGGCGCGGCCGGGGGACGTCAGGCAGGTGATCTTCGCGGGCTCCGGTGAATGGGACGTCCCGTTCTGGTCACCGGCGGCGCGGGTGGCCGCGGAACTCGGCGTCGAGGACGCGCACTGCTTCGAGGTGGCCAACTTCTGCAACGCGGGCACGACCGCGATCAGGATCGCCCTCGACCGGCTCGCCGGGCAGCGCGGCGACGGGTACGCGTTGGTGCTCGTCGCCGACCGGCTCAGCCAGCTGGTCGACCACGCCGACCCGGGGTCCAAGGAGCTGTTCAACTTCGGCGACGCGGCGGCGGCCGTACTGCTGTCGAGGCGGGAGGCCGTCTTCGAGGTGCTGCACACCGCGGTGCGGACCGACCCGAGCTGGGCCGACTACTACCACGGCGAGCAGCGGGACGGGCGCCTGGTGATCCGCAGGGGGCCGCACCGCTCCGGGCTCGCCGACGCCTACGTGGACAACTTCACCCGGCTGGTCGAGGAGACCCTGCGGGCCGTCGGCGGCAAACGGGACGACGTCGCCCATTTCCTGATCAACCAGGGTGACCGGAGGATGCACGAGCGGCTGTTGCGGGAGCTCGGGCTGCCACGGGAGAAGAGCGTCTTCAACTACCACAGGCTCGGCCACATGGGAGGCGCCGACACCCTGATCGCCCTGGACGGGCTCAGGGAACGGCGGGCGCTGCGGCGCGGGGACCTGGTCCTCCTGGCCACGAGCGCCATGGGCTTCAGCTGGGGAGTCACCGCATTGGAGTACGCGCGATGAAGATTCTGGTCGTCCACCAGGTTCCCTACCGGAAGATCGACTACCACCTCGCCATCGACCACGAGGTCCACGACGTCACCTACGTCGGCCGCGCGGAGCGGATCGCCGAACTGCCCGAGGGACTGCGCTGCCGGAGACTTGAGGTCGGCCCCGCCGACGACCTGGCCGGGTGGATCATCGAGAACGTCTCCCCCACCGAGGGGTTCGAGCAGCTGCTGTCGCTGTCGGAGGACGGCGTCCTGCTGGCCTGGCGGGTACGGCGCCACCTCGGGATCGAGGGCCCCTCCCTCGACCGGCTGCGCCGGGTGCGCGACAAGGTCAGCATGAAGGAGGCGCTCGAAGGCTCGGGGGTTCGTCACCCGCGTTTCGTGGCGGCCGACGCCGTACCCGGTTCGCTGCCGTGGAGCGGCAGGACCGTCCTCAAACCCCGGCAGGGCGCCTCAAGCCAGGAGGTCGTCATCCACGAGACGGCCGAGGCGGCGCTGGCCGCCTGCCGCGCCCTCGGCGACCCCGGCGGGTTCGAGCTTGAGGAGTACGTGGACGGCGACGTCCTGCACGCCGACGGGCTGGTCCAGGACGGTGAGCTGGTCGACGTCGTGTTCAGCAGGTGTGTGCGGACGCCGCTGGACTTCGCGCAGGGGACGCCGATCGCCTCGCACCAGATCCAGCACGACGAACGCCACCGGGTCTTCGCCGAACGGGTGCTCAGGGCCCTGGAGATCGACACCGGCTGCGTCCACCTTGAGTTCTTCGAGACCAAGGAACAGGAGCTGGTCTTCCTTGAGGTCGCCAACCGGCTCGGCGGCGCGGGCATCGTGACCTCGCACCTGCGCCACACCGGGGTGCACCTGCCCTCGCACGAGATCGCCATCCGGCTCGGCTGGCCCAGGCCGCGACCGCGTCCGGCGAGCGGGCGCTACCACGGCTTCGCCATCTTCCCCGGCCACCACCTGAAGCCGGCGGAGGGCTACACGGTGGACGTGCCCGACCACATCAGGAACCACCCGTGGGTGGACAAGGTGCACAGCCTGGACGGCAGGCAACCGCTGCCCGACCACATCTCCTACCAGGAGTGGGAGATCCCGGTCTTCATCGAGGCCTCGCACCCCGACCCCGGCGTGCTCAGGCAGATCCTCGGCGAGTTCGTCCTGGCCCCCCTCGTGAGACCGGGAGGCCCGCCGGTGAGACCGGGAGGCCCTTCCACCGAGCCGGAGGGCCCGCCTGTCCGGTCGGAGGGCCCGCTCGTCAGGCCGGAGGGCGTGCGGTGAGGCACTACCCGACCGACCTGCTGCTGGCCGTCGAACACGCCGAACGCCATCCCGTGGAGGCGCTCGCCGAACACGGGCTGACCGGCCTGCTGAACGGCACCGCGCTCACCGAGGCCCTCGACGAGCTGTTCGACGGCCTCGGCCGGTATCCGTGGCGGCCCCTGCCCGACGGCGACGTCGAGGAGTTCGCCCCCGTCGGCACGGTGCCGCTGGACGACGAGGAGCCGGGGGCCACCCTGCGCGGCCTGCTGTACGGCCTGGCCACCGGCAACCGGGTCGTCGTGCGCACCGGGCGCCGGGACCTGTGGCTCGCGGTGACCGGCCTGCTGACCGGGGCGGGCGTGCCCCTGCCCGACGTCACGGTGACGGACCGGGACGACCGGACGGCGGGGCCGCCCGTGGAGGTCCCGCCGCCCCGGGTCCGGGGCGCCTTCCCCACCGAGGCCGCCAGGCAGGCCGCCGAACTGGCCGCCGACGCCAGGGCCGGGTGGGTCGGGCGGCTGTTCACCCGTGACCACCTGGCCGGTGTCTCCCTGGCCGTGGCCCGGGGCCGGGACGCGGCCGAGGAACCAGGACGGATCGGGGCGAAGCTTCGCTACCTGGCCGGGCGGGCCCGCCGTACCCGGTACTACCGGGACCTGCCCGCCGTCACCGGGCGGCAGGACCTGACCCGGCTGCCGATCCTGGACAAGACGGTCCTCGACGCCCACACGCCGCCGGTCAGCCGCGACATGTCCAGCGACGCGCCGCCGAGCGGCGAGATCCTGCGCAGCGGGGCGACCACCGGGGAGCCGCGCTACATCGTCTACTCCCTCACCGACTGGTCCAACATGGTGCGCGAGGCCGTGCCCATGCTGTACGGCGTCGGCCTGGAGAAGGGGGACCGGCTGGTCAACGCCCTGTTCGGCGGCAGCCTCTACGGCGGCCTGATCACCAGCAGCTGCGAGCTGTCGCGGATGCCGATCGAGTGCTACACGACCGGCCAGCACATCACGGTCGACGACCTGCTCGCGCTGGTGCGGAACTTCTCCGTCAACGCCGTCGTCGGCCAGCCCGCGCTGATCCTGCCCCTGCTGCGCGAGGCCGCGGCCCGCGATCCCGGCCTGCGCCTGGAGAAGGTCGTCTACGGCGGCACCGCGATGACCGAGACCGACAAGGCGTGGCTGCGCGAACGGCTCGGGGTCCGGGTGATCTCCAGCATCCTCGCGGCCAACGACGGCGCCCAGCTCGGCTACCAGTGCCCCGGCCTCGACGGCACGCTGCACCACCTGTGCGACGACTACAACCTGATCGAGGTGGTCGACGAGGAGGGCCGCCCGGTGCCGGACGGCGAACCCGGCCACCTGCTCGTCACCGCCCTGCAGAAGTTCGAGGGGCCGCTGATCCGCTACCGGATCGGCGACGTCGGCCGCGTCCTGCCCGGCCGTGACTGCGGCTGCGGGACCCCCGGCAGGATCCTGGAGTATCTCGGCAGGTCGGACGGCCTGATCAAGGTCAAGGCCCGCACGGTCCTGTACGACGAGATCCTCACCGCGCTGGCGGTCTTCCAGGTCTCCCGGCTCCAGGTCGAGATCACTTCGAGCGACGGCACGGACACGGTGGTCGTCCGTACCGAGTCGCCGCTCGACCTCGACCCGGAGAAGGTACGGCACCTGCTGGGGAGCGAGTTCGAGGCGCTGAGCGACCGGCACGCCTTCGGCGACGGGCTTGAGGTGTTCCGGCTGCTCGTCGAGTGCCACCCCGAGGGGGGCCTGCCGAGGAACCCGGTGAGCGGGAAGGTCAGACCGGTGATCGACCGGCGCGTCGGATCCGGAGCGGTCTCATGACCGACCACGTCACGGAGCTGTACAACGAGGAGCTGTTACGCGGCGGCAGCCCCCTCGCGGAGATCGACCTGCACGACGAGGAGCGCTTCCCGTACCTGGCCGGCATCGACCGCCGGTATCTGAACCGGCCCGTCTTCGTCGGCGAGGGGGAGCTGAACCGGTTCGCCGACGACGTGGTCCGCGCCGTGGACATCCTCATGTCGCTGCCCGAACGGCTCTACGACGGCGACCTCGACCGGCTCTGCCGGACCCTGGGCGTCGAACCGCGCAGGGCCCGGCTCATGCGCCGTCTCGGTGGGGCCAGGCCGTACCGCTTCGGCCGGATCGACGCCTACCACGACGGCGAGTCGTTCAAGATCCTGGAGTTCAACGCGACCAGCGAGACCGGCGGCCTCGAATGGGTCGGTCCCGCGACCAGGGCCATGCTCGACCACGACGCGCTGCGCGCCTTCGCCGAACGGCACCGCCTCGGCTTCGTCGACGCCCCGGAGAAGGTGGCCGAGGCGTTGCGCGAGGCGGGCGCGGCCGTCACCGGGGGCCGGGATCCGGTGGTCGCCCTGATCGAGGGGGAGGGTGGGCTGGCCGACTACGGCGTGGCCTGGCGCCCGCTGCACCGGCTCCTGCGCGACCTCGGCCTCGACTGCCGTCTGGGCGAGATCACCGACCTGGGCTTCGGGAACGGCCGGGTCCTGTTCCGTGGCACCCCGGTCGACGTGGTCTACCGCGTCTTCGAGGTGGACCAGGTCGTCGACCACCCGGAGGGCCTCCGGCTCACCGAGCGGCTCCTGGCCGCGCACGAGGAGGGGAGCGTGGTCGTCTGGACCCCCCTGGAGACGGAGATCTACCGGCAGAAGGCCTGCATGACGCTGCTGTCCGACCCCGGTCTCGGGGTACGGCTCTCCGCCGAGGAACGGGCGCTGATCGACCGTGTGCTGCCCTGGACCCGCTCCCTTGGGGAGTCTGACCTGTTCGAGGAGTGCGTGGAGCGCAGGGAGCGTCTCATCCTCAAGCCGAACGACGCCTACAGCGGGCGGGGCATCGTCGCGGGCTGGGAGGTCGGCGAACGCGAGTGGCTGCGGGCCCTGCGGGACGGGGCGGAGACGGGCGCGATCGTGCAGGAACGGGTCGTGCCGCGCCACGAACCGGTCGTCGATCCGGTGACCGGCCGCGTCGAGCCGTGGGAGGCCTGCTGGGGGCTCTACTACACCCCTGCCGGGGGGTACGCGGGCGGCGGCTGCCGCTTCCAGAAGGTCGGCCAGGTGGACATCAGGGCGCTGGGGCCCGGCACGAAGACCAAGGTCGCGGGCGTCTTCACCTACCCCGACACGGTTGAGGGGGTCGGCTCGTGGTGACCGAGGACACGGCCGTACGGCGGGCGGAAGGGGGCCTGGGGCGCAACTTCAACTACCTGCTCTCGGCCTACTCGATCCAGACCCTCGGCGAGGGCGTGGTGATCGCGGCCCTGCCGCTGCTGGCGAGCAAACTCACCGACGACCCCCGGCTCATCTCCTGGGTGCCGCTGGCCACCGAGCTGCCCTGGCTGCTGCTCGCCCTGGTCGGCGGCGTGATCGTCGACCGCTACGACCGGCGCCTGCTGATGATCGGCGCCCAGACGGCGCAGACGCTGCTGCTCGTCACGGTCGCGTTGATCGTGACGCTGGGCGGCACCAGGATCTGGATGATCTACATCCTGGCGTTCGGGCTGTGCGTCGGCGACATCCTCTTCATGGGGTCGAGCCGGGCGCTGATCCCCACGGTCGTGCGCGGCGCCGACCTGGAGACCGCCAACGGGCGCAACGTGACGGCCGAGACGCTCGGCCGGATGTTCCTGGGACCCGCGCTCGGTTCGGCGCTGTTCGTACTGTTCATCCCGCTGCCGCTGTGGGTGAACGCCGCGACCTACGTCGTCTCGATCGTGCTGATCTCCCGGATCCGCAACGCGGCCGGTCACTTCAGGGTGCCTCCCGCCCCGGAGGCGGCCGAGGGGCGGCGCGGGGTGGTGGCCGAGATGATGGAGGGCGTGCGCTGGCTGGCCGGGCACCGGGTGCTGCGTGTCGTCGTCCTGCTGGCCGCGACCAGCAACTTCAGCGTCTTCATGGCCCAGTCGGTCACCGTGCTCTTCGCCAGGGACGTCCTGGGCGTCGGGGACGCGGGCTACGGCGTCCTGGTGGCCGCGATGGCGATCGGCGGGGTCGCCGGAGGCCTGGTCAGCCGTCGGGTCGTCGGCCGCTTCGGCACCCGTTCCGTGGTCATCGGGGTCTCGGTCGCCAGCGCGCTGAGCCTGGTGGCCATCGGCCTGTTCGGCAGGCAGCCCGTGGTGGTGGTCGCGCTGTTCGGCGTCTGGTCGGCGGGACTGTCCGTGTGGAACGTGATGGCCCAGTCGCTCAGCCAGCGGCTGGTCCCCAACCGGCTGATGGGCCGGGTCGGCAGCGCGACCAGGATGATCGCCTTCGGCGCGCTGCCGCTCGGCGCCCTCGCCGGAGGTCTGGTCGCCGCCGCCTACGGCCTGACGGCCCCCTGGGTGGTCGGCGGGGTGGTGCACCTGACCGTCGCCCTGCTCACGCTGCCCGCCCTGCTGCGCTGGCCCTCGGTGATCGAGGCGCCCCCGGCCTGACCGCCGCGGACGGCCCCGCCGCCGGCGTCACCGCGCGCCGGGCGCCTGGCCGTACGGCGCGGCCCGGGTGTACGGCACGGCCTGGCCGTACGGCACGGCCTGGGTGGCCCCGGCGGCGCCGGGAGCCGGCGTGGGGGCCGGGGTCGCGGTGACCCGGCCGTGCAGGACGAGCGCCCAGGTGAGGGCGGCGAAGGCGGCGACGTTCGCGACCGTCCTGACGATGTTCCAGGTGACCCACCGCGCCTCGAAGGCGTGGCGTACGGCGGCCAGGTCGGCGATGTCACCGGGTTGGCCCGCCTTGGCGAGCTGGTCGTTGAGCGGCACGTTGACGGCGCTGGTGACGACGAACATGACCGCGTACAGGACGAGGGCCGCGATGATCCAGGGCAGGAGTTCCCGGCCGGTGCTCAGGTGCAGTACCAGCGCCGCGACGGTGAACGCGAGGCCGCCCAGGAAGCAGACCATGAACCAGCCGTTGATGATGGCCACGTTGATCCGCTGCATCGCCTCGACGAAGGTACGGTCGTGCGAACGCGCCAGACCGGGCATCACCGCGTAGGAGAAGGCGGCGAACAGCCCGGCCATGAGGCCGGTGGTGAGGGTCGCGGCCAGCAGGGAGACCGTCTGCAGAAGCTTGATCATGGTGCTGTCTCCTGGTCTCAGATGTTCCAGACGCCGGTCGCGGCGGTCGCGCGGGCGTAGTCGGCGAAGTCGCGGGGCCGCCGCCCCAGGGCGCGCCGCACGCCGTCGCCCAGGTGGGCGTTGCGGCCGTCGAGCACGGTGGTGAACAGGTAGGTCAGCAGGTCGACGACCTCGGCGGGGACACCCTCGGCGAGCATCGCGGCGGCGTGTTCCCTCGCGGAGACCTGGGTGAGGCCGACATGGCGTCCCGACGCGTCGCCGATCTCGGCGACCGCCTCGGCGAAGGTGAGCAGCCTCGGGCCGGTCAGCTCGTAGACCTCACCCACGTGCCCGTCCTCGGTGAGCGCGGCGGCGGCGACGTCGGCGATGTCGTCGGCGTCGACGAACGGCTCGGGCACCTGCCCGACCGGCAGTACGACCTGACCGGCCAGCACCGGGTCGAGCAGGTACCCCTCGCTGAAGTTCTGGGCGAACCAGCTCGCCCGCAGGACCGTCCAGTCGGCTCCCGACGCCCGCACCGCCTCCTCCGCGGCCTGAGCCTCCTCCTCGCCTCTGCCGGACAGCAGCACCAGCCGCCGCGCGCCCTGGGCGACCGCCAGTTCGGCGAAGGCGCCGACCGCCTCGGGCGCGCCTGGGACCGCCAGGTCCGGGTGGTAGGACACGTAGACCGCCCGCACTCCCTGGAGCGCGGGAGCCCAGGTCTCCCGGTTCTCCCAGTCGAAGGGAACCCCACCGGAGCGGGAGCCGATCCGCACGGGCAGGTGGCGTTCCGTCAGCCGCCGCACGACGCGGCTGCCCGTCTTGCCCGTGCCGCCCAGCACCAGTGTCGGCGTGTGCTCTCCCATGTTCCCCGTCTCCCCGTGGTCTTTTCGGTCTTCCGAAACGTGCTGACCTCTTAAGGATCATTCACTCTGAAACCCGGAACAATGCCGTGTTATGCAACGTTCGTTAACACACAGGTTCACGAACGGGGGTTCGCGGTGGAGCGGCGGGACATGGAGATCTTCCTGGAGCTCGGCAGGGAGCTGCACTTCGGGCGGACCGCCGAGAACCTGCGGGTGTCCACGGCCAGGGTCAGTCAGACGATCAGGCAGCTGGAACGCCGCATCGGGGTCCGGCTGTTCGAACGGACCAGCCGCAGGGTCGAGCTGACCCCGGTAGGCCGCCGCCTGCACGAGGACCTGGCCCCCGCCTACCAGCAGATCCTGGACGGCGTGGCCAGGGCGGTCGCCGCGGGCCGGGGCCTCGACGGAGTGCTGACCGTCGGGTTCATCGGCACCGCCGTCGGCCGGTTCGTCTACGAGGTCGCCGACGTCTTCCACACCCGCAACCCCACCTGCCAGGTCCAGGTCAGGGAGAACGCCTACAGCGACGGCACGACCCTCCTCGACGAGGGGAGGATCGACCTCCTGGTCGCCGTGCTCTCGCCTCAGGAGGGCTCGGGGCTCAGCGCCAGCCCGGTCCTGTTCCGGGAGGAACCGCTGCTCGCGGTCTCCGCCCGCCATCCCCTCGCCCGCCGCGACGCGGTCACGCTCGACGACCTCGCCCACGAGAACGTCCTGCGTCCTCGCCTGCTGCCCGACTTCGCCGACGAGGCCCTGGTGCCGCGCCGTACGCCCGGTGGCGCGCTCATCGAGCGCGGACCGGATTTCAGCACCATCCAGGAGATGTGCGCGCTCGTCGGCGCGGGCAAGGGCGTCTTCCCCGTCCCCACCCACGCCGCGGAGTACGACGCGCGGCCGGACGTCGCCTACGTTCCGCTCACCGACGGGGCCGTCTTCGAGTGGCGGCTGCTGTGGCGTACCGGGGCGGAGACCAACCGCGTCCGCGCCTTCGTCCAGGCGGCCCAGGAGTACGTGGCCGGAAGGCGGGACCCGCTCATCAACCGGTGACTCAACCGGTGAGCAGGGCGGTCAGTGCGGCCGTGGCCTCGGCCAGGGACTTCTCCGCGAACGGCTGGAAGCGGGCCAGTTCCGGGAGCCTGTCCGCCAGCGTCATCTCGGCGCGGACGAGGTGCAGGTGCTCCCCGGCCACCCCGAGGTCGCCGAAATAGGCCCGCAGGTAGGGCTCCTGGAAGTCGAAGGCCTCCCTGGGCGTGCCCGGCCCGTAGGCGCCGCCCCGCGCGAGGACCACGACCACCCTCGTCCCGGCCAGGCTCCCCTCGGGGAAGGCGCCGGGGAAGGAGACCCGGTCGATCCACGCCTTCAGCGCGGCGGGAACGGCGAAGTTGTACATCGGCACGCCGAACAGCACCGTGTCGGCCGCCAGCACCTCGGTGATCAGCGGCAGCGTCAGCGCCCACTCCCGTTCCTCCTGCGCGTTCTCCACCAGGGCGCCGACCTCGGAGGGCGGGACGGACCCCTTGACCTCGACCCGCCTGCCCAGGACGCAGTAGGCCGAGGAGATCGGCGGCACCGGCTCGACGGCCAGGTCCCGGTGGCGGTACCCGGCGGTGCCGTGCCGTTCGCACCACAGGTCGGCGAACAGCGTGGTCAGCCGCCTGCTGACGGACTCGCCGGAGTCGTCGGCACTTGAGTCGATCCGCAGCAGGGACGGTCGCGTGTTGACGGTCATCGGTTCTCCCCATGTCACCTTGTTCGTGTCGTGTTCGTCATGGAACTGACGAGGGGGAGTGAGCGAAGGTGACCGGGATGGACGGCAACGACGAACTCGCGGAGCGGTTCGAGGCGCACCGGGGCCACCTGAGGGCCGTCGCCTACCGGATGCTCGGTTCGTCCGCGGAGGCGGACGACGCCGTCCAGGAGGCGTGGCTACGGCTCGTCCGTGTCGACGCCGGGGAGATCGGCAACCTCGCCGGATGGCTGACGACGGTCGTCTCCCGCGTCTGTCTCGACATGCTGCGCTCCCGCGCGGCCCGCAGGGAGGACCCGCTCGGACAGCCGGTTCTCGGACAGCCGGACGACGGGGGGAGCGACCCCGAGCGGGAGGCTCTGCTGGCCGAGTCGGTCGGCCGGGCGCTGCTGGTGGTGCTGGACACCCTGGCCCCCGCGGAACGCGTCGCGTTCGTGCTCCACGACCTGTTCGCCGTGCCGTTCGACCGGATCGCGCCGGTCGTCGGACGCACCACGGTCACCACGAAGAAGCTCGCCAGCCGGGCCCGCCACAAGGTCGCGCCGCCCAGGGCCTCCGGTTCGGCCTCTTCCGCCGACCGGCGGGTCGTCGAGGCGTTCCTGGCCGCCTCCCGTGAGGGGGACATGGAGGCGCTCCTTGCGGTGCTCGCCCCCGGGGTGGTGCGCCGCGCCGATCCCGCCACCCTGCCGCCGGGCGTCCCGGCCGTCTCCCGGGGCGCGCGGGCCGTCGCGGGGGAGGTCCTCGTCCTCGGCGGACGGGCCAGGTACGCCGAACCGGCCCTCGTGGACGGGACCGTGGGCGCGGTGGTCGCCCCGTACGGCCGTCTCCTGCTCGTTCTCACGTTCACGATCGAGGAAGGAGTGATCACCGAATACGAGGTGATCGCCGATCCCACTCGTCTCCGTGCCCTGTCCCTCTCTCCATTTCGTTCGCAGAAACATGAAAAATAGAAGAAGGAAAGGTTTGCCCCGTGAGAACAGTTCGTTTCGCGCGTTGTGTGGTCGCGGTGACTCACTTTCCCGATGCGCAGCGTGTTCAGGGGTGAAAAGCGCTCTCTCGCGCCGTTGGATGTCCGGGATCAGGCGACTTTTGGCAGCTTGTTCGCTTGACAGTCCAGGGAGCCTGTGAATCGGGTCGCGTTTACCATCCGTCACATTTTCCTCAGTTGTAAAGTTTCTTTTCCGTTACCGTTTGACGGTTCCCCAACGATTGGACGCGGGTTATCGTGGCGATCGCGCCAACAGGGCGAAATTCACCACAAAACGCGACCGGTGCGTCCGGCCAGGCGTCGATTCATTCGCCATGGACACACGGGTGTCTTCGGCGTGCGCGAGGAACCACCGGAAGCCGCGGAGAGATTGAGGTCCGATGTCATCGAAGCGTGAGAGGCGAGGTTTATGGGCACGGGCGGTCGCCGTCGTGGTGCCCGCCCTCGTCATGGTAGGCCTGGTCCCCGCGACGCCCGCCGCGGCGAGCGTCCCCGTCATCTCGCAGGTGCACTGCGTCGGCGACGGAACCAGTGGTCACCGCGTCAAACTGATCTACGCCTACGAGTCGGGTTCCAACCGGTTCACCGAGAAGGAACCGCTGATCCGGCAGGCCGCGTGGGTCACGCAGGAGAACGTGAACGACAGCGCCCGCCGGGACGGCGCCGAGCGCTGGGTCCGCTTCGAGACCACCGGCTCGACCGGCTGTGACGTGGACATCGACTCCGTCGAGGTTCCCACCGGCTCGTCCGACGGCGACTGGACCGGGGCCCTGAAGACCCTCGGGTACACCGACACCGACCACATCTACATCGCCTACTTCGAGAACAGCACCGGTTGCGGCGGCACGGTCAGCGACGGCCGGATCAACGACGACAACACCATGGGAACCGGCAACCGCCACAACTCCTACGCCACCTGGATCAGCCTGTCGCCGGGCTGCTCCACCGGGCACGAGATGACCCACGAACTCGCGCACGCCCTGGGCGGAACCCTGCTGGGCTCCCCCAACCACACCTCCGGGGGTCACTGCACCGACTCCAACGAGACCCTCTGCCAGGGCGGCTCGACCGTGGTCTGCTCCGACCCGCTGGACGTCCGGCTGCTGGACTGCGGCAAGGATGACTACTTCGGCGTCGTCCCCGTGGGCACCTACCTGTCCACCCACTGGAACGCCGCCAAGGACAGCTCCTACCTGGAGCACGGCTCCACGGTCCCGGCCATCACCACGGTCCCGCCGCTGGCACCACAGTTGTTCTCGGCCGTGGACGTGGAGGGCACCGAGATCGTCTTCACCTACGTGCCGAGCACCCCGGTCTACGGTTCCGGCGTCACCCGTGAGGCCCAGGTGCTGCGCAACGGCACCGTGGTCGCCACCGTCCCGATCTGGCAGCGTTCGGTCCGGGTGACGGGTCTGCTGGCCAACACCAGCGCGACCTACACGATCCGGGAGAAGATCACCTACGGCGGCGTCTCCCGCACCTCCGAGCCGTCCGACGGGCTGATCGTCCTGACCGGTTCCGGCAGCAACCCCGCGGGCGCCGTCGACAACGGGATCACCACGGTCTTCACCAACGACGTCGTCGACTCCACCGGCCCGAACCAGGCCATGGACCTGTACTCCTTCAGCACCGCGGACAACGCCGCCATCGTGGAGTGGCCGCAGAACAGCCTGAAGAACCAGCAGTGGAAGCTGGACGCGGCGGGCGGCAGCTCCTACACGATCACCAGCGCGCACAGCGCCAAGTGCCTGAGCCCGCTGGCCGGCAGCGGCACCGCGGGGACGGCCATCGTCCAGGTCCCCTGCACCGGCGCGACCGCGCAGAAGTGGACGTTCCCCTCGATCTCCGGGATCACCTACCAGATCAAGGCGAGCGTCGGCACCAACCAGTGCGTCGCGGCGAGCGGCGGTGGCACCACTGGCGGGACCGCCCTGGCCCTGGCCACCTGCAACTCCTCCGACTCGACCCAGCGCTGGACCAGCAACCAGGTCGGCTGACCCTCCCCGACCGCTTCTCCCCGATCACCGAGCCGTACGACCAGCCCCCCGGTCGTACGGCTCGGCCATGCACACCTCGTCGAACCTGTGTACGAACCTGTGGAAACTGTGGATAACTCGTTCGAGGGTCAAGGTTCGTACGGACTTCGGACCAGTCAGGCGGCCCGCCTGAACCCGAAAGCATGGAGGTTGTGCCAGATCAGCGCGTAGCCATCGGTGCTGACCCCCAACGGCGCCGCGGGCAGGTCGCCGCCGAGCACCTTGCCGGTCCTGTCGTCCAGGGCCAGGTAGAGGGGCTCGGCTCCCCGCTCCTGCTTGACCTTGAGGTAGGCGATTCCGCCGAAGGCCGACTCGACCGACACCTCACGCTGGTTTTCCACAGCGGGGACGCGGAGCTCACCGGTCCTGGAGTCGATCAGCGTCAGTGGCCCGTCGCACAGCACGGTATCGCTGTCGGCGTCGAAGGCGGACGTCGCGCATCGCACGCCCACCGAGTTCGAAACCTCGAACCCGCCCAACCGCTCACCCGTCATCAGGTCGTACAGCGAGTGCGTGGAGGACATCCCGTCCGACTGCCAGGTGAACAGGGAGTCGCCGACGATGGTTCTGCCCTGCACGTCTCGCGGTAGCCGCCAGAGCAGGCTCCCGCCCTTGGACAGGTCGAAGCCGTGGACGACCGCCGCCTCCTCGTCCAGGAGCATCCCCCTCGGCCAGTACACCGCCTTGTCCTCGATGACGCCGAGCAGGGAGTTCTCCTCCTCGGCACCGATCGGCAGGGCGACAGCCTGCTCGCCCGCGAGGGTGGACAGCTTGGACACGTTGACAAGACCGGCTCCGTCCGCCTCGCCTTCGGCGACGTAGCCACCGACGAAGAAGGTGCCGCCCTCCGGCGAGCGCCAAACCTCCGCCCCCGTCTCGTCAACCACCAGGTCGGACATCTGGATGGACTCGGCGGTCAGCCCCGACGCGGCCAGTTGCCGCTTGTGCCGTACCACTGCCACCGGTTTGCCGTGATCGGTGTCCACGCGCAGGGTCGCGTCCTCGTCTTCGATCGGGATGCTCTTGAGCTCTTTGCCCGTGGCGGCGTCGATCACCTGGAGGGCGAGGGTGTCGGCGGCCCGCCCGAGTACGGCGAAGGACTTGCCGACGGCGACGGCGTCACGGATGGAGCCGAGGGGTATCGTCCACGCCTGCTCCGTCGCGAGGCCGGGCAGGGCGGGGCCCTCGTAGGCGGGTCCTGCCGGTGCGGGTTCCGCCACGGCCGGAGCGGATCCTTCCGGCGTGGGCGCCGAGCACGAACAGAGCAGTAGGACGAGCAGTGGAGCCAGTAATCGACTGGACATTCCTGGAACGTATGTCCAAGATCATCCCTTGTCAACGAGGTCAAGCCAGTTTGTCGGGTACGGAGTTCGGATCTTCGGGCCGGTCAAGGCGGCGCCGCGCAGGTGAAGACCGCCTAGTTCCCATAGTCACGGAGGACGACGTTCTCGGCGACCCTGCGCGTCTTCTTGACCATCATCTGCTTGCCCGGCAGGTACGGCATGACCTTGTAGTACCGGTGGAGGAACGCGGTCAGAAGGCGGCTCTCCGGGACCATGTACCCGGCCACGCCCTCTCCCATCTTCTGGCAGCCCTTGGCGTACTCCCGCATCGTCTCCTCGTAGCGGGCGAAGGCCGTCCTGTGGTCGCCGCGCGCGGCGGCCAGCTCACCGGCCAGGACGTACGCGCCGACGAGGGCGAGCCCGGAGCCCATGCCCGAGAGCGAGGAGGGGCAGTAGGCGGCGTCACCGACCAGGGCGACCCGGCTCTTGGTCCAGCGGTCCATGTGGACCTGGCCGACCGAGTCGAAGTAGAAGTCGGGAGCGTGACGCATCTCCCGCAGCAGCCGGTCGCTCTCCCAGCCGTTGCCCGCGAAACGCTCGGCCAGCACGGCCTGCTGCCGCTCCACGTTCCTGCGGACGCCCTCCAGCAACGGTGAGGCGAAGTAGAAGACGGCCCTGGCCTCGGCGTTGCCGTTGGAGCTGTACATCGCCACCAGCTTGCCCGAGGTCAGGTAGGCGTGCCCGGTGCGGTCGAGGCCCAGGTGGTTGCCGGTGGTGAAGATCGCGCAGTAGACGCCCAGGTGCTTGACGTAGTCCTCCTCCGGCCCGAAGGCCAGGCGGCGGGTGTTCGAGTGCAGCCCGTCGGCGCCGATGACCAGGTCGAACCTGCGCGGCGCGCCACGCTCGAAGGTCACGTCGACCCCGTGGCCGTTCTCGGTCAGCGAGGTGATGGAGTCCCCGAAGACGTACTCGGCCCGGTCCCTGGTCGCCTCGTAGAGGATGCGGGCCAGGTCACCGCGGAGGATCTCGACGTCCCCGGAGAACAGGTCGTCGGGCATCCTGGTCTGCGGCCTGCCCGCGCCGTCGACGTACCACGTGGAGGTGATGTCGGTCTGGACGGCTTCGAGGTCGGTGAGCACCCCCATCCGGCGCAGGATCGACAGGTGCGCCTTCCCGCGGAAGTCAACGGCGTAACCCCCCTCACGCAGCGCCGGGGCACGCTCGACGATCGTGACCTTGAAACCGTGGTGGGAGAGCCAGTAGGCGAGCGCGGGGCCGGCGACCGAGGCGCCGGAGACCAGGACGTTTCTCATGCCGCACAGCTTCACGCGACACGCTCACCGCGGGCTCACCGCGAACTCACCGCCTCCGTCCCGAGGCTCACACGACGTTTCCGGGAGCCGCCTTGGCCCCGGGTCATGCGGTGTCCGTCTTCGCTCCGGGAGCCGCCATGGGTTCTTCGGAGCCCACACGGTGTCCGTCCTCGTTCCGGGAGCCGTCCTGAGCCTGCCGGCCTGGTTCCGAGGCCCGCATGACCGCAGAGGTCACACCACCCTGGCCCCGGAGCTCACCGCTTCGACAAGGCTCTCCGGCAGGCCGATCAGGCGCAGCGCGTCCGCCCCGGGGGCCCCGGTCACGGCCGTCGCGGACTCGGCGGCCTGCCGGAAACGCGCCCTGGCCGTGGCCCGGTCGCCACGCGTCTCGGCGAGACTACCGAGTCCGGCGAGCAGCCGTACCCGGTTGCCCACGCTCCTGATCCAGAGCGGGTCGATCAGCTCAAGCGCCTCGGCGTAGTGGCTCTCCGCCTCGGCGAGGTCGCCGTCCCGCAGGGCGATGTCCCCAAGCCCGCGCAGGGCGGCCCCGACGTAGTTCGAACTGCCCGCCCTCCGGGCCAGGGCGGCGGCCCTGTCGTAGTCGGCGCGGGCCGCGGCCAGGTCGGTCTCGACGAGCTGGTCACCCCGGTTGACCAGCAGGTCGGCGGCGTCCTCCAGGGCTCCGAGCTGGTCGGTGAGGTCGAGTGCCTCGTCGATCAACGCGACCGCCCGGGTACGGTCGCCACGCGCGACCGCCAGACCGGCGAGCGCGTCCAGGGCCAGCGCGGTACCCCACCGGTCGCCGAACGCGCGGAACTCCTCGACGGCCCCCTCCCAGACACGCGCGGCCTCCGCCATACCGGGCAGGCCGCTCTCCCCGAGGGAGTCGCCCTCGCCGAAGAACTCCCCCAGAGCCCCGAACCCCAGCACGTACCGGGCGACCGCCCGCGCCCACCCATGAGGGCAGTCACGTTGGGCGGTGACCAGCGCGAACGTCTCCAGCGCGCCCTCCCCGCCCGTGTTGTGCATCATCCACAGCAGCAGGACGGCCGGATACCGCCCCGGCCGGTCACCCGGCCACGCGGCGGCCAGCGCCCGCCCCGCCGCGGCGCGGTGCCGCCGCCACACCTCCCGGCCCCCGGGACCGGAGGTGGCCAGCAGCACGCACACCGCGTACTCCTCGCCGAGCCCGGCGGGCGGCTGTTCACCCATCACGTCGAGCAGCGCGACGGCGTACGGCGCGACCGAGAGGGAGACGCCGCGAATCCACAGGTAGGTCGAGGCCGTGGCGAGCAGCTCAAGGCCCACGGCCGTGTCCGAGGACTCGACGGCCCAGCGCACCGCCGCGGGCAGGTCGCCGTGCTCACGCGCCAGGACCCCGAGCCACTCCAGCTGCCGTGTCCGCAGCAGGTGCGGGGCGGCGGTCCTGAACAGGTCGAGGACGGCACGCGCGTGGGCACGCCGTACGGGCTCGGCCTCCCCGGCCGCGTCGAGCTGTTCCGCACCGTAGGCGCGGATGGTCTCCAACATCCGGTAACGCCCGCCGACGACCTCAAGAAGAGACTTGTCGACCAGGGATTCGAGCGTCTCGCCGTCGATGCCGCACACCCGTGACGCGGCCTCGGCGCTCGCGCCCCCGGTGAAGACGGTGAAACGCCGCGCGGCCCGCTGTTCGGCCTCCGGCAGCAGGTCCCAGCTCCACGCCACCACCGACCGCAGGGTCCTGTGCCGCTCCTGCGCGGTACGGCTGCCGCGCGCCGCGACGGCGAGCCGGTCGTCGAGCCGCCCCGCGAGGTCGTCGAGTTCCAGGGTGCGCAGCCTGGCCGCCGTGAGCTCGATGGCCAACGGCAGATTGTCGAGGGCCGCGCAGATCCGCCGCACGACCCGTTCGGTACCGCCGTCGGCGGTGCCGACGGCCGGGGCGACGGCGAAGCCACGCCGTACGGCACGGGCCCGGTCGGTGAACAGCCGCACGGCCGCCTCGTCGTCGAGGGGCCGTACCTGCCACAGGTGCTCCCCGGTGATCCCGAGCGGTTCCCTGCTCGTCGCCAGCACCCGCAGCCGGGGGCAGGCGGCCAGCAGCCGGGCCGCCAGCGGAGCCACCTCCTCCACGAGGTGCTCGCAGTTGTCCAGGACGAGCAGGAGCACCCGGTCGGCGAGCGCCGCGATCAGGCGGTCGACCGGCCGCCGCTCACCGACCTCCAGACGCAGGCCGTTCTCCCGCAGGCCGAGCGCGCCCAGCAACGCCTGAGGCAGCTCGGCGCCGTCCCGCAGCGCGGCGAGCTCGACGAAGCACACGTCGTCGGCGGCCCTCCCCGAGGACCTGGCGCCCGCGGCGGGTCCGGCGACCCCCGGCGCCCCGGCGACCTCGACCGAGAGCCGTGTCTTACCGACGCCGCCGGGACCGACCAGGGTGACCAGCCGGGCCGTCCGCAGCAACTCGGCGACCTCGGCCACCTCCCCGGCCCGGCCGACGAAGGACGTCAGCTGGGCGGGCGGCGCGACGGGCGGGGGAGACGGGTCGGCGGCCAGCAGTTCCCGGTGCAGCGCGAGAAGTTCGGCCGAGGGGTCGGCGCCCAGCTCGTCGGCCAGGTGCCGCCTGGTCTCCTCGAACGCCGCCAGCGCCGCGGCCTGCCCGCCCTCGGCGAACAGCGCGCGCATCAGCAGCCCCGCCAGCCGTTCCCGCAGCGGGTGACGGCCGACCAGTTCCCGCAGCTCGGGTACGAGCGCGCGGTGCCCGCCGAGCCGCAGCTCGCCCTCCATCCGGTCCTCAAGCGCCGTGAGCCGTAGCTCCTCAAGACGGACGGCGGCCGGACTGCCGGTGAGGTCGGCCAGCGCGGGCCCCCGCCACAGCGCCAGCGCCTCCCGAAGGAGTGCCACCGCGCGTTCGGCGTCCTCCTCCCGCAGCGCGGCCCGCCCCTCACGTGCCAGCCGTTCGAACCGGAAGGCGTCCACGTCGTCGCGGGGAACCACGATCCGGTAGCCCGCCCCGGCCCGTTCGATCGTCGCCGCCGTGCCGAGAGCCGTACGCAACCGGGACATCTGCGACTGCAGGGCGTGCGCGGACAGCGCCTCGTCGGGGTTGACCTCGTCGGCCAGCCGATCGGCGGAGACCACCTCACCGGGGTTCACCAGCAACAGCGCGAGCAACCCGCGACGGGCGGGACCTCCGAGCGGAATCTCACTCCCGTCATCGCGCCACGCACAGGTCTGCCCAAGGAGCCCAAACCGCATATAAGCGATTATCCCCGTTGCCGGTCTCCCGATCACGCGGGACCACGGCTGGAGAACAGGCCGGTCATCACGGTGCCTCCTGGGAGACGACCCGGGCCGTGACCGGCGCCGAAGGACGGTCACCCGATGGGACCGAGGTAGGTCCCTCCGGAGACGTCGATGGTCTGCCCGGTCACCCAGCGGCCCTGGGGGCTCGCCAGGAAGGCGACGACGTCGGCGACGTCCTCGGGCTCGCCGAGCCGTCCCAGCGCGGTGATCGCCTCGAAGGCGGCGACCACCTCGGGGATGGACGTGTGACCCGCGGTCATGTCGGTCCGCACCACGCCGGGCGCGACCGTGTTCACCGTGATCCCGCGCCCGCCCAGCTCGTTGGCCAGGGACGGCGCCATCGCCTCGATCGCCGCCTTGCTGACGGTGTAGCCGATCTGCATGGGGACCGCGATCCTGGTGGCCGTCGAACCCATGTTGACGACGCGGCCCCCGTCGTTCAGCAGCGGCAGCGCGCGCTGGATCACGAAGAACGGCGTGCTCACGTTGACCGCGAGCAGCCGTTCGAACTCCTCGGGGGTGACCTGGGCGATCGGGTTGATCGACGCGATGCCCGCGTTGTTGACCAGGATGTCCAGGCCACGCCCGGCCAGCCCCTCGGTCAGCCCGTCGAACAGCAGGTCGATCGCGCCCGGCTCACCGAACCTGGCCCATACGGCGAACGCCCGGCCGCCCTCCTTCTCGATCCGCGCCACCGTCTCGCGGGCCGCCGCGTCGTCACCGCCGTAGTGGACGGCGACCAGGGCCCCCTCGGCCGCCAGCCGTACCGCGACCGCCCTGCCGATGCCCCGCGAACCACCCGTCACCAGTGCCGTCTTGCCGGCGAGAACACCCATCAGAACTCCTCGGTCCGTGCCCGGTCTTCAGTACGCCCGAACCATGACATCCACCCCTCACCGCGTTCTCACCGTCGGCTCACCGCTCTCCTTCTGAGGCACGGGAGGGGAGGTCACGCGGCCGGCGGACGCCTCACCGACCCGTTACGGGCGATGTCCAGCGGCACGAAATCGTTCTGTTTGTTTCTTTATTCGCGCACCAAGGGTTGTTGTCGGTCGTTCGGCGGACGGTCCTCCGCCTTGTGCGTACCTCACGATGCCGGTCTACTCGGCGGACACGGCAGGTCGGGACCTACGCCACCACGAGTTCAACCCCGGTGGCAGGCCCGGCGCCCGGGTCGGTGCCACCAGGGGCGATGTGGCTCAGCGTGAGATTTGGCCGGACAGAACGCACGTTCTGTCCGGCCAGCCCGCTACCTTCCCCTGCCCGCAGTTTCGGAAGGCCTGGGCCCTGACGCCGCTCCCCTGGGGGCTTAGACGTCCGCGCAGATCGCGTAGACGGTGAAGTCGAACGGGAAGCCGTAGTTGCCGGGCGGAACCACCTCCCAGCCGTTGGCTCCCACCGGGCGGGAGGCGCTGGGCGAGAGCGTGTTGGGCATGGTGTACCCGCCGCTCAGCACCCGCTTGCCCGGGCTGCACATGGCGCTCTGGGGGGTGGATGAGGACGGCGGATTCGTGAACTCCTCCTGCACGACCTCCCAGCCGGAGACACCGTCCCGGCCGGGCTCGCCCGCCGGTCCCTGTGGCCCCGCCGGTCCTTCCGGGCCCGCAGGGCCGGCCGGTCCTTCCGGGCCCGCAGGGCCGGGCGGTCCTTCCAGGCCTGCAGGGCCGGGCGGTCCTTCCGGTCCTTCCGGGCCGGGTGGGCCGGGTGGGCCAGGACGGCCGGGCGGGCACTTCCCGCAGTGATGGTGGTCGCAGCAGCTCGACGAAGACGAATCGGTGGCCCCGGCCGTCGTCAAAGCCGTCTGGGCGGAGGCGGAGGTCTGGACCGAGACGGCCCCGGCTCCGCCGAGCAACAGGACGCCCACCGCCAGCACGGAACATGCGGGGACGGATCGAACGTGGAAGGTCATGGCACTCCTCGTGTGTTCGGAGTGCAGATACCCGTGCCCCCGGGCGACACAGACGTTCACATGATCAAATTTCCGTCCAGTGATCGGTAAACCTGCTCGGGAGACGGGCTTCGCGAGCCCCGATCTCCGGTTCGTGGATCCCGAACTCCCTGGGTAAGACCCGGCCTGCGCGGGCTCCCGCGCTCTGACGGCGGATCGATGACGAGGACGCTCCCTCGAAGGCCCGGAGCCTAACTACGGGTGAGTTCCTCGGGGCGGTGGAGTTGGGTGGTGAACCAGTCGATGGTCCGGCGTAGTCCCTCGGCCGCCGGGACGGTGGCCTGCCAGCCCAGCCGGGAGGCGGCCAGGCCGGTGTCCGGGCGGCGCACGGCCGGGTCGTCGGTCGGGCGGGGGACGAAGACGATCGGTGAGGACGATCCGGCCAGGTCACGGATGGTGTGGGCCAGTTCGAGCATGGTCACCTCGGCGGGGTTGCCGATGTTGACCGGGCCCGCGAAGTCACTGTCGGCCAGGGCCAGGATGCCGGCGACGGTGTCGTCGACGTAGCAGATGGAGCGGGTCTGGGAGCCGTCGCCGGTCACGGTGATCGGCTCGCCGTGCAGGGCCTGGCGGATGAAGGTGGGGATGGCGCGGCCGTCGTACGGGCGCATCCGGGGACCGTAGGTGTTGAAGATCCGCACGATCGCGGTGTCGGTGCCCGCGGCGTTGCGGTAGGCGGTGGCCAGGGACTCGGCGAAACGTTTGGCCTCGTCGTAGACACTGCGCGGGCCGACGGGGTTGACGTTGCCCCAGTAGGTCTCGATCTGCGGGTGTTGCAGGGGGTCGCCGTAGACCTCGCTGGTTGAGGTCAGCACGAAACGGGCGTGCTTCTCCTTGGCCAGGCCCAGGGCGTGCAGGGTGCCCAGGCTGCCGACCTTGAGGGTGTCGATGGGGTGGCGCAGGTAGTCGACGGGGGAGGCGGCCGAGGCCAGGTGAAGGACGAGGTCCACGGCACCGGGAACATGGACGAAGCCGGTCAGATCGGTCTCGATGAGCCGGAAGGCGGGCCGGCCCATGAGGTGTTCGACGTTGCCGGGCGATCCGGTCAGGAAGTTGTCCATGCAGATCACCTCGTCGCCACGGGCCAGGAGGCGTTCGCACAGATGGGAGCCGAGGAATCCGGCTCCTCCGGTGACCAGGACTCTCATGATGGGCTCCTTTCCTCTGCGGCCGGCAGTGTGGCGATGGCGGCCAGGACGTCGGCGGGGCTGATGGTCAGCAGACCGGGGTCGGGCCGGGTCGCGAAGGGGTCGCCGGTGCGGCCGCGCCAGAGCACCACGTGGTGCCCTCTCCCGGGCGGGGGACCCCAGCGGGCGGGCGGGGTGGGGCCGAAGAGCACGACGGAGGGGGTGGACAGCGCGGTGGCCAGGTGGGCGATCCCGGTGTCGCCGCACACCACCAGCCGTGCCGTCCCGACCAGCGCCGCCAGCCGCTCCAGTCCGGTACGGCCCGCGAGCACGGCTTCGCGAGGCAGCCCGGCGAGGGCGGCCACGGTGTGGGCGAGGTCGCGTTCGGCGGCGTCCCCGGTGATGAGGACGCGGTGGCCGTCACCGGCGAGGGCGGCGGCGACCTGGGCGAACCGGTCGGGGGGCCAGCGGCGGGCGGGAAAGGCCGCCCCGGGGTGGACGATCACATGCCCCGGCCTTTCGGTCTCCCCGGCCCATCCGGCGTTCACGGCCGTGCCCGCCGACCCGGCGACTTCGACGCCTCCGGTGAGCCCGGCCGGTTCGGCCTCCCCGGCCGTCTCGACGGACGGAACGGGCAGCGCCAGGTCGGCGGGGTCGGCGGCGATGCCGTACCACTCAAGCAGGGCGCACCAGCGCTCCACCTCGTGCCGGTCGTCCCGCCAGGCGGGGCCGGACACCTCCGGCAGGGTGGGATGGGAGTGGGTGAGCAACCGGCCGGGGGCGGTGCGCAGCAGCGCCGTGGTGCTCTGCGGTCCCGCGCCGTGCAGGTTGACCGCCACCTCGGCCCCGAGGAAGGGGACGGGCCCGGGGCCGTGAACGTTCAGGACCTCGTCGACGGCGCCGGTCAGCCGGGCCAGCCCGGCCAGTACGGCGGGCGCGGCCAGCACGATCCGGTGCCGGGGCCAGGCACGGCGCAGGCCGCGCAACGCCGGTACGGCGGTCAGCAGGTCGCCAAGGCCCAGGCCCCGCAGCACCAGCACCGTCGGCTCCCCCGCGTGCCGCGGCCCGGGAACCCCGGTGCCCGAAGGTCCCGGGACGGACGGCGGTGTGTTCTCCCCGAGAGCGGCGCCGGAGGGACCGGACGGCGGTGTGCCTGCCGGGAGCCGGCTCCGGGGGCCGGGGGCGGTCACGGCCAGGAGGCCTCGGTCGAGGGGCACACGACCAGTTCCCTGACCTCGCATCCCGGCGGCTGGGACAGCGCGAACAGCACGGTGGCGGCCACGTCCTCCGGCGGGTTGAGCAGGGTGTCGGGGCCGGGTTTGTACTGCTCGGTGCGGCCGTCGAAGAACGGGGTGCGCATCCCGCCGGGCACCAGCAGCGTCACCCCGACCCGCCCGGCCAGTTCCGCGGCCAGGGCGCGGGTGAACCCGACCACCCCGAACTTGGAGGCGCAGTAGGCGGTCGCGTCGCTGAGCGCCCGCAGCCCCAGCGTGGAGGCGCAGGTCACCACCCGTCCCCGGGAGGCGGTCAGGTACGGCAGCGCGGCCCGGACGACCGTGGCGGTGCCGATCAGGTTGACCTGGACGACCCGTTCCCAGGCGTCGGCGGGCACGTCCTCCAGTCGCCCGCAGGCGTCGATCCCGGCGGCGGTGACGACCCCGTCCAGACCTCCGGCGTGGTCGGCCAGTTCGGCCACGGCCCGTTCGGTCTGGGCGCGGTCGGTCAGGTCGGCGATCACGTGGTCGAAGCCGTTCTCCGGCGGGTTGACGTCCACGACCAGAGGACTGCCGCCCTCCTTGGCGACCGCGACGGCCACCGCCCGACCAAGCCCGGACGCTCCACCGGTTATCAGGATATTTCCAAGCATGTGAACCTCTTCTCAACGTCAGGAACGAGTGGTGCGCAGGGCGGTGATCAGCCCGGTGGTCGAGTAGCCGGGCACGGTCGGCAGGATCACGACGTCGCCGCCGCAGCGCCGTACGGTGTCGGCCTCGGGAAGGTCGGCCTCGGTGTAGTCGCCGCCCTTGACCCACACCTCGGGCCGGAGCCGTTCGACGACGGCGGAGGGCGTGTCCTCGTCGAAGACGACGACCGCGTCGACGCACTCCAGCGCCCGCAGCACCTCGACACGGTCCTGCTGGGCGATGACGGGACGGCCGGGGCCCTTCAGACGCCGTACCGACGCGTCGGAGTTGACGCACACGACCAGCGCGTCCCCGAGAGCCCTGGCACGGCGGAGCAGGCTGACGTGACCGGCGTGCAACAGGTCGAAGCACCCCCCGGTCGCCACGAGCCTGCCACCGGAGGCCCGGACGAGGGCGGCCGCGTCCGCGCCGTTCGCCGACACGCGGGGCGGGGGGACGTCGGCGGGGGAGACGGACCGGACCGCCGCCGCCCCTCCGGCCTTCACGAACCGGGTGGCCTCGCCGACCGCCGCGGTGACCGCCTCCTCGACGGGCACGCCGCCCGCCAGGGCGAGGGTCGCGGAGACGGCGAACCTGTCGCCCGCGCCGCACGGGTCGCGCCCGCAGGCCACGTCGGGCGGCGCGATACGGACGTGCCTGCCGTCCCGGCGCGCCAGCACGGCTCCCCGGTCTCCCAGGGTGACGGCCACCGCCCCCACCCCGAGTTCACCGGCCAGCCGCAGGGCGACGTCCTCCGGCGTCGCGTACGGCCGCCCGCACAGCCTGGTGGCCTCGGCCTCGTTCGGCGTGGTGAGGGCGCAGCCCGGCAGCGGGACGGCGCCGCGCGGATGCGGATCCCACACGATCGGGGCGTGGAGACCCTCAAGAAGGAGGTCCTCCAGCAGGGGACGGCACACCTCGGCGACACCGCGCCCGTAGTCGGAGACCAGGACCGCCCGCGCGCCGCGCAGTACCGCCGACAGGCGCCGCCGGAGCACCCGGTCCGTTCCGATCCTGGCCAGGCCGTCGCCCGAGTCGATCCTGACCAGGGTCTGGCCCCCCGCCCTGACCCGGGTCTTGCGGACGGTTGCGCCCCGCAGCGGCAGCCGTACCACCCGAACGCCCTCGGGGAGCAGACCCGTCAGGTGACGGCCCGAGGTGTCGTCCGCGAGGGCGGTGACCAGGGTCACCTCGGCGCCGTCGCGGGCGGCGAGCAGCGCGGCGAGCCCGGCCCCGCCCGGACGCCGGTGCTCCACACGCACGTCGACGACGGGCGCCGGAGCCTCAGGGCAGAGCCGTTCCGCGCTGCCCTCGATGTCCACGTCGAGCAGGCAGTCGCCGACGATCACGATCGGGCCCGTCACGAGTGGTCCTCCTCGATCACGTCGCAGAGCATGTGGATCACCGCGAGGTGCACCTCCTGCACGGTGGCCACGTCCTGGACAGGGACCGCCAGCGTCTCGTCGCACAGCTCGGCCAGCGGGTTGGGGGCCGGGCCCGTCAGTGCCCACGTGGTCAGCCCGCACTCCCGCCCGGCCTGCGCCGCGGCCAGCACGTTGCCGCTGGCGCCGCTGGTCGACAGGCACATCAGCACGTCCCCCGGCCTGCCGTGCGCGCGCACCTGGCGGGCGTAGGCCTCCTGGGTGCCGAAGTCGTTGGCGATCGCGGTGAGGCTTGAGGTGTCGGCGTGCAGCGGGATCGCCGCGTACGGCCGCCGGTCGGCGCGGTAGCGGCCGACCAGTTCGGCGCTCAGATGCTGCGCCTCCGCGGCGGAACCGCCGTTCCCGCAGGTCAGCAACCGGCCTCCGCCGTTGAGCACCGCGGCGAGCTTGCTGCCCCACGCCTGGATTCTGGAGGTCTCCCGGTCGACGGAGACCAGGGTCGTGCTCAGCCGGAACAGATGAGGATGCATGTCCGCTCAACCTTCCGCGACGGCGAGCCGGTCGAGCCGGCCGCTGATCAGAGCCTGGTAGACCGACTCGGTCTGGGCCGCGATCCGCGGCCATCCGTACCGCTCCCTGGCCCGCCGTACCCCGGCGGCGGCGAGCCGTTCGCGCAGGCCCTGGCGGGCCAGCAGGTCGTTCAGGGCACGGGCCAGGGCGTACGGCCTGCGCGGCGGCACCAGCAGCCCGCACCCGGCCACCGTGTCCAGGTGTCCGCCGACCGCCGAGGCGATCACCGGAACCCCGCACGCCATCGCCTCGACCGGCACGATGCCGAACGGCTCGTACCACGGCACGGTCACCAGCACGTCGGCCGAGCGCAGCAGCGCGGGCACCTCTCCCCGGCTCACGCTGCCGACCAGGCGGACCCGTCCGGCCAGCCCGTACCCGGCGACCAGGAGCCGCAGCCGCCCGACCTCCTCGTCGTCGGGAGAGCCGCCGACGATCACCAGTTCGGCGTCGGGCACCCGGCGCAGCGCGCGGATGACCGTGTCGACGCCCTTGCGGGCGACCATCCGGCCGATGCTCAGCACACGGGGACGCCCACCGGCCGGGGCGGCGGGACCGTCGGGGTGGAAGCGTTCCAGATCGACCCCGCACGGTACGACCGTGACCTTCCTGTCCGGGATCCCCATCGCCCGCAGTTCGGTGACCTCGTCGGAACAGGTGGCCACGATCGCCGCGGCCCGCCGTCCGATGTCGGTCTCCGTCGCGATCCGCTCGGGCGGGCTGGTGTCGGCGGCGCCCTGCCAGCGTCGCTTGACGGTGCCCAGCGCGTGGAAGGTCTGCACCACGGGAACCCCGGCCTCACCGGCGGCCGTCAGCGTGGCCATGCCGCTCATCCAGAAGTGCGCGTGCGCCACGTCCGGCGGTTCGGCGGTCCAGCGGCGCGCCAGGTGGGCCGCGAAGGCGGGCATGTGCGGTGGCAGGTCGTCCTTGGGGATCGGCCTGGCCGGTCCTGCGCTCACGTGCTCGACACTCACCCCGGGCGCCATGACCACCGTTTCCGGCAGGCCGGGGGCGTCCCGGCGGGTGTAGACGACGACCTCGTGGCCGCGACCGGCCAGGGCGGTGGCCAGGGCCGCGACGTGGACGTTCTGCCCACCGGCGTCCACGCCGCCGATCGTCGCCAGTGGGCTGGCGTGCTCGGAGACCAGGGCGATCCTCATGACGCCTCCTCCTTCACCGTCAGACGGCGTACCGTGTCCTCTTCGTCCTCGCCCTCCTCCACCCAGTCCTGCGGCGCCGCCAACCGGCGTACCGCGTCGACGACCTGGGCCGGGGTCACCGAGGACAGGCACGGGTGCCCGGCGACCGGGCAGACCTGGGCCCGGCTGCCCCGGCAGGGCGCGTGCTGGTCCCCGAGCAGGGTCACCGCCACCCCGTAGGGCGCCCACCGGGCGGCCGGGACGGTCGGGGCGAACAGGCTGACCACCGGGGTCGCGACCGCGGCGGCCAGGTGCGCGGGCCCGGTGTTGGCGACCACCACCGCCTCCGCCCCGGCCAGCACCCCGGCGAGCTCCGCCAGCGAGGTCCTGCCGCCCAGGTCCACGGCGTGCGATCCGGCGACCCGCGCGGTGAGCGACGTCTCGCCGGGGGTTCCGGTGACCACGACCCGGTACCCGGCCGCGGCCAGGTGCCGCACCGCCCGCTCGCAGTGGCCTGCAGGCCAGGCGCGGGCCGGTACCGAGGCCCCCGGGTGCACGACCACGTACCCGGCGGGCCCGGTCAGGTGCCCGACCGGGGGCAGCGGATGCCGTACGGCCAGCCGCCCGTCGTCGCCGGGAGGCAGCTCGAACCCGGCGGCACGGGCCAGGGCGAGCATCCGTTCGGCCTCGGGGACGTCCACCTCCTCGTCGACCGTGTGCCGCACGTCCAGCAGGGAGCCGGGGTAGTCGTTGCTGATCGCGGCGATCCTGGGCACCCCGGCCAGTCGCAGCAGCGCCGCCAGCGGCAGCGCCGACTGGTGGAAGGAGGTGAGGAGCAACGCCTGCCGCGGCGCCACCCGCCGGACGGCCTCGATCAGCCGGGCGGCGTGCTCGCCGGTCAGGGGCGGCGGGGCCGGGTCGATCCACGGGGTGCGCCACCGGATCACCTGGTCGACCCCGGGCAGCAGTTCGGCCGCGGCCTGCCCGTTCGGTCCGGCCAGCACGACCACCCTGGCGGCGTGGTTGGCCACCGCCCGGATCGCGGGACCGGCCAGCAGCACGTCCCCCGCGTTGTCCGTCCGCGCCACCAGGACCGTCCCGGTCCGCGACCACGGAGCCGAGAGCGCCTTCGCGGCGGAGGACGAGGCGGTCATCGGCGCACCCGCCATTCGCCGCGCAGCCGATGGACGCACGCGGCCGGCGGGATGAGCACGCTCGTGACCGTCATCCGCCTGATCTCCTCGCCGGTGCGCGGCCCCGGGGCGATCCGCGCCCAGGCGAACTCGGCGGTCAACGCCAGCCACCCGGCCCCGGCCAGTGCCGCGCCGCCCCGCAGGGCGCGGGCGGCGCGGCCGTCGCTCCCCAGGGCGAGCGCGCCCGCCAGCAGGCCCACCAGTCCGAGGCCGGTGGTCAGCGCGTGCCTGCCGAGCCGTCCCCCGCCCTCGCCGACGGCCGCCCGCCAGCCGGGGCCGTGCACCCGGCGCATCAACGCGTCGTCGGCGTTGCCCCGCTGACGGCGCAGGCTGGCCCACGGCCCGTCGTCACGGACCGGGTGCCGCACCAGCCGTTCGCCCCGCACCAGCAGCCAGCCCGCCGTACGCAGCCGCAACGCCAGGTCGGCGTCCTCGCGGTAGGCCCGTGGGAAGCGTTCGTCGAAGCCGTTGACCTTCTCCAGCGCCGCCCGCCGGTAGGCCATGTCGGCGGTGATCCACGCGGCCCCCGCCAGGCCGGCGGTGTTGCGTTCGTCGTCGGTCGGCGCCCTGCCCTGCGGCAGCGGCACCTCGACCCGGCCCTGGCTGCCGGCCGCCTCCTCGGGCAGGCCGGCCAGGTCGGCCGTCACCGCCCGCGCCCAGCCGGGCGCCGGGACCACGTCGTCGTCAAGGAACACCACCCACGGCGTCCCGGCCGCCCGCCACCCGGCGTTGCGCGCCGCCGCGGGGCCCCGGCCGCCCGAGCGCACCACCCGCACCCGGTCCGACCCGGCCCCCGGCAGCTCGCCGACGGCCGTAGGGGGGCGGTCGTCGACCACGACGACCGCCACGTCCGCGCCGAGCGCGGCCAATGTCGTGGCCAGGCTGGGACGGCCGATCGTGGGAATCACCACCGTGAATTCGCCGGGAGTCTCCGAAGCGCTCATGTGGCGAACACCGCCTCCCGGCGCACGAGGTACGGCCCCAGCACCAGCACGTCCACCGGCGCCGAGCCGAAGCACTCAAGGGCGTCGCGGGGATCGTCGACCATCGGCCTGCCCGCGGTGTTCAGGCTCGTGTTCACCACCACCGGCACCCCGGTCCGGTTCGCGAACTCCTCAAGCATCCGCGCGAGCAGCGGCTCGGTCTCCCGTTCCACGGTCTGCACCCGGGCCGTGCCGTCCACGTGCACGACCGCCGGGATCCGCTCCCGCCACACCGGGTCCACGTCGTGCACGAACAGCATGTACGGACTCGGCAGCGGCCCCCGGGTGAAGATCTCCCCCGCTCGTTCGGCCAGCACCATCGGCGCCACGGGCCGGAACTGCTCACGGCCCTTGACCTCGTTCAACCGTTCGGTGTTGCCCGCCCTGCCCGGGTGCGCCAGCAGCGAGCGCCGTCCCAGCGCCCGTGGGCCGTACTCGCTGCGGCCCTGGAACCACGCCACGATCCGGTCGGCGGCCAGTTCGGCCGCGACCGTCGCCGCCACGTCCGCCGGCTCCTCGTACGGCACGTGCGCCGCCCGCAGCCAGGCCGCCAGCTCCGCGTCCGACCACTCGCGGCCCAGGTCCGCCCCCGGCATCGGCGCGGCCGGTTCGCCGAACTCCCGCGCCAGGTGCAACGCCCCGCCCAGGGCGGTTCCCGCGTCCCCGGCGGCGGGCTGCACCCACACCCGTTCGAACGGGCCCCGTTCGGCCAGGTAGGTGTTGGCCACGCAGTTCAGCGCCACCCCACCGGCCATCGTCAGCACGCGCCGCCCGGTCCGTTCGTGCAGCCAGCAGGCCAGTTCGAGCAGCACCTCCTCAAGCCGGGTCTGCACACTGGCCGCCAGGTCCGCGTGCTCCTCGCCCCAGTCGTGTCCCGGCCGCAACGCCTTGGCGTACGCCGCCCAGTCGATCGGCTCGACGCGGAACCCGCCGTCCCCGGTGGTGTAGATCAGCTCCCGCAACTCGTCCAGGAAGCGGGGCGCGCCGTAGGAGGCGAGCGCCATCACCTTGTACTCGTCGCTGGAGCGCATGAACCCCAGGTGCTCGGTGACCGCCTCGTACATCAGCCCCAGCGAGTGCGGCAGTTCCTGGGCGGCGAGCACCCGCAGCCGCCCGTCCTCGTACACCCCGGCCAGGTGCGAGAGGGCCTCTCCCCGCCCGTCGCACACCAGCACCGCCGCGTCCTCGTACGGCGCGGCCAGCCCGGCGGAGGCCGCGTGCGCCACGTGGTGGGGCACGTACCGCACCTGTGCCGCGTCCAGTCCCGGCAGCACTCCCGCCAGGAACGCCGGGGCCCGCCGCGCGTACGTGGTGCGCAGTTCCTCCCACCGCTCGTCCAGTCCGGCCTGACCCGGTCGTACCAGGTTCGGGTCGTAGGAGTAGGCGACCGCGTCCAGGTCCTCCGGGCGCAGCCCCGCCCGTTCCAGGCACCAGGCCGCCGCCTTCTCGGGCAGCTCCCACGCCGAGAACGGCACCGGCCGTTTACCGTGTTTGCGCCGACTGAACCGTTCCTCCTCCGCCGCGGCGACCACCTCACCGTCGACGATCAACGCCGCCGCCGGATCATGAAAGATCGCATTGATCCCGAGAAATCTCATAGGTCCACCTCTCCTACGCACCGGATAACTACCGACGAAGTCCTCCTCAAAACCGGCAAATCAAGAAAAATCATGAAAATGATCGAATATTAGATATATGTGGATTTCTATAGTTAATCGAGGTTTGCTGTCGGAAATGGCGAACGACAAGGCGTCCTTCGGGAAAGCATCGGGAATGATCACCCGCGTCGGGCGGTGATCACCGCCGGGGGCGACGGGTGAGGTACGGGAAAGCCCGGGTAGGGGGGTCGGGTGAACGTCCGAGCCGTACCGGTGATCGCGCTGGCCCTCACGCTGGGCCTGTCGGGATGCGCCACAGAGGGAAAGAGCGCCGCGGAGCGGACCGTCGAGCGTTTCTACACCGCCGTCCGCGACCACGACGGGCAGCGCGCCTGCACCCTGCTGGCCCCCGAGGCGGTCGAGGGGCTGCGCACCGGCGGTGAGGTCTGCGCCAAGGCAGTCCTCGGCCTCGACCTGCCCGGCGGGCAGGTGCGCGAGACCGCCGTCTGGGGAGACGAGGCCCAGGTACGGCTCACGCACGACACCGTCTTCCTGCACCGCTTCCCCCTGGGCTGGCTGGTGCGGGCGGCCGGGTGCAGGTCACGGGGTGACCTGCCGTACAGCTGTGAGGTGAAGACCTGAGATGCGCGCCATGTTCGTCGTCACGATGACCGTCATCACGGCCGGGCTGGTCTACTTCTTCGCCATCGGCCTGCTGCAGCGTTAGGGGGTGCCGTGAGACGTTTCGTGCGGGACAACGCGTTGAGCCTGTTCTTCCTGGTGGCCTTCCTGCTGGCGGTCGTCGGGCAGTCCGTCGCGGGGGTGGCGGACGCCAACGCCGACCAGCTCGCCAACGGCGGGTCGGCCGTCTCCTGGTGGCAGTACGTCACCTCCTCCGACTTCGCCGTCGACGTGGCGGAGAACTGGCAGTCGGAGTACCTCCAGTTCCTGCTGTTCATCGTCATCACCGTCTGGCTGGTGCAGCGGGGCTCGCCCGAGTCGAAGAAACCGGGTGAGGAGGGCACGGGAAGCGACGCCGAGCAGAAGGTCGGGCGGCACGCCGTGCCCGGCAGCCCCGAATGGGCCGGGGCGACCGGGCTGCGCCAGACGCTGTACGGGAACTCCCTCGGCCTGCTGATGGGGGCGATCTTCGTGCTGTCCTGGCTGGCCCAGGCGGTCGCGGGCACCGCGAGCTACAACCGCAGGCAGTTGTCACAGCTGCAGGACCCGGTGAGCCTGGGAGGGTACGTCGCCTCCCCGGACTTCTGGAACCGTACGCTGCAGAACTGGCAGTCGGAGCTGCTGGCCGTACTGTCGATGGTGGTGCTCTCGATCTACCTGCGTCAGCGTGGCTCACCGGAGTCCAAGCCCGTCGGCACCCCGCACGAGGAGACCTCAACGGAGAACTGAGCGTCTCAGGGCTTGGGCGTGTCCTTCCGGTCGTCGGGGACGTTCGGCTCGGGGCCTTCGGGGTCGATGCCGACGGGGGCGTCCGCTCCCGCGGCGTTCTCCCGGTCGTCCGGCACCTGGGCCGGAGGCCGTGGCGAGGTGTCCTCGGGGTCCGTCTCGGTCATCGTGATTTCTCCGTTCCGCTTTGCGGCCTTCCATTGCCGGGCGATCGAAATGTTGTCCGGTGGTCGCTCTCCGGAATTGTCGATGGTGCGGCCCAGCCATCGATACCCCGACATATACGTATTTCGCATATGCCGCTATGAAATAATGGGAAAAGTTCTACCGATCGTGTCGGTCACGGAACCTGTTCAGCACCGCCGCGAGGGTGATGCCGTAGACCACGTGCCCGACGGCCATGACCGCCGGACGCCCCGGCCGGTCCGCGGAGATCGGCGGCAGGGCCGTCACCCCCGGTACCCACCCCTGGTAACTGGCCAGCCAGATCGCCAGGCCGTACCCGATCCCGGCCGGCACCGGAGTCCGGTGCCCCCTGCTGACCAGGCGGAACAGCGCCCCCGCCGTCATCCCGAAGCCGAAGTGGGCCAGGGCGCCCAGCACGCCCTCACCCGGTTTCCTGCGGTGCGGGTGGCCGGGCAGGACGGCGCGGGCGATGTGCTTGGGCGGCTGGTCCGCCATCAGCCCCGCCCGGCTCCCCGCCAGCATCACCGCGCTCATCGCGGCGGTGGCCAGCGCGCCGCCGACCCCGCCTTCGAGCAGCCCCCGCCCGTTCATGTCAGCTCCGGCAGGACCTGGGCGGCGTAGAAGTCGAAGAAGGCGTCCTGGTCGGGGCCGATCTGGTTGACGTAGACCTCGTCGAACCCGGCGTCGACGTACTGGCGGATGGCGGCCAGGTGCCGCCGCGGGTCGGGACCGCAGGGGGAGGAGGCGACCGCGTCGTCCTCCCCGACCATCTCGGCGAGCTGTGCGAAGTGCCGGGGCAGCGGCAGCAGCTGCGACGCCTCCCCCTTGATGCCCTGCGTCGGCCACAGCCGGTGCACGTGCGAGCGGGCCTGCGCCTCGTCGGAGGCGTAACAGACCTTCAGCCCGCCCTGCGTCGTCTTGCCCGCGCCACCCGACTTGTGGAACGTCTCCACCAGTTCGGCGCTGGGACCGGTGGTGATGAAGCCGTCACCGATCCGCCCGGCCAGCTCGGCGGAGTGCTCGCCGAGACCGGACACGTAGATCTCGGGGGGCTCGTCGGGCAGGGTGTAGAGCCTGGCGGTGTCCACCTCGTAGTACTGGCCGCGATGGGTGACCAGCTCGCCGCTCCACAGCCACCGCATGAGCTCGACGGCCTCGGCGAGCATCTCCATCCGTACGGCCGCCGGCGGCCACCGGTCGCCGAGGATGTGCTCGTTGAGCGCCTCGCCGGTCCCCACGCCGAGCCGGAACCGGCCCTCGGTGAGCACGGCGCTGGTGGCGGCGGCCTGGGCGACGACCGCCGGGTGGATCCGCACCAGGGGACAGGTGACGGCGGTGGTGATGGGCAGCGAGACGGCCTGGGAGAGGGCGCCGATCACGCTCCACACGAACGGGCTCTGACCTTGCTCGTCGAGCCACGGGTGATAGTGGTCGGAGATCCACAGGGCCTGGAACCCGGCCTGTTCGGCCAGTTTGGCCTGCCGTACCAGCTCCTTCGGATCGTGTTCCTCACAGCTCAGGAAATAGCCGAACCTGGTCATCGTCGGCTCCCTTCGACGGGGTGGTCCTTCCCCTACCCCGCCCGTCAGGGTGAAACAGATCAGCCGGTGAATAGGCTCTGGAGGCATGTACCCGAGTTCCGCTCTTGGTGAGTTCCTCCGTTCACGTCGGGCCAGGCTCAGGCCGCAGGACGTGGGCTGAGCGCCGGAGTGAGGAACCGGCGGGTCGAGGGGCTGCGCAGGGAGGAGCTCGCCTCCCTCGCCGGGGTCAGCGTCGGCTACTGCACGCGGCTCGAACAGGGCCAGAGCCCGAACGTCTCCGAGGAGGTCCTGGACTCCGTGGCCCGCGTCCTCGGGCTGAACGGCGAGGAGGTCGCCCACCTGCACGGGCTGGCCAGGGCCTCCCGGGGCCGGGAGCGGGCCAGGCCGGAACGGCTGCGCCCCGGGGTGCGGCTCATGGTGGACTCCCTCACCGAGATGCCCGCCATCGCGGTGGGCAGGCGGGGCGACATCCTGGCGCACGCCCTGCTCGCGCCGCACCGGCCGTTCGAGGGGGAGGAGCGGCCGAACTTCGTCCTCATCGACTTCCTGGAGACCGAGTTCTCCCGTGGGCTCCACGTCGATGGGAGCAGAAGGCCCGCGACTCGACGGCCAGGAAGACGCCGAGAAGGACCACCGCGGCCGACAGCGCCAGGACATCGCCGGTGGAGACGCCGTAGACCAGGGCGAACAGCCCTCCGCCGGTCGGGCCGGACGACCAGTGGTCCAGATCCCCGTCCCCAGCGGCCCGAGGGCCGGGGCCGGGGGACGCGGACCGTCCGCCGCTCGACACCCGGGGATCGTGTCCACCCCGAGTACGCGGACCATCCCCACGGCTGTGATACGTTGATGGTAGTTGCAGTTTTGGTACCCATGATGAACTTGTGTGCACCTGACGGTTTGTAGCGTCGGGTGCATTTTTTGTTTACCGGTCTTCTCCGGTGTGGGCTTATCACGGCGACGCGAAATTCGTGTCAGTACGGATTTCGGCTCTACACCTACCAAGAGGAGATCAATATGGCTTCCGGCACCGTGAAGTGGTTCAACGCGGAAAAGGGCTTCGGCTTCATCGAGCAGGACGGCGGCGGCGCCGACGTCTTCGCCCACTACTCCAACATCGTCGGCCAGGGCGGCTACCGCGAGCTGCGCGAGGGCCAGAAGGTGACCTTCGACGTCACGCAGGGCCAGAAGGGCCCGCAGGCCGAGAACATCGTCGCCTCCTGACGACGAACACCGGGATCAGGGCCCGCGCCTTCACGGCGCGGGCCCTTTTTCCTTTTCACCAACGGAATCGCGTCTCCCACCGAGGTCACGGGGTACGGCGGGCACGCAGGGCCCGGACCTTGTGGCGGTTGCCACAGCGCTCCATCGAGCACCAGCGCCGGGCACCGGGCCGGGAGGAGTCGACGAAGACCAGCGGGCAGGTCTCGCTGGCGCACTCGCGGAAGCGCTCGGCCAGCGGCCCGGACAGCAGCTCGATCATCTCCCGGGCCATCGTGGACAGCGCCTGGGACGCCAGAACCGGCGCCGCCCACCCGATGGCCGTGCCGTTCCCGGTGAGTTCGGGGACCAGTGGCGGTGAGGCGGCGGCCCGGTTGACGGCCGCGACCGCCTCGGCGGGCAGCGGGCGGCGCGCCGCCCTGGCCCGTGCCGCCGCCCAGATCGCCTGGCGGAGGGTTTTGGCCGCGACCAGGTCGTCGGCTGTCACGGGGGCCGTGACGATCGCGTCCAACGGCGGCTGGGCCAGCCATTCGACCAGGTCGGTCGGCTCATGGAGGGTCTCGAACACCGCGTAGTGGCCTTCGCCCCCGGTGTAGGCGAAATCCAGGCAGACGGCGCCCGCGTCGAAGCGGAAGGAGCCGCCCTTGGGGTCGTGGAGCACCCGTCCGGTTGCGTTCGTGCGCATGTAACCACTATAACTGGTGTCAGTCGAAACCGGTATTACCGGTGTCATGCAGGAGGAAACACATGGGCGTCCGGCACATCAACCCCGAGGGTCTCCACCGCAGCCCGGCCTTCAGCCAGGCCGTCGTGGTCGAGCAGCCGACGAAGACCATCTACATCGGCGGCCAGAACGGCGTCGGCCCCGACGGCAAGGTCGTCGGCCCCACGGTCGGGGAGCAGGCCGCGCAGATCTTCCACAACCTCTCGACCATCCTGGAGAGCGAGGGGGCGACCCTGGCGAACATCGTGCACTGGACCATCGCCGTGGTCGACGGCCACTCCTTCGACGAGGGCGTGGCGGCCTTCCGTCAGGTCTGGAACTTCGCCGCCCCGCCGCCCGCCATCACGCTCCACATCGTCGCCGGCCTCAACCCCGGATGCCTCGTGGAGATCGACGCCGTCGCCGTCGTGTGACCCCGGTCAGAGGTCGAGCCCGGTGAAGTAGGCGGCGGTCTCCGCGTCCGCCGGGTAGTACGACTCGATCGAGACCTCCTCCAGCGTGATGTCCAGCGGGGTGCCGAACGTGGTGACGGTCGAGAACAGCCGCAGCTCCCGGCCGTCGAAACGGAAGATCATCGGAGTCGCGACCTCGGACCCGGCCCGATGGACCACCTCCGCACCCCCGGGGGCCAGCAGTTCCTCGTGGAGCGCGGCCAACCCGGGGTCGGGGGCGACCGCGAGCTGACGGGAGATCCGGACACGCAGCAGCGAGCGCACCTCCGCCAGGTTCACGATGAACGGGGCGAGTCCACGCGGATCAAGCCCCAGCCGCACCATGTTGACCGGCGGGCGGAGCAGCTCGGGGGCGACGCGCGCGAGAAACGGGGCGACGGCGCGGTTGGTCAGCACGATGTCCCACCGGCGGTCGACGACCAGCGCGGGGTACGGCTCGTGCGCGCGCAACACCCTTTCGACCGCCTCCCGGGCCGCGGGCAGCGCGTCCCCGTCGAGCGGCCGTTCCGGGTAACGGGGGGCGAAACCGGCGGCGAGCAGTAGCCGGTTGCGCTCACGCAACGGCACGTCGAGCTGCTCGGCGAGCCGAATGACCATGTCGGCGCTCGGGCGGGACCTCCCGGTCTCCACCAGACTGACGTGCCGGGCCGAGACGTCGGCGGCGATCGACAGATCGAGCTGGCTGAGCCCGCGGCGGTGCCGCCACCGCCGCAACAGTTCCCCGACCGTGCGCATGGCCGCCGACACTAGCCCTCCTGCGGGCCGTACGCCATGAAACGGCATTTCATCGACAACCCCTGGCGGGGGTGGAAACACTGGCGACCCATGACCACAGGTAACAAAGGTGTCGTGGAACGGGCGCTGACGGCCCTGGTCGCGACCGGAGACGTCGACGCGCTCGCGCCGCTGCTGAGCGACGGCTTCGTCCACCACCGGCCGGACGCGACCTCGAAGAACAAGACGGAGTGGCTCGCCGCCGTCGGCGCCGCGCTCGGCCCGCTCACCGGCATGCGGGTCGAGGTACGGCACCTGCTGGAATCCGGCGACCACGTCGTGATGCACTCGCTGCGCCGGCTTCCCGGAACCGGGCCGGAGATCGCCGTCGTCGACATCTGGCGCCTCGACGACGGGCTGATCGCCGAGGCGTGGGAGATCATCGAACCGGTGTCCCAGGCCGCGGCCAACCTGACCTGGTGGGCGCCGACCGGCCGCTGACCCGGCCTACGCGGGCTGCCGGGCCGTACAGCAGGCGGTATGGGGAGCGCCGGGCCGTACGCGGGGGCCCGGGAAGCGCCGCACGAGTGAGCCGTTGAGCCAGGTCTATGGTTTGCGGCCCACCGCGGCGTACATGTTGGTCGCGGTGTCCGGGAGGGGCTGCTCGCCGGGGGCGGGGTGCCAGCGCGGCATCGGGACGATCCCCGGGTCGAGCAGTTCAAGGCCGGAGAACAGCCGTTCGACCTCGGCGCGTCCCCGCAGATACATGGGGATGCCGCGCTCGGTGTACTCGCGGGCGAGCCGTTCGGACTCGGGGGCCAGCTCGCCGGTCGGGATGGTGATGGCGAGGTGGCTGCCCGGGGCGAGCGGTTCGAGGAGCGACTCCACCACCCCCTGGGCGTCCTCGACGAACTGGAGCATCGCGATCAGGGTGAGCGCGACCGGCTGGGAGAAGTCGATCACCTCGTGGAGCGTGGCGTCACCGAGAAGCGCCTCGGGGGTGCGCATGTCGGCCTGGATGTAGGCGATGCGCCCCTCGGGCGTGCCGGTCAGCAGGGCACGCGCGTGCAACAGCACGATGAGGTCGTTGTCGACGTAGACGACACGCGCGTCCGGCGCGGTCTCCTGGACAACCTGGTGCAGGTTCGGCGAGGAGGGGATGCCGGTGCCGATGTCGACGAACTGCCGCACGCCCAGGCCGGTGAGGTGACGGGCCATCCGGTGCATGCAGGCCCGGTTGGCCAGCATCGAGGTGCGCAGCCCGGGCCAGTCGGCCAGCACCTTGGCCGCGGTCTCCCGGTCAGGGGCGAAGTTGTCCTTGCCTCCCATGATGTAGTCGTAGACCCGGGCCGAGTGCGGCCGGTTGGTCTGCAGATCGACCGAGGCGATCCGGTCCTGGGGGGCGTCCGACATCTGTGACCACTGCCTTCCACTCGCTCCTGCCATAGTGTCATGATCGCGCACTCAAGATCGTCTTTCGTCCACGAATCACGGTTCACCCCTTCGTATCCCACCTTTCCCTCCCCCTGGGAAGGGGAATTCGGGTGAAGATCGAATGACGAAGGCCAGAGCCGCGGCGACCAGTGGAAAGACCGCGACGGCCACCAACGCGCCGCCTGCCCTCCGGCCGCGAGCACGAACACACCACCGCCAGCGCGGCGGCGGCGGAGTCCATGCCCGCGAGCAGGACCACGGCGACCACCGCCATGCCTCAGACCACCGGGCAACAGTCCTCCGAGCCGGAGAGCCGTCGACAGCGTCCCGAACCGCGGCCCGGCCACGAGGGTGCTCATCGGACGTCCCTGCCGGTTTCGTCGACGAAGTGGACGTCGTAGCGTTCCTGCTCGGACAACAGGCCGTCGAAGGGCTCCAGCCCGTGCTGGACGCGGCCCAGCCGCCGGAAGTATCCGAAGCGTTCGACCCCCGGCGTCAGAACGGACAGCACGTCGGCCTCGGAGCCGGGCGCCGCGCCGAACGCGTGGGGCAGCCACGGCGGCACGACGACCAGCCCGCCCGCGGAGACCGTCACCCGCTCATCCCCCAGGAGGAACTCCATGTCCCCGGCCAGGACGTGGAACAGCTCGGTGGAGCGGGAGTGGAAATGGAGGCGGGCGCCGTCGCGTCCCCTCCCCAGCCTCAGCCGGTTGGCGCCGAGCGCGCCCGCGGTGTGGCTCGCGTCGGCGAGCAGCGTGAACGCGCCACCCGCGGGGAGGTCGACGACCTCCGCGGCGTCGGCGGGCATGACGAAGGCGGGTGAACCGGTGACGGTCATGTGGACTCCTGATGAGTTCTCCCGAAAACAGGGACCGGGATCGGAACCCATTGGAGTCCAGGAAGAAGCCGTGAACCAGAAGCGGTTATGACGTGCAGTGATCACCGATCGAGATGAATCAGAGGGCACGGATGGAGCTGCGGCAGCTGGAGTACTTCGTTGCGGTCGCCGAGGAGGGCGGGTTCGGCCGGGCGGCCGAACGGCTCAGCATCGTGCAGTCGGCGGTCAGCCAGCAGATCCGCCGCCTCGAACGCGAACTCGGTGTGCCGCTGTTCGACCGCTCGACCCGGCACGTGCACCTGTCCGGCGCCGGTGAACGCCTGCTGCCCGAGGCGCGCGCCGTACTCGCCGCCGTGCGCCGCACACGTCAGGTGGCCGCCGACATCGGCGCGGGCATCGACGGCGTCCTGCGCCTCGGGATCGTGCAGGGCCCCGGCGACCGGGTCTTCCGCACCCTGAACGAGCTGGCCGCCGTCGCGCCGCGGCTACAGGTCCGGCTGCGCCGGCTCCCCCTGCTCGCCCGCCTGTCCGCGGTCCGCACCGGCGAGCTCGACGCCGCCCTGGTCAGGGCGCTCACCGAGGCGCCCGGCCTCGAACTGCTTCCCGTCTGGGCGGATCCGCTGTACGTGGCGTTGCCCGCCGCGCATCGGCTGGCGCGCTCGGCCGAGCCGAGGCTCCAGGACCTGGCGAGACTTCCGCTCCGGCTCGCCGCGCGTGAGGACAATCCGCCCTTCCACGACCTGGTCACCGGAGCCTGCCGGGACGCCGGGGTGGCACCGCCGCCGGGACCGCCGTTCACCACCCTCCAGGAGACCCTCGCCCACATCGGAGCCGGAGCCCCGTCCTGGACCGTCTTCTACGAGGTGGCGGGGCTGCCGGAGTTCCCCAGGGTCGCCATCCGCCCGCTGGCCGGACCACGGCTGACCACCTCGCTGGCCGTCCCCCCTGGCTCACCGACTCCCGCCCTGCGCCACCTGCTGCACAGCCTGACCCGCGTCTCACACGACGAGAGGCCGGACGACGCCGGTTGAAGGGTCAGAGGTTCTGGACGAACGGCAGCAACCGCCGCAGTTCGGCCGTGTCGGCCCGCCTGCCGTACGGGGCGAACTGGAAGGTCTCCGTCGACAGGTGTCCCGGCCAGTACTCGCCGACGAAGGCGCGGCAGGCGTCCACGTCGTCGGCCGGGGGGACCCGGTCCAGGAGACCGCGCTGGAACGGGCCGAACTCCAGGAACTGGGAGGCGTGCGCGAGGCAGGCGTCCACCTTGGCCTGCGCGACCGGCGTCACGTCCACCACCACGTCGTCCCGGTGCACCGGGTCGGAGGCGTAGTCGGTCATCAGCAGGCAGACCGGCTGCCGCTCAAGCGGGGGCTTGCCGCACTCGACGTTGCGCACGGTGACAAGTTCGACGGCCTGCTCGACCAGCTTCCCGGCGGCCCGGTTGTCCGGGTGGCCGGAGCCGTCGGCGTGCAGGGCGATCACCAGGTCGGGCCGCCAGGCACGGATCTCCCGCATCACCTGAAGGCGCAGCTCAACGGTCGGCTCAAGAAGGCCGTCATGCACGTCGAAGATCTCGTAGTTGACCACGCCGAGGGCGTCGGCCGCACGCCAGCCCTCCTCCGCCCTGCGGCGGGCCAGCGGAGCCCGTTCGAGCTCGTGGTGTCCGGCGTCGCCGTTGGTGAGCGTCAGGAACTTCACCGCGTGCCCGGCCTTGGACAGCAGTGCGGAGATGCCACCGGCGTAGAGCTCGGGTTCGTCGGGGTGGGCGGCGATCACCAGGGTGCGCAACATTTCTCAGCTTTCGTTGACGGGTCCGGTACGGCCTGCCGTACCGGCGTGGAAGACCTGCTCACGAGCCAGGTCGAGGGCGTGACGGACGGCGCCTTCCAGTACGGCGTTGCCGCTGACGCGGCTGACGGCGACGGTGACGGGCGCCAGACCGGTGGGGACCAGGAGGTCGGCGACGCGGGAGCGCAGCGGTTCCCCGGCCGCCGTGCAGACAGGGCCGCCGAGGACGACGTAGCCGGGGTCGAGTACGCCGACGGCCGCGGTCACGCCGAGCGCGACCCGCCTGGCGACGTCGTCGAGGAATTCGGCGGGGGGTTCGGCGCGGAGCAGCTCGGTGACCGCGCGCAGGGTGGGTTCGACCTCAAGCCCGTGCGCTGCGGCCAGTTCGGCGAGCGGGGCCGTACCGAGCAGCGCGCCGAGCGGGCCGCCGTCGGGGCCGTAGAGCCGCCCGCGGCTGACCGGGTCGGGCACGGTCACCGAGCCGACCTCACCGCCGCGCCCGGTGACGCCGCGCCACAGGACGTCGTTGAGCACGACTCCGGCTCCGACTCCGCTTCCCACCCAGAACAGGACGAAGCTACTGCCCTTGTGCTCCTCAAGCTCGCGGATCGCGACCAGGTTGACGTCGTTCTCCAGCCGGAAGCGTTCGGTGCCCAGCTGTTCGCGCAGGTCACCGAGGTCGTCGAGGTGCGACCAGCCGGACAGCTGCACCGCCTGGCTCAGCCGGTGGCCCCCGGCCTCGACGACGCCGGGGACACCCAGCACGATCTGGTCGAGGTCGTCGAGGGTGACCCCGGCGTCGTGGGCCGCGGCCTGCACGGCCTCGGTCAGGAACGCCACCGCGTCGGTGCCCTCGCCGGGGGCCTCGGCCTGGTGGCCGCCCCGGACCTCACCCGTGAGGTCGGAGACCGACACCTCGACGGCGCGTGCCGTCAGGTCCAGGCCCGCGACCCAGGAGGCCGAGCCGTTCAGCTCCCAGAGCTGGGCGGCGGGGCCCGCGTTGCCGGGCTTGGTGCCGGCCTTGCGCGCCAGGCGCCCGTTCTCCAGGCGGCGCAGCACCTCGGCGGCGGAGGCCTTGGAGAGCCCGGTGTGGAACTCCAGCTCGGCGCGGGTGAGGGAGCCGTGCCGCAGCAGCAGCTCCAGGGCCGCCCGTTCGTTGAGGGTTCTGAAGACGGTGGGGTTCCCGGTGGACACTACTTCACTGCTCCTGACGTCAGCCCGGACTGGATGTGCCGCTGGAAGACGATATAGGCCACGACCACCGGCAGAACGGTCATGCTGAGCGCCGCGAACAGGGCCGGCCAGTCCGCCTCATATCCGGCGATGGTGGAGATGTCGGCGATGCCCTGGGTGATGACCCAGTTGCTCTTGTCTCCGGGAAGCAGCACCAGGGGTAGGAGGTACTGGTTCCACTGGCCGAGCACGTTGAAGATGGTCAGGCTGACCATCCCCGGCTTGGCCATCGGCAGCATGACCTGGAAGAAGGTCCGGGTGTAGGAGGCGCCGTCGATCATCGCCGCCTCGGCGACCGCGTCGGGCAGCCCCCGGAAGAAGGAGGTGAGGAAGAAGATCGTGAAGGGCAGCGAGTAGGCGATGTAGACCAGGACCAGCCCGACGTGCGTGTTGAGCAGCCCGAGCCCGTCGACCACGAAGAACAGCGGCACCAGGGCGAGGAAGACCGGGAAGGCCATGCCCGAAACGAACAGGAAGTAGATCAGCCGGTTGCCGGGGAACTTGAACCTCGCCAGCACGTAGGCGGCCATGGAGCTGAGCAACATGGTGCCCGCGACGCCGAAGAAGACGACGATCACCGTGTTGAGCAGGTACCGGCCGACGTTGGCCCGCTCCCAGGCCCGCGCCCAGTTGTCCCAGCGCAGCTCGCCCGGCAGCTGGAGGGCGTCGCCGAAGATCTCGCCGTTGCTCTTGAAGGAGGCCAGCAGCGTCCAGATCAGCGGAGCGATGATGAGCAGGGCCCACACCGCGAGGATGGCCTGCGAAAGACCTCCGAAGAGTTTGCGGCCCATGTCAGTAGACGATCCTCTCGCGCCTGGTGACCCGCATCGTCAGTGCGGCGAAGGTGAGGGTCAGGAAGAACAGCGCCACACCGAGCGCCGAGGCGTAGCCGAACCGCGAGTAGCCGAAGGCGTTCTTGTAGATCTCCGTGGCCAGCACCGTGGTCGCGCCGTCCGGCCCGCCCTGCTCGATGGAGAGCACGTTGACCAGGGCGAAGCCGTCGAAGGCCGCGATCCCGAGATAGATCCAGCCGACCTGGACGGTGTCCCAGAGCAGCGGCAGGGTGATGGAGAAGAACAGCCGGGTACGGCTGGCGCCGTCCAGGGAGGCCGCCTCGAAGACGTCCTTCGGGATGGCGGCCATGCCCGCGGAGAAGAGGACGACGTAGAAACCGACCGCCTGCCAGACCATGACGGCGATGATCGACCAGAGCGCGAGTCTCTGGTCGGTCAGCCACCCGATCGGTTCCATGCCCAGCTTGACGAGGGCGCCGTTGACCACGCCACTGGCGTCGGGGCGGTAGACGGCCTTGAACAGCACGCCGACCACCGCCACCGCGAGCACCTGCGGCAGGAAGAAGACGACCCGGTAGAAACCGGAGCCCTTGACCCCGGTCATCGTGCCGCCGCGTGAGCCACCCGCCACGTTCAGCAGGTAGGCGAACAGCAGCGCGAGGAGAACCGTGACCAGCGGCATGGCGACGAGCAGGACCGCGTGGTTGCGGATCGCCTGCCAGAAGGTCTCGTTGCCGAACATCCGCCGGAAGTTGTCCAGCCCGACGAAGTTGAGCTTGGCTGAGACTCCCCGCCAGTCGGTCAGCGCGATCTGGAACGCCTGCACGTACGGGCTGATGACGAAGATGCCGTAGAGAACGACGGGAAGGAGCAGGAATCCCGCGACGAAGCCGTGCCGCCTCATCGGTCAGACGGTCCGGTTCTGCTTGGCGATGGAGGAGTCGGCCTTGAGCTCGTCCGCCTTCTTCTGCATGTTCTCGCAGAACTGGTCGGCGGTGATGCGACCGGCCATGACCGAGTTGGTCTGGGTCTGGCCGTGGTCGAACAGCTCCTTGTACCAGGTCTCGAAGCGGGCGTCGGTGATGGTGTTCTTCCCGGCGGCCTCCTGGGCCTTGGCGGCGCTGTTGACCGCCGAGGTGAGCTGCAGACCGTCCACCAGGCCGTTGACGATGGTGAGGTTCTTGGTCATCTCGGTGTAGCCGCGCGCGCCCTCCCTGGAGAGCATCATGCGCAGGTAGTCCAGGCCGCCCTGCGGGTTCTTGCCCTTGGCCGCGACGAAGAAGGCCTCGGAGACCCCGATCATGATCGCCTCGTACGGCAGGGCGTCCGCGGCGGTGATGCTCGGCACCGGGGCGATGGCGTACTCGAAGGTGTCCGGCTTGTCCTTGGCCATCTCGTTCTCCAGCCAGGAGCCGCACGGGTAGAACAGGACCTTGTCCTGCAGGTGCTTGATCTGGGTCTGGGTGTGGTCGAGACCGAAGTAGGCCTTGTCGCCGTAGTCCTTCTGGATCTGCGCCCAGGCGGCGACGGCCTGCCGGACCGGTTCGGCGGTCCAGGCGCCGTCGGCCAGGTTGTCGATGTCGATGATGACCTTGTTGCCGCCGACCTTGGCGGCGCTGTAGACGAGGTTCCACAGCTGGTAGAACGGGCCGACCTGGCCGGGGTAGGCGAACAGGGTGATCCCGGCCTTCTTCGCCTCCTCGCCGAGGGTGTTGAACTCCGCCCAGGTCTTGGGAACGGTCCAGCCCTTGGACTCGAAGAGCTTGGCGTTGTACCACAGGGCGCGGTGGGCCACGGTGTACTGCAGGACCCTCGGCACGCCGTCGATCAGCGAGTTCTCGTAGGCGCCGCCGACAAGGGTGTCCTTGACCTTCTTGTCGGGGAAGGCCAGGGAGGGGGCCTCGAAGAGCGGGGTGAGGTCGGCCAGGTGTCCCTCCTGGACCAGCGACTGCAGGTCGAGCGCCTCGGGGCCCGAGTTGTTGACCACGTCGGGCACGTCACCGGCGATGAAGCGGGGGCGCAGCTGGGTGCCGACCTTCTGTGTGGCGACGTGCTTGAGCTCGGCCTTCGGGTACGCCTTGCGGTAGGCGGCCTCGTGCAGGTCCACGGCGTACTTGTCGCCGTTGCCGCCGCTGAAGATGACGACTTCCAGCCGCCGGGTGGCGTCCACGCCGAGCGGGTTGTTCGTTGAGGTCGCGGCGGCGGAGGCGGTGGGGCTGGGGGCGGCTTCGCGACCGGCGGTCGCGCAGGCGGCGAGAGGGGTGGCGAGCGCGGCGAGACCGAGCCCGCGCAGGACTTCGCGGCGGCTGAGGGACATGCTTCCTCCTGGCGCTAACCGTCCGGATACCTTCCAGACGGTTAGCGGCCGACTATAGGTCGCCTCTCCTCAACCCGTCAAGAGTTCAGAACCGCCCGAGCAGCCGGGCTTTCGCGTCCTCACCTGCGCCGATGTGATCCAGGGCGCTCAACGCCGCGCCCACGACGGGCGGCAGTTCGGCGACGACCCGCTCCGCCAGCGGCATGCGGGCCGCGAACCGTTCGTCGAGCAGCGTGGTGAGCAGCGGATCGCGGGCCCGCAGCACGCCCCCGCCCAGGACCACCTCGGTCGGCGTACTGAGCAGGTCGAGCCGGGTGAGGCAGACCTGGGCCATCGTGGCGACCTCGTCGGCCAGCCGCGAGACCAGCCCACGGGCGATCTCGTCGCCGTCCGCGGCCACCCTGAACAGCCCCGGCGTCAGCTCAAGCAGCCGTTCCCGCTCCAGGGCGCCGAGGTGCAGGTCGATCACCACCCGCTCGACCGTGTCCGCGCCGAAGTGCGACCTGACCAGCTCGGCGAGCCCGGTCGGGGCACCCCTGCCGTCCTCGGCGCGGGCCGCGTGCCAGAGCGTCTCCGACGACAGGCCGAGACCGCCGCCCCAGTCGCCGCTGATCGCCCCCAGGGACAGGAACCGGGCGACCCGCCCCGACGGCGCGACGCCGACCGCGTTGATCCCCGCGCCGCAGACCACCGCGACCCCCCACGGGCCGGACGCCCCCGACCGCAGGAGGGCGAAGGTGTCGTTGCGCACCACGACGTCCCTGGCCAGCGCGCGCCCCGAGATCTCGGCCTCGATCGCCCGCTCCTCCTCGGGCAGGTCCACCCCGGCCAGGAAGGTGACCAGGTGGTCGGCCCGGCCGGTGAACCCGATCGCCTGCCGTACCACCCTCTCGATGACGTCGGTCGCGGGCCCGACCCCCTCGCTCTGCGGCGCGAAGGGGCCACCCCGGCCACGGGCGAGGATCTCGCCGAGCTCGTTCAGCAGCACCACGTCGGTCTTGCTGTTGCCGCCGTCGACGGCCAGCACGTTCACCACGACAGGTACCCGCTGTTCTTCTCCAGCAGCAGCTCGGTCAGCTCGGCGGCGATCGCCTCCTGCCCGACCAGCGGGTGCGCGAGAAGCGCGTTGCGCACCCGGTCCGCCCCGCCGTGCAGCGCCGCCTGCAGGGCCAGCTCCTCGTAGGCGGACACGCCCGCGATCAGGCCCGCGTAGAGCGGCTCGACCGGCTCGACCGGCAACGGTACGGCTCCCGCCGCGGTGACCTTCGCGGGCACCTCGACGACCGCGTCGTCGGACAGGAAGGGCAGCGTGCCGTTGTTGCGGGTGTTGACCACCTGCACGTCACCGCGGTCGCCGAGCAGCGAGGCGATGAGCGCCACGGCGGCCTCGGAGTAGAAGGCCCCGCCGCGCTTGGCCAGCTGCTCGGGCTTGGTGTCGACGGAGGGGTCGGCGTAGAGCCTGAGCAGCTGCTCCTCAAGCGCCGCGACCTCCGAGGCCCGGGAGGGCCGGGTCCGCTGCTCCTCGACCACCAGGTCGTGGGCGTAGAAGTAACGCAGGTAGTAGGAGGGCACGACCTGGAGACGTTCGATGAGCTCCAGCGGCAGGCGCAGGTCGTCGGCGATGGCCTGCCCGTGCTCGGCGATCAGCTTGGGCAGCACGTTCTCGCCGTCCACGTACACCGCGCGCTCCCAGGTCAGGTGGTTGAGCCCGACATGGCCGAGACGGACCCGCTCGGGGGCCAGGCCGAGGTGGGCGGCGAAGCGGCGCTGGAAGCCGATCGCCACGTTGCACAGCCCGATCGCACGGTGCCCGTCGTCCAGCAGCGCCCTGGTCACGATGCCGACGGGGTTGGTGAAGTCGACGATCCAGGCCTCCGGGGCGTGCTTCCTGACCGTGGCCGCCAGGTCGCGCACGACCGGCACCGTGCGCAGGGCCTTGGCCAGGCCTCCGGCACCGGTGGTCTCCTGTCCGACACAGCCGCACGCCAGCGGGAACGTCTCATCGACGTCGCGTGCCGCCTGGCCGCCCACCCTGAGCTGGAAGAGTACGGCCTGCGCGCCCTCGACACCCCGCTGGAGGTCGGAGGTGGCGACGACCTCGGCGGGGTGCCCGGCCCGGGCCAGCATGCGGCGGGAGACCCCCGCGACCAGCTCAAGACGGGAGGCGTCGGGATCGACGAGCGCGATCTCGGTCAACGGGAGCTCGTCACGCAGGCGGGCGAACCCGTCGATCAGCTCCGGCGTGTAGGTCGAACCGCCTCCGACAACGGCGAGTTTCACTGGCGTCCTTCCGATCTTCCGGTCCGTAGGTTAGGAAACTTTCCTAACTTTTGGACAAATCTAGGAAGAAGGGGAGCATCCAGTCAATACATGACATCGGCTTGCGGCGCGCCGGGAGCGTCGGCGGTGATCCACATCCCGGGGCGTCGCGCTGGGCCGATGATCCACGTCCTGGGGTGCTGTGGCGGGAGGCCGGTGGTCCACGTCCTGGGCCGTCACACCGGGAGGCCGGTGGTCCACGTCCTGAAGCCGTCGCGCTGGAAGGCTCGTGATCCAGATCCCGGGCCGTCACGCTGTGGGAGAAAGCCGGCCCGTCCTTTTCCCTTCGCGGGACGAGGGCGTGATCGACGACCGGGAGAATTCCGCCGAGGGCGTCTTCGCCGAGCCCTCTCCGAGCTTTTCCGGGATCTTCTCCGGGCTTTCCCCAGGGGTTTCCCCGCGTTTCCCGCACTCGGCGCGCGTTCGCCGACGACCCTCGGGCACCTGCTCTGAGCAGCGGAAACAATGTCCTTTAGCGGGATCGGTTCTGGCCGAAGCCGAATCGGCGCGCGACACGCGACATCAGCCGGGACATCCTCGAAGGAAACGCGTCGGGCTCGGGAACGGCGATGGGGCGGACGCGGCCGTTGTGAATGGCGCCGATTCTCCAGCCGGTTTCCGTCCGCACCACGACGACGGTCTGCCGCGACAGCCGCCGCCTGGGAAGGGTGGACCGCCACGGCATCAGGACGGAGGCCGTACCGTGCACGACCGCCACGTCCGGGGTGAGGTAGCGGATCGACTCCAGGTCGCCGACCAGCGCGGAGCCGGTCAGGACGCCGCGGAAGAGCTTGTCATGGTTGTGCTGGTGGGCCCGGCGGCCACGGGCGACGGTCCCGTCGTAGGAGACGTAGTCGGAGTCGTCGGTGAACAGCGCGCCGAACGCCTGGGCGTCGCCCGCCGTCCAGGCCGCGAGGAAGTCGGCGAAGAGCCTCTCGATCTCGGCGGTGTCGTCGGTTCGCGGGCTGGAAGCGGTGCCGGTGAGGATGGTCGAGCGCATGGGGGTCCCTCCGTGACGTGATATCGTCATTTCGACGAACGAAATGTACGATACCAGAAAGCTTCGAATGTCGAAACAAGCTGTCATCGGAGAGATCGCGACGGAGCTGCGGCGGCTGCAGCAGAGCTTCGACGCCTTCGACGAGGCGGCCGCCGCCCGGCTGCGCCTCAACCGCACCGACCTGCGCTGCCTCGACGTGGTGCTCGCCGAGGGTCCGGTGCCCGCGGGCGCGCTCAGCCTCGCGCTGAAGCTCAGTCCGGCGGCCACCACCACGGTCATCGACCGGCTGGAGCGCGCCGGAATGGTGGCCCGCTCCACGGATCCGGAGAACCGTCGCCGGGTCCTGGTCTCCGCGACCGACGCCGCCCGCTCGGCCGAGGCTGAGATCTTCGTCCCGGTCGGCCGGGCGGGTGCCCAGGCGCTGGGGGAGTACGAGCCGGACCAGCTGGCCGTCATCCTCGATTTCCTGCGTACCGCCCGAAGGGTCCAGGAGGATCAGGCCGCCCGGGTCAGGGCCCTCTCCTGAGCCGGGCCTCACCTTCCGGTGAGTCATGCCTGCCCGTGGGGGATCAGTCCTCTGCTCCGACGGGCCCGTTGTGACCGGCCCGTCGTTGTTGGAACGATGTCACCCTCCGAAGTTGATCGACTACAGAGAGGGAGTGGCATGGGAAGGACCTACCGGACCCGTGGCGGGCGTGGCCTCGCAAGGATGGCGGTGGCCGCGATGCTGCTGCTCGGCTCCTGGGCGATGAGCAGCCTGGGCGCAACCGCCAACGCCGCCGCGGACGGCACCCAGCCCCTGGCCGCCGCCGCGAACGTCTACCGGATCGTCAACACGGCCTCCCACAGCTCGCTGCGGGCCTACAACGAGGGCAACGCGGTCTTCGTCTCCAGCACCCGGGAGAATCCGGGACCGTTCGAGCTGTGGGAGATCACCCCGGTCCAGGGCGGGTTCACGATCAAGAACGTCGGCCTGAGCCTCACCCGCGGTGCCGCCGTCTACGCCTCGGTGTCACGGTCGGAGGAGGGGGAGCCGGTCATCACCGACCGCCAGCCGACCACCTGGTCCGTGGAGTCGGCGGGCGGCGGCACCTTCGTCGTCAAGGCGCCCAACGAGGACCTGCTGTGGAACGTCGAGCCCCCGGTGGTTCCACGCGGCGATGTGGCGCTGCGCGGCGCGAACGGGTCCGACACCCAGCGCTGGCAGTTCGTGCCCGTGAACGAGTAAGACCCGCAGGACTCCCCTCCTGAGGAGGGTGAAACGGCCCGCTTCCTGATTTTCCGCAGCGCATCACACGCGTGAGCGAGGAGGCGGGCCGTTTTCGTTTGGCCGGCTCCGGTGAGCCCCGCCTGATCGGCCTCGCTCCTCTCCGCCGCGCCGGCGGCTTGGGATGTATATTTTGGGCAACTGTCCAAGTCGATTGTCCAAGTCGTATGTCCAAAGGAGCGGGAGACGGTGGAGAAGTCGGTGGAACGAGGTCGAGCGACCAGGCAGCGGTTGTTCGACGCCGCGGTGGCGTTGATCGGCGAGGTCGGTTGGGGCGGCGTCACCACACGGATGGTCGCCGAACGCGCCGGGGTGGCTCCGGGTGTGGTGCACTACCACTTCGCGTCGGTGACGGACCTGCTGGTCGAGGCCTCGACCGCGTTCGCCGGCGCGCTGTTCGGTGAGGTCGCGCACCGGCTGGCCGAACAGCCGGACATCGAGAGCGGCCTCGACTGGCTGCTGGGCGAACTGTCCGGCTACACCGGCACGGACCCCGCCTCACTGTTGATCGTGGAGACGCACCTGGCCTCCGGCAGGCTCCCCGAGCTCCGCGCCCGGCTCCGCGACATGATCGACGACTTCCGCGCGTGCGTGGTCTCGTGGCTGCGCGCCCGCGGCCACACCGGTGACGCCGAGGCCGCCGCCGTCCTGCTCGCGGCGACCCTGGACGGCCTGGTGCTGCACCACAGCCTCGATCCCGCCATGGACGTCGCCGCGCTCGCCGGTCCCCTGCGGGCCATGCTGCGGGCGGACGGGCACGCGGGGAGTGAGGGGTGATGAGGGCGCTCATCTGCGGCGCGGGAATCGCCGGGCTCACCCTGGCCTGGCACCTGGAGCGCATGGGGTGGCAGGTCGAGGTGGTCGAACGCGCCCCCGCCCTCCGGGACGGCGGATACATGATCGACTTCTACGGGCCGGGATACGAGGTGGCCGAGCGGATGGGCCTGGCCCCCCGCCTGCTTGAGGCCCGCTACCCGGTCAACGAACTCGGCTACGTGGACCGTGTCGGGCGGCGGACCAGCCGCCTGGTCATGCCCGAGTCCTTCAACCGGGTGGTGAGCCTGCTGCGCACCGACCTGGTCCGTGCCGTCCACGACGGTGTGCGCACCCCGGTGACGTACGGCACCAGCGTCGCGGGCATCGAGCAGGACGGTGAAGGAGTCACCGTGGAGCTGACCGACGGCACGCGGCGCGAGGTCGACCTCCTCGTGGGCGCGGACGGAGCGCACTCCCAGGTCAGGAAGCTGGCCTTCGGCGCCGAGAGCGGATTCGTGCGTTACCTCGGTCACCGGGTCGCCGCCTACGTCATCGACGACGAGGCGCTCAGCAGGAAGATCGGCACGCGCTACCAGATGCTGACCGTGCCGGGGCGGATGGCCGGTGCCTACGCGCTGCGCGGAGACCGGCTCGCGCTGCTGTTCCTGTGCCGCGAGCCCGACCCCACCCTGCCCGAAGACCCGGCCGCCTGGCTGCGGCACACCTACGGCGACCTCGGCTGGATCCTGCCGGAGGCGCTCTCCCGCTGCCCGGACCCCGCCGAGATCTACTGCGACCAGGTGACCCAGATCGACATGGAGCACTGGAGCACCGGACGGGTCGCCCTGCTCGGGGACGCCTGCCAGGCGGTGTCCCTGTTCGCCGGGCACGGCGCGTCCATGGCGATGGCCGGGGCGTGGGTGCTCGCCGACGAACTGGCGACGGCCGGAGCGGCCCGTGTCCCGGACGCGCTGGCCGCCTACCAGAGGCGGGTACGGCCGGCCATCGAGGAGGTGCAGGCGTTCGGTCGCCGGTTCATCCAGTGGATGGCGCCCTCCAGCGGGCTGCGCATCGCCGCACGTGACTGGATGCTCCGTCTGGCCTCCCTGCCGGGCGCTGACCGGCTGTTTCTCAACTCGCTCACCGCCGGTGGACACGGGCTCATCGTCACCCGCGCCGGAGGCGGTCTGCGGGGGTGACCACGGTCTGAGCTATTTGGTGTTGCTAAGTACCGGTAGTCAGTGTTACTTTCTACTGGTACTTAGCACTATCGAGTAGCTGAAAGGGGGCACTCCATGGGCAAACAGGCCACGGAGATGCTCAAGGGAACACTGGAGGGCATCGTCCTGGCGATCCTCTCCACCCGGGCCGCCTACGGCTACGAGATCACAGCATGGCTGCGTGAACAGGGCTTCTCTGACATCGCCGAGGGCACCATCTACGCACTGCTGGTCAGGATCGAACAGCGCGGCCTGGTCGATGTGGCGAAGGTCCCCTCGGAGAAGGGGCCGCCACGCAAGGTGTACTCCCTGAACGCCCAGGGGCGGGAGTACCTCGACGAGTTCTGGAGAACCTGGGCATTCCTCGCCGAAAGGCTTGAACAACTCCGCGAAGGGATCAACTAGACATGACCAGAGAACCGGACGAGTCGAAGAGCCGCTACCTGAAGTACCTGGAGGTCGTCACCGGGTCGCTGGAGGAGAAGAAGCGCTACCGGCAGTACAAGGCACGGATCAAGCAGCTTCCCGAGAACTACCGCGTCGCGGTCGAGGCGCTGGAGCGCTACCTGATGCACTTCGGCCCGGTCGACGGCGCGGGCGCGATGGAGATGTACGAGGACCTGGCCGACCTGTTCGAACAGAGCGTGTCGGACGGAACCCCGATCCGCGACGTCTTCGGCGACGACCCCGTGGAGTTCGTCGAGGCCTTCATCCAGAACTACCCGGCCGGGCAGTACCGGGCCCGCGAGCGCAACCGCTTCACCGACGCCATCGCCCGCGCCGCGGGGGAGAAGGACAGGACCGTCTGATGACGACACAACAAACCCCCGCCATCCAGGTGCGGGACCTGCGGAAGTCCTACAAGGACCTGCACGTCCTGCGCGGCGTGGACTTCGAGGTGGCGCGGGGCAGCGTCTTCGCGCTGCTCGGCCCCAACGGCGCGGGCAAGACCACCGCCGTGAGGATCATGTCCACCCTGCTCAAGCCCGACGCCGGAGTCGTCCGCGTCAACGGCTTCGACGTCACCACCCAGGCGGCGAACGTCCGTGAGTCGATCAGCCTGACCGGGCAGTTCGCCGCGGTCGACGAGATCCTCACCGGCCGGGAGAACCTCATGCTGGTCGCCCGCCTGCGCCACCTCGCCAACCCCGCCCAGGTCGCCGACGACCTGCTGCGCCGCTTCTCCCTGACCGACGCCGGGGGACGCAGGGCGGCCACCTACTCCGGCGGCATGCGCCGTCGCCTCGACATCGCGATGAGCCTCATCGGTGACCCGCCGATCATCTTCCTCGACGAACCCACCACCGGCCTGGACCCCCAGGCCCGCCTGGAGGTCTGGCAGACCGTCAGGGACCTCACCGCCCAGGGCACCACGGTCCTGCTCACCACCCAGTACCTCGACGAGGCCGAACACCTCGCCGACCGGATCGCGATCCTCCACCAGGGCCGCATCATCGTCGACGGCACCCTCGCCGACCTCAAGCGGCTGCTGCCGCCCGCCAAGGTCGAATACGTGGAGAAGCAGCCGTCCCTGGAGGAGATCTTCCTCACCCTCGTTGGCACGAACACCTAGGAACCCCCCATGACCAGGCACTTCCTCGGCGACACCGCCGTTCTGCTGGGACGATCCCTGCGCCACGTCACCCGAAGCGTGGACACCGTCATCACCACCGCGATCATGCCGGTCGCCATGATGCTCATGTTCGTCTACGTGTTCGGCGGCGCGATCAACACCGGCACCGACTCCTACGTCAACTACCTGCTGCCCGGCATCCTGCTCATCACCATCGCCTCGGGCATCGCCTACACCGCGTTCCGGCTCTTCACGGACCTCAAGAGCGGCATCTTCGAACGCTTCCAGTCAATGCCCACCGCCCGCTCGGCCGTCCTGTGGGCGCACGTGCTGACCTCCCTGGTCGCCAACCTCATCTCCCTGGCCGTCGTCATGCTCGTCGCACTGGCCATGGGGTTCCGCTCCAGCGCCCCCGTGACGGCCTGGCTCGCCGTCGTCGGCATCCTCATCCTGTTCACCCTGGCCCTGACCTGGATCGCCGTCATCCCCGGCCTGTCGGCCAAGACCGTCGAGGGCGCCAGCGCCTTCTCCTACCCGCTGATCTTCCTGCCCTTCCTCAGCTCGGCCTTCGTCCCCACCGCAACCATGCCCGGCCCCGTGCGCGCCTTCGCCGAGCACCAGCCGGTGACCTCCATCGTCAACGCCATCCGCGCCCTGTTCACCGAGCAGCCGGTCGGCACGGACATCTGGATCGCCCTGGCCTGGTGTGTCGGCATCCTCGTCGTGGCCTACGTCTTCGCGATGAACACCTACCGCCGCAAGATCGCCTAGACCGTGTCAACGACAGGAAGGAGGGCCGCGACGCGGTTCCCCTGAGCGGGAAACAGCACCTCCCCGGCGCGTCTCGCGTCGCCGGCCGGAGAACTTCAGAAGATTCACGCGAGACGAACACCAGGCTGTGAACAGGTCCCCCGGAGCAGGATCCCTGCCCGTGTGAGTGACGAACGGCCTCCCCGCAGAAGGCGTCGATGACTCCGCCGGATGCCGATGTCTCCCTCGATGTCGTTCGCGCACCAGGCCGCCACCGGCCGGGCAGAGCACGCCCTTTCCCGCACCGCGCCCCTGGAACCGCACCGCACCGCGCCCCTGGAACCGCACGCCACCCCTGAGCCGCACCGCACCCTGGAAGGAAAGACCATGTCCGAGTCCCCCCACACCGCCATGACGATGCCGACCGCGCGTCAGTCCGGCTGTCCCTTCGACCCGCCCAAGGAGCTGACCGAGGCCCGCGAGCAGAGCCCCATCAGCCGTCTGACCTTCGCCGACGGGCACCAGGGCTGGCTGGTCACCGGCTACGACCTGACCCGTTCCATCCTGGCCGACCCGCGCTTCAGCTCCCGCAAGGAGCTCATGGTCCACCACCCGATGATCGACTACGGCGACGTCGAGGTTCCCCCGGCGCCTCCCGGCGAGTTCCTCCTCATGGACGAACCGCGGCACGGCCGCTACCGCAAGCCGCTGGTGGGCAAGTTCACCGTACGGCGGATGCGCCAGCTCACCGAGCGCGTCGAGCAGATCACCGCCGACCACCTGGACGCCATGGAACGGGCCGGGACGACGGCCGACCTGGTGACCGCGTTCGCCAAGCCAGTCCCCGCCATGGTGATCTGCGAACTCCTCGGCGTGCCGTACGAGGACCGGGACTTCTTCCAGGAGCACATCGACAACTTCCTCGGCGGAGAGGTCAGTGACGAGGTACTGATCGCCTCCTACCTCGCGGTCCAGCAGTACCTCGCGGAGCTGGTGGCCGCCAAGCGCGCCAACCCCACCGACGACGTGCTCAGCGACCTCCTCGACAGCGACCTGACCGACGAGGAGCTGAAGGGGATGGCCCTGATCCTGCTGTCGGCCGGCTTCGACACCACCGCGAACATGCTGGCGCTCGGCACCTTCGCGCTGTTGCAGAATCCGGAGCAGCTGGCCGCGCTGCGCGCCGACCCCACGCTCGTCGACCAGGCCGTCGAGGAGCTGCTGCGCTACCTCAGCGTCGTCAAGCAGTTCTACCGGGTCGCCCTTGAGGACGTCGAGGTGGGCGGCCACGTCATCACGGCGGGCACCATGGTCATCCTGGGCCTCAACACCGCCAACCGCGACCCCGAGCGTTTCCCCGACCCCCACAGGCTGGACCTCCGGCGACAGGACGGCGGGCACCTGGCCTTCAGCCACGGCATCCACCAGTGCCTGGGACAGCAGCTCGCCCGCGTCGAGATGCGTGTCGCCTTCCCCGCCCTGCTCAACCGCTTCCCCACACTGCGCCTGGCCGTACCGGCGGAGGAGGTCGCCCTGCGCCCGGAGATCGCGGACGTCTACGGGGTGAAGAGCCTCCCGGTCACCTGGTCGTAAAACCGCCGTCTCACGTTCGGGGCGTCCCGTACGTCTGCAGGGTGAGAGCGAAAGGAGCCGGTATGAACACGCGACACACCGTGGTGGACACCACCCTGGGACCGGTCACGATCGTCGCCGAGGGTGACGCGGTCACCGGCCTGTACTTCCAGCACCACACCCGCCGTCCGGCGCAGGAGACGTTCGGCGCCGTGGCCGTCGGCGACGCCCTGCTCACCGAGGCCGCCACGCAGGTGAGGGACTACCTCGCCGGCCACAGGCAGGCGTTCGCCCTGCCGCTGCGGGCGGCCGGGGACGCCTTCCAACAGGCGGTGTGGAGCATCCTGAACGAGATCCCGTACGGCGAGACGACGACCTACGGCCGTGTCGCGGAGCGACTCGGCGACCGTGGCCTGGCGTACCGCGTCGGCCAGGCGGTCGGCGCGAACCCGCTGTGCGTTCTCGTGCCCTGCCACCGCGTGCTCGGCGCGAACGGGAACCTCACCGGGTACGCCGGGGGACTGGGACGCAAGCGGGCCCTGCTGGAACTGGAGGAGCCCGCCCAGGTCACAGCGGGACGCCTGTTCTGATGGGATCGAGATGAAGCAGCCGTTCGAGAAGGTGGTCGCGCGGCACGGGGTGACCGTGTTGCGCGTCTGCCGCGCCCTCCTGGGCGTGCACGACGCCGACGACGCGTGGTCGGAGACGTTCCTGTCGGCCCTGCGCGCCTATCCCGACCTGCCGGAGACGGCGAACGTGGAGGCCTGGCTCGTCACCATCGCGCGCCGCAAGGCGATCGACGTCCACCGGGCCACGAGGCGGAACGCGGTCGCCGTCGAAGACCTTCCCGAGACGCCGAGCGGTCTCGGTGTCCCCGGCGGTGACGACATGGACCTGTGGGACGCGGTGGTGAAGCTGCCGGACAAGCAGCGTCAGGCCATCACCTACCGGTACCTCGCCGGGATGTCGCACGCGGAGATCGCGGCGATCCTCGGCGGCACCGCCGAGGCGGCGCGCAGAGCCGCGGCCGACGGGCTGAACACCCTCAGGAAGAGCTACCCGGGCGCTCACGCGAAAGGAGCATCCTCATGAACGACATCCTCGGCGTGCTGTCGGCGCCCGTCGACCCCGAGACGATGGCACGGCTGCACGCCCGGCTCGCGCGTGAGGCGGAGGCCGAAGGACTCGTGGACGTCGCCTACACCGTCGTCGACTCCCCGGTCGGGAGGCTGCTGCTCGCGGCGACCCCGAAGGGTCTCGTCCGGGTGGCCTACCAGAACGAGGACCACGACCGGGTGCTGGAGACGCTGGCGAGCAGGCTCAGCCCCCGCGTCCTGCACGCCCCCCGGCGGCTTGAGGCCGCCGCGCGGGAGATCGAGGAGTACTTCGGCCGCCGCAGGAGGACGTTCGACCTGCCCCTGGACCTGTCGTTGTCGCGGGGGTTCCGGCAGCTCGTGCAGGAACACCTGCCGGAGATCGGCTACGGGCGGACCCTCAGCTACCGGCAGGTCGCCGAACTCGTCGGCAGTCCCAAGGCCGTCCGCGCCGTCGGCACCGCCTGCGCGACCAACCCCCTCCCCGTCGTCGTTCCCTGCCACCGGGTGCTCCGCGCCGACGGCTCCCTCGGCGGCTACATCGGCGGTCTCGACGCCAAGACCACCCTGCTGAACCTGGAGGCCGCGGCATGACGACGAGGGTCGATCCGTGGCGCGAGCGCGTCGACGCCGCCGACTGGGCCGCCGTCACGGCCGAGATCGACGAGTACGGCGGAGCCCTGCTGCCACGACTCCTCACCCCGGAGGAGACCGCCGGGTTCTGTGCGATGTTCGACCGGGACGAACTGTTCCGCAGCACGATCGACATGGGCCGGTACCGCTTCGGGGAGGGGCGGTACCGGTACTTCGCGGCGCCGTACCCGGAACCGATCGAGCGGCTGAAGCAGGCGCTCTACCCGCGGCTGCTGCCCATCGCGCGTGACTGGTGGGCCAAACTCGGCCGCCCCGCGCCGTGGCCCGACACGCTCGACGAATGGCTCGCGATGTGTCACGAGGCCGGGCAGACCAAGTCGTCGGCGATCCTGCTGCGATATCAGGAGAAGGACTGGAACGCCCTGCACCGCGACCTCTACGGCGACCTCGTCTTCCCCCTCCAGGTCGTGATCAACCTCAACCGGCCCGGCGTGGACCACACGGGAGGCGAGTTCCTGCTGATGGAACAGCGTCCCCGCGCGCAGTCACGGGGGACGGCGACACTCCTGCCGCACGGACACGGCTACCTCTTCACCACCCGAGACCGTCCCGTCCGGTCGAGCCGGGGATGGTCGGCGGCGCCGGTCCGTCACGGTGTGTCCGCCATCCGCTCCGGCCTGCGCCACACCCTGGCCCTCGTCTTCCACGACGCCGCGTGAGCGCCGTGAGCCCGCGCCCGGACGTCCACGGGGCGAAGAGCCTCCCGGCCACCGGGGACGCGACGCCGATGTACGGCGCGCCCGACGAAATTCCCGAAGGCGTTTTTCAGGGAACCGTCCCGGTGGACGCCCCTACGGTCTTATTCGGGGTGACCATCGGGAGAACACGGCCTGAACGCGTGTCGAATCGCCGGCCTACCCTTGGATTCGTGTCCGGATCATTGGGTCTGACACCCACTGACATTAAGGGCACTCGATTTGACTGATTGCTGAAAACCGCTTCTGACCGGTGGGAAAACCACGGTCAATTGAAGGTCCCGACGGCCGGGATTCTGGTTATTCCTCGCGGGTCCGGCATGGCGTTGGCCGTGAACGGGGAGACCGGCCGGTGGGCTCCGGGGCTCGGCGGGTCGCCGGGCCCCGGACCTCGACCCCGAGGCGTTACAGGGCCAAAACTCCACAGAGGGTGCGGGCAACGGGATCAGAACCAGTTCGAAGCCGCCGTCACCTGCTACGGCCGAGGTTCACAGGACCCGTCGCGGTCCTGGACGTCTGGCTTCGTCGCCGCACTCCTCGCTGCACGTCCGGACGGATTTGTCAGGCGAACCTGACCTGGATCGGGTCGAACGCTCCCCCGGAGAATCCTGACAGCGTCGACCAGGCGCCACCGCTCACCCAGACGCCGTTGTGCCACGAGCATGAGCCGGGGCGGCAGTACTGGGCCTCGACCCGATAGGACAGGCTCGTCCCGGTGCACGACACCTGGGCGTACGTGCTCACGTCGGTTTGCCGGGTGCACTCGGCGTTGAGCGGGGCGTTCACCATTTTGATGGCGGTTGTGTGAACGGGGGACGCGGAGGCGGGGGTGGCCAGCGACGAGGCGGCGATGAACGCGGCGATCCCCAGACCGATGAGGCGACTTGACATGATTCTTCTCCATTCGTAAAAGACTCTGTCAAACTCTGGGATCATAACCACGTAAAAGATGAGATGTACACTCTCGGCGACCTTTCGGGCTTGGGGATGCGGCCGTTCATGTCCCACTCCAGGGCCTCGGATACGGCTTGAGCCGCAGGCCTCAGGGCATTTCGACGGCGGCCCGGCCTACCGGCCGTCGTCGACGCGGGACGCGTCATCGCGAGTGCCGGGCCCCGCGGCCGGGGTTCTCCAGGGCGTGCGGAGGCGGTGCCGAACGGACCGGGCCCGGCGCGCGCAAGGGCTCCGCCCGTGACGGCCCTCGACGACCGGATCACCACGAGTGGGTACGGGTAGCCTCCCGGGAGCCGGGAGCCGGGAGCCGGGAGCCGGGAGCCGGGAGCCGGGAGCCGGGAGCCGGGAGCCGGGAGCCGGGAGCCGGGAGCCGGGAGCCGGGAGGGGTCGTGTCCGAAAACAAATAAACTCCCCTGTCCTTTTTGAATTCCGGCGACGGGCACGCGGCGAGCATTTTCTTGTTTCCAAGTAGGGATTTATCCGGCCGTTGATCGGGGAGGACGTTCGCGGGTGCGGCCCCCATATGGAATGTGTGAACTTCACTCATTGGGTGTGAAAACTTCACGAGCGAGATAGGGGAACTTCGCCGAATGCCTGGTCGTGCCGGGGAACACCGCCCGGTGGTGCGTGACCTGCGCCGATACGGAGTTATGCGGAACCTGAAAGAGGGGCCTTGACTCCCTCTTCTTGCTCGATTAGTAATAGTTACGGTCAAGTTACGCGAGCCGCCAAATAGTCACGGCCGGGTCGCGCCGCCCCCGCTGCGGGCGGAAAGCAACGGCACTCCCCTTCGTCATCCCGGTATCCGTGTTCTAAGAGGGAGAATTCTCATGCGTGACCGCCTGACCTCCGTCGTCTCCGAATTCGGCACACCGTGCTATGTGTACGACGAGAACCTGATCGACAGGAACGTCAGCCGATTCACCGGCCTGGCATACCCGGAGAAGGCGGTTCACTTCGCCTCCATGGCCAACAACAACCCCCGGCTCCTCGAACTGGTCAGGCAGCGGGGCCTGGGCATCTTCGTCAACTCCCTGAAGCACATGAAGCTGGCTCTGAACTGTGGTTTCAGCCCCAGCGAGATCATCTACACCTCGACGGGGGTGCGGCGCGAGGACCTGGCGTTCATCGTCGAGCACGGGGTGGCCGTCAACCTGGACTCGATCGGCCAGCTGCGGCTTTTCGGCGAGGTGAACCCGGGCGGACGCTGCGGTATCCGGCTGAACATCGACGAGAACTCCCTCGACAACGTCTTTATCGGCGCCGAGAGCCGTATCGGCGTCCTCGAAAGTGAATTCGAGAAGGTCATGGCCACGGCCAAGGAGTACGACATCACCATTGTCGGAACGCACGTCTACCTTGGTACGAACATTGTCTCCCTGGCGACCATGATGCAGGGGGTCAAACGCACCCTCGAACTCTCGAACCACTTCGCCGACCTCGAATACGTGGACCTGGGCGGCGGCTTCCCGGTCAGGGGCGACGACGCCATCGATTTCGACTACGCCGAGTACGACAAGAGCATCAGCGAGGTTTTCAACGCCTACTCGAAGGAGCGCGGCCGCCCGATAAAGCTCATTCTTGAGCCCGGACGCTCCCTCTTCGGGGACACCGCTGTTTTCTGCACCTCCGTGCTCGACGTGAAGGAAAGGCCGGACCGCTTCCTGGTCTGCTGCGACGCCAGCGCGACCCTGCTTCCGCGGTCGATGTTCTACAACGAGTTCCACAACGTGGACGTCCTGGGCAAGAGCGGAGCCGTGCTTGAGAAGCCGGTCGACGTCGTGGGATCGACGACGTACTCCCGCGACTTCCTGGCCAAGGGCATCCACCTGCCCGCGCTGGAGCCCGGGGACGTCCTGGTCTTCGACCAGGCGGGAAGCTACTGCTACTCGATGATCACGCAGTTCCTCGGCCAGACCGAGCCGTGTGAGGTGCTGCTCGACAAGAGCGGCGAGCCCACGCTCATCCGGTCCCGTGAGCAACTGATCGGGAGCGACCGTTGACCGACGGACGCTGGTCGTTCGAGGAGATCGCCCCGGGCGAGGCTCACCGCCACCGGATCGTCGCGGAGGTCTGCTCCACCAGGAGCGCCTTCCAGCACATCCAGGTGCTTGAGACCGAGAGCTACGGCCGGGGCCTCTTCCTCGACGGACGGATCCAGCACGTCGCCGCGGACGAGTACATCTACAGCGAGAGCATGGTCCACCCGGCCATGTTCCTGCTGGGGGGTTCCTGCGAGCGGGCACTGTGCATCGGGGCGGGGCCCGGCGGTGTCGTGCGCGAGCTGTTGAGATACCCCGGGGTCGGCGAGGTGGTCCAGGTGGAGATCGACACCTCGGTCATCGACGTGGCCCGCGACCACCTGCCCCACGTCGGCACCGAGCACTGGTCCGACCCCCGGGTCCGGCTCCAGATCGCGGACGTGCTGGAGTACCTCGACGACGAGCCCGGCCGGTTCGACCTCATCGTCAACGACCTGAGCGAACCGCTGCCCGGCAGCCCCGCCTCCGAGGTGTTCTCGGCGCGGAGCGTCGGCCTGATGCGGTCCAGACTCAGCGAACGCGGCCTCTACGTCTCGTGGTGCGGCTCGGTCGGCCCCCGCTCGTCGGAGATGGCCGCACGGATCGGCGCCGTGGTCGAGCGGGTCTTCCCGCACGCCTACCGCTACGTCACACACCCGCAGTCGTACGGAACGGTCTGGATGACGGTCATCGGCTCCAACCTGCCGCTCGACCCGCTGGGCACCGGAGCCGCCGAGATCGACCGCCACCTCGCGGAGCGGATGACCGGCACCCTCCGCCTCTACGACGGGATCACCCACCACCACATGTTCCACGTGCCGAAGGACGTGCGCGAGGCCGTGGCCGGCGTCGACCTCGAACAGCCGATCCAGCTTCTCGTCGACGGGAGTGCCCGGACATGAAGACCGAGAACGAGAACTTCACCGCCGTCGCCCAGCTCTACGACGAGGAGATGCCGGGCAACAACCTCGTCCACGACCTCATCTACCCCGAGGTCTACGGACAGGGCGAGTACATCGGCCAGTTCAGCGACAACAGCGCCTCCGAACTCCGGCTGATGGGCTCGGCCATGAAGCTCCCGCCGGGCGCGGCGGTGCTCGACATCGGCTGCGGCACCGCCGCCGTCGCGAGCTTCCTCGCGGGGGAGTTCCGCTGGAGGATCACCGGCATCGACGTGGCGGGAAGCCCGCTGGAGAAGGCGAGAGACCGGATCACCGCGACGGGGCAGCGGGAGGAGATCCGGCTCGTGCACGGAAACGTCTACGAGCAGGAGTTCGACGGACCCTTCGACGGAGCCTACGGAACCGGCGCGTTCTGCCACTTCGACGCCGCCAGGCTCTTCGCCCGCTGCCGTGAGCTCCTGCGGCCCGGCGGCTCGCTCGCCTTCCTCGAACGGGTCCGCACGGGGGAGCTGGACGAGCGGGAGTGGCACTCGCTGACCACGGAGTGGGCCTGCCCGAGTGTCTACTCGACCGGCGAGTACGCCGACCTCCTCACCGACGCGGGCTTCGCGGTGACGGAGTGCCTCGACCTGACCGAGACCTTCCGCGACTGGCAGGACAGGTCGGTCACCGTACGGCACCGCCTCCGCGACCGGATCGTCGCCCTGACCTCGCAGGAGTACTTCGAGACGAGCACCCGGCTGGCCGACTACGAGAACGCCGTCACCAAGGCGGGAAAGCTCGGCTACGCCCTCGTCGTCGCCACCGCCCGCTGACCGTCCACACCTTCGCGAACGCAACAGGGGAATCCCATGCCGGCCGGACAGGTTGTCGAACCCATCACCGCCTACGAGCGGCACGTCCACGACGTCGTGACCGTGCACCGCGCCGGCCGTACCCCGGTCCAGGAGTTCGCGATCGTCGAGCTCGGCACGTACGGCCCCGCCCTCCTGCTCGACGGGCGGGTCCAGTCGACCGCGGGGGACGAGGCCCACTACCACGAGGCGCTGCTGTACCCCGCCTACGCGATGAGTGACCGGGTCGAGCGCGTGCTGGTCCTCGGCGGAGCGAACGGCGGTGTCCTGCACCGGCTGTGCGCCCTGCCCGACCTCCGGCGGGTGGTCCAGCTCGACGTCGACGGCGAGCTGTACGAGATCACCAGGTCGATGCTTCCCCACATGCACCGGGGGGCCGACCGCGACCCCCGGTGCCGCGTCGTGTTCGGGGACCCCCGGGCCCTCGTCCGTGAGGTCCGCGAGGCAGGTGACGACTTCGACCTGGTGGTCGCCGACCTTCCCGACGCCACGGAGGGGTCGGCGACCGAACGGCTCTTCACGGCGGAGTTCTACGCCGAGGTCAGAGGTGTCCTGCGGCCCGGAGGGCTCTTCGCGACGCAGGCGGGACCCGCGCACTTCCTCGCCGCGGACTTCTTCGCCGGCGCCCTGCGGACCCTGGGATCGGTCTTCCGGTACGCGACGCCGTACGCCATCTCGGTGCCCTCCTACGGAGTGCCGTGGGGGTTCGTCGTCGCCGGGGACACCGTCGATCCCGCGGGTGTGACGGAGGAGCGGGTGGCGGCGGCCATGGCGAAGGTGGACCCGAAGGCGTCCACCGTCTACGACGCCGTCACCCACCGCCACATGTTCGCGCTGGAGCGGCGGCTGCGCGAGGCGCTGGCCGACTCCGGCACAGTGGCCACGGACCGGAAGCCGATCAATGTAGTTTCGTGATCACTTCCGGCTTTCCGCACAGACGACGCGATGGAGAGATGAGACCCGATGGCAGTTCCCGGTAGGTCCTCGCTCGCCGGCACCACGGCCGCTGTCGCGACGGGGATCACCGCCAACCTCATCTGGGGCCTCGCGTTCCTGGTCCCCGTCCTGCTCAGCGCCTTCGACCCGGTGGTCATCACGCTCGGCAGATACGTCAGCTACGGCATCCTGTCGCTGCTGATCCTCGCGGTCACCAGGACCCGGCTCCGTGGCCTCGGAAGAGACGTCTGGCTCATGGCCGTCCTGTTCGCCTTCACCGGCAACGTCGGCTACTACTTCTTCGTCGTCCAGGGCGTCGCCCTGGTCGGAGCCCCCGTCGTCACCGTGATCATCGGTACCCTCCCGGTCACCGTCGCCCTCTACGGCAACTGGCGGCACAAGGAGTTCCCCTTCGGCCGCCTCGCCCTGCCCATCGCCCTCATCGCCGCCGGGCTCGTCCTCGTCAACCTCACCGAGGCCGGTTGGTCGGGCACCGGAGACCGGCCGCTCGCCGCCCAGCTCGCCGGCGCGGGCTGCGCCCTCCTCGCCCTGCTGATGTGGACCTGGTACGGCGTCGCCAACGCGGCCTTCCTCAAGACCCACCCGGAGATGTCCTCGGGGCGGTGGTCGACCCTCATCGGCGTGGTGACCCTCGTCATGGCGCTGCTGGCCAGCCCACTGCTGCTGCTCGGCGCCTCCGCCTCCCCCGCCCCCGGCACCGGTGGGGCGAGGGACTCGGTGGCCTGGCTGATAGCGGGCAGCCTCATCCTGGGCGTCATGGTCTCCTGGGTCGGCACCCTGCTGTGGAACAGGGCCTCCCACCAGCTCCCGGTCTCGGTCTCCGGACAGCTCATCGTCTTCGAGACGATCTCCGGGCTCGCCTACGTCTTCCTCGCCGAACGCCGTCTGCCGCCGCCCGTCGAGATCGTGGGCATCGCCGTCGTCATCATCGGTGTCCTGATCGGCATCCGGCGGTCGATGCGTCAGGCCGTCCGCGAGCCCGTCGGCCACCTCAACGATGGGAAGGACCGATGAACTCCGAAGAACTGCTCGTCAGGCTGACCGCGATCCGGGACAGGGTGACCGTCGCGGCCGAGAAGTCCGGCCGGAACGGCGAGGAGGTGACCGTCATCGCGGTCACCAAGACCCATCCGGCCACGACCGTCGCCCACCTGTACGGCACCGGCGTGACCGATCTCGGGGAGAACCGGATCCAGGAGGCCTCCACCAAGATCGACGAACTGGGCCACGACCCCTGGCGCTGGCACCTCATCGGGTCCCTGCAGTCCAACAAGGCGGCCCAGGCGGTGCGGATGTTCGACGTCGTCCACTCCGTGGACACCCTGAAGCTCGCCCGGCGTCTCGACCGGGTCCTCGCCGACGATCCCGAGCGGGGCCCGATGCGGATCCTGCTCCAGGTCAACGTCGCCGACGAGGCGAGCAAGTCCGGTTTCGACCTCCGCGGCCCCGGTGACGGGGAGAGATGGGAACGGTTCCTCGGCGTCGTCCGTGAGATCGCGGCGCTGCCCAACCTGGTGCCGTGCGGCCTCATGACGGTCGCCCCCCTGGTGGACGACCCGGAACAGGTCCGTCCCTGCTTCCGGGCGCTCGCCCGCATCAGGGACGCGCTGCGCGAGCACGTGCCGGACCGCGACTGGCGTGAGCTGTCGATGGGCATGTCCAACGACTTCGAGATCGCCGTCGAGGAGGGCGCCACCCTGGTGCGGATCGGCAGGGCCATCCTGGGGGCCCGGAGCTGACGGGGGCACACCCGTGCGGCGGAATCGCTTCCCGTTGGCGTGAAAAAGCAGATGAACATTCCTACCCTATCGGACTTACCGTCAAATAACGCAGGGTATAGCGAAATTAACGCTTTGCATGTGATCCATGGTGGTTTGGTGTTAAATTCAGCCATGGCGAGATGGTGACTCGCTCTCAGTGATTTCGTTACGCCTGAAGGGCTGAAACGATCATGAGTGAGAATTCGGCTGATTTTTCGAGACAGGTTCCGACGGCGATCGGGAGTGAGGAGAAGGGCTTCGGCGTCACGGCGGGGCGGGGGGCGCGCTGCCGCGGTGTGTCTCCGGAACGGCTCTGATCAGGCGCAATACATCTGAGGTGCCGTGATCGCGGTCGTCGGCCAGAACGGCACCGGTTCTCAGGCGGTGTTACAGGAGCGGACAGGCGAACTTCCGGGATCGATGCGGATCCGGCTGTACGGGGCGGCGCCCTGTCGGGGCAGGCGGGCGCCATTGGCAGGCGGACACCGAACGCCGGAGCCGTCACGCCTTTCCCCTGATATTTCGGGATGCGCCATGAATGTTCCTCACGATCCATCCGATATTCCGGTTTTCCCTGGCGCCGGGTATCTCCTGCGGTTGATCGCCAGGCTCGCTCGTCGGCCGAGACGTGGTGAATGTCCGGTGCCCGACAGTCACAGAGGGGTGAGGCAGGGCAGAGAAGGACTCCCGATCGTCTACGTCGTCGGCGCCGAGAAGCACACGAAACTCTCCCACGGGCTCGCCCACTTCCTGCGTGAGGCCGATCCACGCCGGGTGCCGTACGGCCTGTGCGTCTTCTCCGACCGGGCGTTGGGCTCGGAACGTGAGTCCGTCGAGGTCACACGCGCCGCGTTGGCGGAACTGGCGCAGGCGTTCGGCCGCGATGTCAACGGCCGTGACGGCAAGGTGCGTTTCCGCAGGTTCGGCCTGGTCAACTGGCTCCTGCAACAGAGCGACGCGGACGCCGTGGACGGCCACACACCGACGCTCCTGCGCAGGCTGCGGGAACGTGAGATCCGCCGCAGGGGGGTGTTCGGGTTCCTGCGCTCACCCCAGGCGGAATTCGCCGTGGGCGAGGTGCCCTGGTGGTTACGGCTGCTCTGCCTGTACGTCTTCCCCCTCGCCTGGTTCAGGATACGTCTCGGGCTCGGCGGAGAGTATCGATGGCTGCTTCGCCAGCCGTACCTCTCACCGGCCGATCCGGGCACGTTCATCGGTTTCGCGGAAAAGCTGACGGGCCCGAACAAGGACGTCGAGAACATCGAGCAACTCCGCAAACTCATGGCGAACGCGTTCATGGAGGACCTGCGGGTCGCCTACCGCCGTCGGTTCTGGCGTCCCAGAGCCGCACGGCGCATGGCGTACTGCGTGGCGATATTCGACGGGACGACTTCTGAGAACGGGGGCGACACGCTCCTGGAGACCATCATCGACGTCCGCATCGACACAGGGGCCTTCGACCCCCTCCTCGTCATAGCGTGCGACACGGCGGTGCCGGAACCGGGGTCGCGCCTATACGGCTACTGGGGCGACAACCGGCTCTGGACCCTCGACGATCGGCGTTATGACGGCTGGCGTGACGGCTTCCTGCGCCACGCCCGCGCCAGGACACACGATTCCTGGTACCTCCCGCTGCTCGTTCCCGACCCGATGTCGCCGACCGAAACGGGATACGACTTCATCCGCCAGAAAGAGGTCGCCCAGGACGCGCGGCTACGTGTTCCGGCGCCGCCTCTGTGGGCGCGCCGTTCGACCGGCAGGATGCTCGCCGCCGCCGTGGCCCTGGTGCTGGCCGGTGCCGGTGTCAGGCAGTGGTACGCCATCCAGGACTACCAGAGCGCCCACTGCGGGCTGGACGTGTTCGCCGCCGACTCCGGCACGGTCCAGACCATGCCCACAGGCGAGTGCGTCGGCGTCTCGCGGTACGGATTCTCCTTCCAGACCTCGGACGGAAAGCTGAAGGCGACCCTCCAGACCGTCAACGAGCTGAACCGCAAGGCCGACGAGCTGCACAAGCAGGACCCGAAACGCCCCCTGATCACGCTCGTTCACCTGTCGGCGTTGTTCAGCACCACCGACAGATCCCCACGGGCACGGGCCTACGTGCGCGAGGCCCTGCAGGGGGCGGCCAGCGCGCAGTCACGTCAACTCCGCAGGTCCGGTCCCGTAGAGCCCATAGTCCGCGTCTATCCGGCGAACGCGGGGTCGGGAATGAGGTACGGCCCCCAGGTCGCCGAGATCCTGGCGCGCCTCAAGGAGAAGGACCCCACGATTCTCGGCGTGACCGGCCTCGACCAGAGCAGGGACGCCACCAGCCGGACGATCCGCGCCCTGACCAAGGTCGGGCTCCCCGCGGTGGGCACGATCCTCTCCGCGGACACCCTCATCCGCCAGTCGCCCATGTACTTCCAGATCTCGCCGCAGAACAGGCGTGAGGCCGAGGTCGCCGCGGCGTACGCGGGCCGCCTTCGCTACAGAACAGGGGAGAAAATAGACCGCAAGGTTCGCATACTTTATTCCGACGATCCGATGGACATCTACAGCGACAATCTGAAGGACGACGTCGAGAAGAGCTTCAAGGAGATCGGGTTCGCCACCGAGGTCATTCCGTACTCCACTCCGAGCGTGGACTCCAGCAGGATCTCCGCCGGGCTGATCGACCTGGGAAGACAGGCGTGCCACTACTCAGGGCTGATCTTCTTCGCGGGACGCGCGGAGGACTTCGAGTCGATGCTGGGCGGCGTCAACGAGGCCTGCAACTCAGAACCGCCCACCATTCTCGGTGGCGACGACGTGGCTCGCCTGGCCGCCGACGCCGAACGCCGGAAGAACTTTCCCGGAATCTCCTACGACTTTCTCGACTTCGCGCTCGACGCCGCACGCTGCGACAGCACCAGCGAGCTCTACGCCGAGCTGGCGGAGCTGTTCCCCGATGAGTGCAGTCAGCTGGAGAGCTCCTCGCTGGACGGGCACGCCGCGATCGCTTTCGACGCCGTCAGGCTCTACGTCAACGCCGTCAGGCAGCTGAAGGAGGAGTTCCTGGACATGCCGCTGACGTCGGCGACGATCTGGCACGCCATCAGCGGCGTCTACGGAGACAAGGCGCTCGACGGGGAAAGCGGCATGATCGACTTCGGCGGTGACGTCGACCGTCAGGTCCCGCTGGACAAGCTCATCTCCGTTCAGCGCGTCGACGGCTTCGGCCGACCGGCGCAGGTGGGGTTCTGCGGCCGGGTCGGCGGCCTGAAACAGGCGTCGTGGTGCCCCGCCCTGGAGGTCGGCCCCGTCCGGTGACCCAATGTCAGGCGGCGGGCCGGGGCAGGTTCGCCCGGCGACTCCACCGGCGACGCGGTGCCGTACGGCCCGCCGGTCCGCACAGGGTGCGGACCCGGGCGCGACCGCCTCCGCGCCACCGAACGGTTCCAGAGCGGAGAGTGGCTTTTCACATACACAAAGTGATGTATGTGGGCAAGTTTTCGATAGATCGAAGCCCTGTCACCAGCTGACGGGCAGGGCGGTCAGGCTGCCGGTCACCACGTTCGCGTCGAAGGTCAGCTCCTCCGGCGCGCAGCCGAGCCTCATGGCGGGAAAGCGACCGGTCAACCGGGAGAAGACCGCCTGGAGTTCGATGCGGGCCAGCGGCGCGCCGATGCAGTAGCGGGCGCCGTGGCCGAAGGTCAGGTGCGGTACGGCCGCGCGACCGATGTCGAAGCGGTCGGGGTCGTCGAACACGGCGGCGTCGTAGTTGGCCGCGCCGGTGTCCAGCAGCACCAGGTCACCGGCGCGTATCCGCACGCCGGCGATCTCCAGGTCGGTGCGGGCGTAGCGCGCGATGCCGTCCCCGCCAAGGCTGAGCGCGCGCAGGATCTCCTCGACCGCCGTGCCGATCCGGGACGGGTCGGCCACCAGCGCCTGCCACTGGCCCGCCGTGGACAGCAGCCACAGCACCCCCGCGTCGATCGCCGTGACCGTGGTCTCGTGCCCGGCGAACAGCAGGATCATGCTCATCGTGGCGGCCTCCTCGTCGCTGACCCCGTCGGTGGCGGCCAGCCGGGAGATCACATCGGCGTCGGTGTCACCCTCGGCCCGTTTACGGGCCACCAGGCGCCGGCCGTAACCGAACAGTTCCTCAAGGCCCTGCTCGGAACGGGCCCGGTCGGTGACGTCGCTCGCGGCCTGGCTCCAGGCGCCGAACTGCGCGCGGTCCTCGTAGGGCACGCCGAGCAGTTCGCAGATGACCGCGATGGGCAGCGGCAGCGCCAGTGCGGAGTGCAGGTCGGCGGGTGGCCCGGCGGCGGCCAGCTCGTCCAGCAGGGTGGCGGTGAGCGTCTCGACACGGGCGCGCAGGACGCGCATCCGTTTGGGCGAGAAGTGCGGCTGCAACAGCGAGCGCATCCGCCGGTGGTCGGCCTGCTCGGTCTCGAAGTCGCCCATCGGCCCGCCGAACATCACCGACTCCCCGGTGCGGGAGGCGTGTTCGGGATCGTGGTGGGACCGGCCGAGCCGGTCGTCGTTCAGCAACCGGCGCACCTCCGCGTATCCGGTGACCTGCCATCCGGGGGTGCCGAGGGCGGTGCGGACGGCATGGATGGGGCCACGGGCCTGCAGTTCGCGCAGCAGCGGCGCGGGCAGCATCGGGCCGGGCCGCTCGAACGGCAGCTGAACACGAGTGGTCACGATTCCTCCAGAAGGCAGACGCGGGTGTGGACACACGGAGGGGACGGACCTGGACGCGGCCATCCGCGCCTTCGCCCGCGCCGGATACGCCGCCGACGTCATTCCGGCGGGCGGCGCAGGGGGGAACGCGGCACCGACGTGGACCTGGTGCCGCACGAGCCGGGCGGGTGTTTTGACCCCTTAAGTCCTATACCCACTTCCCGTACGGCACCGTCGAGGCATTCGCGCGGCCCGTGGACGATCGGGGCGCCGGGTCACCGCCGCAGGTCAGATGAGGCCCTGTCCGGCCCCTGACGTCGCGGGCCAGGGATCTGGCACCGCCACAGCCCGCATGCTATAGGTAGTCAAACAACTACCAAGAGTGATCGACGTAGGAGAAGCATGCGCCCACCTTCCATCGCCCTGAGCGTCGCCCTCGCCGGTGGCATCGTCGCGAACCTGCTGAGCGGCTCCGCCGCCCACGCCGCCCCGGTCACGACCCCGAACACGGCGGCTCAGCAGCCGCTGAAGTGGACCGCGCTCGGCGACTCCTACAGCGCAAACGCCCTTGTTCCCCGCTGGGACCCCAGCGACGGCTGCGCCCGGTCCAACCACAACTGGGAACAGCAGCTTGCCCAGCGGCTGAACGCCGAGACCTCCAACTGGGTTCGGCTCACCGACGTCTCCTGCGGCGCCGCCGAGATCGAAAAGGGAGTTCTGTCCCCGCAGACCTGCGACCTGCTCCTTGGTCCGCCGTTCAACCACGGCACCTGCGCATGGCCGGCCAGGCCCGCGCAGATCGACGCGCTCAACGGCGACGAGGACGTCGTCACCATCGGAATCGGCGGCAACACCCTCGGGTTCGCCGGCATCCTGGCCAAGTGCCTGGAGATGGGGGTGAAGCAGGGCGACCCGCCGACCCTGGGCCCGGGGTGCAGGGACTACTACGAGAACGGGGAGGGCCGTCAGTGGCTGGCGGACAGGTTCGCCACCCTGACCCGTGAGTACACCCTCATGATGCGGCGGATCCACGAGCGCGCTCCGCACGCGAAGGTGTTCCTGCTGGGCTACCCCACGGTCGTGTCCAGGCCGTTCAACCAGACCACCTGCTACTGGGGGAACTTCAAGCGGCTGGGCACCGTCCGCCTCGGCGTGGACGGCGACTTCCTCATCGCCCTGGAGCGGCGCCTCAACGAGGCGATCAGGCAGCAGGCGCGGGACAACCAGGGGTGGGCCACCTACGTCGACACCTACGAGTCCAGCCAGGGCAAGGGCGTGTGCGCCAGGGGCGCCGACCAGTGGATGTACGGAGTGTTCGACGACCTGGTGATTCCCGAAGGCGAGACCAAGCCGGCCGACCCGGCCGAATACCGGTGCGATCTCCTGAACATGCTCCCGGCCGGCGTCCCCAAGGGTGAGGCCTGCACCCTCATCCACCCCAACGTCCGCGGCGCGGCGAACCAGGCCAACCAGATGTACGCGGCGTTCCGCAGCGCGGGCCTGACCCCGGGACCGAGGTCCAAGGGCTAGGCCGCGACCACACCGGCCCGGCGCGGACGCCGGTGTGGTGAGCGGTGCGACGGCGGGCACCGGCCGGATCGTCGGCCGGTGCCCGTCTCATCGACCGGTGTCCACCGGGTGGTCAGGCACAGTGCCGGTCAGGCCGCCGGGACCCCCGGTCGGGAGACGGCGGGACGCTGAGGATGATGCCGTAGCCGGTGATGTCGGAGGGCTCGCCGACGGGCCTGCCGTCGGCCTGGATCCAGGCGTGGGCGGCGAAGGGCGGGGTGCGTACGCCGGTGCACCAGGTGGGCCAGTGACCGCGCAGGCGGCACAGCAGGGTCGCGGCGAGAGAGCGCTGCAGGCAGTGGCGTCCGGCGCACATGGTGCTGGTGGCGGTGACGGCGGTGCGGGCGTCCAGCGCCTGGGCGTGTGTGGCGGGACGGGTGCCGTGGCGCAGCAGGGTCAGGACGGCGACGATGCGCCGTGGCGGCAGGTGGGCCAGCAGACGGGCGGCGGCGACGGCGGTGCGGGCGGCGACGCGGGTGCGCAGCGGGGGCCGGGTCTTCGGGGAGTGGAGAGTCTGGCTCACGACCGGACCAGCCCGGTACGACGCAGGTCGTCGAGTAGGGCGGCGATGTCGTCGGCGGCCTGCCGGTGAGTGACCGGTTGACGGCGAACGAGCTGGTCGGCGAGCTGGTCGGCGGTGGTGCCGCCGAGCAGGGCGCGCAGCACCTCGGCCCCGGTGGCGTTGGTCTGCCAGTATCGGCCACGGCGGGTGTCGAGCAGGATGAGCGCCTGCCCGGTGTCGTAGAGGGTGACATCAGGGCACAGGGTCAGGCTCATGACGGTGGACCTTCAGGTAGGCGGGTTCGGGGTGGGCGGCGATGTCGCGCAGCCAGGCCTCGGCGGCCAGGGTGTGTTCGAGCTCGGCGGCACCGCCGGTGAGCAGGGCGGGGCTGATCAGCGCGCGGCGCAGCGCGCCGGGGTCGGCCAGGCCGATGGCGGCCAGGTGAGAGTCGGTGGCGAAGGCGGCCAGGGTGTGGCGGTTGGCGACCAGGCCGGAGTGCCATTCGTCGCCGCAGTGGTCCTTGGTGGTTCGCTCCAGGATCGCGTCAGGGACCAGGCCGCGCATCGCCTCGGCCAGCAACGGCTTGTAGACCCAGGGGGAGGCGGCGTCCTCGGGCCGGACCGCGAGGCACGCCTCAAGCACTGCGTCGTCACAGAACGGCGTGTGGATCGGCAGCCCGCCGCGGTCGGGTCCGTGGGCGGCGGTGATGCCGCAGGCGCCCCGACCGGCCTGTATCGCCTGCTCGACCCGTGCGTGGTGACCGCGTTCGGCGGCCAGCGGGCCGTCTCCGTTCTCGGCCGCGTCCCGCAACAGACCGGCGACCAGGTCACGGGCGTGGTCACCGGCCCAGACCGGCAGGGTGACCGGTGGCCCCCAGCCGACCGGCGGCCTGCCGAGCGCCGTCCTGGGGGAGCCGAGCAGCCGGGCCTGCGCATTCAGCCAGGAGGGGTAGGAACCCATGTCGGTGAGCAGGCGGGCGGCCGACGCGAGCGGCCAGCGGGATCGGGCCCGGTAGCCGGTGGTGTGACGCAACGCCAGCAGCGGGCGGCGGCGGGCCAGGCCGTGCACGTATCCGGGCGGCGGGATCACCGCGTGGTCGCCGCCGTGCCCGGAGAACCGGGCGACGGCGCCGTGCTCGCGCAGCAGTTCGGTCATGTGCCCCTGCTGGAGACGGTCGCGGATCCCGAGTGAGGGTCCGTCCCCGGGTTCCAGGCGGAGGTGCAGGCCGTCGAAGTGCCCCGGCACCCGATCGGAGGGGAACGTCAGGTGCGGCACGCCGAGCGCGTCGACCGCCTGGCGTGCGTAGCGATGGTCCTGGTTGTTCGGGTTGGCCCAGTGCAGGGTGGCGGCCACCAGCCGCGCTCCGGCCTCGGCGGCGAGGAACGCCACCGAAGTGGAGTCCGTCCCGCCCGACACGTCCGCTCCCCACACCTGCCCGGTCCGCACCCGCACCGCCACGGCCTCGCACAGGGCGTGCCGCAGGGCGGTCGCGCCCTGCTTCAGCGGTAGCACCGGCTCGGGCGCACGCCACCAGACGCGGGACCGGCCGACGCCGTCCGCGTCCACCAGCAGCGCCCGCCCCGGCCCGATCGACTCCACCCCCTGCCAGGCCACCGCCTCACCCAGCGGGTACGGCACGCCAGGCCCGGCCAGCAAGGCGGCCAGAACGGCCGGGTCCGCCGTCGCCCCCGTCAGATGAGCGAGCGTCCGCGCCCGGTCGGCCACCACGGTGACCCCGCCCATCCGGGCGTGGTAGAGCCGTCGTGCCCCGAACGCGCTTCCCCGCGCGTAGGTCTCTCCGTCGACGGAGGCCAGCACCGCGAACGAACCGGCGGCGCCGTCCAGCACCGCCTCCACCTCCTGTGGGCGGCTCACGGCGACCGATCGCCGTGCCAGTTCGTCCCCGCCGAGGGAACACAGGCCGAGGACCGCCAGCCGTACCCGGCCCGAACCCGCCAGGACCAGTTCGTCGCCGTCCCAGCATCCCACCAGCCAGGGACGGCCGGACGCGTGCGGCACCACATGACACCCACGCCCCCGAACCCGCCCGACGGCGTCACCCGCCGCCGCGCAGTCCGGCAGCGCCACCAGCCACGATCGGCCGCACCCGCGCATCCGGCCGCCCCCTTCCTGCTACGAACAGTCGGTCAGTGTCAGTCTTCGCCGTACGGACGGAAGAAGAAGGTGCCTTCCGGGCGCTCCGGGTCGAGGTTGCCGAGGGTCGTGGCGGCGAACGCGCCGACCTCCGCCACCAGTGGCGGCTCGTACACCTTCACCGGCTCCGGCATGTCCTGCTTCATCTGATTCACCTCCTTTCCTGAGCAGTCGATGACGCCATTACAGCTAAAAGTAAGTGCCTGATGACTATCTGTTACTACCTGGGACGGAGAGCTTCGCATCACGCGGCCACCAGCTGAGCGTCACCGGTTCCGCATGTCACACTGCGTTATCGGCCAAGTTGGCCTGATTCCTGTAGGCGGGGAGCCAAGGGCCGCCGCGACGCCGTCCGGAGGTGTGGATCCCGGCGCCGGTCCGCTGTGCGGACGGTCGTCCTGGGGGTGCGGCGCGGGCCTGCCGACGTCGGCCGAGGCTCTACGGCGCCGGGCGAGGTGGGGCCGAGCCCTTCCAGGCGGACCTCGCGCGGCTCGCCCCTGGGGCCGGGGTGTCGTCACGCCGCGGGCGGGCGAGCCGTGGATCACGGTTCCGGCGGCGGCCGTGGACGGTGCTACGCCGGGTTCTCTCCGTGCCCGGGGAAGGCGACGTCGCCGCCGGAGGGTGGTTGGGGCAGGGGCCAAGCCTGTCCGGCCGCGCCCCTGCCCGGTCGGTTGTCAGGCGACGAAGACGCTGCTGCCGAACTCCTGGGTGGTGCGTCCGCCGGGCTGGACGACGGCGACGATCTGGCCCGTGCAGTTGGGACCGCTGTAGACGAGCGCGTACTCGTTGGTCTCGTTGCGCAGGATCAGCGGCCTCAGGCGCGCGTCGACGCAGCCGGACGGGTTCTCGACCACCTGGCCTCCGCCGAACACGAGCCGCCCGTGCGCGGCCATGGCGGTGGTGGGCAGCAGGGTCAGTGCCGCCGCACCGAGGGCGGCGAGAAGGTGGACGCTACGTCGCATGATGGGGCTCCCCTGTTCGGGCCGAGGCGGTGTTTCCGCCGTAGGACATTCCGATCATGCACTCTGTGTAGTCGTTCGGCCACAAAGGTGAAGGCGTGTCTTCGGTGGCGGGTGGATCCGACGGGGTTGTCCGTCGGCGCCGTCAGGGGTCCGGGTGCGCCGGGCCGGAGGGCGCTTCGAGAGAAGCCCGGGTGGTCTCTCCGGCGACCTTGTGGCGGCCGTGTCGAGACGGTCTTTCGGTGGCCGTCCGCGAGCCGCCGGAACAGGGGGACGTAGGAGTTCGGCGGGATTTCCGTTGAGTGTTGGTTTCTGTTCGTCTCCGGTTTGTCCGAGGGCTTCTACGCCGTTTACCGACAGGGGCGGCCCTGGGAGAAATAGGAACGATTGATTTATCCCGTGCCTCTTGGGAAAAGCCTGCGAGGTCGAAACGTGCCACGTGCGTGCCGAAGGCGATCCGCCGTACCGCTCTTCGCCTCGAAGACGCACGAAGATGTGGTGGCCGGTTCGCTCCCGGCACGCGAACGGCTGAACGCCGTGAACCGTCGGCACAGACCGCTCGGGTGACGCGCCGCCGTACTCAGGGAGTACGGATCTTCCCGAGGCTCGCCCGTGCCACCCGGGTGATCCGATGCCTGGCCCCCAGAACCCGCTCGCAGTCCGCCAGGGTCCGTTCGTACAGCTCGACGGCCTGCCTGGTCCGCCCGGTCGTCTGGTAGGAGTTCGCGAGGTTCAACCGGGAGATCAGGGTGTCGAGGTGGTCGGGGCCGAAGCCCTGTTCGCAGCCTGCCACCGCTCGTTCGTACAGTTCGACGGCCTCCGGCCGTTCGTTCGCCTGGTAGGCGTGCGCGAGGTTCTGGCGGGCGTTGTTGGTGGCGAGATGGTCGGTGCCGAGGGCGCGTTCGCAGGCGATCAACGCCTGTTCGCACAGGCCGACGTCCCCTTCGATCTTTCCGGCCACCCGGTAGACGTTTATGAGGCTGTTGCGCACGGTCAGGGTGATGAGATGGTCGGAACCCAGCACGCGTTCACAGTCGGGCAGCAGGTTCTCGCCCACGCGCATGGCCGGTTTCACCTTCCTCATCAGGATGAAGGACCGCATGACGTCCGCACGGCCGGCCAGGGTGTCGGGATGGGCGGAGCCCAGAGCCGCCGCCTGTCGGCGCTCCACATGTACGTAGTGGCTCAGGGCCGGTCTCATCCATCGCAACGCTTCGTAGGCGCTCGCGAGGCCGCGGCAGGTGGCCAGGGTGTCGGGGTGGTCGAAGCCCAGTGTCTTCCTGCGCCGGGCCAGCGTCCGCTTGTAGAGGGCGACGGCCTCTCTCATTCTCCCCGTCAGCTGGTAGGCCTGGGCGAGACCGTGGCGACTGGCCAGGGTGATGGGGTGGTCGGGGCCGAAGGCCCGCTCGCAGCCGGCCATCATCTGTTCGCACAGGGCGACGGTCTTGTCCACCTCGCCTTTCGCCCAGTAGGCGTCCACGAGGTCACGACGGATGGCCAGGGTGGCGGGGTGGTCGTTGCCGAAGGCCTGCTCGCAGCCGGCCAGCGCCTTTTCGTTCGTGGCAAGGGCCTTGTCCTGCTCACCTGTCGCCTGGTACGCCTCGGCGAGGTTCTTGAGGCTGGTCACGGTGGTGAAGTGGTCGGTGCCGAGGGCCCGTTCGCAGTCGGCCACCAGTCGTTCGTGCAGGGTGATGGCCTTGTGCGTCTCACCCGCCGTCCGGTACGACTCGGCGAGGTTGTGCCGACTGGCCAGGGTGTCGGGATGGTCGGCGCCGAGAACCCGCTCCCGGTCGGCCACCAGCTGTTCGGACAGAGCGATGCTCCTGACCGCCTCGCCTGCCGCCCAGTGGGCGCTCGCGAGGTTGTGGCGGCTGTCCAGGGTGTCGGGGTGATCGGCGCCGAGAACCCGCTCCCGGTCGGCCACCACCTGTTCGTAGAGGGTGATGGCCTTGTCCGCCTGCCCCGCCGTCCGGTGGGCCTCGGCGAGGTCGTGGCGGCAGGTCAGGGTGTCCGGATGGTCGGGGCCCAGGGTGCGTTCGAGGTCGGCCAGCGCTCGCCGACACAGTGCGACGGACGACCGTGCCCCGTTCATAACCACTCGACGGTCACGTCACGGGTGGCCCACGCCACCGCCGCCGACAAAGGCCCTTCGCGCCATGAACCATGCTGAATCGTCATGGCTCCATTTTGGAGGTGGAAATCGTTTGCCGTGGGCGGTGGGATCGGAAATCTCGTGGACGTTCGCACGCCCCCGCGTTTCGCCACATGAGTGAGGACGTCAAGAACGGAGGGCCGGAGGTTCCACCCGTTTGTCAATATCTCTATTTCATGCTTAATGTCGCCCGTATTACGCGCCGGGCCATTTCCCGATTTCCATGGAGAGACCGGGACGGTGGCCCCGGACGGCCCGGGAGACGGCCCCGCGGACAGGTGAGGCTCCCTTCGCCGACGTCCGCTTCCACGCCACGCGGTGTGACCGGGAGTGCCGGCGCCGGACGGCCGCCCGCTCTCGCCGACCTGAATCGTGTCGTCGCGTCGAGGGCGGATCGCCCGGTCGCGGATCGCGGAGCGTTCGCACGTCCGGGCGGGGCGCTGGAGTGCCGTGGCCGTTCTACGCCAGGCGGGTGCAGGTGACCGAGCCGAGAATGAAGCTGGGGCCGCTGTTCATGGTGATGTGCAGGGCGTTGACGGTGAGGGTACCGTCCGAGGCCCTGACCTGCTGTTCGTTGACGACGGCGGAGCCCCCGTCGAAGGTTATGCGTTCGGGCGCCGGTATGACGCCTTCGCCCGCCACGCTGTTCCCGAAATGGTTTCTCCCCATGCGGACCTCGGACCTGATGCCGGTTCCGGTGGAGGCGCAGGAGGCGCTGAGGTTCTCGACCTCGATGGTTCTGCCGAACGCCAGGATGCCTTTGACCTGGGCTTCGGCCCACAGGGAAGTGCTCTGGCGCTGTGCGGCGACGTGGAACTCCTGGGCGCTGAGGATCTGCATGTACGGCTTGCCGAGGACCCAGGGCCCGCCCCTGGCGGAGGTGGGCCCGGCGGCGGAGTCGGCGTGGGGCAGCGGGCCCGCGGAAAGCGCTCCCTGGGCCCAGACCCCGTAGGCCGTCGCCTTGATGACGGCGGCCGAGGACGGAGCGGCCGGGAACACCGCCGTGAGCAGCCCCACGGCCAGCAAGCCGATCGCGCCGATGTGTCGTCGAGCAGGCACCTTGAGCTCCTTCGCGGTCGTACGTCGAGGGTTTTGTGGGCGACTCCCTACGAGGGCCACCCTCTCGGACCTTAACGTTACGTAGTCGCGTATATCCATGGAGTTCGGAATTCTCGCCGTCGACGACGCCGGACTCCCGGGACCGCCGCCTGACCTGAAGCCGGGGGCGGCCCCGGTGAGGGTCGTCGGTGGTCAGGGCCGTGGTGCGTGGTTCCGGGTCACCGCAGGGCGGTGACCGGTTCGTTGCCGCCGGCCTCCCAGAAGAAGGCGCCGTCCGTGCCGACCGCGTCGCGGCGCACCACCTCGGCGGGGTCCGCGCGGGAGCGCCGTACGGCCATGCGCCGCGTCGAACTCGGCGCCGAAGTCCTGGGGTGGGGCCCCTCCCTGCGGCCGGGCTCATGTTCGACATGGAACACTCACCGTGACTTAATGATTGCGCTCAGTGTTTCCCCTGTTTCGTGAAGAGGAGATCCATGCGTCTGCACTCTGCCGTGGCTGCCGCCGCCGGCGCCCTCATGCTGGTTCTGGCGGTTCCCGGCTCCGCGTCGGCCGCCGTGGGCCAGTTCCGTTACTCCTACAAGACCGCCGACGGGTACGACGCCGTCGGCTTCATCAACAACCCCGAGAGCGGGAGGTGCATCGACATCCGGGGGGCGGGCTCTGACGGCACGTCGGCCTCCTACGCGCCGAAGAACCTGACCGACTCGACGGCCACGGTCTTCCTTGAGGCCGGCTGTACGGGAGCTGCCTTCTACAGCCTGCGCCCCGGCGCGGGCGCTTCGGAACGCCTGCTGGTGCGCTCCGTCGTCTTCTCCTGAAACGCGGCTTCGGGCGCCGTGCTCCGCGGCCTGCGGAGTACGGTGCCGCACCCACCACATGAGGGCGCTCGGCCGGGTGGGCGGCAGGAGGTCCCCCCGTTGCGGGCGCGGCCTCTCGACGAACCGGACCCCTGGCCCCGCCGGATCCTCACGCACACCGACCGGCATGAGCCTGCGGCCCGCACCTCGTCTGTGACCTTCGGGTCGTCCCCGGGTTTTCAGGTGTGGTCGGCGCGTCCGGGGAGCCTTGGGCGGTGGTGGAAGCGTTGCGATATACCCCTAGGGGGTATATCGTCTGTGACGGCAAAGGAAGTACGAAAGACCTGGAGTTCCCATGGCCGAGCAGCACCACGACCACAGTCGGCACGGCATGTCCGGGCAGGCGGGGCACGAGCACGCGGGCCACCACGACCACGACCAGCACGCGCACGCCGGCCACGGCAAGGTCACCTGGCGGATGGCGGCCTCGGCGACCCTGCACTGCCTGACCGGATGCGCCATCGGTGAGGTGCTCGGGCTGGTGATCGCCACCGCGCTGGGCTGGCACACGCTCCCGTCCATCGTGCTGGCCGTCGTGCTGGCCTTCTTCTTCGGCTACCTGCTCACCCTCATCCCGCTTCGCCGGGCCGGGGTGGGTTGGAAGGAGGCGATCACCCTGGCTCTGGCGGCCGACACGGTGTCGATCATCGTGATGGAGATCGTGGACAACGGCGTGATGCTCGTCATCCCCGGTGCCATGGACGCCGGGCTCACCACGGGGCTGTTCTGGGGCGCGCTGGCGGTCGCCCTGCTGGTGGCGTTCCTGGTGACCACGCCGATCAACAAGTGGATCATCGGCAAGGGGCGGGGGCACGCGGTCGTCCACGCCTACCACCACTGACGGGCCCGCCTGCGGTCACGAGCGCCGCAGGCCCGCCACGTCCGTCGCGACAGGGTGGGACGGCCCGCGCGTCAGCCGTACCGGTGGACCGTGGTCGGCGCGTTCGTGGCGAAACCCCTCGTCATCAACCACACGGCGAAGACGAGGCTCTGCAGGCCCAGCGGCGCGTTCATGGCCAGGTAGAGCGGCGTGGCCACGTCGGTCAGGCGAAGCAGTACCAGGAAGCTCGCCGACATGGCCGCGCCGATTCCCAGGAATCCCCATCCGGACAGCCACCGGGGGACGGAACCCGACCGCCACAGAACGCGGAACAGCAGGAGATCTCCGAGGCTCAACGCGATGATCAACGCGACGTGGTTGACCAGGTCGCGTGCCGTCCGCAGCAGCTCGCCCAAGACCTCAAGGTGGGACGCGTCCGAAGCGCCGGCTTCGGCGAACTCATGGCCCAGGACGAGGAACAGGGGCAGGGTGATCACGCCGATGAAGTGGAATGTCGCCGCGATCAGCCTGAACCCGAGGAAACCCAGGCTGAGCGCCTCGTTCTCCGCCCGCAACGCCGGATAGACGCACAACGCGAACCCGACGTAGGCGGGGATCATGATGGACTGGGCGATCGCGCCGACGATGACCTGGCTCTCGTGCGCGGAAACGAGAGTGAGACGGCGTGGCTCATCAAGGGCGGGAACGATGCTCAGCACACCGGCGATCATGCTGACGACGACCAATGTGCCCGCGATCGCGGCTGCCCGCCTGTTCGTATGCATGATGGTTGTCCTGTGATCCCGATGGCGGCGGAGTGGTCGGCGCCGGATCGGCGGGGTTCGGGCTCTCTGAGGGCGCAAGACTGACGCGCAGGTCGAGGACCGCCGGGATCAGCCTGTGAGCAGGTCCATGCGGAGGAACTCGGTGATGCGGAGCGGCTTCGGTGGGCGTGCCACCTCATCGGGGAGGGCCTGGAACGCCTCGTCCTTCCCGACGAGGCGTGGGGCGGTGAGTTCCACCTCTCTCCCGTCGACCCGGAGCCGCGCGTTTCCGGCGGTCAGGACGTTCCGCACCCAGTCGGAGCGCGATCCGTACACCAGAACGAACAGGTAACCGCCGTCGACGGGATGCGCGTCCATCGGCGTGCGGTACGTGGCACCGGAAACGCGGCCGACGTGGATCAGCACCGGCCATCTACCGCCGGCTATCGCGCGGGGGTTGAACACCTTCTTGTTCACGTGTCCCCACCACCTCGGCATCGGCATGGAGATCTCCTTCTCTCGCCCCGGCGGGCGCGTCACAGGTCCGAACCCTGGCCGACGCGAACCCGAAGAGCCTTACGGTAGTAAGGCTGCTTACAGGTGTAAGGTTGGCTTACGCTCGTAAGGCTGTCAACCCGTCCGGACTCCGGAGCCGTCGTGCCACCATCGCAACCGCTCAACAGAGGCCTCGTGCTGGAGGCCGCGATCCGGGTCGCGGATCGCGGCGGCGTGGAGGCGATCACGATGCGCCGGGTGGCGCAGGAACTGGGCGTGGAGGCGATGTCGCTCTACCACCACGTGCCGAACAAAGACGCGATCCTCGACGGCGTGGTCGACATGGTGTTCGCGGCGATCGAGCTACCCGGCGCCGAAGGCGGCGACTGGCGTGAGGCGATCCGTGCGCGTTCCTTCTCCGCACGGGTGATCCTGTCCCGGCACAGCTGGGCTCTCGGCCTCATGGACTCCCGGCGCGATCCGGGACCGGCGACACTGCGTCACCACGACGCCGTCCTGGGCGTCCTGCGTGAGGCGGGATTCACGCTGCCGATGGCCGCGCACGCCGTCTCGCTCATCGACAGCTACGTCTCCGGATTCGTCCTGCAGGAGGCGAACCTGCCGGTGAGGACGCCGGACGATGTCGAGGAGGTGGCGGGCGGCATCCTCCGGCATCTGCCTGCGGAGGAGTTGCCGTATCTCACCGAGATGATCCGTGACCACGCCCTGCAGCCGGGCTACGACCACACCGGTGAGTTCGGCTACGGCCTGGACCTGATCCTGGACGCGCTCGAAGCTCGCCGCGGGGGTCCGCGCTCTCGGTGAGCGTTTCGCTCGCTACCGGCGTGACGGTGCGGTCGGCGCCGCGCACGCGACGGAGACGACGACAGGCCCAGCGAGTCGGTGGACGGCGTCGGCGGACGGACCGTCGTCGTGACCGGTTCTTCGGCGGCGACGGGCGCGGTCTCGGCTGTCCGGGCGTCGGTGGGGGATCCGCAACGGAACCGGAAAGCGCGCTCGGCCGGTTCCCTCGCAGGTCTGCTGATCGATTGAGGCCAAGATGGCGCGGTCAGCAGGAGACGGTCACCGGATCGGAGACCGCCACGGTGTAGCCGCTGTTGCCGCTCCCCGAGACCGGTCCCAGACTCATGACCCTCCCGCTGACGCACTTCGCGACGACGGTCTGCGTGGTGATCCGGCTCGACCCTTCTGGTCGCCCACCCGCGCGTAGTAGAGGGGTTTGATGCCGAATCTGTCTCGCGCCAGCACGAGAGTCCGGCGCTTGCGGTCCCACAGCGCGATGGCGAACACACCCGCGACGTGATCCAGAAAGTGGCGCCCCTCCCGGGCGTAAAGGTGGGCCAGGACCTCGCAGTCGGATCTGGTCCGCAGCGCCACGTCGGGGATCCGGGATTTCTCCAGGTCGCGATGGTCGTACACCTCGCCGTTCGCGATCAGGACGACGGAACCGTCGTCGCTGAGAAGCGGTTGCGTTCCGTTGTCCGGACCCACCAGGGCCAGGCGGCGGAAGGCCGGACCGACCGGCCCGTCCACCATGGTCTCCTCACCGTCGGGTCCCCGATGACCGACGGCGTGGGTCATGCCGAGAACGGCGCAGCGCTCGACCTTCGTGGTCGTCGCATGGTCCTGGAAAGGGTGACCCCGAACGGTTGCGCCCGGGAGGCCTGTGAATTCCGCACCGGCGGGCCAATGGTTCCCCGGCCGGGTGAGTGAGGCGAGGCGAAGAATGACGCTCCTTCCGCGGCGACGCGTCGGAGTCAGTTCGGAGTGGCCGGCTTCCCTTCGTGGAGTTCGTCGAGATCCGTGTCCGGTGAACTGCTTTTTGTGGACGCCCTGCGGGCGAAGGGGTGGAAGCCGCTGCCGGCCAGGAAGAAGACAAGGGCGAAGACCAGCCATCCGCCCAGGTGGAAGGGCAGAATGACAGAGGTCACCGCGAGGGGACCGAGCAGCCCGCCCGCCGCGATTCCGCTGTTGAAAACGCCCTGGTAAGAACCCGGGGTCGAAGGGTCCGCGAGGTCATAACTCAGACTCCAGCCGCCCGCGGAGGACAGGATTTCGCCCAGCGTCAGTGTCGCCGTGCCGACCAGCACCAGCGCGGTGGCCAGCAGCGGGCCGAAGAACGCCGCGGAACCGAGCGCGGCGCAGGAGACGGCGAAGGCCACCGCGGAACGAAAACAGGCGGTGGCGGCCCGGCGCGGATCGTCCAAACCTCGACTGAGGCGTACCTGGAGAAGAATGACCATGACGGTGTTGAGAATCAGACAGCCCGAAATGATGACGGCAGGCGCACTCGTGTTCGTCGTCACCCACAGGGGCAGACCGACTTCCAGGATGGCTATGTGCAGCGCGAGTATCGCGCTGAGTAACGTTATCCCGAGGAACGGCGTGCTTCTGAACGGGTTGGCGCCGGTGCGCCGGACACCCGTCGACGCCGGCTCGCGGTGGCCGGTGATCCGGCGGTGCCCGATCCTGCGGATCAGCACGGCGGTGACGAGGAAGGTCACCGCGTTGACGATCACGATGAGGCGGTAGGCCATCGGGGTGTCGGCCACCAGCGCGATGGCCGCCAGCGCGGCTCCCAAACCCGTCCCGGCATTGCCGACGGCGCGCACGTAGGCACGGCCACGCAGGCGTTCCTCCGGCGGAAAGGCCTCGAAGACGAGAGCGTTGCGCACCGAGATCGCGCCACGGTCCAGGAAGGTCACGACGGCGACGGCCACGAGGAAGGCGGGAAAGGTGTCCGCGAGCAGGTAGGCGAGCACACCGACGCTCTCCAGCACGAGCAGGGCGGTGAGGACCCTGACCAGGCCGAATCGATCGGCGAAGACTCCCATTGGGTAGCCGACGGCGATGCCGCAGAGGCCGCCGAGGGTGAGCCCGACACCGAGCTGCTGCGGAGAGATTCCCTGGACACGGGTGAAAAAGAGGACGCTGGTCGTGACAAAAAGGCCGTTGCCGACCGTATTTATGAAGGTGGCGGTTGAAAGCAGGACCAGGGGCCGGGATCTGAGATGCGCAAGGTTTCCTCGTGAGGTCTGACCTTTGCGTATACGCATGCCAAACATGCTCCTTCCCCGTGCCCGCCCCCACTACACCGCAAAATTTGACAACATGATGCTTCTGTTGTCAATCATCGGCCGATGCCAATGTGCTGCCTTGTTGACAGCGAATTGCGGGTTCGGTTCCCGTCCTGCAGGTGCGCCGCCCCATTGGCCGGTTCGGAACATTGAGCGTACGCGCCGGGCTCTGCACCAGAGGCGTCTTGCCGGAGCCGGTCGGGCCCAGTGGAAGAACATTTGACTTCGTCGGCTCGGCGTCGCTGGGACGCCGTGATGAGGCATTCACCCGGACCCGCTTGTAATGGCTGAAGACGGCGACGGAGAGTGCTTGTTTCGCCCGCTCCCGGCCCACCACGTAGGTGTCAAGAAACGCCTTGATGTCGTGCGGCCTCGGCGGCTCGCCCAAGGGTTGCGCGGAGGCCTCGCCGCGCCGCTCGACGACCGCCTCGTGACACAGCTCGGCGCACCCGTGGCAGATCATCGCCGTCGACGAGTCAATCATTCCGCCCACTTCACGGGCGCTCCTGCCACAGAACGAGCATCTTCGGGAAGAAGACTCCGCGGTGTCGTCAACCACTCGACACACCCCCGGAGAAACGCTTGCCGCAAAGTCGCCGGATGTCTCAGCGTCAGTTTTACACAGATTCTCAGCAAGAGGTAGGCTGAAAAACCTAACCGCGTGGTAATCCACTCCGGCCGGAGTTCACCGTGTGGCCCCCGGCGGTGAAGGCCATTGGTGAAGGTGTTCCTCCACGAATGACGGCGGTGCGGTACGGTATAGTGACCGTGATCTCCGAGCCTGTCCGGCGAACAAGGCGCTTACCGGCATTACCGGGTTATGACCAGCATTACCGTGACGGCGGCTCCCCTGCCGCCGGCCGTCATATTCGTAATCGTCACCGCTCGTGAGCATCGATCCCGGCACACCAGGCGAACCCACCATTCGGCGAGGCTGCGGAGATGCGGAGGGAACAATGTCGCTTGCCATTGACTCGTACGAGCGGCTGGAGACATTGACCGATGACCCCGACATCCTGAACCTCGCATGGACCGTGGACGAGCGCGAGCATCCCGGCGCCGATCCGCTGGAACTCTGCGCGCGGGAACTGTCGGCCGAGGGGTCGGGGGCGTTGCCCTACCTCACCGGCTACCTGGTCAAGGACCCTTACGGCGAGGGCGTTCTCGGACCGGCCGTGGCACGTCATCTCGGTGATCGTTGGGAACCCGTGCCGGTCACCTGCGGCGCCGGGGTGGGGCCTCTGCTGCAGAGTCTGGTCCGCCTCGCCGGTTCGGCGCCCGTGTATGTGGCCGGAGACGTCTACCCCGATCTCCCCCACTGGGTGGAGGCCGCCGACGGGCGATGCGTCGGCGCCGGTGAAAAGCCCGGTGAGAAGCCCGATGACGAGGCGGTGGGCGCCCACGTCGCCCACGTCCGCCGCCACGGCGCCCGGCTTGTCGCCATGGAACGGCCAGCGCTCACCACCGACGGGTTCACCGACCTGGCCGCGGTGAGCGGACTCTGCGCCGAACTGTCCGCGGACGGCGTCGTCGTCCTGGTGGACGAGTCGAACGCCAACTACTGCCCGCCCGGGTTCAGCGCCGCGCCACCGGTGTCACGCACCCCCAATTTGATCGTGGTCCGCGGACCCTCCAAGGCCTTCGGCATGGGGGCCTACGGCTCGGTCACTGCCTGTCCGCCCCGGCGTTGACCGGGGCCCGTCCGCCGGGTGGTGGCTCCTTTGCTCGCGTCGTCGCTGTCACTGCGGCTCGGCGCGGCGATCCTCCGGTCGGGCGATCTCATCGCTCCGCTGCGGCGGCGCATCGCCGAACGGCGAGCCGAAGCCGGTGCCGCGCTGGCCGCCGCGGGCTGGCCGTCGACGACTCCCGCCTTCCAGGCGTTCCTGGTCACCCGCTCGCTGGCCGCAGCGGACGGTTGCCTTGACGACGCCTTGGGCCAGCTCGCCACCGGCGATGTCACCGGCGCCGTGCTGTCGGCACGCCAGGCACTCGGCCATGCCGTCGACGCGCTCCTGGAGAGCCGTGGTGTCTACGGTTCCCAGCTGCCGAAGTGGCGGGCCCGGCGGCTGGCCGAGGCCCGCCTGCCGGACCTGCCGTTCGAGCGGTACCGGGCGCTGGAGACCATGGCGAGCTTCGACCAGGAACGGCCGGAAGCCTGGGTGGAGGAGGTCGTGGTTCTGTGCCGGGCACTGTCGCTCAGGGCCGAGATCTGAGCGCCGTGTCCCATTCATGGATCCGGGCATGGCCGTCCCTTGGGATCAGCGGTACCAGAGGCCCTGTCCACCTCCCACCGCGCGGTCGCTGACCTGACGCGATCGGCGTGCCGCCATAAGGGACGAACTCTATGATCAGGTTCGTCCTGATCGTTGAGATTCGGAGAAGATGTCAGCCTCATGCGCCGCGCCATGGTCCTGCTGGGCGGCGTCGCTCTCGCCGTCGGCGCGTTCGTCCTTCTCTACCGGGGCCCGGGGCAGCCGTTCGTCCGCGGCTACGTGAGCGACGTCAGCGCCACCATGCTGGTCTACGCGTTCCTGGGGCTGCTGTGGCGCACCACCGCCGCACGCCGCGCCCTGGCCACGGCCGCGATCGCCGCCGCCGTCGAGTTCTACCAAGTAGTCGGCATGACCCCGCCGGGTGTCGGCGGTGTCCTGGTCGGCGCGTTCCCCGACCCATGGGACCTGGTCGCCTATGCCATCGGTGTGGTCGCGGCCCTGGCCTGGGAACGTGGATCGGTCCGACCCGGTGACCGGACCGGCTGACGCTCAGGCACCCCCCACCGGCATTTCGGCACGTCATCCGTGAGGTCGGTCGCCACAAGCCCAGGACTCCCGTAGCCACGGTCAGGGGCCGAGCAGGTTCCGTCCGATGAGCCCGGTCACGTTGCAGGGACCGCCATCAGGGGCGACGACACGACTTTTGACGACGCCCTGAGGCGGACAGCAGGCATTGTCGCCCGAGGACGGGGTATCGCACACGGCTCACCGGCCAGGGCGACGAGAGGAAAGAACGAGGTGAGCTCCTCCAGGCAGGACCTGCGGGTTCAGGTGGTCCATCACGGGCACTGCAGCGTGCTGCGGGTCGGCGGCCACCTGGACTTCATCACCGCCCCCACGCTCGCCGGCCACGTCAAGGCGGCCTGGGAGCAGAGCTCGGGACCACGCCTGGTGCTGGAGCTGTCCCGGCTGACCTTCTACGACTCCACCGCGGTAGGCCTTCTGGCCTGGACACGCCAGCGTGTCGAGGACACCGCCACCGGCCGGTTGCTGCTGGTGGGCCTTCCCCACGGCCTGCGGCACCTGCTGGACCAGACCGGCCTGCTGCCGCGCTTCGAGCTGCGCGACAGCGTCGGTCAGGCCGTCGCCGAGTTGCTCGTCTCGGAGTGAGACTCTCGGAGTGAGAGACGGCTCCGGGTGCTCGGCGCCGGGCGTGCGCCGGTCTCATGAGGGATCGGCGCTGCGGGGTCGCGGAGTTGAGGTCGAGAACGACGGCCGACGTGCGCCGGTCTCATGAGGAGATCGGCGCGGGGGTCCTGTGGGAGTCGGCCTGCTCCGGCAGACTCGGGGCGTCGAAGGCGGCGAACAGCTCGACCAGGGCGCGGACCGGGGCGTGGGCCTCGGTGGGGTGACGGAAGCCGCGTTCGAGGTTGAGGTGGTAGCGGTTGCGTCGGCCGACGCGCTCGATGGTGAGATATCCGGCCTGGTGCAGGTCGGCCACGATTCCCTGGACCGCGCGCTCGGTGATCCCGATGCTCTGGGCGATGTCACGCAGCCGGCTTTCCGGGTGGCGTGCGATCTCCAGCAGCACGCGTGCGTGGTGGGTGAGGAAGGTCCAGGAGGAACGATCGGCAGGCCTGTCCATGGCAACCATTGTGCTTTCTGATCTCGGGGTGTGTCCGTCTCCCCGTGAGGGGATCTTCCGCCAGCGGACACCGAATGGTCTTTCCGGAAATATACTTCGGCATTATGGTGGGAGTCAGGTAGTTCTCCCGCGTTGTCTGGACGCTGGATCGATGTTGGAGCACGCCATGCCCGCCTCTCATTCCGGATGCCGTCCTGGTCTGATGACCACGAGCACGTACCTGCTCGACGCCACATTGCTGTGCGTCGTCGGCGAGGTGGACGCGACCACCTCGGCCCAGTTGGAGGCGGCCCTGGTCCAGGCCCGACGGCGGGGCAAGCCGGTCATCGTGGATATGAGCGGGGTGGGCTTCCTGGACAGCGGCGGCCTGACGGTACTGCTGGCCGCCCACATGGCCGCCGAGCGGGAGGGTAGCAGCCTCCACCTGGCCGAACTCCAGCCGATTCCGCTGCGCCTGCTGACGATCACCGGCGTCCTGTCCCTCCTGCACGTGCACACCGGCCTCCAGCACGCCGTCGCCACCGTCTCCGCGACGGTCCCGAAGGCCACGGCCCAGGCGCGACCGTCGGCCAGGGCCGTACCTCCCGCCTGAACGGGCGGTGTTCCGCGACTTTTGCACCACTTTGCACGTAAATATGCAAAGTGGTCACCTTCTGGAGGTGATCTGTAACGCGGCGTGGCCTTGGCTGATGCCGATCCTCTCGGCATGCCCGGCATCGAAAACGCCTGGCGTGCCACCCCGGCTCTACATCGGAATCAGCTGACCACACGCTGCTGTCCGTGGGATCGGCAGGACCATCTGTCAGGACGGGGACGAGAATCCGGTCTGCGCTCCTCGATGCTCAGACCGGAATCCAGTTTCCGTGGAAGCCCGCGGGGACGCGCACCGGGACGTGTACCTCGGCGAGCGGGGGCGCGGCCAGGTCGGCGGCATCCAGGATGGCCAGGTAGCTCGTGCCGGCGCCACGGTCGTGAGCGAACGTCATCAGGAAGCCCTCGTTCTCACCGGTCCCGGCCCGGGGCACGAAGACGGCCTCGCCGCAGGTGTGGCCTGGAGGGAGGCGGTGCACCGCCCGTTCGCCGCCGCCGGTGAGGTCGTAGGCGTAGATCTCCGACCGCTCAGGCTCGGCGTCCAGGGAGAAGCTCGTCGTGTAGCCGTAACGGTGGGGCAGTCCGAGCATCGAGTCGGCCACACGGGGGTATTCGCTGGGCGCGTCGTCGAGCGCCTCCTCGGTGACCGTGCCCGACCTCAGGTCCAGCGTCCAGCGGTACACGATCGGGAGCCCGCCCTCCAGGTCGTCGGCGCCGCCGTGCCACAGCGTGGGGACGCGGGTGCCGGTGACGGTGATCGTGTCGCCCCGCGGGTCCTCGAAGGCGTTCATGGTGTGCCACACGTAGCACGGGACGACGTCGAACCAGCGTACGGGCGCGTCGTCGCCGGCCGTACGCGCCAGCACGCCGAACCGGGCGCGGTGCGCGTCGTCCCAGCGCCACGGCGGCCCGCCCGCAGCCGCCTGGGCGGGGTCGAAGACGACCGGCAGGTCCATGAAGATCACGTGGTTGCGGGTGATGGCGAAGTCGTGCGTCATCGTCGCCCGCGGCACGTCCACGACCCGCCTCTGCACCACTTCGCCGGCGGCCGTGGCGCGGTAGTAGGTCAGGTACGGCGGGCGCAGCTGGTAGCCGAAGAACAGCAGCTCACCGGTGATCGGGCAGGCCTTCGGGTGCGCGGTCATCGGGGTCCGCAGGGCCCCGCCGAAGGTGTACGCCCCGATCGTTGCGAGGTCCGGCGTCACCTCGTACGGGAAGCCGCCCTCCTCCAGGGCGAACAGCCGGCCCGCGTGCGTGATCAGGTGGGTGTTGGCGGTGGTGACGCGGTAGTCGATCCGGCCGGTCTCCTGGTTGAAGGCGAGGGCGAAGCGGGACCGGCCGGGGTTCCCGTGGAGCGGCGTGCGCACGTACCGGTTGCGGTACCAGCGCGCCCTGCCGCCCTCCAGCGCGATGGTGTGGATCATGCCGTCGCCCGCGAAGGAGTGCGGCGACCAGCCGGTGCGCGGGTTGGGCCCGTTGCGGAAGAACTGCCCGCCCAGCTCGGCCGGGATCTCGCCGACGACCTTGGACGGTTCCAGGGTCGCCTCCTCGGCGACGGGGGCGTTGTTGCCCGCGAGATGCAGCGGCACCGTTTCGGACATGCGGGAACTCCTGTCGGCATGGGGTGGGGACGCCGACAACCGTGCACGAGAAAATGCGTGGACAACAGTCTTGTTCTTCCCGCCCGCCTCAGCCGCCCGACAGAGCCCCAGGTGAGAGCCGCCTCAGAAAACCCTGGGTGGAGCCGCCGCGAGAACATGGGAGGTCCTCAGACGGGGCGAGGATCGACGGCGGCCGGTTTCACCCTCGGCCCCGCGGACGGTGTGGCCGCCGAGGATTTCGCAGATCCCGGCCAAGCCGCGTTGCGGATCGCACCTGGAGGTGACCTGCCCCTGCCCGGCCTGGAGGGCGGCCGTCGTTCGCCCGCCCGCGAGCCCCGGCGCTTCGCCGTACGGGGCCGGAGTGCTGCGGGCGGGAGCTTTTTCCCGAAGGCCCTGGGCGGAGGGGGAGGGCGACAGGCAGGGAGTTCGGCCAGGTGCGGGCTGCCCGCGTCGGGGAGCGCGAGGTGAGGCAGGGCTGTTCACGCGCCGCTCGCCCCGACTAGAATCGACGAGTATCAATATCGACAGAAGTCGAATTCGACAACCATCGATTCCATGAGGGCGTTCAGGGAGCGTTGCCGTGACCGGTACCTACAAGCGCGACGATCTGACCATCGACCAGCACCTGGCCCTGACCACCGCGGCCCGCCGGCTGAGCGAGGAGTTCGCCGGCCTCTTCGGCGCCGAGACGATCGAGCGGTTCCTGCACACCGGCTACGACCGGTTCGCCGGCAAGGCCGCGGTGGCCGACTTCCTGCCGCTGCTGGCCGAGCGCTTCGCCCGTCAGCGCCTGTACGCCCTGGCCCGCATCGAGGGCCGCTCCGACGGGCGGCCGATCGTGCTGTTCCTGTGCGTGCACAACGCCGGTCGCAGCCAGATGGCACTGGGCTTCTTCGAGCACCTGGCCGGTGGGCGCGCCGTGGCCTGGTCGGGCGGTTCGGAGTTCGCCTCCGAGATCAACCCCACCGCGATCGCCGTCATGGCCGAGGTCGGCATCGACATCTCCAAGGGGTTCCCCAAGCCGTGGACCGAGGAGATCGTCCAGGCCGCCGACGTCGTGGTCACCATGGGCTGCGGGGACGCCTGCCCGATCTTCCCCGGCAAGCGTTATGAGGACTGGAAGGTCGACGACCCGATGGGCAAGGGGCCGGAGTGGGTGCGCCCCATCCGGGACGAGATCGAGCGCCGGGTGCGCGTCCTGCTGGCCGATCTCGGCGTGCCGGCATCCGACCCGGCGCCGCCCTCCGCGCCTGGTCCGCACCGCTGACCCGGCCGCTCACACCGCTTATGTATAGATGGATGTCAATATAGATAAACTCGGAAACCGTTACCGGCCGGGGTGGCCGAAAGGGGAGACGATGGAGCCGCTGGAGCTGTTGGAGTGCGGTTCGCCGCTGACGCGCGAGCCGTTGAACGCCGATCAGGCGGCTGCCGTGGCCCGGGTGTTCAAGGCGCTGGGGGATCCGGTGCGGCTGCGGATCCTGTCGATCGTGGCCAGCCACGCCGGTGGCGAGGCGTGTGTGTGCGACATCACCGGCGCCTTCGACGTCTCCCAGCCCACCATCAGCCACCACCTGAAAGTCCTCAAAGAAGTCGGACTGCTGGTCTCGGAGCGGCGCGCCTCGTGGGTGTACTACCGCCTGGTGCCCGAGACGCTGGCCGAGCTGTCCGGCCTGATCACCGTCCCCGCTCCCGCCTGACCGGCTTCGAAGGAACCCTCATGCCCACCTCGCCCTCGTCGTCATCGTCTGCCGGTGTATCGGATTCCGCCACGGCGAAGCGGGCGGGGGTGATCGGCGCCCTGTCGACGCTGGACCGGTTCCTGCCGGTGTGGATCGGGGTCGCGATGGCGGCAGGGCTGCTGCTCGGCCGGGCCGTACCCGGCCTGAACGCCGCTCTGGAGGCGGTCAAGGTCGCCGGGATCTCGTTGCCGATCGCCCTGGGACTGTTGCTGATGATGTACCCGGTGCTGGCCAAGGTCCGCTACGACCGGCTCGGCGCCGTCACCGGCGACCGCCGCCTGCTCCTGTCCTCCCTGCTGCTGAACTGGGTCGTCGGCCCGGCGCTGATGTTCGCCCTGGCCTGGACCCTGCTGCCCGACCTGCCCGCCTACCGCACCGGGCTGATCATCGTCGGGCTGGCCCGCTGCATCGCCATGGTGCTCATCTGGAACGACCTGGCCTGCGGCGACCGGGAGGCCGCCGCCGTCCTGGTCGCGATCAACTCCGTCTTCCAGGTGGTCGCCTTCGCCGCGCTGGGCTGGTTCTACCTGCAGATCCTGCCCGGCTGGCTCGGACTTGGTGAAGGGGCCGCGCTGCAGATCTCCGCCTGGGACATCGCGCAAAGCGTGTTGATCTTCCTGGGCGTCCCGCTGACCGCCGGATACGTCTCCCGCAAGCTCGGCGAGCGCTCGAAGGGCCGCCAGTGGTACGAGGAGCGGTTCCTGCCCAGGATCGGGCCCGTCGCCCTGTACGGCCTGCTGTTCACCATCGTCGTCCTGTTCGCCCTCCAAGGGCACACCATCGGTGAACGGCCCGGCGACGTGACCCGGATCGCACTGCCGCTGCTGGTCTACTTCGCTGTGATGTGGGGCGGTTCGTTCCTGTTCGGGCGGGCGATCGGCCTGCCGTACGACCGCACCGCGACGTTGGCGTTCACCGCGGCGGGCAACAACTTCGAGCTGGCCATCGCGGTGGCCATCGGGGTGTTCGGCGTCACCTCCGGTCAGGCCCTGGCCGGGGTGGTCGGCCCGCTCATCGAGGTGCCCGTCCTGGTGGCGCTGGTCTATGTGAGCCTGGCCGGCCGCCGCCTGTTCGGCGCCCCGCCCCTGGAGGGTACGGCTCACCGCTGAGGAGCCCGCCGCCTGGATGGCGAACGCCACCCGGACCTGACCGAACTGACGCCTTCCTGGGGCCGAGCAGAGGAGGTCGACACGGTGATGAGCGCCCTTGGCGACATGTCCCGGATCCGCCGGGTCTCCCGGAACACCGGATGGCAGCCCCCTGAGCCTCAGCAGGGCGGGATCAGGAACCGGAAGGCGGGGCGGCGGCCATCGAGGTCACGGAGCCTTCGGCGAAGCCGGTTCGAGCGCGGCGGCTCCGCGCCCACCGGCAGGAGGAGCAGCCGGTGCGGACAGGGCCAAAGTCAGGCGTCGGAGGCGGTGGGGAGCGGGGGATTCCGCCGTCCGGTGCGTCGGGTTTCACCGTTGAGCATGGCCAGGAACGCGCAACCGATGCTGAGCACGCCGAGCACCGACCAGGCCAGCGGGTAGCCCGCCGTGGGGGCGAGCTCGCCGAACAGGTACGGCAGGGCGAACCCGCCCACCGCCGAGATCGTCAGCATCAGCCCGAAGGCGGTGCCGATGTTCTCCTGCGACAGCCCTGGCCGGTCGCCGGGGATGGTCTGCCACACGGCCAGCGCGAAGTTGAACATGAAGCCGACACCCATGGCGGGCACCCAGAACCAGCCGGGTCCGCTCAGCGGCACGAGCAGGACGAACACCCCTTCGGTCACGGCCGCCGCGACGAAGACGTTACGTCGGCTGGACAGCCGGTCACTGATCCAGCCGCCCGCCACACTGCCGGGCACACCGGCGATCCCGATGAGGAAGGCGGCCAGGGCCACCTCGCCGGCGCCGACGTGCCTCTGGTCGAGCCCGTAGCCGGCGATCAGCTGGGAGCCGGCGATGAAAGCGCCGTAGGCACCGAGGAAGGCGGCGCCGTACAGCCAGATGCCACGGTTCATGAGGCTCTCGCGCAGGGCGGCACGGGTCAGCCGAATGCCACGCAGGTGGTCGCCGTCGGCGGGGACCCGGAAGGCGGCGGCGGTCACCACGCCGACGACGACGCACAGGGCACCCCCGGCGACCAGCGCCGTGCGCCAGCCGAACGCGTCGGTGAGGTCGCGCCAGGTGTACAGACCCGCGGCGGAACCGACGCTGAAGCAGGCGGAGGTGATGCCCAGGGCCAGTGCGTGGTGCCGATTCCGGAACCAGACGCTGACGGCCGCGACACCCACGGCCGCGAACACCGAGGCGCCGACACCGCACAGCACGCGGAAGACGAGCAGGGTGGCGAAGTCGTTCGCGGTGGCGGAGAGGATGACGGCGGCGCCCTCGACGGTGAGGCCGAGGGCGAGTACCCAGCGCATGCCCATGCGCGTCGCCAGCACCCCACCCGGGATGTGGAAGACGCCGTAGCCGATGACGAACACGGAGATCAGTAAGGTGACCTGGGGGATGTCCAGCTGGAAGGTCTCGCTGATCTGGCCGAATCCGGCGGCGATGTTGAACCAGTTGGTCGTCATCGCGACGAATCCGGCGGAGACGATCGCCAGCATCCACCATTTGCGGGACGGGCGGTCCATGCAGCCTCCTAAAGGGGGGTGAAGAGGCCGAGCAGGGCACGACTGAGTGCGGAGTCCTGCCGGGTGAGTTCCAGCACGATGTCGTAGTGGTTGACCTCCGGCACGACCAGCAGTTCGGGGCCGGTGCCCCAGGCCTGGTGGAACCGGATGTTCTGGTCGACGAAGCCGGAGCCGTCGTGCTCGGCGACGGCGAAGACCGCGGGCGGGCGCCGGACCGGAAGGCGCAGCGCGGGGCTGAGCGCGGCGGCCCGAGCGTCGTCGAGCCCGAGCCACTCGTTGGCGAAGCTGTGGACCAGCGGCCTGATGTCGAACAGCCCGCTGATCGGCAGGGCCGCCTTGACCACGTCCCGGGGCAGGCCGAGCGGCTCCTGCCAGTCGTCGAGCATGAGCATCCCGGTCAGGTGCCCACCGGCCGAACTGCCGCCGACGACGATGCGGTCGGGGTCGAGCCCGTGGCGTGCGCCTTCGCGGTGGACGAAGGCCACGGCCGCGCGGACCTGGCGGACGATCTCCTCCAGCGTCGCCCGTGGCGCGAGCGTGTAGTCGACCACGACGGTGGCGATGCCCTGCTCGTCCAGCATGCGCGCCATGAAGGCGGAGTCGGCGCGGGACAGGGCCCGCCAGTAGCCGCCGTGCACGAAGACGAAGACGGGCCGGGGCCGGTCGCCGACGCCCCAGACGTCCAGCCGTTCGCCGCTGACGTGGTCGTAGACGAGGCCCGGGTGACCGCGCAGCCCGTCCACCGCCGACTCCGACCACGCCCGGTAGAGCCGCATGTTCTCGTCGAAGACCGGCACGGGCACGGTCGCCCGCACGTTGTAGGCGCGGTCGGTGTCCTGCCCGAGACTCACCGGCCGACCGAGGCGGCGAACTTCTCGACGAGTCCGGCGAGTACGGCGGGCGACTCCAGCGTCGGGAAGTGCGTCTGCCCAGGGATGCGGTGCGGCCGGAACCACGGGTTGGCCGAGGCGAACTCCCGCTGGACGGCCTCGTAGTCCGGCAGGCTCGGCTGCGAGAACAGGTGCGCGATCGGCCGCCGTACCTTCAACGCCGCCATCCTGCGCAGCGGGGAACCCCAGGTCGCGTAGGCGTTCTCGATGACCCGGCAGGAACGGGCCCACATGTCGAAGTCGAAGGAGGCCATCTCGTCGTCGAGGTGGCGGGCGACCGCCGGATGCGCGGTGCCGCCGAGCCAGAAGTCGAACAGCCGCTGCCGACCGGCGAGCCAGAGTTCGGGGTCCTGGATGTCGCGCAGGTCCTGGACGAACTCCGGCCAGGCCTCCACCATGATCCAGTCGATGACGACGGAACCGGGTACCCGATCGGGGCTCAGCCGGTCCGTGATCTCCATGTTGGCCCAGCCACCGTGCGAGGTGGAGACCGGCACGAACCGGTCGACGCCGAGGGCGTCCATCAGCTTGATCACGTCGGCGGCCTGTTCGGCGGGCCCGAAGTCGGCCTCGACCGAGCGGACGGCGCCGTGCCCGCGCCAGTCGGCGCGGATCACCCGATGGTTTTCGGCCAGCAGGGGGAGCACGTGGTCGAACAACCGGTGGTCCTGGCACCACCCGCTGACGAGCACCAGCGTGGGACCGGTGGTCCCGGTGACGTCGTAGTCGATCGGGTTGCCGTCGAGGACCAGGGTTTCCATTGATCTTCCTTCCGTCGGCGTGCGGTCACGCCGGAAAACGGTTCATACCGGTGGGGATGGTGGTCGCGGCGCGCATGCGCATCCTGGCGAGCGAGCGTGAGCGGTTCATCACGGCCAGGAGAGCCGCACGCGGGCGGTCGGGCAGGGGGTTGAGGTGGCCGAGCCGATAGGAGAAACGCTGGGTGTGCTGGATCACCGGCCGTTCGGCGGCCTCCCAGCGGCGCAGCCGCGTCTCCAGGTCGCCCTCGCCGAAGGTGACCGCCTCCGCGAGGCCGAGCGCGTTCATCATCGCGCAGCCGCCGCCCTGGCCCAGGTAGGGAGGCTGGGCGTGCGCGGCGTCGCCGAGCACCGAGACCACCCCGGCCGACCATCGCCTGAGCTCCAGGAACTCGAACCGGTCCCAGCGGCTTTCCGTGTCGAGACACCCGATGAGTTCCTCCAGCAGGGGGAACGACCGGAGCCAGGTGTCCTTGTCGAGCGGGACCCGCCGGGCGTGCTCGTCGCCGGTGGAGCAGACCAGCGCGACGTAGAGCCGGTCGGCGCTGGAGGGGGTGTAGAGGATCCGGCGGCTGCCGGAGAAGTACTCGATGTACTTCGCCTCGTCCGCCGGGGCGACGAAGCCGGGGCGGCGCGGGACGAGCATCCGTGCCGCGCCCTGCGGCATGCGTACCCGTCGGCGCAGCAGGCCGAGCGAGTCCCGCAGCCGCGAGTTCACCCCGTCGGCCGCGACGACCAGGTCGCTCCGCCGCCGGGTGCCGTCGGCGAACTCCACCTCGCCGTCCGGCGTCGCGGCGACCGCCGTGGAACCGGTGACGATCTCCACCCCGGCTCGGACCGCTGCGCCCGCGAGCGCGTCGATCAGCCTCCGGCGCAGGATCGTGTAGAGCTCGGGCCCGTGCTCGCCGTTGATGGGGATGCTCTCGACGACGTGGCCGTGCCGGTCACGGCTCTCCGCGACCGGGCCGAGGTGGGCGCCCTCGACCGCCTCGTCGAACACGCCCAGGGCGCGCAGGACCGACAACCCGTTGCCCCACAGGTAGATGCCGGCGCCGATCGCTCTGATCTCCGGATCGCGCTCGTGTAACCGGACGGTCCAGCCGCGCTGCGCCAGCGCCGCCGCCGCGGTCAGCCCGCCGAGACCCGCGCCGATGACCTGGGCGTGTCGTGTTGCGCTGGACACCGCTCACCTTTCTCCCGTTCTGAGCCGTTCAGGTGATGCTGTCCCCGAAACCCCGTGTCCGGCCAATGCCTAATCACGCCTGAGCTATGTCGGGATTGACCTATGCCGAGACGGTCATAGGTCGGAGCGGAACCGACATTGGTCAGCGCTCGCCCGGCGAGAGACCATGAAGGACCCCCATACCCCACGGTGGTGTTGCGGGAGTCCGCAGTCGGAACGGGCGTCATCGAACCGCCGCTGCCCCCAGTTCTCTGACCTCGGCCCGTGCGGCCGTCGAGCGATGTCAAAGCCGTCGAAGACAGGGAGGTGCGCCATCGTCCCCGTATATGCCGAGGACCTGTACACAGAAGAGGCGATCCTCGATCCGTACCCGCACTACCGCGCGCTGCGCGACCTCGGCCCCGTGGTGTGGCTGGAACGGCACGAGGCCTACGCGCTGCCGCGCTACGCGCAGGTGCGGGCCGTACTCGGGGATGACGAGACCTTCCGCACCGGCGGCGGCGTCTCGCTCAACGAGCGCTACAACGAACTCCTGCGCGACTCCATGTTCGCCAGCGACGGTGAACGCCACACGTTCCTGCGTGGCCTCGTCGGGCACAAGCTGACGCCGAAGGCGCTGCGGCCGATGAGAGGCCGTGTCGAGGAGGCCGCCGTCGCCGCGGTGGAACGGGTGATCGCGCGAGGTTCCTTCGACTCGGTGGGCGACCTGGCCCGTGACATGGTCATGGCGATCGTGCCGGACTTCATCGGCATCCCCGAGGAGGGGCGCGAGCACCTCATCGACTGGGCCACCGCGAACTTCAACTGTCACGGCCCGCTCAACGAACGCGCCGAGGCCGCGCTGGCGGTCTCCGGCCGGATGGCCGAGTACGCCTCCCGGCTGGTGACCGAGCGGTCCCCGCGACCCGGTGGTCTGGCGCACTGCGTCCTGGACGCCATGGACGACGGGCGGGTCGACCGGGAACAGGCGATCTCCTTGATGATCGACTACCTTGTGCCCTCCCTGGACACCACGGTCACCGGGCTGAGCTCGGCGATCTGGCTCTTCTCCCGGCATCCCGACCAGTGGGACCTGGTCAGGAACGATCCGTCACTGGTGGCGACGGCGTTCAACGAGGTGATCCGCTTCGAGACCCCCGTCCGCCAGTTCGGCCGCCGGGTGGCGCGCGACACCGAGATCGCCGGCGTGCCGATTCCGGCCGGCGCCCAGGTGCTGGTGATGTTCGCCTCGGCCAACCGCGACGAACGGCAGTGGGAGCGTCCGGAGGTTTTCGACGTGACCCGCAACCCCGTCGAGCACGTCGGCTTCGGGTACGGCGCGCACGGCTGCGCGGGGCAGGGGCTGGCCCGCCTGGAGGCGCAGGCCGTCCTGAAGGCCCTCGCCCAGCGGGTGACCGGGTTCGAGGTCTCCGGCGAGCGCAGGACCGTCAACAACCTGATGCGCGCTTTCGACACGTTGCCCACCCGGGTGATCCAAGGAGTACGTCCATGAAAGTGATCGTCGACTACGACCGGTGCGAGGGACACGGCATGTGCGAGGAGCGCGCCGGCGACATCTTCCGTCTCGACGACGCCGGTGATCTGCACTTCTCCTACGAAGGGGAGGAGATTCCCGCCAGGCGCGAGGCCGACGCGAAGGCGGCGGCCGGGGTCTGCCCGGTGGCGGCGCTGAAGATTGTGTCGTGACGGCGCTCCGACACGTCGCGATCGTCGGCGGCTCACAGGCCGGAGTGACGGCGGCCAACACGCTTCGCACCGCCGGGTTCGACGGCCGCATCACCCTCTACTCCGCCGAGGAACGCCCGCCGTACAGCCGGCCGCCGCTGTCCAAGGACATCCTGCTCGGGAGAGGCGACGCCGCGTCGGCCGACCTCCACGTGGAGGAGGGCGTCGAGCTGCGGCTCGGGGTGCGGGCGACCGGGCTCGACGCGCGTGCGCGGCGGCTGCGACTGTCCACGGGGGAGGAGGCCGGATACGACGGCCTGGTGATCGCCACCGGTGCACGGGCGCGCTCCCTCGCCAGGACGCCCGAGGACGCGACAGACGAGCTGCGGCTGCGGACCATGGACGACGCCCTCGGCCTGCGCGAGCGGCTGAAGGGCTCCGGATCGGTCGCGGTGGCGGGAGGCGGCCCGCTCGGCATGGAGATCGCCTCCGTCTGCCGGGACCTGGGCCGCGACGTGACCGTGGTCGACTTTCTCCCGCCGATGCGCCGGCAGGTCGGCGGCTACCTGGCCGCGCTGATCACGGAGGCGGCGCGCGACGCGGGCGTCCGCTTCGTCCAGACGGCCGGACCCGCGCACGTCGCCGGCCACGCGGTGGTGTCCGGCGAGCACCGGGTCGCGGCCGACGTGGTGGTCACGGCCGCGGGCGAGCTTCCGAACGTCGAATGGCTGTCCGGCTCCGGTCTGATCCACGCGGACGGTCTGTTCGTCGACCACCGGCTGTGGGCGGCTCCAGGCGTCGTCGCCGCCGGAGACGTGGTGCTCCTGCCCACCCCGGTGGGGCCCGTGCGAACCCCGCTGTGGACCAACGCCCTCGACCAGGGCAAGGCCGCGGCGACGACACTGCTGACCTCGAAGTCCGCGCCCGCCTACCAGGCGCGGCCGTACTTCTGGACCGAGCAGTTCGGACTGTCCATCAAGGTGTGCGGAACCATCCCGGGCGACGCGCCACCGGTGGTCGTCACCGGTGACCGGGCCGAACGCGCACTCGTCCTACAGTGGCTGTCGGGCGGAGTGCCCGTCGCGGCGGCCACCGTCAACCACCGCATGCCCGTGGCCGGACTGCGGCGGCTGGCCACCGCGGACTCCACGCTCTCCCCCAGCAGACGAGGTAACCAATGAGTGCGAAGCGCACCGTCATCTCCGGCGGCCTGATCATCAGCATGGACCCCGAACTCGGGGACGTCACCGGCGGCGCCGTACTGATCGAGAACGACCGGATCGTCCAGGTGGCCAGGTCGGCGGACGAACCGGCAGGCGTGGACGCCGAGCGGATCGACGCCACCGATGACCCCGCCCGCATCAGAACGGCCAGTGGCGGTGACCCGAGCCCGGGCGGCTCGTCGACGCCACTGGCCGTTCGGTGACCGCTCGACCCCCGTCTACGGCGTGGACAGGGCCTCCGTCGGGGACAGACGGGAGGCGCGAACGGCCGGGTAGAGTCCGGCGACTGCGCCGATGAGGAGGGTCGCGGTGAGGCCGCCGATCGTGGCCCAGGCCGGCACGACCGAGGGCCAGCCGCTGTAGAGCGCGTACCCCGTCGTCACCGCTGTCCCCAGCAGGGTGCCGCCGGTGCCGCCCAGCGCCGACAGCAGCAGGGACTCGACCAGGAACTGCGTCCTGATCTGCCCCCTGGTGGCCCCCAGCGAGCGGCGCAGCCCGATCTCGGCGCGGCGTTCCAGCACCGAGATGACCATCGTGTTGGCCACCCCGACCCCGCCCACGAGCAGCGCCACCGCGCCCACCCCCAGGAGAAGGCCGGTGAACGCCTGGCTGGTCGCCTGCTTGGCGGCCAGCGCGTCGGACGGGCGGGAGATGTCCACCTCGTTCGGCGCCTCCGGGTTGGCCGTGCCCGCCAGCACCTGGCGTACGGACTCCAGCTTGGCCTCCTCCGAGCGGGTGTAGAGCGTGGTCGGGTGCCCGTCGAAGCCCAGCCGTTCCTCGGCCACCGGCCAGCCGACGAGAACCCCGCTGTCCAGCTCCGTGGCCAGCGCCACGGGCTTCAGGACGCCGACGACCGTGAAGCGGATGCCGCCGACGACAACCTGGGTGTCCGGCCCCGCCGCGCCGATGCCCAGCCGTTGGGCGGTGGACGAGCCGATCACGGCGGCGGGATAACGTTCGGTGGCCGCGTTCAGCCAGGTGCCGCTGTGCAGGGTCGCGCCCACCGTGTCGAGCAGGTCGAGGCGGGCCGCGTACGTGTTGAGCCCGCTGGTCTGGGCCTGCGGGATGTGCTCCGAGCGGTAGACCTTGGCCTCGGTGATCTTCGCGATGGACGAGGCCGACTCGACGGGCCCGATCCGCTCGATCATCGCCTCCGCGCCCTTCGGCATCTGGGCCGCCTCGCCGGTGATCGTCGAGCCCGCGGAGACGGTGAGCAGGTTCGTGCCCAGCGCGGAGAGCTGACGGTCGAGCTCGGCGCCCGAGGAGGACGAGAGCCCGACCACGCCGACCATGGCCGCGATGCCGATGGCGATGCCCAATGCCGACAGGAACACCCGCAACGGCCGGGTACGCAGGCCGACCGCGCCGACCCGCATCACGTCGCCCGGCCGCATCCGGGCCGGGGCCGGTCTGGGCCGCCGCATCTCGACGACCGCCATCACGCCACCCCTGGTTCCACGGGCTCGGGCTGCCTGGCGGAGTCGGAGACGATCTGGCCGTCACGCATGCTCACCCGCCGGGGCAGGCCGGCGGCGATCTCACGGTCGTGCGTGATGATCACGATGGTGGTGCCGCCCCCGTTCAGCTCGTGCAGCAGCTCCATCACCCCGGTGCCCGAGACGGAGTCGAGGGCACCGGTGGGCTCGTCGGCCAGGAGCAGCGGCGGATCGCCCGCCACGGCCCTGGCGATGGCCACGCGCTGCCGCTCCCCGCCCGACAGCTCGTGCGGCTCGTGGTCCATGCGGCGCTCCAGTCCCACTCGCTTGAGCGCCGCCGCCGCGCGGTGGCGCCGCTCGGCCCTGGTCAGGCCGGTGTAGACGAGGCCGTCGGCCACGTTGTCCAGCGCGGGGACCCTCGCGGCCAGGTGGAAGGACTGGAAGACAAACCCGATCGTGGTCGCGCGCAGCGCCGACAGATGGTTGTCGGACAGCTTGGAGACGTCGTAGCCGTCGATCTGGACGGTCCCCGAGGAGGGCTGGTCGAGCGTCCCGACGACATTCAGCATGGTCGACTTGCCCGATCCAGAAGGCCCGGAGATGGCGACCAACTCGCCATGCTCGATCCGCAGCGACACCGACTTCAGGGCCGCCACCCCGCCCGAATACGTCTTGGACACGTCCGTCAGCGCGATCATGGGGTACGTCATCTCGGCATCCCCACGATCATGCCCTCGCTCAGCCCGTTTCCGGACACCTCGACCCGACCGCCGGCAAACAACCCCGTCTCAACAGCGATATAGCTGGACTTTCCGCCCTTGATGACCTCCAGGCCGAAACCGCCCTCCCGCAGTGCCACCAGCGCCGCCACCGGCACGGTCAGCACGTCCTCGCGCCGCGACGCCGTGAACGTCACGTCCACCGACGCCCTGTCCAGCCTCCTGGCCGACCTGGCTGCCCCGATCGAGACCAGCGCCTCCACGCGCGTCTCCGGCTCGGCGTTCTGCCCGTCGCCCGGCTCGATGATCGTGGCCACCTCGGTGACCTCACCCTTCACACTCCTGCCGTCCGGCAGCGTGACCTCGACCATGGCGCCCTCCTTGGCCATCGGCTGGTCCTCGGCCGCCAACCGCACCGTGATCACCTTGGACGTGCCCGTGTACGTCAGCACCTGCTGCCCCGGCCGGGCCGGCTGACCCTCCTCCGACTCCAGGCTCTCCACCCGCACCTTGCCGGGGGTGAAGACGACCCGGCCCAGCTCGACCACGCCGGTCTCGTCCAGGCCGCGGTCCTCCTGCCACTCCCTGACGGCCACATAGGTGGCGTAGGTGTACTCCTCGTCCACCGTGAAGCCGTCGTAGCCAAGCTTGCTGAGGTTGCGCTCCAGGTTCTCGACGTCCTTGCCCTTCATGCCGATCTTGAGATCCCGGTAGGCGGGCACATCCCCGTACAGAAGCATGACCGGCTTGTCGTCCAGGCGGTACAGCGACTTGCCACGTGTGATCGTCGCGCCGCTGTCGGGCAGCCAGGTGACCGTGCCGGCCTGACGGGCCATGGCCGAGGTCACGGGGCCGTAGCCGAGCTCGCCGTCGGCCTCCCTGGTGTCGTTCAGGGTCTGCCTGGTCACCGTCGTGGTGGCCGGAGGCAGGGCCGCGGCCGACTGCGTGCGACCGGCGCCGCCCTCGAACAGGCCGACGCTGTTGACCGCGACGAACCCGCCGCCCGCCGCCGCTGCGAGCAGCACTCCGGCCACCAGCCTGCCCCTGCCACGGCGGCGCCGCCTGGGAGGCGTGGCCCCCGGCTCCGTCCTGCCGTCGACGGTGGCCGTCGCCATCAAGAACCTCCCGGGCCGGCGTCAGCCGACTCCTGCTTGCACTTCTCCTCCGCGGCCTTGAAGTCGGGGTCCTCGCCGACCTCCCGGGTGATGCGCATCATGCCGCCCTCGGGGTCGGGATAGGCCTCGACGCCGTTGTCGCGCATGCACTGGGCGAGCCTGCGCAGGTTCTCGGTCGCCTTGGGGTCATCGCGGACCTGCCGGCCGCTGGGGGCGTACCGCCTGCACGCTTCCTGAGCCGCCTCGACTTTCCCCTGTGGCGTGTCCTTGTCGAACTTCATCATCATCTTGCCGCTGGAATCGGGGTCCGGCATGTCGACGCCGTTCTCCCGCATGCACTGGGCGAACTTCAACGCCATCTCCCGCGGGTCCGCGCTGGGCGGGGCGCTGTCCGCGGCCCTGGCACCGGCGCCGTCGTTCACCGAGGCCACGTCCGCGCCGCCCCCGTCGCCCGAGCCGCAGCCGGCCAGAAGCAGGGTGAGCGCGAACGGTGCCGTGACCAGCGTGCTGAGGACTCGTCGTCTCATGGGAGCTCTCCTTGTCGAATGAACCGTCGGATGAACTGTTCGAGGGTTGGGGCCGGACACGTTCGGCGTCTCCGCTGCACGGCTCATCTCGTCGTGATCCTCTCTGCGGGAACGTTGAGAGGGATCACATCTACCGGCCGGCGCCTATCGACGGGCGATCGGCGGACCATATGTGGTCCATATGCGAGCGTTGCGATACTGCCCGGATGCGTGTGCTCCTGGTCGAAGACGAGCAGCCCCTCGCCGGATACATCCAGGCGGGGCTGCGCAAGCACGGCTTCACCGTCGACGTGGCCCTGGACGGCCGTAGCGCGCTGGACAAGTGCGAGCTCACTCCGTACGAGGTGGTGGTCCTGGACCGGGACCTGCCCATCGTGCACGGCGACTCCGTCTGCCGTCGGCTCGCCCAGCGAGGCGAGTCGCGGGTGCTGATGCTGACCGCCTCCGACGCCGTGGAGGACCGGGTCGGCGGACTGATGCTGGGAGCGGACGACTATCTCGGCAAGCCGTTCGCCTTCTCCGAGCTGGTCGCCCGGGTTCACGCCCTGGTACGGCGCAGCGCACCGGCCCGTCCGCCGGTGCTGCGCATCGGCGGGGTGAGCCTGGATCCGGCCCGGCGCAGCGCCGAGCGGGACGGCAGGCTGCTGCGCCTGACCCCCAAGGAGTTCGGCGTGCTGGAGCAGCTGCTGGCCGCCGACGGTGACGTGATCAGTGCGGAGACGCTGCTGGAGAGGGTGTGGGACGAGCACGCCGACCCGTTCACCAACGCGGTCCGGATCACCGTCGGCACGCTGCGCCGCAAGCTCGGCGACCCGCCGCTGATCGAGACCGTCATCGGCGCCGGTTACCGGATCGGCCCGTGAGGCTGACCGCCCGGGCCCGGCTCGCCATCTTGCAGACCGCCCTCGTGCTGGCCGCGGGGGCCGCGCTGACCGGCTTGACCTACCTGTTGACGAGGCGGCGCCCGGCGTTCTTCACCCGACTGGTCTCGCCCGGGCCCAATCCGCGGGGCGTGTTCCAGCCGGTGCCGCTGTGGCCACAGCCGCAGGACCTGCTCTATCTCGCCGACCAGGTACAGGCCGACACTCTGGCCGCGCTCCTGCCCCAGGCCGGCCTGGCGCTCGTCACGGTGACCGCCCTGGCCGCCGTACTGAGCTGGCTGGTGGCCGGCCGGGTACTGCGACCGATCCGTGTCATCTCCGCCGCCGCCCGGCGGCTGTCGGCCGAGAACCTCACCGAGCGGGTCCCGGTCACCGCCCCGGCCGACGAATTGTCGGCGCTGGCCTGCACGGTCAACGACATGCTGGACCGCATCCAGCGCGGCGTCGCCGAGCGAGACCAGATTCTGGACAGCCAGCGGCTGTTCACCGCCAACGCCGCCCACGAGCTGCGCACCCCGCTGACCACAGCCCGCACCGCCATCGACGTCACGCTGGACGGCCACCCCAGCCGTGACGAGCTGCTCACCATGGCCGGCGACGTCCGCGACGCCGTCACACACATGCAGCGCGTCCTGGACGGGCTGCTTCTCCTGGCACGCAGCCAGGCCGGTCTTACAGCGCGGCAACCAGCCGACCTCGCCGCCATCGCGGCCACCGCCCTCGACGCCGCCCAAGCGCGAGCGGCGGTCGCCGACGTCACAGTACGGCCCCGGCTCCGGCCGGCACCGGTCACCGGCGAACCAGTCCTGCTGGAACGAATGATCGGCAACCTGATCGATAACGCGATCCGCTACAACCAGGCGGGCGGGCACCTGGCCATCGACACGGACACCGCGGGCGGATGTGCCGTCCTGCGGATCTCCAACACCGGCCGGGAGATCCCGCCCGAGGCGGCGGAGACGCTACTGGAACCGTTCGTGCACGGGCAAGACCCCCGAGTCCGCACCGACGGCCTGGGCCTGGGACTGACAATCGTCCGCGCGATCACCCTCGCCCACCGGGGACGCATCGCGATCAGCGCCCGCTCCGGCGGTGGCCTCGACATCACCGTCGACCTCCCGCACGACCCGACGGCCACGGAGATCGGCCGGCACGACGACGCGACGCGGCCGCCGCTCACGCCTGGCGTCCACCACGCGCGCGGCAGAGCCAAGAGCCGTCCTGTTGAACGAGCGCCCCGGCACCTGTCGGATGCGGGACACCCCCGGCGGTGGCCTGGCTCAAGGAGACGACGCTGAGCGCCTCCTGCCGGGTGGTGGGGCATGACGAGCATTCGAGCTGTGGAGCGGCTGTCGTGACTTTCCGTTCGAACGCGCCTCGCCGAAGGGGTCACGGCTGACACTTCACCGGCTGTTCCGGTGCGGCTCCTGCGCGGTGATGACCTCGCCGTCGCGCGGTAGTGATCCTCTGAACGTCACGGGCACCGCGTTGGCGTGCTCGACGTCGCGATTGTCGATCGCCTGGACGTGGACGTGGGGCTCGGTGCTGTTGCCGGAGTTCCCGCAGCGGCCGAGCACGTCGCCGACGTGCACTCGTTGCCCGGGCCGGACCTCGACGCCGCCGTGTTGGAGGTGGCAGAGGGCGACCACGACGTCCGCGTGCTCGATCAGCACATGGTTTCCGGCGAGTGCCACCCAGCCTGCGGCGGCTCGCCGGCGCTGGCTCAGGGCGTAGCCGATCGAGGGCAGGCCGCGATACGCCGGGTGGTCAGGCTCGGTGTCGTGCACGGCCAGGACGACACCCGCGACGGGTGCCAGGATCGGGCGTCCGAAGCCGGGGAACCTCTCGGGTGGTTCCGGGCGTACGAGAGAGCCGAACGTGATCGGTGCCGTGCGCCCGGCGCCGCCGACGGGCACGAAGTCGATCGCGTAGGACGTGGCGAACAGAGTTGTCCCGTGGCTGGGCACCCGGTTGGCGGGACTGTTCTGGACCAGCCAACGGCCGGTGAACGGGTAGTCCAGATCGATGGAAACGGCCACGCGGCTCCTCTCTCCGGCCTGACGCGAGCCCGTGAACGCGAACGAGCGGGTGTTCTCGCCCGCGCTCACATTCTCCCACCGTGACGACAACGGCAGGGGAAGCGGTCAGATCATGACCGCTTCCTGCGGCATGACGACCTTCATGCCGAAACCCTCAGCACGGCCGCCGGTGTTGCCGTCGCCACTCCAAGCACGCTTCCAGTTGCGGCGGTGTCGCGAAAGTGCCGTTCCCGCTAGTTGAAACAGTCCTGCTTGTTGAGCGAGATACTGTAATCGGCGACCTTGCCGCGCGTGATGTCGAACAAGTAGTAGGCCTTCTTGTTGCCGGGGACCGTGATCGAGTAGAAGCCCTGGAAGGTTTTCTCGATGTGCGGGTAGGCCGCCTTCAACTGCTTGGCGGTGGAGCCGATCTTGATGCCTTCCGGGGTTGTCATGCCCTTCGCGGCGAAGATGGCGGCCAGTCCCACCTTCGACGAGATATAGACGCCAACCGAGTCCTTGGGGGTCGGAAACTGCTTCAGGTCCCAGCCGGAGCAGCCGTCGTTGCTCGGGGCGCCCGGCGTCTTCTTGACGACCTTCCTCGTCGCCTTGGCCTGCTTGACGGTCATGCCGAGCTTGACGGCGCCATAACCGTAGGGGCCCAGCGTCGGCTTGGCCTGGGCGTTCGCCGCGGTGGCGCCGGAGACCAGCAGTGAGCCGACGAGGAGCGAGGCCCCGATCACCGTTTTCATCATGTTCTGTCTGACTGCGAAACGGCGGTGAAGGTTTTGGGTAGAGCTACCTTTCCTCCGGTGACGCCGATCCGAGCCAGGGGCCGGAAAATTTGATGTCATGAGGATTCCTCCGTGCATCAGGGGTGGATGAGACCGTCGCCCATAGGCGCCGCCCGGTAGAGCCGCAGATGATTACCGTCGCTGCGGAGTTTCCTCTGGACAGGGCGTTGACATGTCAAACATTCTGAGAGAAGCCTCCGAGGAGGATCGATTTTTGGCGGCAGCCCAGTATCGGCCGGGCATAAACAACACATCGGGGGCGCGGGCGACGCGTACGCGGACGGTGTTTCCCATGGCGCTGTCCTCCGAACTACCGATGGCCGCGATCCGGTTTCGCGGCCGACCGTGGTTGTCGGCCGCTGATGAGAAAGGTAGGAACACAGGACCCCGCCCCGAATCACCCCGTGGTGGACATTCCGTGTAGCTCGCACGAGGGACAAGCGCGACAACGTCGTGGGGACCGTAGGCCGGCTGATCGCCGGATTTGCCCTCTCGTCATCACCTTCATGGCATCATGCTGCGCCATCGATTATCAGGGGCGGTTTCGTCGTGCAGCGCTCGCCTTGAACGTCCCAGAGGACGAGATCAGCAGATTCGTCAAGCACCTCCGGTTGTCGACCGGGTTGTGCGGAGGCTCCGGCGGTGTTCCGGTCGGGCGGTTCGGCGGATCGCCCCCACTGCCGGTGGGCCGGGACCGGCCGTCCCACCGGGGCAGCCGGTTGCCGTTCGTCTTCTCCGTCAACTGCGCGAAGCCGCCGAAGGTCGACGGCTCGCTGCTGTTCTTCCTCGACCATGAGGCCGGCAGGGTGGAAGGAGATCGGGGATACGCGTGCGTCGTGTACGTACCGGTCGGCACCGGTACCGCGGTCGCAGAATCACCCGACTCTGAGCTCGTCGGCAAACAGTACGACCTCAGCGCCACACTCCTGGCAGAGCCGCCCGACTGGTTCCCGCCACACGACGAGGACGAGGAGGATCTGTCACCCTTCCAGCGGCAGCCGGCCCGTGACCTGGAGCGTGACATGCCGCACCTGGACGAACTCCGCGCTGTGGCCTACGACCTCTGGCCGCCCGACGAAGGGCTCGCCAGCACCTATATCGGCGGGTATGTCGACGACGAGGTGATCACGAGCATCGCGGAGCAGACCCTCGCGGAGCGTGAGAAGGCGGGCGAGATCGTCATCCCGATGGGGAAATGGTATTCCCATGTGGAGAAGGAGAAACACCGGCTGACAAGTGAGTGGATGTCGCTCGCCTGTTTTCCCGTGGCCGATGAGTTTTATTCCGGGAGTTTTGTGATCCGCTACGACGACCTGGCCGCCGGCCGGCTGGACAAGGCGTATTCCGTGACCGAGTTCAGCGAGTAGTACCCCCGGCGCCCATCGCGATGGCCGGCCGGCCACCCCTGCTGGGCTTCGGGGTGCCGTAACCTCCTGTAGGGAGGAGACGCCTGGGGCGCCGTACTGGCTGATAACCCTTGAGGTCAACTGGCTTCTTGGGCCTTTTTCAACCTGACGGTGCCGGTCAGCGCGGGTGCAGGGAATTGGGGGAGATGAGTCCCCGGCAAGACAGCAGTCGCCCCAGATCCGACACCCCAACCGGGAGCCTCGTCGCTGTCCAACCGCACTCTTGATCCGCCTGGCCAGCCTGATCCGGGCCCACCACGCCGAACGGTGCTCCCGGTGGCGCCGGGGGAAGGCCGCAGTCGCCGCTCCCTGCCGTGTGGTGCGGGATCCGCTGGGGATGCGCGCCGTCTGCGGCGGCGTCGGAGGCCGCCGAGGGGCGTTGTTGTCCCCCATGCGAGCTACTGGCGATTGTCCACCTGGTGGGGACGATCCCGGCGCGCCGGATGCCTAGCGTTTCCCGGTGTAGCGGCGGAGCCCCGCCGTGTGACCCGCACGTGAGGGAGTCGTCATGCGGTTGTTGAAACAGTTCGTGCCGGTCGCGGTGGTCGCCTTCGGCGGTAATGTGATCATGGGCGTGGTGCAGGGCAGTCCACTTCTCACCCTGCTCTTCGGCGTTGCGATGGCCGCACTCGCCGTCTTCGTCTACGCGCGGACGGTGCGGTGGTCCGAGGGCCGCACACCGGCTGAGGTGGCGACGCAGGGAGCCGCCGGCACCGTCGCGAAGGGGGCGCTGATCGGTGTCGCGCTGTTCGCGGCAGTCATCGTGAGCATCGCCGTCGTGGGCGGCTACCGGATCGACGGTCTGGGTTCACCGGCGGCTGCGGTCGGGCTGCTGGGCGTCATGGCCGCCGTCGCGGTGAACGAGGAGCTGTTGTTTCGCGGCATCCTGTTCAGGATCGTCGAAGAACGCATCGGTACGTGGCCGGCGCTGGTGCTGACCAGTCTGCTGTTCGGCCTGTCGCACCTGTTGAACCCGCATGCCAGCCTGTGGGGTGCGATCGCCATCGCGATCGAGGCGGGCAGCATGCTCGCCGCGGCCTACGCCGCCACGCGCACTCTGTGGGTGCCGATCGGTGTGCACTTCGGTTGGAACTTCGCGGCGGCCGGCATCTTCGGCGCCGAGGTGTCGGGCAGCGGCGTGGCGCAGGGATTGCTGAGTGGTGTGACGTCGGGCCCCGCTGCGCTGACGGGCGGTGCGTTCGGTCCGGAGGCGAGCCTGTTCGCGGTGGTGGCCGGCCTGCTGCTGACGGTCGTGTTCATGCGGCTGGCCCGTCGGCGCGGAAACGTGGTCCCGTTCCGGCGCGGCGCGGACGCTACGCTCGCACGGTGATCGATCTGCGGCGGATCATGGAGCTGTGGCGGCGGTGTGACGTCGTGATCCGGGATTCGGTGTTCGGGCTGCTGGTCGCCGTCGCGTCGCTACTACCGGCCCTGCACGGCAAGGGGACGCAGGTCGGTGATCTGCCGATGGGCCCTTTCGACGGGCTGGCCTTGGTGGCGATCGCCCTGCAGTGCCTTGCGCTCGCCGTGCGTCGACGGTGGCCGGCGATGTGCCTGGTTCTGGTGTCGCTCGGTTTCGTCCTCGACCAGGTACGCGCCTACCACGTGTTCGCGAGCAACGCGATGCCCATCGCGCTCATCAGTGCGGGCGCGCACCTGGAGCGGTACCGGCGCGTCACGGTGGTCGTGCTGTCCATGGCGTATGTCGCGCTGGCGCTGGTGCTGGACCGGTTGGGCGGGACCGAGAGGGTGGAGGGTTATGTGGCGTTCTACCTGGCGCTGACGCTGGCGTGGGGCACGGGGGCGTGGTTGCGCTCGTCTCGCGCGGCCGAGGCCGAACGCCGTCGCCATGCCGCCGAGGCCACCCGTGCCGCCGAGCGTACGCGGATCGCCCGCGAGCTCCATGACGTGGTGACGCACCATGTGACGGCGATGGTCGTGCAGGCCGAGGCCGCGCGTTATCTGACCGCGGTTCCCGACCGCCTTGACGCGGCGCTGGGTACCGTCACCGACACCGGTCGGCGGGCCATCTCCGATCTGCGCCACATGCTCGACCTGCTCAAGGCCGATCATGACAGTGAGGTCGGGGTGCCTTCCGCGGGTGAGCTGGGCACGCTCGTGGAGCAGACCCGTCAGGCCGGGCAGCCGGTGGAGTTCACCGAGGAGGGCAGCGCGGCGGAATCGGCGGGCAGTGCCGAGTTCGTGGCCTACAGGGTCGTGCAGGAAGCCCTGACGAACGCGCTCAAATACGCCTACGGCAGCCGTACCGTGGTTGCGGTGCGCTACGGGGAGAAGGAGATCGGCGTGGAGGTGAGCACCGACGGTTCGGGTTCGCGGACCGGTTCCCCCGGTGGTAGCGGGCGAGGGCTGGCCGGGCTCCGCGAGCGGGTCAACGCCTTGGGCGGTGAGTTCAGTGCGGGCCGGCGGACGGGTGGCGGCTTCGTGGTGCGGGCCCGCATCCCGGCGGGACGCCCGTCGTGACGGCGCCGCTTCGCGTGCTGGTCTGCGACGACCAGGCGCTGATCCGCACCGGTTTCGCGACGATCATCGATGCTCAGCCCGACCTTGAGGTGGTGGGCGAGTGCGGCGACGGCCGTACCGGGGTCGATCTGGCCCGGCGGCTGCGTCCGGACATCGTGGTGATGGACGTGCGGATGCCGGTGCTGGACGGCATCGAGGCGACCCGCAGGCTGGCCGGCGCCGGGGTGGCCGATCCCGTCAAGGTGCTCGTGGTGACGACGTTCAACCTGGACGAGTACGTCTATGAGGCGTTGCGGGCCGGGGCAAGCGGGTTCCTGCTGAAGGACGCGCCGCCGGCGCAGTTGCTGCACGGTATCCGCACCGTCGCGACGGGTGCGGCCCTGTTGGCTCCGGAGGTGACGCGGCAGCTCGTCGGCAGGTATGCGGCACGCATCCGTCCCGTCAGAGGAACGGAGAACGATGTCCCGTTGACTCCGCGTGAGCTGGAGGTACTGCGCTTGATCGCCGATGGCCTGTCCAACGGCGAGATCGCCGCCGCGCTGGTGATCAGCCAGGAGACCGTCAAGACGTACGTGTCGCGCATTCTCACCAAGCTCGATCTGCGCGATCGCGTGCAGGCGGTGGTCTACGCCTACCGCCGGGGCCTGGTGACCTGAGAGGCGCTGCGCGACCCGGTCTGCAGGGTCAGCAGGGCGCTGAAGTGCGGGCTGAGCGTCAGCCAGTCAATGTCGTCCCGGCTGAGCTGCCCGCGCAGCCGGCTACGGGCCTCGGTCACCCACGACAGGTACTGCCCGTGCAACTCGGCGACTGAGGACGGGCTGTGCGCGAGGTTGACGGCGGCCGTGTGCACGTGACGCAGAGCCGCCAGCACGTTGGACCGGTCGGCGTTCGCGTCAAGGGTGATCAGCATGCAACCCAGCGTGCCCGACTACGGCGGCCCGCCGTCACCGACTAAGCGAGGGCGCGCACCGGCAGCCCCACGGCCCCGCCCCGGCAGTGGTCTCCGATGCCGCCGGGCACGAGACTGTACCGGCGTCCCTGGGCACCCGTTTCATGAGCGGGTCACAGCGTCTGGACCTGCCACTGCCACCCGGTCGCCTCCTGGCAGGCCGCATGAATGGTGTGGCCCTGAGGGGAAGCCGTCATGAGCTGGTTGATCTTCGCCAGCAGTGTGATGGCGAACCTCTGGGCAGGTCGGGCTGGCCATGGGCGCGGGAGACGATCTGGATGGGCTCGCGGCCGTCGGCGGGAACAATCTGCACACCGCGAGCATCGGCGTGCGCCGCAACGATCAAATCAGCGCGAACGGCGCGCCCCTGAGCGTGGACGAGCGGCCAGGGCGTTGGCCCGTTTCAGAGGTCAGTTCGGTGACAAGGGCCGCCCACCCGCCAGTCGCGTACCTGACCTCTCAGGTCAGTACATCTAGCCGCGACTACACCCCAGTCCCTGGGAACAGGTCACGTGTCGAGGAGTCCGCGATCACGGCCGCTGGCGGAAGCTGATACGCATCAGTCGGCTGTCGGCCCAGTCTTCGAGTCGTGTCGGCCGGATGGTGCCGGGGTCGTGGGGTTGATTGAGGTCCGCGACGATCTCGGTCAGCACGGTCTGACGTTCAGCTGGGTCGGTGACCGGCGTGGCTCGTGCGGGCAGATCCGCGCGGGTCCCGTTTTTGAGGTGGAAGGTGAAGTTGGGATTGGCGAGAAGGTTCGCATGCCAGTCGGTCGCGGCCCTGCCCGCGCCGCTACACAGGTAGGTTGCGCCCGCAGCCCGGTAGAAGAAGATCTCGATGCGGTGTGGCCGGCCGGTGCGTCGCCCCAGCGTCGTGATGTCGATGATCCGTTCTCTGGTGCTCGCGGCGGGGGTGATCTCGATGGCTCGCCGGACGTGGTCGGGCAGGTGGGATAAGGACGCGTCCCGTGCGGCGTCGTTCGACCCGGTCGTGTCTGGAGTGCTCATGCGGTCTCGGTCTGAAGGGCGGGGCCGAGGAGGAGTCCACCGTCGATGATGTACTCCGACCCTGTGATGAACGACGCGTCCGATGACGTGAGGAACAGGAGGAGCCGGGTGACGTCGGTCGGCTCTCCGAGCCGGGGGACGGCGAACGGCTCGGGTGAGTAGAAGTCGGCGATCGCCGCGGTGGCGCCGGCCGCTGGTTCGTGGATGAAGGAGGTCGCGATCACGCCGGGGTGGATGGTGTTCACCCGGATGTGGTCGCGGCCGAGTTCGAGTGCTGCCGTTCGGGTGAGGCCTCGTACGGCCCACTTGCTGGCGACGTACGGTGCGTAGTACGCCGTGCCGCCCAGGGCCATGGTCGAGGCGATGTTGACGATGGCTCCCCCTGCCGCGCGGCGCAGAGCGGGGGCGGCGACCTTGATGCCGAGGAAGGTCCCTGTGAGGTTGATGTCGAGGATGCGCGACCACGTGGCCTGCTCCGTGTCTTCGATCGTTGCCGGCGGGTTCTGCACGCCCGCGTTGTTGACGAGCACGTTCAGGGCGCCGAAGGCGCTCTCGGCGGCTAGCACAGCGTCGGACCATGAGCTTTCGTCGGTGACATCGAGGCGGGTGAAGCGAGCGCGGGTCCCGAGCTCGTCGGCGAGAGCGGTGCCGCGTTCGGCGTCGATGTCGCCGATCACCACGTTTGCTCCCTCCGCGTGAAAGGCGCGTACGTGGCTCGAGCCCTGGCCGCCGGTCCCACCGGTCACGAGCACGGTCTGGTCGTCGAAGCGGGGCATCAGATGTTCCTTCGGTACGGGGGTGACCGGCCGGGAGCTTCGGAGACGAACGCCGGCCGATGGTGAGCTGAGTGACTCACCACTGCCCTGACACTAGATCGATGGCAATGGTGAGTCAAGCCACTCATCTTGTATGCTCGGCCCATGAGCAAGGTCGTGACGACGTACCACCAGCGCGTCGCCCAGGAGAAGCGCGCGCTGATCGTGACGGCCGCGACCGCACTGTTTCTTGAGTTGGGCTACGACCGGACGTCGCTGGCGCGGATCGCAGAGCGCTCGGGCGTTTCGCGGGCCACCTTGTTCAAGCAGTTTCCGAGCAAGGCTGCCCTGTTCGACGCCATCGTGACCGAGTCCTGGGCGACCGCTGACGAAGAGGATCCTCCGTCGGCAGGCAACATCGTCGACGGGCTCAGCACCATCGGTCGCCGCTACGCCGAGCTGTTGAGCCGCCCCCAGATGACCGACCTGTTCCGAATCGTCATCGCCGAGCTGCCGCGATTTCCCGAACTCGCCAATGCGCAGTTCTCGCACGGGAAGATGCCCTACTTCGAGTCCGTACGCGGCTATCTCCTGGCCGAGCACGAGGCGGGAACGGTGCGGATCGAGGACGTGGAGCTCGCAGCCACCCAATTCCTGGGCATGATCTCCAACTACGTCTTCTGGCCGACACTCCTCGTGCCGGGCTGGAAGGTGAGCGCCGAACGCGTCGCTCAGGTAGTGGACGAGGCCGTCCACACCATCGCCGCCCGGTACGCCGCGCCCGGACCAGGGCCGTCCACCCGCGACTGACCCGCCGATCGCGACTGAGTCCCACCGCCGCCAAGAAACTGCTGCCTAAGCAATCGAGTCTGTCGGCCCCAAGGACGTTCGCGAGGCACCTCCGTGAAGGCAACAACGCCCGTTCCGACCAGGTCACGGCTATGCATGGACCAGGCGTGATATCAGAGGGAGCCGGTAACGTCGAATTCCTCCGGGAGAGGTCCAGGTGGAAAAATCGGTGATGCCGCCACTCGGCGGGGGTCGTCCGGGAGATCAGGCAGATGCGCTCTCGCACCCACTCACCGATCCTCCGCGGACGGCCTCCGCTCCATTTTGGGTCCAAAGCCTCGAATCCTCGCTCGTCGAACGCATGCACCACCTGGCGAACGTAGTCATCACTGACCTGCATCAACGTCTTGATGGCGGAAGCGGACTGTCCTTGTGTGGACATCAGCACCACGATCGCCCGCCGCAGCTTCACCGGATCCCTGGCTGAGCGGGTGATCCTCTGCAGGCGCCGCTTCTCCATCGTCAACGCACGGACGAACACCTCGGGTTTACGCGCCACGGCCACCTCCCAAAACTCCTCCGGGACCAGGCTGGCCTGCTCCCCCGCCGAGATCAAATAGCCCAGCAAGGTTCGGTGACACCACTAGCCCGCCGTACTGGGGGCTGCGGCACTACTGCGGCGGCGAGTACGGCCAGGAGCGCACCCCCGAGGCGTACGTCGAAAGACTCCGCGTGACCTTCGCCGAGACCCGCCGGGTCCTGTCCGAGGCCGACCCGAACGACAAGGCCGAGGTCCACGCGCAGACCGGCCTGCGCCTGACCTATCAGCCCCAGAAAAAGCTAGTGGAGGCTCGGGTTCAACCCGGCCTCCACATGTGCGAAAGGTACGTGTCCGAGGGGGGAGTCGTACCAAACGCACACGTCTTCACGCTGACCACCAGGTTTCTGCTGGGTCAGGGGCGAGCGGCGATGGTGCCGGACTCGCTCACGGTGCGCCGGATCCAGCGCACGACCATCGCCTGTGTCGCTCTTCTGGCGGTCATCGCGGCCGTGGTCTCGTTCCGTCACATGCACGAGCTGTGCCTGCGTCACGGTGAGGACCGCCTGGCGGCGGTGCTCATCCCGCTGGCCGTCGACGGCATCATCGTGGTCGCCTCGATGTCCATCCTGCTGGCCAACCGGTACGGCTCCCGCGGCGGCGCCTTTGCCTGGACCCTGCTCGTGGTCGGCAGCCTGGCCGGCCTGGGCGTCAACATCGCCGTGGCCGAACCCGGCTTGACCGGCCGCGTCATCGCCGCCTGGCCGAGCGTCGCGCTGATCGGCAGCTACGAGCTCCTGATGTCCCAGATCCGCCGGGTCTCCTGGAACACCGGACGGCAACCCTCTGAGCCTCAGCAAGAGCCGGAAGATGAGCATCCCCGGGAAGGCGTGGTGGTCTTGCATCGTGAGGCGCGGGAGAACGGCTGGCCAGATGGGACGCTCCCTTCGGAACGGGCGATCGCCGAACGCTTCGAGCACAGCCCCCGCTGGATCAAACGAGCAGGCTTGACCGGAAAACTGGGGTGAGTTGCTTGTCGCGCTCCGGGTTCGCCGGTTGCGGCCAGGCCGGACTCATCTGGTGTCCGCGCCGAAGCCTCCAAGTGTCCATGCGGCAGGCCGCGGTGGGAAGGGGCCGTGACCACCGTGCACCGGCAGGTCAGACGGGCGGGGCCGCATCTATTACGGAGAGCGTGCGCACCGGTGTGTACCCGGGCAGAGGTGTGTCCCAGGCGATCTCGACCGGAGGCGTGAGCGTGCCGTCGGTTGTCGCCGGGATCCGGATACCGACCCCGCCGTTGCCTCCCGCGGTACGCGGAAGCGATGCCAGGGGCCCGCGTCTGTGATCAGTCCGATCGCCGAGCTGAGCGTGTGCAGTTCCTGTGTCCGTCGCGCGCCGCCCGTCGCCGCCTCGAACGACGGCCTGGACTCCGGACAGGGGTGACCGCCTGGTACCTCATCGCAGCCCAAGGAGGGAACCCCTTCCGGCTGTGACACCGATCTGCTGGGTGCCTCCGCCTGCCCAACTGCGCCGGTGCCCGGCAACACCGGCACGACACATCGTGGCTGTCCTTCCGAGACCAGGGGAGCAGGCCACCGGTGCGTTGTGCAGTCAGCGCGACGCCAAGGGCGAGAAGCGGGAGAACGGCGCCTGGCCCTACCTCGACGACCAGGCCGGCACCGAGCCTTCACGCTCGTCTCCTGATGTCGGTGGCCTGCCCTAGGCTCCCCTGCCATGACCACCCCCTGGGATCATGTCGAGGCCGCGATCGCGGGCTCGGACACCGCGGCGATCGTCGCCCTGGTGACCACCCTGACGGAGACGGACCGCAAACCGATCGCCGCCCGGCTCCCCGCCCACCTCCAGGTCATCCGCGCGTCCGATGACCCTGAACGCCGCTGGATCGAGCCGATGCGGCTCGTCGGACTCGGCACGATCGCCACCCCGGCCGCCGCGCTGACCTGGCTGTTCAAACGCGACTTCACCCGCGATCAAGCCGTCCTGCCGATCTCCCAGGCCGGTCCGTGCGCCGCGATCGCCCGCTCCCGCCCGGATGACTGGCGCCGCGACTTCGCCGTACGGCTGGCGCTGCGCCTGCGCTCCCTGGACCCGGGCGATGGCGGGCTGGAGCGCCTCACTCTGATCCTGTTGCGGGAGACGGGCGCCGAGCCACCGCGCCACGACCCGCTCACCGCCCTGTGGATCGCCACCGCCGATCTCGGGAGCCTGGCCGAGGACCCGCTCACCGACGCGCTGCTGCCCACGATCTTCGAGGCGGAAGGCGCGGGCAGGCTGCTGCGCCGCGCCGACTACTGGGGACGGCGCGGCACCGACGGGTGGATCGACGCGCTCACCGGCTTGGCCGAGGCGGGCCGTACCAGGCGCGAGACCCTGCTGGACGGCTGCCGCAGCCGTTTCCTGCGCGGCGCACCGGCCTTCGACCTGCACTTCTTCACCCTCCTGCACGAACGGCTCGCGCCCACGGACGAGGAACTGCGTCCCCACCTCGGCGACTACCTGGCGTTGCTGCCCGCCGCCCCCGGCCCTGTCGCCGAGCTGGCGCTCGGAGTGATCCGCAGGCTGTCCGCCACGCCGCCCGCCGACGCCGTCGAGGCGCTGCTGTTCCGGCCAGAGGGCAAGCTGGTCAAGGTCGGCCTGTCCCTGCTCGACAAGCTGCTCAAGGCCGGAGCCGATCCCGACGACCACATCACCGCACTGGCCGTCGCCCTCACCTGCGCGTCGGCCGGGGCTCGCGAACGCGCCGTCAAACTGGTTGTCGCGCACGCCGCGAAACTGGGGGAGGCGAGCGTCGAGGCGGTGCGTACGGCGATCGACAGCCTGCCCAAGGCCGAGGGTGACGCCACCATCCGCGCGGTCTGGGACGTGTTGCCGCCCGAGCGAGGCCGGGTGCTGGCCGAGGTCTTCGGCGGAGATCCGGTGCCGGAACCCGAGCCGGAGGGCGAGCCGTTCGTCCCCCCGCCGCTGCCTATGGTGAGCAACCCGCACCCCACCCCACCCGACATCGACCACCCGAGCCGGCTCGCCCGCGTCAAGCTGATCTGGTGTGACTGGCTCGACGCCGACCGGTGGCTCGACGGCTTCGTCCGGCTGACCCGCGACCACCGCCGGGACCTCGTCACCGCCCTGCGCCCGCTCGCCGAGTCCGGCAGCCGCTCCGACGGCGGCCACAAGGACTTCCGCACCCTGCCTGACCTGCCCGCCTGTGTCGCCGCCGCGCTCATCGGCCTCGGCGAGGCACCGCAGGAACGCAGCCCGCTCTCCCGGCGGACGGCTTTGCCCGGCGAGGTGCCCGTCTGGGACCTCCAGCTCCAGCGCCGGACGGCCGAGATCCTGCGGGCCCTCGCGGACGACGCCCTGCCGCCGTGCCTGCTGGCCACGCCGACCAGGCAGAACGGGCTGATCGACGCCGGAATCCTGATCGAACGCCTCACCAGGCACGAGCGGGCCGGGATCGAACCGCTGCCACTCGACCTGGCGCAGGCGTTGTTGCGGCTTCGCCGTACGGTGACGGAGCTGGAGCTGCGGAAGGCGGCGCGGCTGAGGTCAGCGGCCGGGCGGCGGCTGCACCGATGGCTCACCAACCGGCCGACAGACCCGGAGGTGACGCTGACCTGGGGCGAAAAGCCCACGGTAACGCTCACGATGGACGCGGAGCTGGAGGAACTGGTCGGCGATCTGTTCGAGCAGCAGTGGGGCAAGCACCCTGACGGGGATGTGGCGATCTTCGCGGCCCATCGGGAGCTGGCCGCGGTCGCGGTGCTGCCCGGCTCATCCGGCTATGTCTCGGGGTTGAGCGCTCTGGTGTCGGCAGAGGGGCCGGTCGGACCGGCGATGAGCCTGCTGCTGGCTTCCATGATCGCCGGTGATTACGGCGCGCTCGACCTGATGCGGCTGGCCGCCACCGGCCCCGCTCCCTGGCCGGAGACAGGGCGTTGCCTGGCCGTGTTGCTCCAGCGGGGTGCGAAACCCGCGAAGGCGCTGTCCGCGCTGCGGCTGGCGGCCGAGCGGGGCGCCCATCACGCGGTCTGGGAGATCATGGCCGGGTTGCTGGAGGTCTACCTGCCGGGGGAGAAGCCGACGAGCGCGCACACCCGCCTGGTCGCCTTCGCCGCCGACGTCGCCGGATGGGCCAACGCCCAGGGCGAGCTGCCCGCCGTCACCACGCTCGCCGCCGGAACCCGTAAGAGCCGGCTGCTGGAGCAGGCCCAGCGCCTGCACCGACAACTCACCGGCGTTGGGCCGGCACGATGACCGTTACTCGGTGTGCCGGTGGTCGCGTCGGCGAACCGATGACACCCATGAGCTCGCCCGGCTGAACGGCTGCCCGCATGAACACACCCTTCCAACTCTCCGGTACCGCGCAGGGCGTCGGCCTCGGCCGTGGTCTCCCGCCATGGATCGCGACAGATCCGGATCCTGCCGCTGGATCTGCTTCACGGGCCACCGCGCGGGGGTCACGCTGTTGTCCGTGGCCATCGCCTGGCTCTCCTTTGAACCCGATCTCCACTACCCGATGGATCACGCGACGGCCGTCTCATGCTTGTGACCAGGTCGAACTCGTATCGCTACGACCGGACTCGCCGATGTCGTCACGTGGCCAAGCGATCGAAGGATTCACATCAGCCGGCTCGAACGAGGATCTGGTCTCCGTTCCACTCCCCGTGGGCGGGGCGGGTCCGCGTTGACGTCGAGAAAGGCACCGTAGGTGTCATGAAGCGAAGGGCCCCATAGTGTCAAAGGTCGTCCAGGGCCTGGCGTACCCGGCTCTGCCCGTTCAGGTCGCCGGTCTCGGTGAAGAGGGTCATGGCCTGCTCCAGATGGTCTCGGGCCTGCGGATGGTCGGCCATCTCGGTGCAGGCACGGCCGAGGGAGTACAGCAGCAACGCCATGATCGAGACATTGCCCGCGGCACTGAAGTACGGCAGGGCCCGGTGGTAGTGGTCGGCCGCCTCCTGCCAGCGGCCCTGAGCGGCCAGGTCGTCCCCGATGTCTTGCAGGCACAGGCCCACGCCTAGGTCCCACTGCGTGGCGGGAAATTCGGGCCTCCCGGTGAGGTAGATCCCGAGGAGGCCGGTATGCACCAGCAGGGCCGTCACCGGGTCTCCCAGTTCGCGTAGTACCTCGCCGAACTTACGTGCCGCCACCGTGTGGCCGAGGAAGTCGCCCGACCGGACGAAGAACCGGGAAGCGAAGTTGAAGTGTTCGGCCGCGCGTTCCAGGTGCTCCCGCTCCGTCCCCAGGGGGCAGGCCTCGGGCCGGCGGGCGAGTGAGAGGTGGGCGCCGCCCTGGTAGAACAGGGCCCAGGCCTGCTCGCGGAGGTCGCCCACCTGCCCGGCGAGGGCGAACGCGCGGGCGGCGTGTTCGAGGCCCTCGCGGTGGCGGCCCAGGCAGTACGTGAGCGTCCAGGCGCAGTAGTTCAGATGCACGGTCTCCTGGCGGCGGCAGCCGAGCGCGCGAGCGGCCCGCGTCGACAGGGAGAACAGCGTCAGCCAGTGTGGCCAGTGGCCGCGGAGGTCGGAGAACCAGTGCATGGCCTCGGCGACGTCCAGGACCAGCTGGTGCTCGCCGTCCGCCGCCGCCGAGCCGACGGCGGCGAGCCAGGCGTCGACCTCGGTGTCCAGCCAGGCGGCGGCGGGCTCACGCAGGGAGAAACGCAACGCGGTGTCCGGCAGCACGGCCCGGACAGGGGAGGGGCTGAACAGCTGTCCCGCTCCGATCGCGGTGTGCAGCAACCAGGCGCGCATGCGCTCCTCCGCCTGCCGTACCCGCTCGACCGGCTCCTCCGCGCGTAACCTCGCCTGGGCGAATAGCAGCATCAGGTCGTGGAAGCGGTAGCGGTCAGAGTGGGTCGCCTGCAGCAGGCTCAGGTCGACCAGTTCTTCCAGCACCGCCGTCGTCTCCTCCTCGTCGATCCCGACGAGGACAGAGGCGAGCGGTACGGCGAAGCCACCCCCGGGAGCCAGAGACAGCAGCCGGAACACGGCCGCCGCGACGGGCGAGAGCTGACTGTAGGAAAGCTCGAAGACGACGTCGACCCTGAGGTCACCGGCGACCAGCGCGGTCAGGCGGCGGTCGTTGTCGACCAGACGATCACCCAGATGGGCCACGGTCCAGCCCGGCCTGCTGGCCAGCCGGTTGCCGGCGATGCGCAGTGCGAGCGGCAGGTTCCCGCACAGGGCCGCCACCTGCGCCGTGGCCTGCGGATCCTCCGCCGACCTGTGCTCGCCGATGATCCTGGTGAGTAGCTCGACCGCCTCGGACGGCGGCAGCGTGTCCAGTTCCATCCGGTGCACCGACTCCAGGCCTGCCAGCGGACGGCGGCTGGTCACCACGATCATGCAGCTACCGCAGGCGGGCAGCAGCGGCCGTACCTGAGCCTCGTCGGCGGCGTTGTCCAGGACGAGCAGCATTCTGCGTTCCCTGGTCAGCGACCGGTACAGCCGGGTGAGCTCCTCCGCGCCGCGCGGGATGCGGCTGTGCTCCACCCCTAACACGTGAAGGAGCCGGGTCAGCGCCGCCACGACGCCGAGCGGCACCTTGTCCGTCCCCCGCAGGTCGAGGAAGGTGCTGCCGCCGGGAAAGTGGCTGGTCAGGGCGTGAGCGGTCCACAGGGCGAGCGTTGTCTTGCCGAGTCCGGGCAGGCCGGAGAGTACGGCCACGACGGGACTGCCGCCGCCGGGCGCGGACAGCGCCGCCAGCTCCCGCAGCTTGGCCAGCTCGGCGCTCCTGCCGGTGAAATCGCCGACACTGCGCGGCAACTCGAACAGGCGCGTCCCGGGGGCGGGGCGCGGCGACGGGCGACCGGCCTTGGCGGCGTCGATCAGTTCACGCCGCGCCTCGGCGTCCAGCCCGAGCGCGTCGGCCAGCGCCTCCACCGAGCGACTCCTGGGGGCTTTGCTACGGCCGCGCTCCATGTCGCCGATCGCTCTGCCGCTGAGCGCCGACGCCTCGGCCAGTTCCTCGATGGTGAGTCCGGCCGCGTACCGGTGAGCGCGCAGCAGAGCGGCGAAGGAACGCGATGGATCGGTCGACACCTGGCCTCCTCGGCAGCCCGATCCTCCTCACCCGCAAGAGGAAGATCGCGATTCTTCCCATCATCCTTCCTGCGGTTCTTCCTGGTGTGGGATTTGTGAACATGGTCCGATTTGTACACGGAGGGGTTCTTCTTTGGCGCATCGCAAACGATCCAAGGAGATCTGTGTTCTCGCATCTCAAACGGCTGGTGACCGCCTGCCTGGCCATTGGGGCGCTCGTGTTCACCGCGCTGCCCGCCTCGGCCGATGTCCCCACGCCCATCCTCGGGAACTACACGCCGTCGGGCTGGTGTGACCTGCCTCCCGCAACCGGCGGAGGCGACTGCTACACCGAGCTGATGAAGTCGATCCTGACTCTGGTCTCCGGCTGGCGCGGGGCCTCCCTGAAACAGCAGCAGGAGAACGAGAAGTTCACCCAGAGCGTGGTCGACTACGCGATGGACGCCTTCCCCGGCTACAACGTCATGGTCTTCAAGTACAAGGGGACCGACTCCTGGGAGGTCCCCTGGTTCAGGAACGACTACAAGGCCGACATGACCGAGGTCCTGATGGACGTCGACTACGAGCTGGTGCACGACCCCAAGGGCTGGACCAGCCGTGACTGGTTCCGCATCTGGATCTTCCGTGGCGCCTCCACCTTCGTCAACAAGGGTGACGGCGGCTACATGAACTGGGCCTTCGGTGGCGCGTTCGACCGCTCGGGCGGCAATGTCACCTTCTCCGCGCGCCGGAGCAACTCCATCACCAAGCAGCTCGCCTCGGACGCGGACCGCATCTCCTGCCTGGAGACGAGCAACCACGCCGTACAGCTGGGCACCTGCAAGGCCGGCGGTTCCGGTCAGAAGTGGACCTACAACGGCATCCGTGTCGTCGGCCCCGACAACCACTGCCTCAGCAGCACGGAACTCGCCGTCGGAGCCCAGCTCATCACCGCGCCCTGCGACGGCAGGGATCCCAGGCAACGCTGGTACCACAATGTCAGCGGCACTCTGCGCAACATCGGCAGCCCGCTGGACCACAGCAAGGACCTCTGCGTCGACATCCCCGGCGGCACCACCAAGCCCGGGAAGAAGCTCCACCTGTGGGGGTGCGGCTCGGCCAAGGATCGTGACAAGGCCAACCAGGACTTCAGCTGGTACGACTACACCTCCGCGCCTGGCCCGACCAACGGTTCCTACTTCCTGCTCGCCTCCAACGGGCTCGGCGTCGCCGCGAGCGGCACGGCCAGCGGCAGCCAGGTGATCAGCGCCATCCACGGCCTCCCGAACAGCAAGTGGAGCATCGAGCAGCTCGCCTCGGGGCGCAACCAGTGGAAGATCGTCAACGCGGAAGGGCTGGCCCTGTCCAGGAGGGCGGACTACACCGCGGAGGCCCGCACCTGGACCGGAGCCCGCGATCAGAAGTGGGAGATCATCGACAAGGGCGACAACCAGTGGATCGTCCGCCTCGACGCCGACAACTGCCTCACCCACGACTCCGACTTCAAGCCGATCGGCGTCTGGACCTGCGAGGGCTCCTACGACGAGGTGTGGCGGGCGCTGTACGCCGGTAAGTAGGACTCCCGAAAACGTGCTCCCCCCTTCGCCGGGAAACTTATCACCGGTTTTCCGGAAACAGGGGAGGAATTTCCGGTTCCGTGTTTCCCGGGATTTCCAAAAGGTGCCCACCTTGAAATCTCAGAAGAAGAATCCTACGGAGGTATGCGGCACATGGTTGGTTTCGGTAAACAAAAGATCGCACAGCGGCTGGGCTCGATCCTTCTTTCCCTGACCTGCGTCCTGGGTCTGGTCCAGGTCGGGGCGGCGGGCCCGGCGAACGCGGACACCACGTCGCGGTGGACGATAATGAATTGGGACATCGACACCCTCAACGATGGCGGGCTGGGCGCCGCGCAGTCCTACGGCGAGATGCTGAACGACCTCCGTGACCTCGCTGGAGAGGAGGTGAGGAACAGGTACTGGGAGACGGAGACGGTGGACGATCACTACATCGAGCTGCAGATAGAGAACAACGGCGACCACTTCCTCAGCCTGTACTTCCGCTCCTCCAACCTTTACTTGGAGGGCTTCACCGTCCGGGGCCAAAACTACCAGTTCAGAGATACCCCCGACTCCCTGATGAGGGAGTTCATCCGGCACTACAGAGCCGGCAACCTGGCGTTCGACGTCCTCGGCTACTCCAGTAGCTACGGCGAATTGGACGCCCAGGGAAACCGCGGCAACGCCCATTTCACGACCGCCGACCTTTACCACTACTTCTACGAAATGATTAACTTCACGGCCGCCACCCAGAACAACCACCGCCTGCGCCTCGCCAACATCATCGCGGCGACCTCCGAGGCCGTGCGCTCCGGGTGGATCCGAAGGCGTATCCAGACCGTCCTCCACTACGGCTCCCACATCGACGAGAACGGGGGACGGCAGACCACGCTCGGCGGGTTCGGGCTCGCACTTGAGAACAACTGGAGTCGACTGTCCCGCCTGGCCTACCGGAGCCGGGCAGGCTCCGCCAACTCCTCCGATTACGTCAACATCAACGGCTACTCCTACCAGAGCCTGACCGACATCACTCTCGGAAACGTCCCACGCCGGATACCCTCCCTTGAGGGCCTGCTCGCGCTCGGCAGCTCCCACTGACCCCACCCCGAACGAACAGGACCACGCGCCGCACGCGGAACCGGCGTCCAACACCACGTTCAACCGGGGTGTGGTAAAAATCCGGCGCTCACCGAGGTTCCGGTGCGGGGACGGTGGCCAGGCACGCAAACCCGCACATCGTCGGATCGGAGTCGTCCCCATCACCCGGGTCCGACGGCGCCCGTCCGGCATCCAGAACGTGAAGAACCCCCGGCCACGTCATCCGCCGGGGGTTCTTCCGCTGCCAGGGACGCCCGCGGACGGCGGCCGCGGCAAGGACCAGCCCCGCACGGCTCCCTCCTCGACGGTGGAGCCCTTGGCGCGCTTGTGCAGATGGCGATGCGGTTTGCGGACGGTGCGTCGGTGTGCAGCGCCCGGATCGCCGTGGTCGGAGCGGTCCGGGACCGCTCCGGCCTGGGGCTACGGTGAACCGCGGAACCGGGCGCCGACGCCGACGGCACTCACCGGTCCTGGCCCGCCGGTAAGGCCGGTCCCGCCGGCCGCCATCTGTGGTGTTCCCGCAGTTCAAGGCCGTTCGCCGTCCGCACGACAACGACATCGACCCGCTTCCGACGTCACCGCCGAAGGGAATCCCCAGCGGCGGATTGCGTGCGCAGCACGCGGGACAGGAGGACCTCCTCGAGGTCCCGGAGTGGGAAGCTCGCATCTTCGGCAGCCAGGGACAGCCCGCCGCGGATCCCGGCGAGCAGGAGGAGGCGATCTCCTTCAGGATCGGGCGAATGGCAGTCCCGCAGAGCCTGGGCCAGGGAGTCGAGAAGGTCGACCGATTCCTCGTCGGCTTGCGCGGCGCGCAGGACCTGCCGCGCCTGGGGGTCGGCCAGCAGGGCCGAGACCGCACGCCCTTCTTCGACCTCCTCGGGGGAAACGTCCAGGCCCAGGAGCGCCGAGCGGACCAACAGGCGCAATGCGGCGGCGGGTTCCGCGCCAGGGGGAGCGGCCAACGCCGCCAGCGCGGCGCGGGTCCGGTCGCGCCAGCTGTTGGCCACGTCGAGGAGCAGGCCGTCCTTGCTGCCGAAGTAGTGCGAGGGCAGACCGCTGGCCACTCCGGCCCGGGCGGCGACCTGTCGCAGGGTGGTGGCGTGGTAACCCTGCTCGGCCATCAGCAGCACCGCCGCCTTGCGGATACGGGCGCGGGTGGCTTCACGAACGGCGGCCGATGCCTCGGGGGTTCTGGGCATCGCCCTCCTCGGGATCTGAGAGTGAACCGTCTTTCAACATACTCTGACGCCGAGTATCCATCCGTCGCCGTTCGTGTATATTGAACGTGCGATCAATCAAAAAATAAGATCACATGACGCATCGGATCGCCCCGTTCCGTATCGCTGAGGTGCGGAGCGACCTCGACGATCTGCCTGCCGTCGGGCCGACACCCGTCGGCTGACGGATCTGGCCGGCTCGGATTGGAACGACGGGTCCTGCCGTACCCGCGGGATCTCGCCGTCTGCTGGAGGACCGGCTGCTCCGCACGCCACCGGGCCATCCAGGCGCCGGGGGGCAGACAGTCACCTTCGCCGTACGGCGAGCCGGTGCGTCCCGGCCATCGAGTTCGCTCGCGCCTGTCTGTGCGGCTGAGGCCAGCTCGCCACCTGCGGTAGCAGCTGTCCGGCGCGGTGGATGGGCGGTGCGGACGCGCGGGTGGTCTTGGCCCCGGCGCGTCCGGCCCCACAGGGAAACACATGTTTGATCTTTGGAGGATGTCATGGCCGACCGTGTGCACGGAGTCCCCGCCCCGCCGACCACCTCGGCCATCGAGTTCGCCGACTGGGACAGCGAGGACCTGTCGGGCCGGGTCTACGAACGCGTGGCCTTCCGCGAGGTGGACCTCACCGAATCAACCGGCGATGGAGCGGTCTTCGTCGAGTGCACATTCCGCTCCGCCCGCTTCAACGCCTCGACCTACACCGACAGCGCGTTCCTCAACTGCACCTTCACCAACAGCTCCTTCTTCGACGCGACCTTCACCCGCTGCAAGCTCGTCGGCAGCATGTTCGACCGGTGCACCTTCGACCTGCTGAAGGTCAAGGGAGGGGACTGGTCGCTGACCGGCCTGCCAGGGGCACCCCTGGGCTCGGCGTCCTTCGTCGATGCGCGCATGCGCGAGGCGGACCTGACCGGAGCCCGCTGCGAAGGCGCCACCCTGCGCAACGTGGACCTGTCCGGAGCGCTGCTGCACAGCGCCGACTTCACCCGCGCCGACCTACGCGGCAGCGACCTGTCCACGCTGGATCCCCTCGTGGTGCGACTCGGCCGCGCTCGCGTCGACATCACCCAGGCCGTTGCCATCGCCACGGCCCTCGGGCTGAACGTCGAACCGTAGCCACCGACGGACGGGATCGGCTTCGGCGGTGGAGGATCACGCCGCCGTGGTGGCGGGTGCAGGCCTCGACGAAGGTGCGGTCGAGGTAGTCAGTGGTGGTGTGATCGCTGGTACGGCTACCGCGGGCTTCGTCGGGGCGGCCGCGGGGTTGACCTTGACGTCCAGGTCAAGGTTTAGCGTCGGCCGCATGACGCGAACACGCGAGGTGCGCCTGGTCGCCAAAGGGCGGTTGGAGATCGTCGAGACGGTGCTGGAGGCTCCGGGGCCGGAGCAGGTGCTGGTCCGCAATCGGATGATCGGGCTGCGGGCCGCGATGGGACTGCTGCTGACGGGTGGTGCTCCCGGCATGCAGGCCTACCAGGAGGGAAAGGCGCTGTGGGGGCCGGCCGTCGGTGAGGTCGTCGCCGGTGAGCTGCCGCCGGGCACGCTGGTCGCCCACCCGCTGGGCTGGAGGGAGCATGCCGTACTCGACACCGCGCGGGTGCGGGTGCTGCCCGCCGGGGTCGATCCCGTGCTGGGGCTGGCACAGGCCGAGCTGGCCCATGCCGCGCTGACGACGGTGGGACTGAGCGCAGGAGAGACGGTGTTCGTCTCCAGCGCCGCCGGGTCGATCGGCTCGGTGGTGGGCACCCTGGCCAGGCGGCTGGGATCCGGTCGGGTGGTGGGCAGCGCCTCGGCGGGGAAGCTGTCGTGGCTGACCGGACAGGCGGGATTCGACGCGGCCTTCGACCGGACGGAGACGGATCTGGTCGCGGCGTTGCACCATGCCGCGCCCGAAGGCGTGGACGTGTACCTGGACCTGACGGGCGGAGCACAGACGCGGGCCGTCATAGAGGTCGCCAATCCCGGCGCGCGAATCATGGCGATCGGCACTCTGGACTCCCACAGGAACCAGGTCGAGATCGATCTCACGACGCTGATCGCCAAACGGATCACCCTGCGTGGGTTCACCCCGCGCGACCACCCCGCGGCGCTGAAGAGGGCGGAGCGAGAGATCGGGGCATGGTCGCGACAGGGCCTACTGGCCGTGCCGCACACGGCTTTCCACGGCTTGGAGCAGACCGGCGCCGCACTCGCCGGGCTCCTGGACGGTGCGCACACCGGTACCGTCGTGGTGAAGCTGTAGAGCGGGGGTCAAGAGTGCGGATCGGGCAGGCGGCACGCGCTGCGGGCACCACGACGCGGGCGCTGCGCTACTACGAACAAGAAGGACTGCTTCAGGCACCGCGCACCGCGGCCGGGTACCGCGACTACAGCCAGGACGACATCACCCGGGTGCGCAACATCCGCGAACTGCAGGGAGTCGGATTCACCGTGGAGGACATCCGCCTGTTCGCCGAGTTACTCGACCGGCCCGTGCCCGCGACCTTCACGGTCGTCGACACCGAGGTGTGCGGCACCGCGATGCGAGTGGCCCAGGACCGGCTGACCGTTCTGGGCGAGCGGATCGAGCGGCTGACGACCCTGCACGGCCAGCTCGCCGGCCGCCTGTACGGCGAGCCCGGCCATGCCGTTCCCGCGCTGACCGTACCGGTCGCGCCGGTGACGCCATCCGAGACGGAAGCCGTGGACAAGCTCCCCTAGATATCGGCGGTGCGCTGCGTGCCAGGCCACGTGCGCCCCGAAGAGGTCAGATTTCCCGGTGGTACACACTGCTGGACACCGGGGCCGCGCCGCGATGAGGTCGCGACATCCTGTGCCGGCATCGGCGGGGCCGGGGTCACCGGCGACGCCACGGCGGTCGGCGTCGCCTGCGAATACGGCGTCGATCTGCGGACCATCGAGCTGGGCATCTCCAGCCAGGCTCCCGCTCGCCCCACCGGGGTCGACGGGGCCGAGCTCACCAGGGCGATCGTGGCAGTGGTCGCCCTTGTGGATCGCTTCAGGCAGCGCCGTAGTCGGTGGAGGTGGCCAGCTCACGCCAGACGGCCAGCTCTTCGGCCCGGGCGCGCAGCACGCCGTCCAGCACCGCTACGCAGTCGCTGCCCAGTGGTAGCTTCGCGGGTGCCTGGTCGGCGTCCACGATCGAGATGATCGCCTCGGCGGCCGCCACCGGATCTCCAGGCTGGTTGCCGCGCCTGTCCTCCAGATGAGCGGCCAGAGCGCGGACGGTGCCGTCGTAGGCGGACAGGGGACGTTCGGCATGCCGGAAGCTGGTGGTGTTGAGGAAATCGGTGCGGAAACTGCCGGGCTGCACCGAGGTCACCTTCACGCCATACGGGCGGACCTCCTCCGCCAGCGCCTCGCAGATGCCCTCCACCGCGTGCTTGGTGGCGGCATAGGCCGACAGCCCGGCCACGGTGGAGATGGCCGCGACGCTGGACAGATTGATGACGTGGCCGGCGCCCTGGCCACGCATGATCGGCAGGACCGCGCGGGTGACGGACAGCAGTCCGAAGACATTGGTGTCGAACAGGCGGCGCACCTCCGCATCCGAAGTCTCCTCCACCGCGCCGAGCAGGCCGTACCCGGCGTTGTTGACCAGCACGTCGATGCGGCCGAAAGCAGTCACCGCCTCGGCCACGGCCGCCTCGACCTGCCTGCTGTGGGTGACATCGAGACGGGTGGTCAGCAGGCGCTCGCCGTACCCCTGGGGAAGACGATCGGTGCCGGGGTCGCGGACGGTGGCCACCACCTGGTGACCGGCCTCCAGCGCGGCGATGACGATCTCACGGCCGAAGCCGCGGGAGGCTCCGGTGACGAACCAGACGCTCATAAGTGCTCCTTCTCGGCGGTAGCCGATGTAGTGGTGCTCGCATGGTGGCTACCCAACAGGGCCAAGGCGGTGGCCGCGGGGCTGCCCGGGTCGGCCTGGTAGACGATCAGTTGCTGGCCGGGGCTGGAGTTGACGGTCAGGGACTGGTAGCTCAGCTCCAGCTCCCCGACCACGGGGTGGTCGAAGCGTTTGATCTCGGAGACCTTGTTGCGCACGTCGTGACGCGCCCACAGGCGGGCGAAGTCGGCGCTCTTCAACGACAGCTCGCCGACCAGCGCCACCAGGGCGGGATCATCGAGATCGTGCCCGGTGCCGGCGCGCAGTGCCGCGACGCAGCTCTCGGCGATCATCGGCCAGTCAAGGTAGAAGGCACGGGCGGCGGGGAGGAGGAAGACCGCCTTGACCAGGTTGTCCTGCTCTCCCGCCCAGGAGAACAACGCTTCGCCGAGCGGGTTGGCGGCCAGCTGGTTGAGGTACCGGTCGAAGATGAGGGCGGGATTGGTATGCCAGCCGTCCATGAGCTGTATCAGCGACGCGTCGGCGTACTCCCCCTTGCCGGGGCGAGGCCGCCGTGGCGTGGGGGCGGCCAGGGTACGCAGGTGGTCGGCGGCGTCCGGGTTCAGCCCGAGCGCCACGGCCAAGGCTTCGACGACCTGGGCCGAGGGGCGGCGGTCACGACCCTGCTCCAGCCGGATGTAGTAGTTGGTCGACACTCCGGCCAGCATGGCGACCTCCTCCCGGCGCAACCCCGGCGTACGGCGCTGCCCCACGGGCAGGCCGTGCTCCTGAGGGTCGGCGGCGGCGCGCCTGGCCCGCAGGAAAGCGGCCAGCGGACCGGCGGTCACGAGAAGGATCCAAGACTGTCGACGCCCGAGGTCCAGGACATGGTCAGGTGCTGCCTGGCGACCCGCCAACCGGCGTCGGCACGGACGAACTCCCAGGTGTAAGAGCCGCCCATGTCGAAATGAGCACCCGCCTCAGCGGTGTCGGGGACGCCGACGAACAACATGTAGCCGACGCCGGTGGCGCGGTCACCGTCGATCTCGAAGTGAGTGTTGAGCAGGTAGTGGAACATCGCGGCGTAGGAATCCTCCGCCTCGATCACCGTCGCCTTGATGGTGCGGGCGCCGTGCAGAGGCTCCCAGGGGCCGAAGGCCAGTTCGGCGTCCTCGGTCCAGCACCCGATCCAGGTGTCGTAGTCCTTGTGGTCCAGAGCTCGCCAACCCCGGACCAGCAGGCCGCGGAGTTCCTCCTTGTCCATCAGATCGGTCAGCGCCGTGGCGCGTTCGGTGGTCATGGGCCAACCGTAGGAGTGGGCTGCTCCGCCTGGGTAACCTCGCCACTCCCACCCATGTGGAACACCTCGCGGCATGACCAGTTAGTCGTGGAGAACCACAACGGCGCCGGTGACAAGATCTTCTACGAGCGCTGACGACCTCGTGCATGATCGCGATGAGGGCATGGCCGGCTGAGGTAACACTCCATTGATCACGTTTTCTGTCCTTCGAACCGGGCGGAAGCGGCCGGATGATCGGCCTTCCGCTGGTCGGGCAGAAACGCGACCACGGCCCGGACGCGCCGGATCCAGTGCACGACCATCGCCTGCACCGCCCGCCTGGCCGTGTTCGGCTGGATCACCCGCTACAACACGGTCCGACGGCACTCCCGGCTCGGCCGGCTCAGCCCGATCGACTACGAGAAGGCGACGGATACCTGAGGTCTGCCGCCTGAAATAGGCGTCCGCGTTCACGGGGGAAGGCCCGGTCCCAGGAGATGTTGGACGGCTTGCCCGGGTTGGAGCGACGGGTGTGGACCTTCAACCGGGCGATCGGTGTGGCCTGCCGGGCAGGCTGTGCCCGCACAGGATCAGGACGATCGCGGTCGCGGCGGTCGTGGCCCTGCGGACCACGACCGCCGGTGGTCGAAGAATCATGCCGGTCAACGATCGGCGACAGTTGTCAGGAAGTCGTCAGGAGCGCATGGAGTCAGAGCCTGAACGGGTTGCCGTGGAGGGCGGCCAGCAGGAACCAGGCGGTGGCGCCGGTGTGCCGTGAGGCGTAGTAGAAGTCGCCGCCGCCGTCGACCCCGAGGCCGTCACCCGAGGCGGCGACGATGGCCTGCCCGTCGGCATTGGGGGCGCTCTGCTGGGCGGTGAGCAGGGTGGCTTGGAGCAGGCCCGCCCGGTACTCGTCATCCGGCGCGTTGCGCTGGTGGTAGGCGGCGATGAGATGCGCGGTGCCCTCGAACCAGACCTTGGAGGTGTCCACGTTGCTGAAGCTGAGCCCGGTGAAGGGGCCGTGGGTGGCGGTCAGGTTTTTCGCCGCCCAGTCCATGGAGCGGGCGTAGCGCGGGTCGAGCGTGGCCAGGTAGCTCCAGACCTGGATGTCCCCGGGCACGAAGCTGGTGTTGAGCGTTTGGCCGTCGTCGGTGGTTCCGGTCCAGAGCCGCCCGTCGGCGTCCTGCATGCGACGGACGAAGGAGAAGGCCTTCTCCGAGCGCAGCGTCCACGTCTTGTCGCCGGTGAGGGTGGCGAGCATGGCGAAGAACGCGCCGACGTCGATGTTGTGCTCGGTGGACTTCCACAGGATGCGGATCATGTTGGCGCCACTCTCGTCGCCGTTGCGGTAGCCGCCTCGGTAGCCGCCGAAGGAGTCGTCAGCGGTGGTGTTCGTGACGATCCAGTTCGCCGCTTTGAGCGCCCCTTGCAGGAATCGGTCCTCGCCGGTCACGTGGTAGAGCCGGGCGAAGGCCATGCCGGCCCAGGCCATGTGCCCGGTGTAGACCGCGAACCCGCCCACGTACGGCTGGCCGGTCCTGGTGACGAAGGGGCGGGGCAGGTAGGAGGCACGAATGCGGCCGTCGGGATTGCTGTCGTTCTCCTGGGCGTACAGCAGGGCCTCCCCGAGCCGGGTGGCGTAGCGGCGGTCGTCGCCGATGTCCCGGTGCAGGTAGGCGGAGATCATCACGGCGTTGTCGTAGGTGAAGGACGACTCGTAGCCGTCGGGGCCGAACCTGCGATCGCTGAAGTACCCGCCTTCGTAGCTGGGCGGCACGCTGATCTCTTCCGGCGTCGCCCATTTGTCCTGAGCTCTGTGAAGAAAGGAGTAGGCGCCTTTGACGGCGGAGTCGGGGATCGGGTTCTTGACAGGTCTGGCGTCGAGCCCGAAGATCCGGAAGGTGCTGCCGAGCAGGTCCTGGGGGCTGGTGCTGGCTTTCACCGGAGCCTGGTTCTCTTGGCTGGCCGGAGCGAGCACCGCCCAGCGTGAGGGCCTGATCTGCCTGTTGTTGTAGCTCCACGACTGGGCGGCGTCACCGTAGCGGCACGGCTCCAGGAGGACGTTCGCCGAAGAGCCCGGGTCGGTGAGGCATTGACCGGTGGCCTTGTGGACGAGGTGCACGCCGGTGGCTCTTCCGGACGCGTCGATCATCCAGCGTTCCTGGTTCTGCGGGAAGGCGAGCTCGCCGGAGAGTTCCCTGAGCACGGGCGTCTGGCTGGTCGCGGTCAATGTTCGGCTGCCGGCTCGGTCCAGGATGGCGAACTCGGGGGACGGCGGGAACCCGGCGCGGGGCTGGTCGGGATGGAAGGCGGCATCCAGAAGCCATCGCTGCCGGTCGGATCCGACGCACTGCTCCACTCTGGGGACGGGGTCCTGCCCGGTCGGCATGGTCAGGCAGGTGTGGTTCTTGACGTTGACCAGCCAGTACGCCCCGAGGCCCGCGGAGTGGAACTGCCAGTTCTGGAAGGGGTCGGCCCAGTGTCCTCGCTGGCGCAGATAGGCGCGATTGCCCTCTACGTCGAGGGCTTGGCCGGTCGAGGACATCAGCAGCCAGCCGTTCGTCCTTCCCCGCTCCAGCCACCAGGCCTGACCGGGGTGCGTGAGTGTCGTATCGCCGTCGGGGCTCGCTCGTCTGGCCTGGAGTTCGGCGGGGACGTTGGTACCGGCCCCCGTGGCCGGGGTGGACAGGTAGGGCCGGTCGGTGTCCGCGGCGGCGCGGATGGTGATCCGTGAGGCGAGGTCGAACGGGCGCGGCTCCACCGGCTCGCCAACCGTGGAATCCGGGAGCGGGTAGAGGCTCATCATTGTCTTGCCACCGATCGTCAGGGTCCCGCAGCCGAAGCCCCAGTCGGTGAACTTGGCGTCCAGCTTCCGCACGAGCTGGTTGAGGCAGTCGCCGAGCGCCTGCTGGCCGTAGAAGTTGGGGTGGATGGCTTCCTGCTGCTCGCCTTGGGAGCCGGGCAGGCCCGTCGCATAAGGGATCCAGCGGATCCATTCAGCGTCATGGAAGGGGACTCCCTCGGCTCCGGTGGACTGCCGGACCCGCTTACTGCACAGCTCGTGTCCTTCAGCGGCCTGTGACAGGTCGAAGAAGACCGCGCCGTGGTCGGCCGCCGCCTTACGCAGCACAGTGGTGATCCCCGGGAGGATCGTCTTGGCGGCCCAGCGGGAGGCGGTGTCGGTGAAAGGGCAGCCGCCTTTGGCGTACCGGTCGTGGGAGGGTCCGCCGGAACCGTCGGGGTAGCGGTTGTCCTCGGGGAGCGCGATCGGGTTGGGGTAGGACTGCAGGACCAGGCGGTACTCGGTGGAGGTGTAGCCCCGTTCGGCCATCGTCGATCGGATCTTGTCCAGGACGTTGCCGACCTTGTAGCCGAGGGTGCCCAGGCTGTTGTCCAACGCCGCCTGGTGGGTCTCCGGGCAGTCCTTGGTGAGCGGGTTGCTCGGAGCGAGGAAGTAGACGGTGCAGGCCTTGATGATGTCGGAGAAGCCGATGTCGTTGCCGCCGATGGAGACGACGATCAGCTTGACGTCGTTGTTCTGCGCGACCTCGTCGAGCTGGTCGATCTGCGGGGGTTCGCCCTTGAAGGTGTCGGTGAGGAGATCGTCGGTGGTGGCGCCCGAGCAGGCCAGGTTGATCGTTTTCGTCTGCCAGAGCTGGACGCCGGTGATCTCGGCCGAGGTGGAGCGATGGCAGCCGTTGCCGGTGCCCGCGGAGGTGTCCTTGTTGTCCACGGTGTAGGTCTTGACGCCGCGGTCGGTGTCCCAGGCGTTGCCGCCGCCGTACTGACGGGTGTTGGCGTTGCCCGCCCAGCGACCCGCCTCGCCGGAGATGAAGCTGTCGCCCATCGAGACCACGGCAAAGGGCGCGTTGGGGGAGGCCATGCGCGCCTCGGCGCTGCCGGGCACGCCGAGCCCGTACATGATCATGATGAGGGCTGCCGCGATCGCCGTCATCCGGCGCGGAAAAGCGCCCCCGCCGCGGACGGCGGGGGCCGGGGGTAAGTGATGCGTCATGGCGGCAACGGTTGCCGACTGCTGTTAGGAAATTGTCAGGGCGAGAACGCTTTGACCTTGCAGTCCCGTTCGACCGCCTTCCACCGGGGGGCGTCCGCCTGTTCTGGGCGGCCGTAGCTCCAGGTCGTGCCGCCGGGGTCGGCGCGGGACTTCAGGCCAGGGGCGTTCATGCACAGGAGCCGGTCGCGGAAGTTGAGTTCGGGCGGGTGGATGGGTCGCCGGCCTTCGCAGGCCTTCATGGCCTTGGGGTACAGGCTCGGGTAGGTGGCAGGGTGGATCCGCTTGGCGCCCGGGACGCGGTTGAAGGGGGCGCCGTGGTTGCGCAGGCACCGGAACCAGGCGTGGAACAGGCGGTTGGACTCGGCTTCCTGGATGTTGAGGCGCAGTTGGGGGCGCCCCGCCGTACGGGCGGTGGGGAAGGCGGTCGGCGCGGCCATGGAGAACAGGGCCGCGATAGCGATTCTGCAGGTATTTGGCATGAAGATGATGATGAGCAACAAATGTCAGAATGTTGTCAGTACGTAACTTTTCTCCGGTCCACGCTTTATGATCAGCCGTGTGTGCGCTCATGTGCTGATCGCCGAGGACAACGCCAAACAGGCCGACATCGTCCGGCGCTACCTGGAGAGCGATGGGCACACCTCGACCATCGTCCGCGACGGCCTGCTGGCACTGGACGCCGTGCGGAGCGCGCCGCCCGACCTGCTGCTCCTCGACCTCACACTGCCGGGACTCGACGGCCTCGAAGTCTGCAGACGGCTTCGGGGGGACAAACCGGAACTGCCGGTGCTGATGCTGACCGCCCGCGCCGACGAGGCGGACCTGCTGCGCGGCCTCGACCTGGGCGCCGACGACTACATGACCAAGCCGTACAGTCCGCACGAGCTGCGGGCCAGGGTCCGCGCGCTGCTGCGGCGCGGTGCGCGGACCAGGACGGTACGCCGGGTCGGCGCGATCGAAGTGGACGAGGAACGCCGCGAGGTGAGCGTCGGCGGCGTCCGCGTGCCGTGCACCAGGGACGAGTTCGAGATCCTGCTGGCCATGGCGGCAGAGCCCGGGCGGGTCTTCACCCGGGCACAGCTCCTGGAGCGCACCGGCGGATACGGCCGTGACTCCACCCACCGGGCCATCGACGTGCACGTGATGAACCTGCGCAGGAAGATCGAGGCCGATCCCCGGCGGCCGTGCTACCTGGTGACGGTCTTCGCCGTCGGCTACAAACTGGCCGCCGGTGCGTCGTAAGGGCCCGCCGCGGTGGAGCCTGCTGACGCGGCTGCTGACCATGTCGGCGTTGATCTCGGTCGGCTCGACGGGGGCCACGGCGTGGCTCGCCGTCCAGTCCACGACGCGGGCGATACGGGTGGAACAGGGACAGATCCTGGCGCACGACACCGCCGTCTACGACGCGCTGGGCGGCTATGCGGTCACCCATTCCGACTGGAGCGGGGTACGGGAGACCGTCCGGGAACTGGCTCGTCGGACCGGGCGCAGGATCGTGCTGACCACCCGGGAGCGCGAGGTGATCGTCGACTCGTCGCCCGGCTCGCCGCCGCTCACCCAGATCTCGGCGGCCATCGACCCGCTGCAGAAGGGCAAGCCCATCGACCCCCGGATCGTCGGGCCGTACCGGCTGACCGGCTGGGAGCGGAAGATGGTGCGCAAACTGGCCGACTGGCGGGTGAAATGCCTGCGCGGGATGGGGATGACCGCGAGCCGGACCGACCTGGCCAGCGGCCGGGCCTCGGTGGACGCGGGGGTCTACGGTGACTTCTACTGCCTGGCGCCCGAGATGGAACGGCCCACCCCGACCGAGGTCTCGGCGTTGAAAACGCTGACCGGCCTGGTCAAGACCTGTATGCGCCGCAAGGGCGTCAAGCTGGCCTATCTCGGTATCGAGTCGGATTTCTCGTGGACCACGGGAAAGCGGAAGGTCAGCTATTCCAAGATCCAGGCGTGTGTCGACGAGGGGCGGCGCGATCAGCTGCTGCCGTACGTCACGCCCCCTGCCCTGTTGTTCGTCGGGATTCCCGGCGCGGATCCGAACCCGGCCTTCGATCTGTCGCCCGCCAACATCGCCCGGATCGTCGGGGTCTCGCTGCTGGTGCTGCTGGTCACCCTCTCGGTCACGGCGCTGTTCGCGGTTCGGCTGGTCAGGCCGTTGCGGGCGTTGACCAGGGCCGCCCAGCATCCGACCGGGCGGCAGCCGAGGGTCAGCGTCCGCAGCCGTGACGAGGTCGGTCACCTGGCGATGGCGCTCAACGAGCTGTCGGAGCGGCGCGAGCGCGCGGAGGAGCAGCGCAAGGCGATGGTCAGCGACGTCGCGCACGAGCTGCGCAACCCGCTGACCTGCATCAGGGGCCTGCTGGAGTCGGCCGGGGACGGGCTGGTCGAGCTGGACGACGAACTGGTCGCCTCGCTGCTGGAGGAGGCGGGGCTGCTGCAGCGGGCCATCGAGGATCTCCAGGTGCTGGCGGCGGCCGACGCGGGCCGGTTCCGGCTGGAGCGGGAGCGGGTGGATCTGGTCGCGTTGCTGGCGCAGGTGGCCGCGGCGCATCGCGGTCCGGCCAGGGTGGCGGGGGTGACGTTGTCCGCGCGGGCGCACGGCGAGGTGACGCTGATCGCCGATCCGGTACGGCTGCGCCAGGCGGTCGGCAATCTGGTGTCGAACGCGCTCCAGCACACGCCGCCGGGCGGCCGGGTGGCGGTCGAGGCCAGGCGGGAGCGCGGCCAGGTGGTGGTCGAGGTGAGCGACACCGGCACGGGGATCGGACCGGCCGATCTGGACAAGGTCTTCCAGCGGTTCTGGCGGGCGGACGGCTCCCGGACCGGGAGTGGTCTGGGACTGGCGATCGTCCGGCAGCTCGCCGAGGCGCACGGGGGGACGGTCGAGGTGGCCAGCGCGCCGGGCGAGCTGACCGTGTTCGTCATGCGCCTGCCCGGATGAGCGGGCCCCAGGCGGCCATTGAGCTGATCATGTTGATGTTCGGCGGGACCAGCAAGGGCGAGCGCAACCGGATCTAGATGCGTGTGCGCACCACCATGGAAGCCCAGGCCAAGATCGAGGGGCGCTTCCTCGGGGGCCGCCCGCCGTACGGCTACCGCCTCGTGGACGCCGGACCGCATCCCGATCCGAGCAAGGCGGCCGACGGCAAGCGTCTGCGCCGGTTGGAGCCGGATCCGGCGACCGCTCCCGTCGTGGAGCGGATCTTCTGGGAGTTCCTGCACGGCCAGGGCCTCTACCTGATCGCCGAGGGGCTCACCAGGGACGACATCCCATGCCCCTCCGCCTACGACAGGGCCAGGAACCGTCATCGCAGCGGGATCGCCTGGTCGAAGTCGGCGGTCCGGGCCATCCTCCTCAACCCCCGCTACACCGGCCGTCAGGTGTGGAACAGGCAGCGTGAGCAGGAAGAGCTGCTGGACGTGTACGACGTCACGCAGGGGCACATCACCAAGCTCAAGTGGAACCCCGCCGGCCAGTGGGTCTGGTCGGAGAAGGTCGTGCACGAGCCGCTCGTGGACACCGAGATATTCGAGCGGGTCCAGGCTCTGCTGTCCGTGCGGGAACGGCCCGCCACGGAGCGGAAACCGCGCAGGACCCCGCGTCCGTACATGCTCCGCGGCCTGCTGCACTGCGGAGTCTGCACCCGACGGATGGAAGGCAGCTGGAACAACGGTCGCCCGCACCACCGGTGCAGGTTCCCGGCCGAGTACGCGTTGGCCAACAAGATCGAGCACCCGCGCACGGTCTACGTCCGGGAGGACCAGATCCTCGACGAACTGGACCCCTGGCTCTGCCAGATCTTCACACCCGCCAACCTCCAGCGAACGGTCGAGACTCTGCTCGACACCCGTAACGGCGAGGCCGACCGCCTCGCCGTCGAGACGGCCAGGCGGACCATCGACGACTGCGATCGCCGGATGGTCCGCTACCGGACGACTCTGGATGCGGGTGGCGATTCTCAGGAGGTCGGCAGGAGCGTCCCGGTGGACTGCCGCTTGGGAAAAGGCGCTCGTGGTCGTCAGGCGGGCGGGATCGAGGGGCAACGGTTGGCGAGCTCGTCCTGCTCGCGCTCTTCACGGTCGCCATGGGGCGCCTGGCCACCGCCCGGCTGGAGGTGAACAACGCCGCGCACCAGGCCGCCCGGGCAGCGTCGATCGCCCGTAGTCCGGGTTCGGCGTCAGCCGCTGCCCGCCGCAGCGCTCACCTTCAGACACGTCACGTGCGCCAGACGCGAAGTCAACGTGAGGCTCGGTTCCTTCCGGCCGGGTGGCAACGTCATCGTGACGGTCACCTGCCGGGTGCGGATGACCGATCTCGCGATGGTCCGTCCTCCGGGTTCCACTGTTCTGACATCGACGTTCGTCGTGCCGATCGACTACTGGAGGTCGCGGTGAGCGGATTCGTGGCAGGCATCATCGGGGCGTTGATCCTGCTGACCGGAATCGTCGTGGACGGCGGGCTGGCGCTCGGGGCCCGAGTTCGTGCGATCAACGAGGCCCAGGAGGCCGCACGGTCGGGAGCACAGCAGCTCGACCTCGCGGCATACCGGCGCGACGGCAGAATCCGGTTGGATCCGGCCCGAGCACGTAACGCCGCTCTTGCCTATGTCGCTGCGACGCCGGACACCGCCACGGTGAAGGTCTCCGGCGAGACGGTGACGGTGGTCGTCCACGCTGTTCAGCCCTCCCAGATCCTGGGCCTTGCCGGAGTGCGATTCTTCCGGGTGTCAGGCGGGCGACGGCGGTGGCGCAGCGCGGTGTGACGGGGAGGCTGAGGTGAACGGCCTGCTGAGGATCTCCGCATGCTCGCGGCGACCAGCCTGCTTCTGATGATTGGAGCCGGTGTTCCCGCGATGCTGGTGCGGTTCGCAGGCTGGCCGTTCCCGGAGCGGGTTCCTTCGTGGGGCGACATTGAGAACACGCTTGTGAGCCCGATCCCGGAAGAGATGCTGCTGAAGGTTCTCGCCTGCCCGTTGTGGTTGCTCTGGGCGGCGTTCACGGTCTCGTTGCTGGCCGAAACCGTCGCCGCCATCCGCGGCGTGCAGATCCACGTCCCCATGCTCGGACCGATGCAGGCATTGGCAGCGGGGCTGATCGGTTCGCTGGTCATCGTGGTCCTGCCGATCGACGCCCGCTCGCTGTCCGGTCCGGTGGAGCTGTCCGCAGCCCCGGTGGCCGCTGTCGTGCACGAGCCCTCCCGGGCGGATCCCACGCCTGAGATCGCCGACCAAATGCATGTGGTCAGGAGCGGCGACACCCTATGGAAGATCGCGGCTCGCAAGCTGGGGAGCCCGCAGCGATGGGAACGGATCTGGAAGCTCAACGCCCACAAGGTGCAGGCTGACGGGCAGGTTTTCACCGATCCTGACCTCATCAACCCCGGCTGGCGGTTGCGTATGCCGTCATCGCGAACGGCTGCCCATAAGGCGCCACCCGCGCCACAGCCATCAAGGCCGGACACCCCGATACGTCCGCAAGCATCCAAGTCATCCATCGCACCACCATCACCGGCCGTCTCGTCGAGACCTTCCCCACCGTGGAGGTGCCGTCCGGTGGTGTGGTCTCCATGGCGTTCGCGGCCGAACTCAGCACCGCCTACGCCGCCTCCCGGTTTCACCGTCGCCGCCGTCGTGTTCCACCATCGGCCTCCGCCGAGATAACCATCGAGCCGGAACCCGAACCTCCTCCGGTGGTCAAGGCCATGCGCAATGCTCGCCTGCGAACGTACGCGGACAGGCAGGAGGAGCCGCCATCCGACGCCGACCTCATGCGGGAGTCGTTCTCCATCGATGTCCCAGATGAACTGGTCGTCGGTCACCGTAAGGACCGGACCGGTGTCGACATCCAGCCCGCAGGACTGAGCCTCGGTCTGACCGGTCCGGGAGCCGACGACGCGATCCGCGTGATCGTCCTGGATCTGCTGCGACAGGCTGATCGTTTCCGGGTTGAGGTCATTCTGAGAGTCCCTGACGGGCAGCGCCTGTTCGCCGTCTCCGCGGAGGAGTTGAAGGCCGTACCGGGCCTGATCGTCACCAGATCTTCGGATGCCGCCGTTGACCGTTTCGTGGGGACGCACTTCACCCGAAGCCGCATGCTCGTCGAGCGGGGAGCCGACGGCATCGACGCCCTCAGAAGGGACGATCCCGGTGAGGTACTGCCTGCCGTTCTGCTCGTCACCTCGGTGCCCGACGAGCTCTTCGACCAGGGTGTCGCCGAGATCCTGATGTCCGCCGACCGGAGCGGCGTCGGAGCGCTGTTGAAGGGGAACTGGCCGACGGGGACCACATGCGATGTGCGGGAGGACGGCAGGGTCGGCTCAGCCGAGGGACCGAAGGCGGCCAGCTTCGAGGGCTCCTCCTTCTTTCGCCTCCCCGTTCGGGATGCGGCCGACTGCCTTCGGCAGCTTGCCGACGCCCACGAGGACCACGCAGAAGCCGATGAAGAGGCCTTCGCCGGGCTGGGAGATCCTGCCTGGGACGGGCCCGAACTCGTTCGGCTGTCGGTTCTCGGCCGACCGGTCGTCCAGGCCAGAGGCCGTTCCGGGACGGTGCCGCTGACCGGTCTGCAACTGCAGCTGTTCGTCTTCCTCGCCCTTCATCCGAACGGAGCCACGCGTGACGAGATCCGCGCCGCCCTGTGGCCGGAGAAGGCGGTGGACGTGGGTGTTCACGACCCCCTCCGCCATCTGAGAGACGCCCTCAGATCGGCCACCGGCTACGTGGACACGGGACGTCGCGATGCCCCCTTCGTCAAGGCACACGGCCGGACGTACCGCATCGACTCCAACCTGGTGAGCGTCGACCTGTGGGACTTCCAGAACGCGACCAGCGCAGCCCGTACCGCCGGCGACAAGGTGGCGCGAGTCATCGCTCTCAGCTCTGTCGCGGGGTGCTCGCCGAAGGGCTCACCTGCGAGTGGATCGACGAGAGACGCAGCCCTCAGACGCGGATCCAGGCCGACGTGCTCAGCCGACTCGCCGAACTCCAGGAACGGGACGATCCGGAAGCCGCTCTCGACGTCCTCGAACGGATCATCGTCCTCAACCCGGACCCGGAGGAGGCCTGGCGGCGCATCATCCGCCTCCGACTCCGCCTGAACCGCCGCGACCAGGCACGAAACACGGCGACACTTCTACGGGGGCGCCTGCAGGAGCTGGGAGTGAGGCCCACCCGCGAGACGGAGAGGCTGTTCTCGGAGCTGTGATCGTTCCGATACGGCACGTCCGGGGTCGAGCACGAACCAGGAGGTGCCGTTGAAGAACGACACGGGCACTGGCCCGGCCTCAGGGCCGGGTCAGGCTGTGCGACGGGAGCGTGCCAGAGCCAGCCCACCGAGGACCACGGCGATCAGCCCGATCGCCAGATCCACGAAGCCCCCGACTATTCCGTAGCCGGTGCCGGGACCACCTTCGGCGGCGGCCACGACCAGCCCGCCGATGACCATGCAGGCCAGCCCTGCCACCAGGGCCACGATGGCCCTTTTTCTCCCGGTGCCGGCACCGATACGACCGGCGGAGCGGGCCAGAGCCAGCCCGCCGATGACTACGCCGGGCAGTCCCAGCAGAGCGGCCACCACAGTCCAGAGACGCCCGGAGGTCAAGGTGTAAGCCCCGACGGGCTGGACCAGGACGTGCGCGGCTGCCGGTGTGGCGAGTCCCACGATTCCGATTAGGGCGGCTGCGGCGGTGGCTAGCGAGTGACGGATGGACATGAGGATCCTTTCTGTCGGTAGCGTGTTCAGCGCTCGCGGAATCGATCATCGTGCCGTCGAGGCGGTCGCGGCCTCCGACAGCGGACGGCAGTGTCTACGCAGTTCCGCGTAGACACCTCGTGCCTGGCTACATCCGTCGTCGTATGCGGTCGCGCATCTGGGCGGAGTGGTCTCATGTGCGGGAACCGTAGGATCGCGGGATGAAACACCGCGTGGTGTCGTTGCGTCTGCCTGCGCTGGTGCAGGAGGTATTGCTCGCGCTCTTCATCACCGTGACGCAGGTTCAGGGCACGATCGTCCGAAACGCCGGCGAGGTGGTGCAGCGACCCCTTACCGACCTCGGAAACCTGGGATATGTCCTGCTGGTCGTGAGTGGCGTGGCCGTCGCCGCCCGCCGCCGATGGCCGTTGCCGGTGTTCGTCACCACCGCCCTCGCCAGCTTGGTGTACTACGGCCTTGACTTCCCGGACGGACCTGGCTGGCTCGGGCTCTACGTCACCCTGTACACCTTGGCAGCCTATGGGGACGGGCGCCGGTCGCTGGTGATCGCCGGTGTCGGTACTTCGGTGCTCGCCATCGCCTGGCTGGTCGCCGCGGCTGACATCGAGCCACGCGCCGCCATCGGCTGGGTGTGGTTCCGGATCGGCGCGTCGGTCATGAGCGCGGCCCTTGGCGAGTCCGTCCGGTCCCGACAGGTCATCGCGGCCGAAGCCAGGGAGCGCGCTGAGCTGGCCGAACGGACTCGCGAGGAGGAAGCGCGGGCGCGTGTGGACGCCGAACGGCTCCGGATCGCGCGCGAGGTCCACGACACCGTCGCCCACGCCATAGCGATCATCAACGTCCAGTCCGGTGTCACCGCGCACGTACTCGACAAGCGGCCGGAAGTGGCGCGCGAGGCGCTGCGAACCATCGAGCAGACCAGTTCCCGGGCGCTGCGGGAGATGCGGGCCATTCTCGGGGTGCTCCGTGACGACGACGGTGACGGTGACGGGCGGGCGCCGTACCCCGGGCTGGGGCAGATCGACGAACTGGCCGCCAAGGCACGTGAGGCCGGACTCGACATCACGCTTGAGGAGACCTTGCCCTCGGTGCCGTTGCCCAGCGCGGTGGGAGGTGCCGCCTACCGAATCCTTCAGGAATCGATCACCAACGTGATCCGCCACGTCGGTCCGACTCGGGTGACCGTAGCGCTGAGCCCCGGGATCGACGCCTTGGAGATCCGCGTGACGGATGAAGGCCGCCGTGCCGCCCGGCATCCGAGCGGCACGGGCGACTCGGCCGAACCCGGCCGCGGGATCGTCGGCATGCGCGAGCGCTGTCAACTGCTGGGCGGAGAACTCGACGCCGGGCCCCTTCCAGGCGGCGGGTTCGAAGTCAAGGCCCGACTGCCCCTCACACCGACCGGGTCAAGCCTATGAACACAGCGGCCGTCTCACCGTTGACCAACGCTCCGATCAAGGTGTTGCTCGCCGACGACGAGGGTCTCGTGCGATCCGGGTTCAGGGTTCTGCTCGACCTTGAGGACGACATCACCGTGGTGGGAGAAGCCACCAACGGTCACGAAGCCGTCGAGCGGGCCCGCGCCATCCGCCCCGACGTCGTGCTGATGGACATCCGCATGCCCAAGGTGGACGGGATCCAGGCCACCGCCCAGATCGCAGGGACGCACGGCTTGGAGCAGGTCCGGGTCCTCATCCTCACCACCTATGACACCGACGCTTATGTCTTCGACGCCTTGCAGGCCGGTGCCAGCGGCTTCCTGCTCAAAGACGCCGGGCCTGCCGAACTCCTGCATGCCATCCGGGTGATCGCCGCCGGAGACGCGCTGCTCGCACCACGGATCACCCGACGCCTTATCGGCCAGTTCACCGCGCGACGAACGGCTGTCCGTGCCGCGGAGGACCGGCTCGCAGTGCTGACCGAGCGCGAGCGCCAAGTGCTTGCCCTGGTGGGGGAGGGCCTGAGTAACCATGAGATCGGTGCCGAGTTGTTTCTCAGTCCGGCCACCGCGCGCACCCATGTCAGTCGCGCGATGGCGAAACTGGGTGCGCGCGACCGTGCGCAACTGGTCGTCATCGCTTACCAAACAGGGCTGGTCAGCCCTGCGGTGTAGGGCACGGCCACGCCGCGCTCGTACAGCGACCGAGCGTAGATGATCACGTCGTTGTCGAACGCCGGGGACGCCCGCCGTCGCGGCCGCGCTCGCGGTCGGCGGATGAGAGAACATGGCGTCTGACCGGTATTTCTGCGAGATCGAACGCTAAGGGTTGTTATCGCAGATAGTGAATGATTGTCTGGAGCGACGTCGATCCCGTCCTGGGAGAACACCCCGCTTTAACGGGGCGATTCTCGTTGCTTGTCTGCGATAGCCCGTGGGAGGGCACCGGGGGGTCGCTCCACCGCCTGTAATCGCCGTCGGCCGCTCTGGCGCTGGAAGCGGCGGGTGCGTTTCTCACTCAGGTCGCCAACGCCAACGCTGCCCGCGTCTACAGCATCGCCTTGCGCGCCCTGGTCGCCGAACGCTTCGAGACCGCCATGCCCAACGTGCGGGCGGACCGTGGGCACTGCAGCAGTTACGCCACTCCGCTCTTACCCACGCCACCGAAGACGGCGCCAACACCTCCACTCTGCTGGTCTACTCCGGTCACACCTCGGTCGCCTTGCCGGCCCGCTACGCTCGCGTGTCCCCGAGGCGATGGCCCGTTGGCAGGCCAACCGGGGCCTGGCGACGCGACGCCGGTAACACCCACGACGCCGAAACCCCAATTCCGGGGCAGGGCCATGGCTCCTGTTCGGCACGCCGACCACTCGATCCTCATGCGGTGCCTGGCCGGTGGGGGAACCGGACGTCCGCCGCGCCCGGCCATGAAGTCGTGGGGTCGGGTGCGGCGGGTACGTCCTGCTGGAGGGGCTGGGTTACGGTCCCCGTGCATCGTCAGATGGAGCGCCCCTTCTGCGGGATGGGGTCACCGGGCGAGGGTGAGTACCGAGACGCTGTGGGAGCCGGTGTTGGTGACGTAGAGGAAGGTGCCGCCGGGGCCGGAGGCGGTCCAGCGGGGGTCGTCGCCGACGGCGACCTCGCCCAGGACGGTGTTGGTGCGGGTGTCGAAGGTGAAGACGCTGTCGGAGCCGGAGTTGGCGACGTAGGCGATGCGGTTGCCGGTGTGCAGGGCCAAGCCGCGCGGGTTGGCGCCGACGGTGATGGTCGCGGTGACGGCGTTGGTGCGGGCGTCGATGACCGAGACGGTGCCGCCGATGGTGTTGCTGACGTAGACGGTGCGGCCGTTCGGGGTGACCAGGACGCCGCGGGGCTCGTCGCCGACGGTGATGGTTGCGGTGACGGTGCGGGTGGCGGTGTCGACGACTGAGACGGTGTCGGAGTCGGAGTTGGCGACGTAGGCGGTGCGGCCGTCGGGGGTGAAGGCGATGCCTCTGGGGGAGCGACCGACGGTGATGGTGGCGGTGACGGTGTGGGTGGCGGTGTCGATGACGGTGACCGCTCCGGAGCCGGTGCTGCTGACGTAGGCGAAGCGGCCGTCGGGGGCGATCGCCACCCAGCGGGGGGCGTCGCCGACGGGGATGGTCTTGATGACCTTGCGGTGTGCGGTGTCGACGACGGACACCTCGTCGGAGTCGCGGTTGGCGATGTAGGCGAAGGCGCCGTGGCGGACGAAGCCGACGCCGTAGGGGAAGGCACCGACGTCGATGGTGTCGATCACGGTGCGGCGGCGCACGTCGATGACCGAGACGGTGTTGGATCCGGCGTTGGCGACATACGCCTGGCGCCAGCCGGGGGTGAAGGCGACCGCGCGGGGGTTGAGGCCGACGTCAATGGTGGCCAGCACCACGGGGCGTCCTGGGCCGGGGTGGGTTTCGACGTGGCCGTTGGCCGTCACGCCGGACAGCGGGCCCGCTGGTGTGGTCGCGGTGACCGCCGCGGCCGGTGTGCCGACGGTGATCAGGGCGGCGCAGGCCAAGAGGGGTGGCAGGAGGCGGCGGGCGATGTTCTGGCGGGGACCGAGACGGTCAGGTGACATGGGTGAGGTGACCTTTCGTGAGGAGGGAAGGCTGCGGGGCCGGTCATAGAGGACGCAGTGGCCGGCCCGGCGGCTCGCCGTACCAGGAGGTGAAGCGCGCATGCCTGGGGTGGCGAAATCGGCACCGACGGTTCGGTGATCGGTGCGGCGGGTGAGCGGAACGAGGAGCGGTCAGGGGAGCGGGTCAGGCGGGGGCGCCGGGTGCCGCCGTAGTCGGCGGGGACAGCGGTTCGGCGCGGGTGCGGGTGCGCGCCAGGGCGTAGGCGGCGGCGCTGACATACAGCGTGATCGGCAGCACGTAGTCGCCGTCGCGTTCGACGAACTGGAACCACTCCTGGCCGACCAGCGGACGCAGCAGTTCGGTGCCGAGTTTCCAGACCAGGACGAACAACAGCAGCGGCCGCCACGGCTTTACCAGGATCGCCAGGCCGAGCAGGATCTCGAAGGCGCCGACCAGCACCATCAGGTTGGCCGAGTCCACGGCTGTCTTGCCGAGGCCGAAGAAGGCGAAGAAGTCATACCAGTAGCGTTTGTGCTCGAAGGCGCCGAAGCCGCCGTGGCCGATCAGCAGCAGGGCCAGGCCGCCGCGCATGGCCCAGTGGATGGCGATGAGGGTGCGGTCGGAGATGGCGGCGGGCTCATCCACACGCTGCAGCCAGCGGCGCAGTGACCAGCCGCCCCAGCCGGCCATGATCAGCAGTGCGAGTGGCATGCCGTAGTTGCCGCCGCGCTCGAGGAACTCCCACCAGCCTTCGCCGACGGTGGGGCGTAGCAGGGCGGTGAAGATGCCCCACACGGTGGTGTGCAGCAGCAGGATGCGGGCGGGCCAGAACAGGATGAGCAGCCCGATGGTGATGTCGATGGCGCCGGTGACGTACATCAGGTAGTTCAGGGCGACGTCGGAGGAGATGCCGAACAGGTCGTAGTAGGGCAGCCAGGCCCGTGAGCGGCTCAGGCCCGCCCAGCCGTGCCCGATGAACTCGATGCCTACCCCGATGCGCAGCAGCCAGTAGAGCTTGTTGGTGACCGAGGCCTCGGCGATGGTTTCGCGCAGGGATTTTCGGCCTGGAGAGAAGAGGGTTTGGCTCATCACGGACGCCCCAATCTTGGACGGTGGGGGTGATATCCGAAAAATAGGCTTAAGAGATGAGCGGGGAAAGAGGGAAATTGTGCATATTTTTGCGGAAGCGTGCCACGTATTTCGAATCAAGGCGCGCAAAATTCGCCTCTGAGCTGCAGCTTCCGTCGACGCGTCAATATGACGCCGGGCGGGGCCGATCGCGTGATAAATCGCCTGTACCGATGGCTTCGCGGTGCGGCAAAAAGGAGGGGATTCTATTTTTGGTCCCATTTTTTACGAGTAGGGGAAATAAGAAATCCTTTCCGTCGTCATGTCGCTGGAGTGCATGGGGTTGCCGGTGGCCGTCGACGACCGGGTGTCCATGCCGTGAACGCCTCGGGGTGCGGGTCCGACGGCCCCCTGAGGGTGTCGGCGAACGGGGTGAGGGGGGTGCGGGGCGTGGCGATCAGGTGCGGCGTTGACTCATGAAAACACCTCAGCCACCATTGACTCAATGGACATTGAAGGAAGGGCGTCGCCCGAGCGCCTCGCCCTGCACCAGGCCCTGGCCGACCCGGCCAGGCTGGCGATCATCGACGCTCTGGCCGTCGGCGACCTGTCGCCTGGAGAGCTGGGCCACGCCCTGGACCTGCCGTCCAACCTGCTGTCCCACCACCTGCGTGTACTGACACAGGTGGGCCTCATCACCCGCGGCCGCTCCCACGCCGACCGCCGCCGCGTCTACATCCGGCTGATCCCCTCAGCCCTGGAGGCCCTGAACCAGCGCCGGGTCGTCACAGCGCCGCGGGTGGTGTTCGTGTGCACCCGCAACGCCGCCCGCTCCCCCCTGGCCGCCGCGCTCTGGACATCCCGCAGCGCCGTCCCGGTCACCTCCGCCGGCACCCAACCCGGTCCCCGTCTCAACCCCCGCGCCATCGACACCGCCCGCCGTCACGGGCTGAGCCTGGAGCGGCACGGCACCGCCGACGTCCGCGACGTGCTCACCCCCCACGATCTGGTCGTCGCCGTCTGCGACAACGCCTACGAACACCTCGCCCCGGGCCTGCGGCAGGTGCACTGGTCGATCCCCGACCCCGGCCCTGTCGACACCGACGAGATCTTCGAGGACGTCCTGGCCCTGCTCGCCGAGCGCGTCGACCGGCTGGCCACCCTGACCGGGCCCACGACGGCGCCCGGCCTGCCGTGAGCGGCGCCCGCCAGATGATCGCCGCAGAACCGGCCCGCCGCACCGATCCCGCTGTGCACCTTGCCCCGCGTTTCCCCTCATGCCCGGCGGCGTCGTCGGCGGGCATCGCCCCGTCTCCAGGAGGAGCCATGACCGGTGAGCGCGAATGCCCCTACTGCCACCTGCAGGAGGGCGGCCAGGACCCGATCGGCGGATGGGTTCACAGCGACGAGCACTGGCTGGTCGGGCAGGGGCCCGCCGAGACCACCATGCCCGGCGCCCTGAAGATCACCTCACGGCGGCACTTCATCGACTTCGCCGAGATGACGCCGGACGAGTCGGCCTCCTTCGGCGCTCTGCTCACCCGGCTGGACACCGCGCTGCGCGCCACGACCGACGCCGAACGCGTCCACCTGGTCTCCACCCGCGACCGCGTTCAGCACTTCCACGCCTGGCTGTACCCGCGCCCGGCCTCGCACGCGCTGCGCGGCACCGCCTTCCTCAACGCCCCGCAGCGCAGCGATCCCGCCGACGCCGCCGAGACCGCCCGAGCCGTCCGCGATCATCTGGACCACACGATCACGGCCGGCCCCACCTCACCGGCCCCCTGACCCGACAGCGAACACCGATAACCGATATCGGCCCGTGTAAGAAAGACACCGGTTTCCCGTGAGCCCGCAACCACCCAGCCCGAACGGCACCTCGAACGACCCAGACGACCCCGACCGCGAAGCAGCCCGGCGCCGCCTGCGGGAGGTGACGCTGGTGTTCCTCAAACTGGGCACGATCGCCTTCGGCGGCCCGGCCGCGCACACCGCGATGATGCGCGACGAGCTGGTGCGCCGTCGCGGCTGGGTCAGCGACCAGCGGTTCGTCGACCTGATGGGCGCCACCAATCTCATCCCCGGCCCCAACTCCACCGAACTGGCCATCCACCTGGGCTACGACCGGGCCCGCCGGCGCGGCCTGCTCGCCGCAGGCGTGTGCTTCATCCTCCCGGCCGCGCTCATGGTCACCGCACTGGCCTGGGCGTATGTCACCTACGGCCACACCCCCGCCATCCAGGGCATCCTGTACGGCATTGTCCCGGTGGTGATCGCGATCATCGCGCACGCCCTGTTCAGCCTGCTCCGCACCGTCGTCAAGAACATCTGGCTCGGCGCGCTGGCGGTCGCCGCCCTGGCCGCCTACCTGCTGGGCGTCAACGAACTGCTGATCCTGGCCACCGGCGCCCTGTCGGCTGCGGCCGTCCGGCTGGCCCGCCGGCTACGCCGCGATTCCCCTCAAGGGATGCTGGCCCTGCCGCTGCTCGGCCTCGGCGGCTCCCCGGTCTTTCCCGATCCAACCGGCGGGCAGCTGGCGCAGCTGTTCCTCACCATGCTGAAGATCGGCTCAGTGCTGTACGGCAGCGGGTACGTGCTGCTGGCCTTCCTGCGCGGCGACTTCGTCGACCGGCTTGGCTGGATCACCAACCAGCAGCTCATCGACGCCGTCTCCATCGGCCAGGTCACCCCTGGCCCGGTCTTCACCACCGCCACCTTCATCGGCTACCTCGTCGCCGGGCCCATCGGCGCGTTCCTCGCCACCGTGGCGATCTTCCTGCCCTCCTTCCTCTTCGTCGGCCTGCTGACCCGGCTCACCGACTGGCTGCGCTCACGGGCCTGGACCGCCGCCCTGCTGGACGGCCTCAACACCGCCGCGCTCGCCCTGATGGCCGGAGTGTCGTATGAGCTCGGCCGGACCGCGATCGTCGACGGGTTGACTGCGGCCATCGCTCTGGCCACGCTGGTGCTGCTGTGGAAGACCCGGCTCAACAACGCCTGGTACATCGCGGCAGGTGCCCTGATCGGCTTTGCCCACACCCTGCTCGGCTGAGAGCCTCGACCGGAGCCAGGTCCCCTTCACCACACCTCCTTCCGGTTCACCACCCATCCGCTGGCGGCCGGGATCGATGCCTCCGTCGGTACCGTCGGAGATGCGCTCGACAACGCCCTGATGGAGGCACAGATCGGCTTGTACAAGACCAAGCTGATCAAGCCTCAAGGGCCTTGGCGAAGCCTGGCCGACCAGCACCTGAAGCAGCAGCCCGAGCGTGTCCACGACGATGTGCCGCTTGCGGCCGTTGATCTTCTTGCCGCCGTCGTAGCCGCGCGTCGCGGACCGGACCGAGGCGGCGGCCTTGACCGACTGCGCATCGATGTTGCCCGCGGTCGACTCCGCCGCCCGGCCCTCGGCGATGCGGCACCGCGCGCAGCCGGTCGTGGAACTCGCCGGCCAGGCCTTGGTCGCGCCAGCGGCGGAAGAACGCGCAGACGCAGGTCCAGGCCGGGAAATCGGCTGGCATCGCCCGCCACTTGATCCCGTTGCCGACGGGGAAGCGCACCGCGTCGACCATCTCCCGGTGGCAGTACGCCTCCGGCTGCCCGCCCCGCCCTTCCAACCAGGCGGGCACCGGCAGCGCCGCCCGCACGGCCCGCCACTCGGCGTCGGTCATGTCCGACGGGTACACGCGTGCCCGGACCGGCCGGCCGTCCGCGTTCCCGTACATGTGCGCGAGGCAGTCACACTCACGGTGGAACGGACCGGACTCGCCCGCCGCGACCGCGTACAACCGTGGCAACAGGGCCTCCTGGACCTCCCGATCGGCTTCGACAACCACTGAGATTCCAAGGGGCCCTTCTCGCATGCGCGGACAGCACAGAAATCGCCCTGCCAGGAAACCAAGTCCTGTAACCCGACGCCGAGGTCGGCACGACAACGGCTTCTCAGGCATCCGTCGATGAGGTCGCTGCGGTACTGGATTTCGCGGAGTCCCGCCGAAGGTGACGGACGAACTGATCGGTGCCGGTAAATGCGGTGTTGGCCTGCGAGCCGCGCCGGAGCAGCGACCTCTCCAGCACCGCGAACAGGTCCGCGCGCAGTTTGGGCCTGGCCCCGGTCCGCGACGCCGCCAGTTTCACAGTCCCGTCGCCAGCCGTCATCGCGCATGTGCCACGCCTGTGGTCGCACCTCATCGGACCGGGAGCCTACGTCCTGCGTCTGGCAACGCCGCGACAGGTCTGGACCTCGGGATCGACGCCTTCGGCAGCAGGGCTCGGACGGATCGTGACCTGCGACGGGCGACGCTCGGATGAAGGAACTCGGAGAAGTGACCTTCACGCGGATCGCCCGTCAGCATGCTGTCGTAGCTGTGAGGGAGGATCACGGCAGCTATCGAACGCTGCGGCGGCGACCACCCGCCGATGACCCCACTGTCGAAAGGGAGAGGCATGTTTCTCGAATCGCCCACCGCAAACTGGGATGCCGTGCCGGTTGAGGAGGCGCTGGAGCAGTACGACATGGCCGAAGCGAGCAACCGCACCAGCTGGGATGTCGACGACTATTTCGGTGAGGAACCCGAGCATTTCTACGTCCACCGCGGTGACCTGACGATCGACGGTGCGCTGGCGCTGGGCAACACGCCCTGCGAGGACGAGGACACGGTCTACATCATCGATGGCGATCTGACCGTCAGCGGTCCCATCACCTTTTGCAACGCGGATGTCTACACTTCGCTCTACGTCACCGGCTCGGTCGTGGCACAGGATCTGGTGTGCCTCTGGGACAGTTGCCTGTTCGTCGGCCGGTCTTTGACCGTCCGGAACCTTCTCGCGACTTCGCTGTACGACCCGGCCGCCCTCGTCGTCAAAGGGCCGGTGTCTGCACATACCTGGCTTGAGATGGGCGGCCGGGGCTGCATCTACTTCGCCGGCAAACCAACGACCGACACCTGTGTTCGCAGTCACCTGGACGAGTACGCCGAGGGAGCCAATGCCGCTGTCTACCTCGGCGGGGAAGGCAAGGTCGCCAGCGTGGCGGAGGCGGTCCTGCCTGAGTTCCTCGAAGAGGACGGAATCTGCGACAGCCTGAAGATCCTGAAGGCGGTGCTTGAGGGCAGGCCCGTCCTGCGGTAGGCACCCGCGCAGGCGCGCTGTTGTGCCGGTTCGAGGTTCCCGCGAGCGCGTGGACCCCGACCGTCGAAGCCGACGGCACCGTCGGAGAGGACGTGTGGGACGGGGCTGGTCGTGCGGAAGGAACGCCCGCACCCCGGCGCCCGATTGTGGGCCACCGACGTGGACGTAAACCGCGTTCGCTGCGGACACCCCTGGGCTCACCAGCGGAAACGCAGGAACTACATTCGGTAAGACAACGGCTTTTAAGGGGTCACGTCCAGCGAAGTGGTGTATGAGCTGACCTTCGCGTGATCCTGTTTCTGCAGGTTAAGCGGTAAGCGTCTGCGGTAGTGGGCTGTGGGCCGGTGTGTCGCCGGCAAGGACGCGCGTCCGGCATTTGGCCAGGATGTCGAGCCCCATGGAGCGGCGGGCCCCGGTCCACTCATCGGTCTGCTCGGCCAAAACCGCACCGACCAGCCGGACGATCGCCGCCCGATCCGGGAAGATGCCGACCACGTCGGTACGGCGGCGGATCTCCTTGTTCAACCGCTCCTGCGGATTGTTGGACCAGACCTGCCGCCAGGTCTCCTTCGGGAAGGCGGCGAAGGCCAGCAGGTCTTCGCGGGCGGCTTCCAGGTGCTCGCACGCGGCCGGAAACTTCGCCTCCAGCGCGTCGATCACCCAGGCATGCTGGGTGCGCACCTGCTCGGCGGCAGGCTGGTCGAAGACGGTGCGCACCAAGGTGGCCACCCACGGCTGCGCCGACTTCGGGACGGTGGTCAGCAGACTGCGCAGGTAGTGGGTGCGGCATCTCTGCCAGGAGGCGCCCGCCAAGGTCGCGCCGATCGCCTCGACCAGGCCGGGGTGGGCGTCGGAGACGACCAGCCGCACCCCGCCCAGGCCGCGGGCCACCAAGCCCCGCAGGAACGTCAGCCAGCCGGCGCCGTTCTCGGCCGAGGTGACCTCCAGCCCGAGGATCTCCCGGTTGCCGCCTGCGTTCACGGCCGTGGCGACCAGGACGTGCACGTTGACGATCCGGCCGCTCTCGCGGGCCTTCTGGGTCAGGGCGTCCAGCCAGACGAAGGCGTACGGCCCGGCGTTCAACGCGCGGGTGCGGAAGGCCTCCACCTGGGTGTCGAGCACCTTGGCCATCTGGGAGACCTGGCTCTTGGAGATGGTCTTGATGCCAAGCCGTTCGACGAGCTTGTCGACCCGCCGGGTGGAGACGCCCAGCAGGTAGCTGGTGGCCACCACGCTGATCAGGGTCTGCTCGGCCCCCCGCTGGCGCTCCAGCAGCCGCTCGGGGAAGGTAGGAGCCCGAGCGGAGCTTCGGGATGGCGAGCTTCACGGTTCCGGCGCGGGTGTCCCAGCCGCGGGTGCGGTAGCCGTTGCGGCGGTTGGTGCGCTCGTCGGTCCGCTCGCCGTATCCGGCGCCGCACAGGCTGTCGGCCTCGGCCGACATCAACGCTTCGGCCATGGTCTCCCGCCATGGATCGCAACGGATCCGGATCGCCGGTCTCGATCTACTCCGCCAGCCAGGAACCGGGGGCCACACTGTTGTCTGCGGCCATCGCCTGGTTCTCCTTCGAACTTGATCTTCGCTACTCGAAGGATCACGTGATGGCCGTCACCATTTCCCGGCGCCACTCTTGTGAGCAGGTCAAACTCGTACGCCGCCTCCGTGGACGCAACCTTGGGTGATGCTGTCCGGGTGCTGAACGAGGCCGACCCCGAGCGGAAGGCCAGGATCTACGCCGCTTTGGGGATGCGGTTGACCTATCACCCCGGAAAGCGAAAAGTCCTGGTCAGTGCGAGCACTGACCAGGACCATATCGGCCAAGGGTTTGTGTCCGAGGGGGGACTTGAACCCCCATGCCCCGCAAAGGGCACTAGCACCTCAAGCTAGCGCGTCTGCCTATTCCGCCACCCGGACTTGGTGCCTGCACGCGGGACCGTCATCCCGCGTCGGCGGAATCAGGTTAGCAAACTCTTGAGCTTGCGTCATATCGGTATGCGGGCAGGTCCGCCGGGGATGCCGAGACGTGTCCGGCGACGGCAGGATGGGAGGCGCAGGCCGTACGAGATTTAAGGAGTCGCCATGACCACGCTCAACGGTGAGGACGAGGTCGCGGGGCTGTGCCGTGATCTGATCAGGATCGACTCGACCAACGCGGGCGACAACTCGGGTCCGGGGGAACGGGCGGCGGCGGAGTACGTCGCGGAGAAGCTGGCCGAGGTCGGGCTTGAGCCGCGCATCCTGGAATCCGACAGCCACCGGGCGAACGTGGTCGTGCGCGTCGAGGGGGAGGACCCCTCCCGTGACGCGCTGCTCCTTCACGGTCATCTCGACGTCGTCCCGTTCGACGCCGCCGACTGGACCCTCCACCCGCTCAGCGGGGAGATCGCCGACGACTGCGTCTGGGGGCGTGGCGCCGTCGACATGAAGAACATGGACGCGATGATCCTCGCGGTCGTCAGGCAGCGGATCAGCGAGGGGCGCAGGCCGCCGAGAGACGTGGTGCTGGCGTTCACCGCCGACGAGGAGGCGGGGGGCGAGTACGGCGCGCAGTGGCTGGCCGCCGAGCACAAGGACCTCTTCGAGGGGTGCACGGAGGCGATCGGCGAGGTCGGCGGGTTCAGCGTCTCCATCGACGACGCGCGCAGGCTCTACCTCATCGAGGCCGCGGAGAAGGGCATCGCCTGGATGCGGCTGACCGCGACCGGCAGGGCGGGGCACGGCTCCATGCTCAACGCCGAGAACGCCGTGACCGAGCTCGCCGAGGCGGTCGGCCGTGTCGGGCGTTACCAGTGGCCGGTACGGCTGACGCGGACGGTGGAGACCTTCCTCACCGAGACCTCCCGGGCGCTGGGGTTCGACTTCGACCCCGACGACCCCGAGGCGACCGTGGCCAAGCTGGGCCCGCTGGCCAGGATGATCGGCGCCACACTGCGCAACACCGCCAACCCGACCATGCTCCAGGCGGGTTACAAGGCCAACGTGATCCCGCAGACCGCCACCGCGCACATCGACGGCCGTTTCCTGCCCGGTTACGAGGAGGAGTTCTTCCAGACGCTCGACGAGCTTCTCGGGCCCAACGTGACCAGGGAGTTCGTCTATCACGACGTCGCCCTGGAGACCGGGTTCGACGGGCCGCTGGTGCGGGCCATGGCCGACGCCCTGGTGGCCGAGGACCCGGGGGCGCTGGCGGTGCCGTACACGTTGTCGGGGGGGACGGACCTGAAGGCGTTCAGCGTGATGGGGGTGCGCGGGTTCGGGTTCGCGCCGCTCAAGTTGCCCGCCGACCTGGACTTCTCCGGGATGTTCCACGGGGTCGACGAGCGGGTGCCCGTCGACTCGCTCAAGTTCGGGGTGCGGGTGCTTGACCGTTTCCTCGACGCCTGCTGAGAGGTTCTTGGCCAAACCCTCAGGAAACCTCTCACGTTGACTCCCCGTGCTGATAGCGTAACGCTCCGTTGAGGGCCGGGCTTTGCCTTGGGCTGGTCCGGCTGGGAGCTTCGGGGAGGTTCGCGTGGCGCGTGTGCCGCATGGTCGGTGGAGGGTCCTCCCGTCCGCCGTCCAGCGCGCGTGCGTGACTGCCCCTGTTGTCCGGGCTGACCGGATGGCACGGTTCGTGGCCGGTGCCCGGACAGTCGTCAGGCGGGTTCTCGCGCTCGGCGGCCTGGTGGCCGCCGGGTGGTTGCTCGCGCTTGTCTTCGGGCTTCTCGGTGCCGCTCCGGCGATCGCGGACACCACCGCGGTCACGGAGACGGCACATCTCGACGTTCTCGATCCGGCCGCTCCCGGACCGGCCTTCCAGGCCGGTGTCTTCCCCACGGGCGGCGGCGGGTTCTCGGTGTCAGGAGACGCCGAGGCCATGGCGGGGCGGGGTGTGGACGGGCTCACCAGCCAGTCGAAGCCTGCTTTCCCGACCCCCGCGTCGGCCGACCACAACTCGGGCGCGAACGGTTTCGTGCCCCAGGGCGGTGGCGGTTCCGGTCTTTCCTGGCCGGGCGCGGGGGACGTCACCCGGTTCGTTCACGACCCGCGGGTGACGGCGCGGCGTGCCCCTGCGGCCCGCGCGTTCCCCCCGGTCGTCCGCACAGCGGCGGACGACCCCTCCATCTCCCCTGACTGAGTTCCCCTGGCCCCAATCCGGGCCTCTCGCGCGCTCGTGCCGGGCTCCGGCCCGGTGGTCGCGAACTCAGATCATTCCGCCGGAGAACACACATCCCCTGTGACGGTCGCCGCCGTACGGGCGCTCAGCCGACCCCGCACGGCCTCCAGCCGATCACGAAATTTCCGGCATTCCCCTATTAAGCACCGATAAATAATCGCATAGGAGCATAAATCATGCGTATGTGGGTCAAGGGCACCGCCCCGGCGGCACTGCTCGCGCTGGGCGTCATGTCCCTGGGCAGCGGTACGGCCCTCGCCGACACCGACGGCAGGCACTCGGTCGGCGGCGGCAACCAGATCCAGGCTCCCATCACCCTGCCCGTCGACATCAGCGGGAACGCCGCGGCCGTCGGAGGCACGTCGACCGCGGTCTCCCAGGGCGGCGCCTCGGCCGCCGAGAAGGGCGGTATCCCCGGCAAGACCTCGGGCAGGTCGTCCGTGCTCGGTGGCAACCAGGTCAACGCGCCGGTCACCGCTCCCGTCAACGCCTGCGGCAACGCCGTCTCGGTCGTCGGCGGTTCCTTGGCGGCCTGCCGGGGCGGCGCCTCGGTCGTCAAGCGGGGCCGGGGCGCAGGCGGGGCCGGTGGCAACCGTACCGACGGGACCTCCAGCGTCCTGGGCGGCAACCAGGTCACGGCGCCGATCACGGCGCCGGCGAACGTCTGCGGCAACGCGATCGCGATCTTCGGTGACGCGGTCGCGGGCTGCCGGGGCGGCGCCTCCGTGGTCGGGTCCGGCGGTCGCGGCGGGGCGGGCGGCAACACCACCTCGGGCAGGTCGTCGGTGCTCGGCGGCAACCAGGTGACGGCGCCGGTCACGGCCCCGGCGAACGTCTGCGGTCTCGCGGTCGGGGCGGTCGGCAACGCCTTCTCCGGCTGCACGGGCGGTGCCGAGGTCCCCGGTGTCCCCGCCCGTCCGAACACCGGCTACGCGGGCACCGGCCGCTCCGGCGCGGGCGGCAACACGACCTCCGGCACCTCCGGTGTGGTCTCGGGCAACCAGGTGACGGCGCCGATCACGGCCCCGGTGAACGTCTGTGGCACGGCGGTCGCGGTGGCGGGCGACGCCGCCGCGGGCTGCGTCGGCGGCTCCTCGATCAACGGGTTCGGCGCGGGGCGGGGCGCGGGCGGTAACACGACCTCCGGCAGGTCCGGTGTGGTCTCGGGCAACCAGGTGACGGCGCCGGTCGCGGCCCCGGTGAACGTGTGCGGCACGGCGGTCGCGGTGGCGGGCGACGCCTTCGCCGGGTGCCGGGGCGGTTCCTCGGTCGGCGACGGTTACGGCCGGGGCGCGGGTGGCAACCGTACCGACGGAACCTCCGGGGTGGCGGCGGGCAACCAGGTCACGGCGCCGATCACGGCCCCGGTGAACGCGTGCGGCAACGCGGTCGCCGCCCTCGGTGACGCCGCCGCGGGCTGCCTCGGCGGCTCCCGGGTGGGGAACCCGGTCGGTTCCGTCGCCGGGGTGCCCGTCGGGGCGCGTCAGGTGTGGCAGGCCTACGGCAAGGTGAACCCCCCGGCTCCCGCCGCGCCCCCGGCCGTACCCCCGGCTGTGGCCCCCAGGGTCGTCGGAGGGCTGCTGTCCGTGCTTCCCGCCCCGGTCAAGGGGCTGATCGGCCGCGTCAAGGGAGTCCTGCCCACGCTGCCCCAGACGCCGGTCGGCTCGCGCCCGCGTCCGGCCTCCGCCGGTCTCGTGGACGGCCTCCTCGGCAGGGGCGGGATCGTGGGGGTGACCCGTACCTCCCAGTCGGCGCCCCAGGCGGTGCCTCAGTCAGCGCCCCAGTCGGCGCCCCGGCCCGCGCAGGGGAAGGGCGGCGCGCTGCTCGGCGGCAAGGACCTGCCCGTCGACGCCGGGCTGCCGGTCGGTCTGATGAGCGCCGCCCAGCCGATCGGGGTGACCGGTATGAACTCGGGCTCGCTCTTCGCGCTGCTGCTCGGAGCCATGGCCGCCGCCTCCGCCACTCTCTTCGTGACCGCGCGCCGTATCCGCTTCGCCAAGAAGTAAGGCGTTAGTAACCCTCTAGACATGTCTCCTCCGATCATCTGTGGGAGACGCCGGACGCTTCGCGGATGACGGGGGAGATCGACGATCTTCGTTCATCGAGCGGGGCACGAGAGCTTTGCCCGCTCCGGGGGCGCGGCCCGGGGCGGGCAAAGCCATGTCGAAAGCCGTCGAGGGGCATGGCCGAAAGCCATGACAGAGGTCACATTGTCCTGGTCACACGTATGATCTTGCGACGCAGGCGGATGTCACGGCGGCCGTCGGGATACAGTCGCAGACGGTCGAGTTCCCAGTCGCCGTATTCTGCATGTTCGGTCAGTATCCTCCGGGCCACGTCCCGGGAGGTGCCACGCGGAAGATGGAGAACCAAGTAGGAGTAGTCGAGCACAGCGATTAGTCTCCGAGGGTGTGCAGGGGACGTCGGCTCCCATAGGGCTTTATTGTGCGTCCTTGCGGCTTTACTTGGAGTGTGCCCGATGCGGATCGGGTAACCCGAGTGGAAGTGAACGGGGAACGAATGGGAACAGCGAGGTAGGAAGCAGCGTGCCAGCCAAGAACGGCAACGTCGGCGGAACCCGCCTGGTGATCGTCGAGTCGCCCTCCAAGGCGAAGACCATCGCTGGGTACCTCGGCCGTGGCTACGTCGTGGAGTCCAGCATCGGACACATTCGCGACCTCCCCGAGAAGGCCGACGACATCCCGGAGAAGTACAAGGGCGAGCCGTGGGCCCGTCTGGGCGTCAACGTGAACCACGAGTTCGAGCCGCTCTACGTCGTCAACCCCGACAAGAAGTCACAGGTGAGCAAGCTCAAGCAGCTGCTCAAGGACGCCGACGAGCTCTACCTCGCCACCGACGAGGACCGCGAGGGCGAGGCGATCGCCTGGCATCTGCGCGAGGTGCTCAACCCCAAGGTCCCGGTTCACCGCATGGTCTTCCACGAGATCACCCCGAGGGCGATCCAGGAGGCCGTCGCCAACCCGCGTGCCCTGAACCTGCGTCTGGTCGACGCCCAGGAGACCCGGCGCATCCTCGACCGTCTCTACGGCTACGAGGTCAGCCCGGTCCTGTGGAAGAAGGTCAAGCCCCGCCTGTCCGCCGGGCGCGTGCAGTCCGTGGCGACCCGGCTGGTCGTCGAGCGGGAGCGTGAGCGCCTGGCGTTCACCAGCGCGAGCTACTGGGACCTGCAGGCGCTGTTCGACACCGGCCGTGACGAGGTTCCCCACGAGTTCACCGCCGCGCTGACCGGCGTCGAGGGCAGGCGCGTCGCCCAGGGACGCGACTTCGCCAGCAACGGCACCCTCAAGACCGCGGGCGTCCTCCACCTGGACGAGGAGGCCGCGCGGGCACTGGCGGGCAGGCTGGCCGGTACGGCCTACACGGTCGCCTCCGTGGAGCGCAAGCCGTACACCCGCAAGCCGTACGCGCCGTTCAGGACGACGACGCTGCAGCAGGAGGCGAGCAGGAAACTGGGCTTCTCCGCGAAGTCCACCATGCAGGTCGCCCAGCGCCTCTACGAGAACGGCTTCATCACCTACATGCGAACCGACAGCATCACGCTGTCGGAGACTGCCGTCGCCGCCGCCCGCAGCCAGGCCATCAAGCTGTACGGCTCCGCCTACGTGCCGGACAAGCCCAGGGTCTACACCAGCAAGGTGAAGAACGCCCAGGAGGCGCACGAGGCGATCCGCCCCTCGGGGGAGGAGTTCCGCACCCCCGGCGAGACCGGGCTGACCGGCGACATGTTCCGGCTGTACGAGCTGATCTGGCAGCGGACCGTCTCCTCCCAGATGAAGGACGCGGTCGGCGAGTCGATCAACGTCAAGGTGACGGGGACGTCCAGTTCGGGGGAGCAGGTCGAGTTCTCCGCCACCGGCCGGACGATCACCTTCCACGGCTTCCTGAAGGCCTACGTCGAGGGGGCCGACGACCCGGCGACCGACCGCGACGACTCCGAGAAGCGGCTGCCGACCCTGACCGAGGGCGACCGTCTCACCGCGGCCGAGCTCAACGTGCTGGCGCACGCGACCAAGCCGCCCGCGCGTTACACCGAGGCCTCGCTCGTCAAGGAGCTTGAGGACCGGGAGATCGGCCGTCCGTCGACCTACGCCTCGATCATCGGAACGATCCTGGACCGTGGCTACGTCTTCAAGAAGGGCACGGCGCTGGTGCCGTCCTTCCTGGCGTTCGCGGTGGTCAACCTGCTCGAACAGCACTTCGGGCACCTCGTCGACTACGACTTCACCGCCGACATGGAGAAGGTCCTCGACGACATCGCCAACGACCGGGCCGAGCGGGTCCCCGAGCTACGGCGCTTCTACTACGGCGCCGAGGGCGACGAGGGCCTGAAGGTCCTGGTCACCGAGCTGGGAGAGATCGACGCCAAGGAGATCAGCTCCTTCCCGATCCGGGGCACCGACATCATGATCCGGGTCGGCCGCTACGGTCCGTATCTCGACCGTGACGGCGCCAGGGTGAACGTCCCGGAGGACCTCGCCCCCGACGAGCTGACCGCGCAGATGGCCGAGGAGCTGTTCGCCCGGCCGTCCGGGGTCAGGGAGCTGGGCAAGGACCCGGTCACCGGCAACGTGATCGTGGCCAAGGACGGCCGCTACGGCCCCTACGTGACCGAGATCCTCCCCGAGGTGGAGGAGCCTCCCGCCGAGGGGAAGAAGCGCACCAAGAAGGCCGACGCGCCCAAGCCGCGCATCGAGTCGCTGCTGAAGAGCATGACCCTGGACACCGTCACCCTGGACGACGCCCTGCGCCTGCTCTCGCTGCCCAGGAGCCTGGGTGAGCTCGACGGCCAGGTGGTCACGGTGCAGAACGGCAGGTTCGGGCCCTATGTGAAGAAGGGCACCGACTCCCGATCGCTGGCGTCCGAGGAGGAGATGTTCACGGTCACCCTGGAGCAGGCCGAGGCGCTGTTCGCCCAGCCCAAGGCCCGTGGCAGGGGCAGGGCCGCCGCGGCTCCCCCGCTGCGCGAGCTGGGTGAGGACCCGGTCTCCAAGAAGCCGATTGTGGTCAAGGAGGGGCGTTTCGGCCCGTACGTGACCGACGGTGAGACCAACGCCTCCCTCCGCAAGGGTGACGAGGTCGAGCAGATCACCACCGAGCGCGCCGCCGAACTGCTCGCCGACCGCCGTGCCCGTGGCCCGGCGCCGAAGAAGCGCACCACCTCCAGGGCGAAGGCCAAGGCCTGACGTTCGTTCCCGCCCGGGGCCCCGATTTCCGGGGTCCCGGGCGTTTTTTCGTGGTTTTCACGGAACGCATCCGGGGTTGTGGACGTTCTTGGAAACGAGCCGGGTACGGCGAGCGGACGCGAAAGAAAGCGAGTCGTGGCGGCGATGGGCTTCGTGGTGCTGATCGTCCTGATGACCACCCTCGTCCACTACTACCTGTGGCGCAGGCTCGTCCGGGCGACCACCGCCCCGGGGCCGCTCCGCAGGGCGCTCACCTGGGCGACGGTCGCGCTGGGAGCGCTCATTCCCGTCACGCTCGTCGGCTCCCACAGCGACTGGGGGCGTTTTCTGGCGTGGCCGGGGTTCCTGTGGCTGGCGGTGATGTACTACCTGGCCGTGTTCCTCGTGGTTCTTGAGGTGCCCAGGGCGGTCGCGCTGGCCGTACTGCGGCGGCGGGCGCCCGCGAGAACCGCCCCCGTGCTCGTCGGGGCTCCCGAACCTCCTGGCGAGGAGCCCTCCGGCGAGGAGCCGAAGGGGGTGGCGATGAACCGCAGGGACTTCGTCGCCCGTACGGCCGCCGCCGTCGCCGGGGCCGGGGCGCTCGTCACGGTCGGGACGGGGGTGCGCACCGCCCTCGGCGACCCGCTGATCGAGCGGGTGAGCGTGGCGCTGCCCGGCCTCGACCCGCGTCTGGGCGGGCTGCGCCTGGCCGTGGTCAGCGACATCCACCTCGGCCCGCTCACCGGCCTCGGGCACACGGAGCGCATCGTCCGCATGATCAACGGGCTCCAGGCCGACGTGGTGGCCGTCGTGGGAGACCTGGTCGACGGCACGGTCGCCGAGCTCGGCCCGCTGGCCAGGCCGCTGCGGAGCCTGGAGTCGCGCTACGGCGCCTACTTCGTCACCGGCAACCACGAGTACTACACCGCCAACGGCCCGGACGAGTGGGTCGAGGAGCTCCGTGGCCTGGGGGTCCGTCCACTGCGGAACGAGCGGGTCGAGATCGCCCACGCGGGAGCCGTACTCGACCTGGCGGGGGTCGACGACGTCACGGGGGCCGCGGGCGGGGGAGGGCCCGACTTCGAGCGGACCTTCGGCGGGCGGGACCCGGGGCGCTCGACCGTCCTGCTGGCCCACCAGCCGGTGCAGGCCGTACAGGCGGCGAAGTACGGCGTGGACCTGCAGCTTTCCGGGCACACCCACGGCGGGCAGATGGTGCCCTTCAACCTGATCGTCCCGTTCCAGCAGCCCATGGTCTCCGGCCTCGGCGAGGTCGACGGCACCCAGGTCTACGTCACCAGGGGAGCGGGTTTCTGGGGGCCGCCGGTCAGGGTCGGGGCCCCGCCGGAGATCACCCTGCTCGAACTCCGTCCGGGAGACCGGCGGAAGGCGGGGTGAACCCACCGGTTTTCCTACCGCCTCCGCTGCGCGGGCCGGGCCGTACGTACTAACCTCAGGCGACGAACGGCCTGGCACATCGCCTGGTCCCGTGTCTTCCCCCGCCCGGCGAACACCTGGATACGCTGACATCATGACCACCCCTGGCCGGAACACCGCGCGTCGCAAGCCTCCCCACGTGCTGGCCAACGCGCCGTTCCGCAAGCTGTGGACGGCCATGTCGGTGTGCAGCCTCGGCGACTGGCTCAACCTCATCGCGCTGACCGCCCTGGCGGGCAACCTCACGGCCGGGTCCGGCTACCGGATCCAGAGCTTCGCGATCGGCGGCGTCTTCGTGGCGAAGATGCTCCCGGCGATCCTGCTCGGCCCGCTCGCCGGCGCGTTCGCCGACCGGTTCGACCGCAGGCTGACGATGGTCGCGGCCGACGTGGCGCGCTTCGCGCTGGTGTTGTCGATCCCGCTGGTCGGCAACTACCAGTGGATCATCGTCGCCACGTTCCTGGTCGAGTGCGTCAACCTGTTCTGGGTCCCGGCCAAGGACGCCACGGTGCCGAACCTGGTGCCCAAGGAGCGCCTGGAGGCCGCCAACCAGCTCAACCTGCTCGTCACGTACGGCACGGCCCCGATCGCCGCGCTGCTGTTCGCGGTGCTGTCCTTCACCACCGACCTGCTGGGCGCCCTGGTGCCCTCTCTCGCGGACACCTCGCTGGCGTTGTTCGTCAACTCCCTGGCCTACCTGGCCTCGGCCGTCATCATCTTCACCCTCAGGGAGATCCCGAAGACGACCTCTCCGACCGTCAAGGTCGCCACGCCCTCGGTGCTGCGGCAGATCGTGGACGGCTGGCGCTTCGTCGGCCGGGACAGGCTGGTCCGCGGACTGATCACCGGCATGATCGGCGCGTTCGCCGCCGGGGGCGCGGTGGTCGGGGTGGCCAAGCTCTACGTGCGGGCGCTCGGCGGCGGCGACCCGGCCTACGGCGTGATGTTCGGCGCGGTCTTCCTCGGCATGGCGGCGGGCATGTTCTTCGGCCCCCGGATGCTGCGGGAGCTGTCCCGGCGCAGGCTGTTCGGACTGTCGATCATCGGGGCCGGGGCGGTGCTGGCCGCGGTCGCGCTGGTGCACAACCTGGCGATCGTCGTCATGCTCACCACGTTGCTGGGGGCGTGCGCGGGAACGGCCTGGATCATCGGCTACACCATGATCGGCCTGGAGGTCGAGGACGGGCTGCGGGGCCGTACGTTCTCCTTCCTGCAGTCGCTGGCCAGGGTCACGCTGCTGCTGGTCGTCGCGGTGGTGCCGACGCTGGCCGGCCTGTTCGGCAGCCACAACTTCGTCTTCCGCCGGGAGACGGTCTACGTGTTCGACGGCTCCAACCTGGTGCTGCTGATCGGGGCGCTGCTCGCGGTGACCGTCGGCTTCCTCGCGCTGCGGCAGATGGACGACCGGCCCGGCATGTCGGTCCTGGCCGACCTGGTCGCGGCGCTGCGGGGGCACGGCAGCCCGGTGCCGGGCGGCTCCGGGCACCGCAGGGGGGTGTTCGTCGCCTTCGAGGGCGGCGAGGGGTCGGGCAAGACCACCCAGTCGCGACTGCTGGCGATCTGGCTGCGGGACCAGGGCTTCGATGTCGTGCAGACCAGGGAGCCCGGCTCGACCAAGGTGGGGATGCGTCTGCGCGCGATCCTGCTCGACGCCGTGCACCAGGGGCTCTCGGCCAGGTCGGAGGCACTGCTGTACGCCGCGGACCGGGCCGAGCACGTGGAGAAGGTCATCCGTCCCGCCCTCGACAGGGGCGCCCTGGTGATCTCCGACCGCTACGTCGACTCCTCGCTGGCCTACCAGGGCGCGGGGCGGGCACTCGACCAGGCGGAGGTCGAGCGGCTCAACAGGTGGGCGACGGGCGGGCTCGTCCCCGACCTGACCGTGCTCATCGACACCCCGCCCTCGGTCGGGCTGGCCCGGCTCGGCGGGGCCGCCGACCGGATCGAGTCGGAGCCGATGGAGTTCCACGAGCGGGTGCGGCGTGAGTTCCGCGCGCTGGCCGCGGCCGAACCCGAGCGTTATCTGGTCCTCGACGGGACGCTTCCCCAGGAGCGGATCTCCCAGCTCATCCACGACCGGATGCGCGAGATGCTGCCCGACCCGGTGCCGCAGGAGGCGGAGGACGCCACGGGGACCATCCCCGTCATCCGCGACTGATCCCGGCGGTAGGTTGATGGCGTGGGTGTCTTCGATGACCTTGTGGGGCAGGAGCAGGCGGCCCTGACGCTGCGCCGCGCCGCCGTGGCGGGGGCCGAGCTCCTGGCGGGCGGGCGCGGAGCGGGGATGACCCACGCGTGGCTGTTCACCGGCCCGCCGGGGTCGGGCAGGGAGGAGGCGGCCAGGGCCTTCGCCGCCGCGCTCTTCTGCAGGGACCAGGGGTGCGGCCACTGCGACATGTGCCACCAGGTGGCCGTCGGCTCCCACCCGGACCTGGAGACGGTACGGCCTCAAGGGCTGTCGTACGGCATCAAGGACACCCGTCAGCTCATCCTGCGCGCGGCCGGGGCGCCGACCCTGGGCCGCTGGCGCGTCGTGCTGTTCGAGGACGCCGACCGTGCCACGGAGGGCGCCTCGAACGCGCTGCTCAAGGCGATCGAGGAGCCGCCGCCGAGGACCGTCTGGCTGCTGTGCGCGCCCGCTCCCGACGACATGATGATCACCATCAGGTCGCGCTGCCGTCAGGTCACGCTCGTCACCCCGCCGACCGCCGCGGTCGCACATGTGCTGGCCACCCGGGAGAACGTCCCGCCCGCCACGGCGGAGTTCGCCGCCAGGGCCGCCCAGGGGCACATCGACCGGGCCCGCAGGCTGGCGCTGGACGAGGAGGCGCGTAAGCGCCGGGACGCGGTGCTGTCCATCCCCAGGTCGCTGACCGGCGTCGCCGAGTGCGTCACGGCCGCAGAACGGCTGGTGAAGACCGCCGAGGAGGAGGCCGCCGCGGTCACCGCGACCCTGAACGAGTCCGAGGTCGCCGAGCTGCGGAAGATCTACGGTGAGGGCTCCTCGGGCAAGGGGCTCAACAAGGGGCTCATCCGGGGTGGGGCCGGCGCGCTCAAGGACCTGGAGGAGCGGCAGAAGTCCCGGGCGACCAGGACCAAGCGCGACGTCATCGACACGGCCCTGCTCGACCTGGTGGCGTTCTACCGGGACGTGCTGGCCGTACAGTTCGGGGCGCATGTCGAGCTGGCCAACGAGGACCGCAGGGACGACCTTGAGGGGCTGGCCCGCTCCTCGACGCCGGAGGACACCCTGCGCAGGATCGACGCGATCATGCGGTGCCGGGAGCGGCTGGCCGCCAACGTCAACCCGCAGATGGCCGTGGAGGCGATGACGCTCTCCCTACGGCGTCCAGTCGCCTGATTTTTCGGACTTTTCACCACCTGTAAGCAACCTTACGGGTGGGTTTCGGCGTCTCTTGGGCATGCAGGTCGGGATGAAACCCCGCCCGGGACGGCTCCGCCTCCCTGTGGCCTCGCTCACGCTCGCCGGGCGTGAGCCTGCCAAGGACGTGCGAGAACGCCCGGCGCGCGGGGAGCGGGTGCCGCCTGGTGAGGAGCGGTTCTTAGATCGGATGGAACCATTCCCGGCTAATCCCCCTCAAAGTTGGGGTGTGCATCGTTAGAATTCCCAGCAAATTTCGATGCATTCGTTATAAAACTACCGAACATGTCCTGTTCGACGGGGATGGACAGGGAAGGACCGGGGGACTCTTGGTCAGCATGGGATCGCGGGGGGACGTGACGGTGCCAGGGGGCCGGCGGGCCGTCACCAGCCGCGTGAGAGACGACGACACACTGCGGATCGAGTGGCCGGGGCAGACCGCCCCGGCCGACGACGCGGAGATCGTTCTGCGGCACGCGGAGACAGGGGAGGAACGTTCCGGGACGGACCTGACAGGTCTGCGGGCCGGGATATGGCTGGCCTCCCACCGGGGGGAGCCGCTGGCCACCGACGACCCTGGCTTCTCCCTCGACGACCTGGTCGCCTACGCCGGGACTCCCCGTGACCGGGAGGTCAGGGCCTTCCGTACGTCGGCGGGAATCCTCGCCCTGACCGTCCGCGAGGTCGAGCCGTACGTCGAGGTCACCGGGGTCGTCGCCGACGGCGGGGTGATCGAGGTCGAGGGCCTGGTCGCCTACGGAGAGCCGTACGAGGGGGCGGCCAGGCTCGTGGCCGTGCCGCGCAAGGGGACCGAACCGATGAGCGGGCCCGCCTCCTTCGGCGGACGGCGCTTCGGCGGCAGCGTCCTGATCGAACCGATGGCCGACGGCCAGGCGCGTAAGCGCGTCTTCTGGGACCTGCACGCCGAGATCGCGGGAGTACGGCTGCCGCTGGCCGCCCGGCTCGACGACGTCGCCGACAAGAAGACCAAGGTGCGCTTCCCCGCCCAGCACGTGGGCCGGATCAGGGTCAGGCCGTACTACACCGACAGTGACAGCCTGGCCGTCGCCTTCAGCGTCGAGGAGGAGGCCGCGTGAAGGTCTCCTACCTGATCCTCAACGCGTACGGCATGGGCGGCACGATCCGTGCCACCTTCGACCTGGCGACCGAGATGTCCGAACGGCACGACGTCGAGGTGATCAGCGTCTTCCAGCACGCCGACCGGCCCTTCCTGCCGCTGGGGGAGAAGGTCAGGCTGCGTTCGCTGGTCGACCTGCGGCCGGAGGCACGGGTCCGCTGGCCGTACACGAAGCGGGCCGAGCGGTTGAGCGCGATGGAGAGCACGCTCGTCCACCCCGAGGAACGCGCCTACCCCTCCTTCACCGCCTGGAGCGACGAGGTGCTCAGGCGGGAACTGCGGAGGCTGCGCACCGACGTGCTCGTCACCACCAGGGCCGGGCTGAACATCATGGCCGCCAGGTTCGCCCGCAGGGGGGTTGTGAGGATCGCCCAGGAGCACCTGCACTTTGAGGCGCACAAGCCCGGGATCTTCGAGGAGATCCGGCAGTGGTACCCCAGGCTCGACGCGGTCGTCACCCTCACCGAGGCCGACGAGCGCGACTACCGCGCCATGCTCGGCCAGGCGGGGACCCGGGTCTACACCATCGGCAACGGCCTGGCCGGAGGGGCGCGCCCGCGCTCGAAGCAGGACAACCGCATCGTGCTGGCCGCGGGAAGGCTGGTGCCGGTCAAGGGCTACGACCGGCTGCTGAAGGCCTTCGCCCAGGTGATCACGAAGCGCCCCGACTGGAAGCTGCGCATCTACGGCGAGGGCCGGATCGCCGACAAGCTGATGAAGACGTCCGTCAAGCTCCGCCTGCACAACAACGTCATGTTCATGGGGCCGACGGACGACATCGAGGGAGAGCTCGCCAAGGCCTCGATCCACGCGGTCAGCTCCCGCTTCGAGGGCTTCGGCATGACGATCATCGAGGCGTTCGCCTGTGGCGTCCCGGTGGTCAGCTTCGACTGCCCCCGGGGCCCCCGGGAGATCATCACCTCCGGCCACGACGGGCTGCTGGTCCCGCCCGACGACGTGGACGCCCTCGCCGAGGGGCTGCTGGAGATGATCGACGACGAGGAGGGCAGGCTCAGGATGGCCGCCAACGCCCTGCGGACGGCAGAGAAGTACGACATCTCCACGATCTCCGCCCGCTGGGAGAGGGCCTTCGCCGACCTCACCCGCTGACGGCCACGGCCCGGGGTTTCGAGCGGCCGGGTCCGGGTGGGTCCGGTTTCGGCGGGCAGAGGTTTTCGCCGGATGAAAGCAGCAGATCCCGCTCGGCGGCGTCTCTGTGATGTGAAGGCCGAACTGCTCTCCCACGGAGAGCCAACGATCAGGGACGGCACCGACATCGCGGCGCTGTTCGCCGACCACCACCTCGGGCTGGTACGGCTCGCGCTGCTCATGGTCGGCGACCAGCCCACGGCCGAGGACGTCGTGCAGGAGGCGTTCGCCCGCACCCACGCGGGCAGACGCCGCCTGCGCGACCCCGGGCGCGCGCTGGCCTACGTCCGCTCCGCTGTGCTCAACGGCTGCCGTTCCGTGCTGCGGCGCAGGGCCGTGACATGGCGGCGGGCCGTGCCGTACGAGCCGCCCGTCTGGTCGGCGGAGCACGCGGCGCTGCTCGGCGAGGAACGCCGTGAGGTGCTTCTCGCCCTGCTCCGGCTGCCCAGGCGGCAGCGGGAGGCGCTCACGCTGCGCTACTACTTCGACCTGTCGGACCCCGAGATCGCCGAGACCATGGGCGTGGGCGCCAGCACGGCCAGGTCCACCATCACGCGCGGGCTGGCCGCCCTCGCCAGAGCCCTCGGTGACCCCGGAGCGCCTGGAGCGTCCGGAACCCCGGCAAGTCCTGGAGACCCTGGAGACCCTGGAGACCTTGGAGAGCAGCCATGACCGAGACGGAGAACCGTCTGCGCGACGCCCTGTCCGCCGCCGCCTCGACCGCCGTGAACGTCCGCCCGCTGACCGTGCCTTCGCGCCGTCGCAGGCGGTGGGTGATCCCGGTCGCGGTTGTCGTCGCCGCCGCGTCCGTCGCCGTGTTCCTGACGGTACGGGTCGCCGCTGTTCTGTCCTCTCCCGACCGGAGCGAGGTCGTCGCCATGTCCGTGGGGGCTATGGACGAGTCCGACACATCGAGCGTCAACGTCTTCCTGTGCCTCAGCGGTGATGCGACCGTGCACCCCGGATGCGCGGGAGGGAAGGCGACCGAGACGGAGAAGGCCGGCATCCAGCGGGCGCTTCAGGGACGGCCCGAGGTGGGGAGTGTCTCCTTCAGGGACCAACGGACGGCCTACGAGGGCTTCCAGAGGGAGTACAAGGACAAAAACCCTGCTCTTCTGAAGACCGTGAAGCTCACGGATATGCCGGAAACCTTCATCGTCCAGGTCAGGCCGGGCGCGGACCGGGCGGCGCTGCTCGAAGCCGCGGGCGAACTACCCGGGGTGGCCGTCGCCGTGGACGCCGTGTGCCTCCGCGAACGCGCCTCCCTGCGGTCGGTCATCATCGACACGGTCTTCGGGGACGAGGACCGACCGTCGTGCTCGGTGAAGGGCAGGGGCAGGTAACCCGAGCTTGGGAGTCCCCAGGGACGGCCGTGACGCGTAGGGTGGCTGGCGTGGGCGCTTAGCCGTACCCCCAGCCGCTTGGAGCCATATGAGCATGATCATGGCCGTGAGCTTCACCCGATACGGCCGTCTGTACTACCTCGATCCGGGCGGCCACAGCCCCAAGATCGGCGACAAGGTGCTCGTGCCGACCGACGCCGGCCCCGAGGTCGCCGAGTGCGTCTGGGCGCCGCAGTGGACGAGTGAGGAGATCGACGGCCTGCCGGTGTGCGAGGGCCTCGCCGGGGAGGAGCACCTGACCCGCGACGAGACCAACAGACGCCGGCGGGCCGAGGCCAGGAGCGTCGCCAAACGGCTCATCAGACGGCACGAACTGCCCATGAAGGTCGTCGGGGTCGACTACCTCGACACGGACAACGTCTACACCGTCTACTTCTCGGCCCCCCACCGGGTGGACTTCCGTCTCCTCGTCCGCGACCTGGCCAGGAACCTGCGGGCCCGCGTCGAACTGCGCCAGATCGGCCCCCGCGACGAGGCCCGGCTGCAGGGCGGGATCGGTCCCTGCGGCCGTGACCTGTGCTGCGCGACCTTCCTGAAGGACTTCGAGCCGGTCTCGGTGCGGATGGCCAAGGACCAGGAGCTGCCGGTCAACCCGATGCGCATCGCCGGGGCGTGCGGGCGGCTGATGTGCTGCCTGAAATACGAACACCCCCTCTACACCGAGGCGCAGAGCAGAATGCCCAAGGTCGGGGCGAAGGTGGACACCGCGCAGGGCCCGGGAACCGTGGTCGGGCGCAACGTCCCCTCCGACTCGGTGGTCGTCCGCCTCGACGACGGTGGCCGTCGCTGCGCCTGCCCGTCCGCCTCCGTCTGCTCCCCGAGAAAACAACACGACGCCGCCTACGGCGACTCGCAGTAGGATCCGAACGTCTCGCGCGTGACCTCGCACGCCCTGACCCAGAAGGATGAGGCGAGTGGTCACACCGCACAGGTACCGCCGTACGGCCGCCGCGTTCGCGGCGCTGACGTTGTTCGCGACGGCTTGTTCGGGGGTGAACGCCCGCGACGGCCGTGACGTCGGTGCCGCTCGTGACGGTGGTGCCGCTCGTGACGGCGGGGCGGCCACCTCGCTCGCGTGGACCTCCTGTGGCGGTGGCTACGAGTGCGCCAAGCTGGGGGTTCCCCTCGACTACGCCAAGCCGGACGGCGAGAAGATCGAGATCAGCGTCATCCGGCTGCCCGCGAAGGGCAAGCGTGTCGGCTCCATCCTGATCAATCCCGGTGGACCCGGCGCCTCGGGCGTCGAGTACGCGCGCAACGCCCAGTCGGTGCTGAGCGACGCCGTACGGGAGAGGTTCGACGTGGTGGGCTTCGACCCACGCGGGGTCGGCGGCTCCGCACCCGTGCGCTGCCTGTCGTCGAAGGAACTGGACGACTACACCGGTCTGGACGGCTCCCCCGACTCCCCGGAGGAGATCGCGGCCCTGGAGAAGGGCGCGCGTGCCTACGTCGCCGGATGCCAGGCCCGCTCGGGCAAGCTCCTGCCGTACGTCGGCACCACCAACGCGGCCAAGGACATGGACCTGCTGCGCGCCGCCCTCGGCGACGAACGCCTCACCTACCTCGGCAAGTCGTACGGCACGCAACTCGGCGCGGTCTATGCCGACCTGTTCCCCAAGCGGGTGCGCGCCCTCGTGCTGGACGGCGCCGTCGATCCCTCGCTCACCCCGGTGGAGATGAACGTCACCCAGGCCCGTGGCTTCGAGGTGGCCCTCGACGCCTTCCTGGAGGACTGCCTCACCGCGCCCGACTGCCCCTTCCAGGGCACGGTGGCCTCCGCCCGGAAGCAGATCGCCGAACTGCTGAGCCGCGCGGACCGGCAGCCGCTCACCAACAGGACCGACAGCCGCGCGATCGGTGAGTCGTGGACCGTCCTCGGCCTGGTCACCCCGCTCTACGAACGGCAGGCGTGGCCGATCCTGCGCCGTGCGCTCACCGACGCCCAACGCGGAGACGGGACCACCCTGCTGCGCCTGGCCGACCTGCTGGTCAACCGTGACCGGAACGGCGAGTACGCCAACCAGACCGAGGCGAACACCGCCATCAACTGCGTCGACTCCGCCTTCCCCCGGGGTTCGGCCGAGTTCGCCGCCGCGGCGCGCGAGTCGCTCAAGGACGCTCCCCTGTTCGGGCCGTACATCATGTGGGGGACGCTGGCCTGCGCCTACTGGCCGATCGAGCCGGCCCCCAAGGAGAAGATCGACGCCCCGGGGGCCGCGCCCATCCTGGTCGTGGGGACCGAGCGTGACCCGGCGACGCCGTACGAGTGGGCCAAGGCCCTGGCGAGCGAGCTCTCCTCGGGAGTCCTGGTCGACTTCGACGGCGACGGTCACACGGCCTACCGCAGCGGTTCGTCCTGTGTGGACCGTTTGGTCGACGACTATCTGATCAACCTGACCGTTCCCGAGGACGGCGTCCGCTGCCCGAAGATCGACTGACACGGTGGAGCGCAAACCCCCGCGAAGCCTGTAGACTGCCGTAGGTCGCGTTCACGCGGACGCGACATGCCGCCTTAGCTCAGTCGGCCAGAGCACTTCACTCGTAATGAAGGGGTCTCGGGTTCGAATCCCGAAGGCGGCTCCAGGTCAGAGGCCCCCTACGGTGACCGTAGGGGGCCTCTGCGTTTCCAATTGCGCGACTAAGTGGTTTCGCCGCATCCTCAAAAGGCCGACCTAGTGACCCATCCGGCTTCGGGCAGACTGCCAAAAGCGCCGGGAGCATGGTCGGGGTGCCGCTCTCCTGCAGCCGGGCCAAGAGTCCGCTTCATGTGGATGTATTCGATCTCCGCTGGCTCGTGATGGACGCGCTCCAGGATCTTGTCCATGAACCGAGTGACTGCTTCGGCGTCTTCCTGGTTCGTAGGGTCCATGTCTAAGGGGCCGTGAGCGGCTTCGTTGCCGGTGAACCGGATTTCGTGGGCGGCCTCAGCGATTAACTGTGAGATGTGGCCGCTGGTGTGAAGCTGGTCAATCTTCTGCATGAGGTTTCCGTTGGTGATGCCCTTGTCCTTAGTGGTCGGCGCCGGAAGTCCTTCGGGGGCTGACGTGAGGTCAGGCGGAGGCGGCTTGGAGAAGGACTTCGGCTGCGGTGGTGCGTGCGTAGAGGACGGACCGGCCGGCGCGGTGGGCGCTGACCAGGCCCGCGTTGCGTAGCGCGGTGAGGTATTGGGATACCCCGGCCAAGGAGAGTCCGGTGCGGTGGGCCAGCTGTGTGGTGGAGGCCGGGATCTCCAACTCGGCCAGCAGCAAGGTCCGTGAGCGCCCTAGTACGGCGGAGAGGGCGTCGGCTCGTGTAACGGGCCGTGCCTGCCAGAGCGAGCCGACACCCCGTGCCTGATAGGAGAGTTGAGGTGGATCCGGCGGCGTCGTCCGGGTGCGTAGCCCTGCTCCGGTGAAGGCCGAGGGAATCAGCAGTAGTCCCGTGCCTGCCGTCGTGCGGGTCAGTGGCTGCTTTCGGCGGGCCATCCGCAGCGCGTTGTTATCCCAGCTCAGCGACGTGTGCAGGTCGTTGAGAAGGTGGCCGGTGCCGTGCTCGGCGGCCAGGCGGGCCCGGTAGAGGATGTCTGCGTCCAGGACTGCTCGGATTCGTGTCCAGTAGGGGGCGAGTGCCAGTCCCCAGTAGGTTTCGACTTCCTCTGCGACCTTGGCCAGGAGGCCCTGAGGGTTGTTGCGCAGGGCTCGTAGCCGGGGGCCGAGGGTTCCCTGGTGGCGGGCCAGGTGGTCGAGATCATGGCGTACCCGGTCGACGGGCGCGGCCCGGATCGCGTCCCGCTCTGCCGCCAGGGTGGGGGCCGGTCCGGTGGGGGCCGGGTTGAGGAAGTCGGGGACGTAGCCGCCGCTGGGCGGGATCAACTCGTGGAGCCATCCCCGGTCCAGTCCGGCGGCCACCAGGCGCGGCCGTACCTGGTGGACCCAGGGTCGGTGGACCGAATGCGTAGTGCCGGACCTCAGCAATCGGAAGCTGGGCGCGACCTCCCACATCGGTGAGACGGCGAACCGCACCTGCGCCAGATCGCTCGTCGAGAACGTCAGCTCCGCCAGGACAACCCCTCCTCAATAGATTCAGGCATGCATGAATCAATGGCGGGTCAGCCTACCGCGTGGGGATCATCTCGCCATGACCTCACAGATGATCACCGCAGCGGCATCGGGCACCTGGAAGCTCGGCGACCTGACGGTCAACCGGGTCGGCTTCGGCGCGATGCGCCTGCCGCAGCACGGCGAGGCGTTCGCACCCGATGCCGTTCCACGCGACCGTGACCAGGCGATCGGTGTGCTGCGCCGCGCGGCCGAACTCGGCGTGAACCACATCGACACCGCTGGCTTCTACTTCTCGCCGCTGCGCTCGGCCAACGAGCTGATCAACCAGGCGCTGGCCCCCTACCCGGACGACCTTGTCATCACCACCAAGGTCGGACCGGGCCGCGATCCCTCGGGGCAATGGCTGCCGCACGCCACTCCCGAGCAGCTGCGCGGCCAGGTCGAGGAGAACCTGCGTCAGCTCGGCCGCGACCACCTCGACGTGGTGAACCTGCGCATCGTCGGGGCTGATTCGATCGCCGAACGCTTCGGCGCGCTGGCCGAACTGCGCGAGGCCGGACTCATCCGTCACTTGGGCCTGTCCAACGTCCGTCCTCACCACCTCGCTGAGGCCCAGGCCATCGCGCCGGTGGTCTGCGTCCAGAACATGTACGGCATCGGCGCATCGCCCGAGCAGAAGGAGTTCCTGGACCTCTGTGGTGAACAGCGCATCGCGTTCGTGCCGTTCTACGCGATCGCCGGCGCCGGACGCACTGCCGGTGCGACCACCGCCGACAGTCCGGAGGTGCACACCATCGCTCGCGCCCACGGCGTGAGCGCAGCCCAGATCCGGCTGGCGTGGACGCTGCACCAGGGTTCCCACGTGCTGGCCATCCCCGGCACCGGCGACCTCGACCACCTCGTCCAGAACGTCGCCGTGGGCTCCCTGAGACTGTCGAAGGAAGAACTCACTGCCCTGGACCCCCTCCATCACGAGACGGCGTGAGCAAGACCCCCATTGCATTGTGATCCACTTCTGCTGATCGGCCTGTCTGCCTTGCCTGCCAGCCGTCCCATACTCCTGGCGTCCACCGTGCGCCGCTGGCTTCGGCAGGAAGCGCTCAAGCCCTGGCAGCACCAATCCCGGATCTTCATCCGGGACCCGGACTTTCGCGCCAAGGCTCAGCACGTCCTTGGTCTATACGCCCCCACTTACGAAGGCGAACCCCTCAGCGCGGACGAATACGTGATCTCCAGCGACGAGAAGAACCTCGATCCAGGCCCGCTGCCGATGTCACCCGACCCTCGCCCCAGGCCAGGCCAGGGCGGTGCGCGTCAACCACACCTACGGCCGTGGCGGTGCGCCGGCCTACCTGGCCGCCTACGACGTCCACCGGGCGAAAGTCTTCGGCCGCTGCGAAGTCACCACCGGCATCACGCCGTTCATGGCTCCGGTCGAACAATTGCTGCCCGACGGTACAGGGTGGATCTTGTCGACGGAGGATGGATGACCGGTGATCACCTGGTCGCCGACATTGGTGGAGGGCGGGCCGCTGGTCTTCATACGGTCTGGATCGATCGAGGGACGTGGCCGGACCGGGAGCGCGAGGCGGATCATGTCGTAATGAACATGCTTCAAGCAATGCAGATTCTGCAGGAGAGGGTGGCCGAGCGGTTTAAACTCGTCCACCGATGATCTATAAGCGCCTGACAACATCTCGTCACCGGGCTGTGGTCTCTTCACGATGACGGGTATGGGGAAGTCTCAGAAGCGGCGCCGGCCCACCAAGCCTGATCCCGCGAAGCCGAGTGCCAAGGGAAGGGGTTCCGGTGGGGCCTCTGCGTTCCTGTCCGTGTGACCACGGCTCGTTCGCTGATCTTTCTGTTGGGCTTCGAAAAGCCGTATTCGATGAACTATGGTCCGTTCGGCCGATGGCGGGGGTCGGTGAGCCGAGGACGATTTAGATCATGAAATGGACACCCCTCATCACGGGCTTGGCGCTGATCGCGGTAGCGCTCCCCGCGGCACCTGCCGCCGCGACCGGCCAAGTGACCCAAGCGGTAAGTGCGACCGGTACGGACACGATCGACTGGCGAGCCTGCGGGGAGGAACCCGGAGCCGAGTGCGGCGCCCTCGCGGTGCCGGTGGACTGGGCGAAGCCGGACGGGCCTCGGATCTCGCTGAACATGACGCGTCGCAAGGCCACCGGACAACGGGTCGGGACGCTGTTCTACAACCCGGGCGGACCAGGGGCGGGTGCGGCCTATCTGGTGCGGAACTGGTCGCAGTACTACTTCTCCGAGGAGTTACGCGAGCGGTTCGACATCGTCGGGATCGATCCGCGCGGGGTCGCCGGCAGTGGGCAGATCCAGTGCGGGAAGGCGGTGCATGATCCGGCTGTCACGCAGTTCCCTGAGACGCGGTGGGAGTATGACCGCCTTGTCGCGCACAACCGGGCCGTGGGCGTGAGTTGCGGACCGTTGATCGGTCACGTGGACACCGGGAGCGTGGCGCGAGACTTCGACGCGGTGCGGGCCGCGCTGGGCGAGGAGCAGATCAGCTACCTGGGACGCTCCTACGGGAGCATGCTGGGGACCGAGTACGCGCGGCGGTTCCCCGACCGGGTACGGGCGATGGCTCTGGACGGGATCGTCGATCACGGGATGAGCTCGCGCCAGATGGTGCGGGATGCCGCGGAGGCGGTGGAGGACGGGTTCGACAGGTTCGGCGAATGGTGCGAGCGGACGGAGGAATGTGAGCTGCACGGCCGGTCCGTACCGCAGGTGTGGGACGCGCTGATGCGCAAGGCGGAGAAGACGCCGATTCCGGTGACCGGCGGGCGTCCGCTGACGGCGGAAGAACTGCGCTACGCCGCGTACGTGATGCTCACGCTGGCCCCCGAGTTCAACGGCGATCTGGCCCGGGGCATCGTTCAGGCGGAGCAGGGCGATGCGGAGATCCTCGGGCAGATGCGGACTGAGGCGCTGGACAACTCCGCGATGACCTCGGCCTACCGGGCGGTCCTCTGTCAGGACATCGACCCTGGAACCAACGGATTCCCGCAGCTCAGGGCCCGGGCTCGGGACGCCGTACGGAGGGCCCCGCACATGCGCGGGACATCGGAGTTCTGGGACATGACGACCGGATGTCTGGGATGGCCCGTCCAGCCGTCCAATCCGCAGCGGCCGGTGCGCATCACCCAGGTGCCGCCCGTTCTGCTGGTCGGGAACACGCATGATCCCGCAACGCCGCTCGTCTGGGCCAAGAGCCTGGCCAGGGGTATCAAGGGGTCACAGGTGCTGACCTATGACGGCGACGGGCACACCGCGTACCTGCGTAACGCCTGCGCGACCGGGAGTGTCGACCGTTACCTGATCTCCGGGACGCTCCCTGTGCCCGGTACGGTCTGCCGCTGAATCCGGCGTGGGCGCCGGTATTCAGTCGCGGCGTCCAACCTGCGGGTAGCCGGTTCGCTCCAGCTTCCCCAGGGTGTCCCGGTGCCGCGTTGCTGATCGAGGGTGTGGATGCCGGCTGGGCCGGGGGAACGATGGTTCAGATCATCATGCCGGACCACTGTTCGCGCGCCTGAGGCTGGACACCGACGAGGGTCGGACGCGGATGATCATCGCCTTGGCGCGCTCGGCCCCGCCCGGGCACCCGGGCCGCGACGAGGCAGGCGCCCTGGTGGCGGCCGATGAGAGCGGCCCACCGCGGTGGATGCCGAACAGCTTGACCGCCGTCGCCCGTGTGGCGGGCATCGGCATCCACCGCTCTCAGGCGCGCCGGATCCTGGTCACCGCATCGGATCCGGTTGCTTCAGCGGACCGCCGCGGCCAACCGGCGCGGACCGGTCATCGTCGTCACTGACGATCTGTCCGGCCGTTTCAGCTGATGGGCACGCCAACTACGGCCAGGGCGGGGCCGTCTACATGGGCATGTCAGGCCATGCCTGGCGATTGATTGTCGTTCTGTGCGAGATTGATCTCGTGAATTCCGCAGATCGGCCTTCGTCGTGGTTCAACACGCTGTCCAAGCCGCAAAAGGTGACCGCGATCACAATGTCGCTGATCGGCTCCATAGGAGGAGCGGCCTACCTCTGGTTGGGGCCGCCAACGGATCTCGCTCCGGGCTTCCTGATCTTCGCTTACGTGATTCTCAGCCTGATGATCCTCAACGGCATTCCCCGTGTCCACCTGTGGTTCGACGGGCGAGGATTCGTGCTCTATCTGGGTGTCTTCTTCGTCCTCAAAGGGGCGTCAAGAGACCTTGAGACCCCCGCTGTCCGCGTGGGTGTCCTCGTCGTGGGGGTACTGCTGCTGACCTACCTGATCGTCCGCGCCGTACGCGTCGAACGGAGGAAACGGCAGACAGACCGTGCCGATTCGCAAATTCTCTGATGGTCCTACGGCGACATCGCACACCGGTGTGGAGGCCTTTGCCGTACAGACGCTGTGCGTGATCAAGGCCGTCCATCCGCACCGCTGGGCCGTACCGGCCGACATCTGGCACGCCTTCTCCGAAGCCGCCCAGACCGAGATGTCTGAAAATCGACATCTCGCTGTCGTTCCTGGAACGCTTCCCCAGCCCGCGGTCGACCGCCAAGCAGAGTGCCGTCACGATGACGGCTTTCCGCTACACCGGCGGCAGGTCCGGTGCCGAGCTTGTCGAACGACCGCGTCAGACACCCCAGCCAGTGTGAGGTGGCTGAACCCTGTGGTCAGTCGTGGGAGCGACGGCGGACGATCGCATCGCTGATCTGCTGTGCCGCGTACAGCTCGGGCGCCACCCACTGCAGGGTCGCGTCGACTGGGTTTCCGGGCTCGGCGATCACCTGCGGCAACGGGTCCTCATCCCGGCCCGGCACCCAGGTCGCAGGGTCCGGCCGCTCAGGCAGACGCTGGAACCGGCCGGTTGGCTTCTCATCGCTCGTCATGATCAGTTAACGCCGTCCACCTTCGCAGGGTTCCTCGGTCAGTGTGGATGTGTCGTTTCAGACACCTCAATCTCTGGAGGCCTCATACGCAGCCGCCCACCGAACCTCGGGCTTGTCTTTCATGTGGCCCGCAACCGGGCCTCGCGCTCCATGTGTTCCGGCTCACTTCGGCCACCGTCTTCGTTACCCGACCAGAGTGATCGGCCCGCCTGAAAGCGGGAGGTCGGCGGTTCAGTCGAAACTGGCGTGCGGGGCGCTGGTGCCCTGCGGTACGCGGAACGGGCCGGAGGAGCCGGGACGGACGTCGAAGTCGAAGATCGCGGTTGGCAGATAGACGGTGGCGCAGGAGTTGGGAATGTCCACCACCCCCGACAACCGGCCCTCGATCGGCGCGGCGCCGAGCAACAGATACGCCTGCTCGGGGCTGTAGCCGAACGCCGTCAGGTAGTCGATCGCGTGCAGACAGGCCCGCTGGTAGGCCAGCTGCGAGTCGAGATAGCGCTGCTCGCCGTCCAGGGTGACGGACACCCCGGAGAAGGCCAGCCACTCGCTGTACTGAGGGTCCGTACGGCCCGGCATGAAGATGGCGTTCTCGCCGACACGGTAGGTCTGCATGCCGTCCTTGATGACGTCGACCCGCAGGTCGATGAAGCCGCCCATCTCGATGGCGCCGCAGAAGGTGATCTCACCGTCGCCCTGTGAGAAGTGCAGGTCGCCGACCGACAGGTTCGCACCGGATACGTACACCGGGTAGAAGATTCGGGAGCCCCGGGTGAGGTTCTTGATGTCCTGGTTGCCGCCGTTCTCTCGCGGCGGCGCGGTACGGGCGGCCTCGGCCGCGATCCGGTCGAACTCGGACGGGGAGACGCCGCCGAGGATGGCCTCCCGGGGCTCGGGAGACAGGGCCAGCGGCGGCACCCTCTGCGGGTCTGTGGCTATCAGCGCCGACTCCCGCGCGTTCCACTTCGACAGCAATGCCGCCGACGGCGCGGTGCCCATGAGCCCGGGGTGGGCGATGCCGGTGAACGACACCGCTGGGATATGGCGTGATGTGGCGACCTGGCCGGAGAAGTCCCAGATCGCCTTGTAGGCGTCGGGGAACTGTTCGGTGAGGAACCCCCCGCCGTTCTTGGTGGGGAAGATCCCGGTGTAACCCCAGCCCTGACCGGCCAGTGGGCCGCTGTCCTCCTGGGGAATGGGCCCCAGGTCGAGGATGTCCACGACCAGCAGGTCGCCCGGCTCGGCTCCCTCGACCGCGAACGGGCCGCTGAGCGCGTGCACCTTCATCAACGGGGCGTCACGGACGTCCTCGGCGGAGTCGTCGTTGTGGATCGCGCCGTCGAACCACTCCCGGCAGTGGACCCGGAAGCTGTCGCCGGGCTTGACCCGTGCCACAGGCGGGATCGCGGGGTGCCAACGGTTGTGACCGATCTTGGCCTGGTCGGTGAACTTCTTCGTCGAGTCGAGCGGGAAAATCAACTCTGGCACGGCTGGATTCCTTTCGGCACTGCGGGACGGTCACGGCCTCGGCAGGCGGGCGGTGGCGGGATGGACGGCCACCGCGCCTCCGGTACGGCGCCGTGGCAGGGACGTGACGACTTCGGGCTCGGAGGCGCTGCGCTCCGCGCGCTGCAACTGCGCGGACACGGCGGTCGGAATGCGCGCCAGCATCGGCGCTGAGAACGTCCGAACAGAGGCCGCGCCGCAGTCTGGGCACGGCACCGTAGCGGGTGCGGTGCCGATCGGAAAAACGGCCTCAATTTCGGAGCAATGCGGACATCGGTATGCATATGCCGCCATAGCATGCGCCCTTCGAGCGAATTCAATCCGGTCCACCCCGGTCGTGATCCCTCTACCGATGTGACCTCGGGAAACAGTCTCAGAGTCGGATGTATCCGCAATTTAATGTGTGAATTGGATGTAATCCATCTCGCTTCCGTCAACTTGCTCACGCAGTAAGGTAGATCGCTTGGTTCATGGGCGGAAATGCGGTGATATGTTCTTTCGTGCTGAATAAGTGAATTATCTCCTGTTTGCCGATCCGGCCGGGATCCGAGGGCGTTGGGGGAAAGACGGAGCGTCGTCTCCCCCTGGTGTCGGCGCGCGTCGCAACACTCCAGGTAGGTCCGCCAGGTCGAACCGCTCGTCGAGGACGTCGAGACTCGGTAGGTACGGATCCGTTCGGTGTCGCCGGCCACGAGATACCGTCCCGGTGGTCTCGCGGAGACGGTGGAAACACCTGGTTACTCTGAGGGCCGATACCTGTGCTTCAGGAGGGTGTGCGTCGCGTCGTGACCGGCGAGGTCTCCGTCGGCTGCCCGATTGGGTGGGCAGGGAGCTGTCCGAGAGGGAAGCCGCTGACCTGATCGTCTCTGGCGAGATGGTGGAGGTGCGCCATGACCCTGACTGGCTGGCTCAGGGAATGGCCGCCTTGCGAGAGCGACGGGAGAGCGGTCAAATGGTGGACTACCAGGCAGTCGCCGCCAGGCGTGACCGTCTCAGGCCTGTCAAGACCGAGTACCGCCGTCGCCGGGGAAGCGACTGACCACCCGGCTAGAGCTTGGTGACCGAGCCCTGTCCTGCCGATGAAGGACTTGGCGCTGAGGCGGATGGCCAGGAGCTTCCGGGTTGACCTCCATGGCGTGGGCCCCTCGATCCAGCCATGGAGGTGTTCGTCCACGGTGATCGACGGACCAGGGAAGACGGGAACGGTTCTGCTCTGCGCGGATTGGGCTGAACTTGGGGGTGGCGTCTCCTTAAGGTGAGGTATGGCCTCTTCCGTTCCGCCGCTGCGTCCGGCGATCGTTCGGACCGACTCCAAGCCGTCTCCGGTTCGCGAGCCGTTGTGGCGGCACGCGCTCGGTGAGTGCCTCAGAGGTCTTCGTCACGAGCGGGGCGAGAAGCTGAGCGAGACGGCACGTCGTGCCGGGGTCTCGCCGCAGTATCTCTCCGAGATGGAACGGGGCGTCAAGGAGCCGTCGAGCGAGATGATCGCCGCGGTCGCCGGAGCGCTGGATGTGACCCTGATCGACCTGACCCTCGCGGTCTCCGAGAGCCTGCGGTCCACGCAGAGCGGCGTGTCGAGAGGCGCCACCTGCTCGGCGGCGTACGCCCTGGCCGCGTAGCCGCCGGATCACCTGCGGGCGGGCGAACGCTCCTCGATGATCTGGTCGATGAGCCCGTACTCCAGGGCCGAGGCCGCGGTGAACACACGGTCGTGGTCGGTGTCGGCGCGGAGGGTCTCGACCGTCTGACCGGTGTGCCGTGACAGGATGCGCTCGATGTCCGCTCGGACACGGACGACCTCGTCGGCCTGCAGGATGAGGTCGGGGATCGTTCCGCGCCCCTGGGCGGCGGGCTGGTGCAGGATCACCCGTGCGTGCGGCAGGGCGGCGCGCTTCCCCTCGGTGCCCGCGGCGAGAAGGACGGCGCCGACCGCCACGGCCTGTCCGACGCAGGTCGTCGAAACCCGCGGGCGGATGTAGCGCATGGTGTCGTATATCGCGAGCATCGCGCTCGGGTCCCCGCCCTCACAGTTGATGTAGAACTGTATTTCGGCCTCGGGGTTGTCCGACTCCAGGAAAATCAGCTGCGCGATGAGGGCGTTCGCGACGCCGGCGTCGATCGCGGTGCCCAGATAGACGATTCGCTCGGTGAGCAGGTGCGAGTAGACATCCATGATGCGCTCGCCACGAGGGTTCTGGGCGATGACGTTCGGGATCGTGTATGTGCTCACTGGCCGACTCCTCCGGTGATGCCGAAACCGGTTCGGGGGCGATTGTGTGGTGCGATCTCGTGGAAGTCCTGAACGATCGCGTCTATGAAGCCGTATTCCAGTGCCTCCTGCGCCGTGTACCAACGGTCGTGCAGAGAGTCCTCGAATATGCGCTCGACGGACTGCCCCGTGTCCGCGGCGATGAGACCGAGCACCGTGTCGCGAGTGTGCCGCAGGTCACCGGCCTGCAGTTCGATGTCGACCGCGGTGCCACCGATTCCCGCCGAGCCCTGGTGCATCAGGACGCGTGAATGCGGCAGGGCGCGGCGCTTTCCCCTGGCTCCCGACGAGAGCAGGAACTGTCCGGCGCTGTAGGCGATGCCCAGGACGAGGGTCGACACATCACAGGGAATGAGTCGAATGACGTCGCGAATGGCGAGCATCGAGGGAACGGAACCGCCCGGGGAGTGAATCCAGAGCGCGATGTCCGTTGACGCGTCCTGCGTGGCGAGTGCTATCAGCTGCGTGGCCAGCAGGGTCCCGTTGTCGTCATCGAGAGGGCCGTCGAGAACGAGGACACGCTGTTCGTAGAGTTCGCGCCTCACCCGCGTGTCGAAAAGCGGAGGATTCGATTTTTCGCTCATGCGTCCATCCTGTGAGGCGACCAGGACCGGCGTCGACACGATCCGCCGGGGGCAGATCTGCTCTGAGCAGCGTGGGTTCGGTTTCCGGCCCGATGAACCACCGTCATCCCGCGGCGCCGGTGGCCTGTTCGACGAGGCGGCGGGAGCGGATGAGGGCTGCGGCGACAGCGACGAAGGAGGAGAAGCGGTCTGCCCGGCGTTCGCAGCGGCGCGGGGACGGCGGCATGCCGGCTCGACAGCCCGGAGCCGGTTGGACGCGGTGTCTCGGCGACCGGCGGTGGGTCGTCGTGGCATCCGAAGGGTCAGGGCTTCTCCGCGACCGGTTGCCCGGCCTCGAAGCCGGGGGCCGGGGCGTGGAGTATCGCGGGCAGGAGGACGAAGTCGACGATCTCGGTGATCGCGTCCTCGCCCGGTGGCCGGCCGTACAGCACGATCTCGTTGCGGATCAGGTCGAGCGGGAGTGCGGTCACGCGTGAGGGCAGGAGGACGGGGAGGATCTCGTTCCGCTCGACGGCTCGCCGGACTATGGTCGCGACCTGTTGTCCTCGGGTCGTGACGGTCAGCCGGGCGCGCAGGGCGTGGGCGGCCTCCGGGTCACGGGCTGTCTCGGCCGTCATGCCGGCGAGGACCTCGCCGTGCACGGAGCCGAATCGGTGGGTGATCTGCCGCATCATGGCGAGCAGGTCGGTTCGCAGTCCGCCGGTGTCCGGTGGCTCGGCGTCGGGGGGAGCCGTGTGGTCGAGGGCCGCGAGTGCTAGCCGCGCGCGGGTGGGCCAGCGGCGGTGGATCACCGGTCGGCTGGTGCCCGCTCTGGCGGCCACGGCCTCCATGGTCAGTTTGGCGTAGCCCACTTGGGTCAGCAGGTCCCAGGTGGCGTTGAGGATGGCCTGCTCCAACCGTTCTCCGCGCCGTCGGCCCATCGCACACCCCTTGGGAACGGTTTATGTTAGATGCAGTCTGCATCTTATCCGCCGTGCGCGAAGGTGAGGCGTGATGGCTGTGCGTGAGAACCATGTCCTGGATGTGGCCGGAGCCCGCATCCACTACGAGGTTCGCGGTTCGGGGCCGGTGCTTCTGCTGATCCCCGGGAGCAATGGCGACGCCGGTTTCTTCGACGCCATGGCCGATCGGCTGGCCGACCGTCATACGGTCGTCGGCTATGACCGGCGAGGCTTCTCCCGGAGTTTCACCCAGGAGGAGCCCGCGGGGTGGATCGAGACGCACGTCGAAGACGCGCGCCGCCTGATCGGTGCCGTCTCCGGGGAACCGGTCCGCATCTTCGCCACAAGCGCGGGAGCCGTCATCGGGCTCGACCTCATCGGCCGGCATCCTCGGCTGGTCAGCAGGCTCGTGGCCCACGAACCGCCCATCTTCGAGGTTCTGCCGGACGCCCCGCGTTGGCGAGCCTTCTTCGAGGAGGTCGGCGCGACCCATCGGAGCGAGGGGCAGGAGGCGGCGATGCGGCGATTCCTGGCGGGCATCGGGGTCGCCGAGGCTCGGCGGCCGGCCGATCCCGATCCGGAACTGCTCGCCCGCATGTCCGGGAACACGCTCACCATCCTGACCCAGGAGGTGCCCAATGCTCCCGGCTACCATCCGGACTTCGCCGCGCTTGACGCGTGGCGTGATCGCGTCGTCCTGGCGGGTGGCCGGGACTCCCGTGCCCACTTTCCCTACCGGCCGGCCGCCGTGCTCGCGGCCCGGTGGAATCGGCGGGTCGTCGACCTTCCGGGGGACCACCTGGGTTACTGGTCTCGCCCCGATGAGTTCGCCGCCGCTCTGGAGGGCTGCATGACCGCGTGACCCGGACTTTCGATGGCTTTTGGCGGAAACCCCGTTATGGCTTCAGGGGTGTTCGGCTCAGGATCGGAATGCTTGGGGGTCGCCGATCTCGGTTGGAACCAAAGGTAAAGGTCCTGAGGATCGCCGCTCGGCGATAGGTTTGTGTGGGTTCTCATTTTTGAGAAGTGAAGGCTGTGGTCAAGCGGTTGGTGGATGCGCCTGCCGTACGTCTGTCCCCGTAAGTTCTCTCGATTCTCGGAGGTCAACGTGCCTGAAGTACGACGTCTCATCCTCGTGGCGGCGGTTGGTGCCGGTGCGGTCGCCATGGCTCTGACCTCGACGTCCATTGTCAGCGCGACCGGCCCGTCACCTGCGGACACCGCGACGGTCACGCCTCAGGAGAAGAAGCTTCTGCAGTCGGACAAACCGGTGACGATAACCGTGGACCCCGCCACCGGCCAGGTGCTGGGAGTTTCGGAGGGGAAGCCGTCGAATCTCGGCGGGAGGACGGTGAACGTGGATCCGCGTACCGGTCAGGTGCTGTCGCCGTCCACGAATGGGAAATAATCCCGTCTCCGGTTTCGACGGTCCGTGAGTCGACGTTCTCCATACGCAGAGCGGGAAGGCTCGGCCTCCCCGCTCTCGATCGCTCAATGTGAGCGATGGCATCGCTCGGTCATGTGCTCACCGGTGGCTCAGTAGAGAGTGACGCTGGTGCCGGTGACGAGCGAACCGTTGAAGTTGACGTAGCTGTTGGGACCCCACGGGCCGCTGCAGGGCGACGATCCCTGATAGGTCCAGCAGGCCCGGCCCTTGTAGTTGCCGGTGTTGAAGTAGGACCGGTAGGGCCAGCTTCCGGTCTTCGTGCCCGCGCTGCCGTAGAACCCCTGGTGCGCGTACGGGACCTGGCCGGACGCGTAGCAGAAGTCACCCGAGTTGCAGATGTTGTGCTGGCTGATCGCGGGGGTGGAGATGGCTCCCTCGGTCACCGACAGCACCTTGCCGGTTCGCGGGTCCACCGAGAGCGTGTGCGGGGTGTCGGACTTGAGGAGTTCGAGCTGCTGCGGACTGAGGGCCGAGACGTCGGCGGACGCCGGAATCGGAGTGGAGTCCGCGGCCATGGCGGTGTGAGGTGAGAGCAGTGCCGTCGCGGCGGCAGCGGCGCCGACAATGGAAGCCAGCATAATTCGGCGTGACTTTAACACGTGCAACCTCCGGTGGTAGGCGATAAAGGCGGGCTGGAATTAAAAACTCGCCTTCGCACTCCTCGAACATATCTCTCCCGCCGTCGAACGCGGCGTGACGTGGATCACAATTCATATTGTGTTCCGCTCGTCGCCGCAGGTGGCATGGGTGTTCCGTTCGGGCACCGTCGGTGAGAATTGCAGCTCATCGCAGCCGTTCTCGCGGATTTACAGCCTTCGACTGGCGGTGATTATCACGGAGGGTGTGGGTGTTAATTCCATTTCGTGATTTCCCTGGTTTCTGGCCGGTGGTTCCCGGGCGACTCGAAAAAGGCATTTCGGTCCCGCCGCGGCCGATGGCGCCTTCTGGCGCGAACCGGGGCTTTCCGCGACCGATCTCATCGCCAGGCTGGGTGACGGACTTTGGAAGCCGAAGGCGGCGCCGCTCCCGTGAGGGGCGCTTGACGGGGCGGGAGGCGTCCATGAGGATCTGTGGGCTTCGGCTCTTTCGTGGTAGTCGTCCTAAATGGGGTGATTGTCTTGGCTGAAACTCCGCTGTGGCTTCAGGGGCGTTCGGCCGTGGTCGCGGCCGCGGATCCGAGTGAGTGGCGGGACGGCCTGCCCGACTACGACCTCTCGCACGAAGTCATGCCGCGGCAGCGGACGTACCACTTCGAGCCCGGTTCGCTGGAGGCCGTGGTCGAGGGGATCGTGCAGGTCTTCGAGATGGAGGTCTCGCACAAGAAGGATCCGGCGACCTGGGTGTCGATGGTCGCCGACCGTTTCCGGACCAACGTCAACGGAGGTCCGTGGGCCACCGCGGCGGACATCGCGGAGATCGGCAGCTACAACGTCCTGATCGGCGACAGCGTCTTCTACCCGACCGGGCGGGAGACCTTCGACTCCTCGCACCGGATGTTCCACAGGGCGTTTCCCGGCGGATTCTTCTGGGAGGTGCTCGAAGTTCTCACCCCGCCGCCGACCGTCACCGTCAAATGGCGCCACTGGGGCGTCTTCGAGGGTGAGTACCACGGTTTCCAGCCCACCGGGCAGACGATCGAGATGTACGGCGTCAGCATCGCCAAGCTGTCCGACGACCTCAGGCTGGTGGAGGTCGAGCACTACTACGACCCCAACGACTTTCTCGGCAGACTGACCGGTGGCTGTCCGGTGGCGCACAGGGAGTCGTGACCGGCCCGCCGCCCCGGCGGCGGCGGTGCTTTGCCCCGATGAAGCCGGTCTGTCCGCGTCGGGCGCGTGCCTCCGGTGCGGCCGTTCGGGTCGCGGGGGAGCCGCCCCGGTGCGGCCGGTCGGGCCGCGGTGGGATATGCCCCGGTGAGGGCAACCCGGTCGCGGGGAGCCCGCTCGCGCCGCTCACGGTGCGGCCGGTCCGGTCGGGTCAGCGGCCGGCCACGGTGAAGTTCGGCAGTGCCTCCAGGCTCCGGGCGACCGCCGCGAAGCCGTAGTCGAGCATTTCGCGTTCGTAGCGTTCGACGGCGGGCAGCAGGTCGCTCTCGCCCCGGTGGACCTCGGTGAGCCGGCGGCAGAGCAGGGCCGCGTCACGGAAGGCGGTGTTCGCGCCCTGGCCGCCGCTCGGCGGCATGACGTGGACGGCGTCGCCCAGCAGGGTCACCCGGCGGGTTCCCCAGTGCGGCACCGGCCGCGCGTAGCCGACCTTCAGCGGCGAGCTGTTCACCACGTCGGACCGCTCGACCAGTTCGACCAGGTCCGGGTGCCAGCCGTCGATCAGGGTCAGCAGCAGGTCGCGGGTCGCGGCCCAGCCGTCGGGCAGGCGCTCGACGCGCTCGGGCAGGAACGCGGCCCAGCGCAGGTAGCTCTCGGTGGCGGGCAGTTCGACGTCGGGGGCGAGTTCGGCGGCGGCCAGGTGCGGCGGGCGGCGGAACTCCATCTTGCCGAGCAGCATGCTCATGTCCGGGCCGCGCACCACGGTGCCGAACCCCGGCACCAGACCGGCGAGGCGCTCGGTGAGCGGGGTGCGCCCGAGCAGGCCGTTGCCGCCCAGCGTGACGACCGAGGCGTCAGGCAGCAACCGGCGGCGGACCGCAGAGCCGACTCCGTCGGCGCCGACCAGGAGGTCACCGGTGGCCGTGCCGCCGTCGGCGAAGACCGCCCGCACGGTGTCGTCGGGCAGCTCGACGTACTCGACCAGCCGCCTGCCGTACTCGATCCGGTCGGAGAGGCCGGCCAGCAGCAGGTGTCGCAGCACGTGCCGGTCGGTGGCCATGCCGTCGTCGATCGGACCGAGTTGGCCGATCACGTTGAGGTGCTGGTCGACGACCGGCCGTTCCCCGGACAGCTCTCCTGTGGTGGCCTCCAGCAGGCCGTGCAGCCGCCGCGGCAGGCATTCGCGTAGCGCGGCGAGGCCCGCGCCGCCGATGCCGATCCGGAAACCCTGGTAGCGGCTGTGGGCGCCCGTCTCCCGCTCGTGGATCCGCACGTCGATCCCGGCCTGGACCAGCCCCTGTGCCAGGCACAGTCCGCCGATGCCCGCCCCGATCACCAGAACCCGCATGGTGGCTCCCTTGACTTGAACATTGCTCAATTGAGCGGTGTTCAAGTTACTTGGTCGGTGTTCAAGTGGCAAGCTCTCCGTGGAGGACGAGGAGAAGGGGGAAGCGGATGCCGCTCCGGCAGGCCGATGTGCTCCGAGGCGCGATGGAGTTGCTCGACGAGGTGGGTCTCGACGAGCTGACCACCCGCAGGCTGGCGGACCGGCTCGGCGTCCGGGTGGGCGCCCTGTACTGGCACTACCCGAGCAAGACCGCCCTGCTGGACGCCCTGGTCGAGCGGATCGTCGACGAGATGCTCGCCGAGCCCATCGCGGAGCAGGACTGGGCGGGCCGGCTGCGGGAGCTGGCCGTACGGGCTCGCTCGACCATGCTGGCGCACCGGGACGGCGCCCGGCTGGTGGCCTCCTTCAGCGTGCTGCCGGCCTCGGCCGTGACCTACTTCCAGGCGCTGGTCGACTCGCTGCGTACGGCGGGCGTCCCGGAGCGGGACGCGGAGCTCGGCGCGGACCTGCTGACGAGCTTCACGAACGGTTTCACGCTTGAGGAACAGGCCCGGCAGGCCAAGATATGGCCCCGTGACCGGCGCGACGAGACCTTCCTCAGTGAGCTGGACATTCTCATCAACGGCATCCGGGTGAGCCTTCTGGAGAAATGACGGGCCCGCGGTCGGTGCCGGTGGGGTGGCCTGATCCGTGTACGGCGGCTCGACTCGGCCGCTGTCGTACTGCGGTGGACAAAACAGGCAGATGGGCAAACGTGCGCATCGCAGAGCGCCGGAGGCCCCGGCCATGGAGCCGTGGGCCTCCCGCCTCTCGACGGCTCTCTCGACGGCTATGGACGCGTCGGCCGATCGCCGACGTGCGCGCCGGATCCTGTTCCGGTGTACTCGCGATGCTTGCGCAGGCCGCCGAGGCCCAGGAGGCCGATCAGCCCCGCCAGGCCCCAGAGGCCGGTTTTGTCGCCGCTGTCCCTGCTGTTGTTCTGTGGTGCGGGAGTTGGCTGGCTTTGGGTGACCGGTGCGGCCAGTGAGTCAGTCGCCGCTGCGGCGGCGGGCCCAAGCGTCAGGAAGAAGGCTAGGCCCAGTCCGGTAAGCGTTTTACGCATGGAGTTCTCCCGTCTTGCTTCTGGTGAGAGTCCGGAAGTCGCCCGTCGGTCTCCTTCGTAGGAGATTCTGGCGACGCGATGTCCGTTTTCCCTCGTCAGAGGCGCCCATACCGCCCATATCAGGTGTCAAACGTCCCGGCTCTCATATACCGCCTTATAGACATTTAGTGGATTTATTATCCAGGCATTGGTTTTTTGCTTATTTATCGTGAAATGGTGAGCGGGCTGGGCGTGTCATCGTAAACGGATCTTCTAGGGAGGCCGCCCCTGGACATCCACACCGAGCGGGAGGCGGAGGGGAACCCGGGTGGCCGAGGCGGCAGGTGACGCGCGATCCGTACGGAGGCAGGGGACACAGGGCCCGGGGGGAGAGGTCCAAGGTCCCTGTCCCGGGGATGTACCGGCCGGAAACGCTGTGTGTCGACCACCGTGCCCTGGGCGGCACGGCGACACACAGTGGAGGAAACCATGAGTGCGGGAGACGCGCCGGACAGGCGTCCGGCGCTGATGCTGACCCTGGCCACGGCCGGTTTCGCGATCAACTTCTGGGCGTGGGCGCTGCTCAGCCCGCTGGCGCCGAGGTTCAAGGAGGCCCTGCACCTGAGCCCCTTCCAGCAGGCGCTGGTGGTGGCGGTGCCGGTGGTCGTCGGCTCGCTCGGCCGCGTCCCGGTCGGCGCGCTGACCGACCGGTACGGCGGTCGCGTCATGTTCCCGCTGGTGTCGCTGGCGACCGTCGTCCCGGTGCTCTACCTGGGGCTGGCCGGGCAGACGTCCCTGGCCGGGCTGCTGGTCGGGGGCTTCTTCCTCGGCGTCGGCGGCACGACCTTCGCGATCGGTGTGCCGTTCGTCAACGCCTGGTTCCCGCCCGCGCGGCGCGGCCTGGCCGTCGGCGTGTTCGGCGCGGGCATGGGCGGCACCGCGATCAGCGCGCTGACCACGGTCAAGCTGGTCGACGTCGGCGGAAGCGCGACCCCGTTCACGGTCACCGCCGTCGTGCTCTGCGGGTACGCGGCGGTCGCGGCGCTGCTGCTGCGGGACGCGCCGGGCCGTACGGTGCCGGTCGAGTCGATGGCGCGGCGGCTGGGGGCCACGCTCCGGCTGCGGGTGACCTGGCAGGCCTCGGCGCTCTACGCGGTGGCCTTCGGGGGGTATGTGGCGTTCTCGGTCTATCTGCCGGCCTACCTCAAGACCGCCTACGCGCTGGACCAGGCCGACGCCGCCAACCGGATGGCCGGGTTCGTGCTGCTCGCGGTGCTGATGCGCCCGGTCGGCGGGTGGCTGTCGGACCGGTTCGCGCCGACCAGGGTGCTCGCCTGGACACTGGTCGTCGTCGTGGCCGGTGCCACGGTCCAGGCGTTCACCCCCGGCCTGGCACCCCTCGGGACGGTCGCGTTCCTGTCCATGGCCGCGGCGCTCGGCGCGGGCAGCGGCGCGACGTTCGCCCTGGTGGCGCTGCTCGCCCCGGCGAACAAGGTCGGCTCGGTCACCGGGATCGTGGGCGCCGCGGGCGGTCTGGGCGGGTTCGTGCCGCCGCTGCTGATGGGCGTCATCTACGGCTGGTACGGCAGCTACGCCCTCGGCCTGGGGCTGCTGGCCCTGGTCGCGCTGGCCGCCCTGCTGCTGGACACCACCGCCGTCGCCAGGACGGCCCGCCGCGCCATGCGTCCGCGCCTGGTCGAAGGGTCGGAGGCGTCCGGGACTTAGGACCCGGCTGATCGGGACCCTCGGCACCTGACGTGCGACCCGGTGCCACGGGAGCCTGAGTACGCGTCCCGCGATCGAAGGAGTGCAGCACCGTGTCACCACACCCCCAGACCCCCGCGACGGACTCGGTGCCCGGCGTGGCGCCGCTGCTGGCCGCACGTCGCTTCCTGACGAAGGAGACGGTCGGCGACGGGGGACGGACCCTGCACCAGATCGACCGCGGCTCCTGGGAGACGTTCTACCGGGACCGGTGGCGCTACGACCGGGTGGTCCGTTCGACGCACGGCGTCAACTGCACCGGCTCGTGCTCGTGGAACGTGTTCGTGAAGGACGACCTCATCACCTGGGAGCACCAGGCGACGGACTATCCGACGACGGGCCCCGACGCGCCGGACTACGAACCCCGTGGCTGCCCGCGCGGGGCGTCCTTCTCCTGGTACGAGTACTCGCCGTCCCGGGTACGGCACCCGTACGTGCGCGGGGCGCTGGCCGAGATGTTCCGCGAGTCGCTGGAGCGCCTCGGCGACCCGGTGCTCGCCTGGGCCGACATCGTCGAGAACCCCGTGAAGGCGCAGGCCTACAAGAGCCGGCGGGGCCGGGGCGGCTTCGTGCGGGCCTCGTGGGAGGAGGCGATCACCATGATGGCCGCCGCCCACGTCCACACCACGAAGAAGTACGGCCCGGACCGCGTCGTGGGGTTCTCGCCGATCCCGGCGATGTCGATGGCGTCCTTCGCCGCGGGCACCCGGTACCACGCGCTGCTCGGCGGCACGCTGCTGAGCTTCTACGACTGGTACGCCGACCTGCCCGTCGCCTCCCCGCAGATCTGGGGCGACCAGACCGACGTGCCCGAGGCCGGAGACTGGTGGAATTCCACCTACCTGATGATGTGGGGCTCCAACATCCCGGTGACCAGGACCCCTGACGCGCACTTCCTGGCCGAGGCCCGCTACCGGGGCACCAAGGTCGTGGCCGTGAGCCCCGACTACGCCGACAACGTCAAGTTCGCCGACGACTGGCTCGCGCCGCACCCCGGAACCGACGGCGCCCTGGCGATGGCCATGGGCCACGTCGTCCTCACCGAGTTCTTCCGCGACCGCCAGGTGCCGTACTTCACCGACTACGTCCGCCGCTACACCGACCTGCCCTTCCTCGTCACGCTCAGGAGAAGGGACAACGGCGCCTGGACCTCCGACCGTTTCCTGACCGCGAAGGACCTCGGCGACGAGGACCAGGGCGCGGCGCACCGGACGGTGTTCCTCGACGAGCGCACGGGCGAGCCGGTCGTGCCGAACGGCTCACTCGGGTTCCGGTACGGCGAGCGGGACGCGGGCCGGTGGAACCTCGACCTCGGCGAGGCCGTACCGGCGCTGGGACTGCTCGGCACGACCGAAGAGGCCGTCGAGGTCGAGCTGGCCAGGTTCGACGTCGGGGAGACCGAGGGCGGCGCCGTGATGCGCAGGGGAGTGCCGGTCACCCGGATCGGCGGCCACCTCGTGACGACCGTGTTCGACCTGCTCATGGCCCAGTACGGCGTGCGCCGCGGTGACCTGCCGGGGAGCTGGCCGAACGGCTACGACGACGCCGAGGAGCCCAACACCCCGGCCTGGCAGGAACGCGTCACCGGGGTTCCCGCGGCCCTCGCCGCCCGGATCGCCCGGGAGTTCGCACGCAACGCCGAACGCAGCAGGGGCCGTTCCCTGATCGTCCTGGGCGCCGGGGCCAACCAGTGGTTCCACTCCGACATGACCTACCGGGCGTTCATCTCGCTCGTCCTGCTGACCGGCTGCCAGGGCGTCAACGGCGGCGGCTGGGCGCACTACGTCGGCCAGGAGAAGGCCAGGCCGCTGACCGGCCAGCAGCACATGTCCTTCGCCTTCGACTGGCAGCGCCCGATGCGGCACCAGGCCGCCACGCCGTACTGGTATCTGCACACCGACCAGTGGCGCTACGAGCGGGTGCCCGCCGACGAGCTGGCCTCGCCGCTGGGCACCGGCCGGTTCGCCGGGATGACGTTCGCGGACACCGTCGCCGCGGCCCAGCGGATGGGGTGGAGCCCCGGCCACCCGGCCTTCGACCGCAACCCCCTCGACCTCACCGACGAGGCCGCGGCGGCGGGCCGTACGGTCCAGGAGCACATCGTGGAAGAGCTGAAGGCCGGGCGGCTCGGGGCGGTCGCCGACGACCCGGACGACCCGGCGAACTTCCCCCGCTGCCTCACCCTGTGGCGGGCCAACCTGCTCGGTTCCTCGGGCAAGGGCAACGAGTACTTCATGCGGCACCTGCTCGGCGTCGACTCCCTCGCCCGGGCGGGGGAGTGCGAACCCGGCGAACGGCCCCGCGACGTGGCCTGGCGAGAGGAGGCGCCGACCGGGAAGCTGGACCTGCTCACCGCGATCGACTTCCGGATGACCAACACCGGGCTGCACGCCGACCTGGTCCTGCCCGCCGCCACCTGGTACGAGAAGCACGACATCTCGACCACGGACATGCACCCGTTCGTGCACGCGTTCAGCCCGGCCGTCGAACCGCCCTCGGACGCGCACACCGACTACGACACCTTCCTCGCCCTCGCCGACCGGGTCGGCGAACTCGCCGCCGTCCACCTCGGCGTACGGCGCGACGTCCTGGCGGTGCCGTTGCAGCACGACACCCCCGACGAACTCGCCACCCCTGGCGGCCGGGCCAGGGACTGGAAGGCCGGGGAGTGCGAGCCCGTCCCCGGCGTGACCATGCCGAAGCTCGTGGAGATCGAACGCGACTACACGCTGATCGGCGCCAAGATGCGGGCGGTCGGCCCGCTGCTCGACACCCTCGGCACGACCACCAAGGCCATCACCGTGGACGTCACCCCGGAGATCGCCTACCTCGCCGAGCGCAACGGCGTCGTCGCCGACGGCCCGTTCGCCGGACGCCCGTCGCTGGCGACCGCCGACCGGATGTGCGAGGCGATCCTGGCGCTGTCGGGCACCACGAACGGGCGGGTGGCCGCCGCCGGGTTCGCCGCCCTGGAGGCGCGCACCGGGCAGCCGTTCGCCGACCTGATCGAAGGCCACGAGGACGACCACATCACCTACCCGGACACCCAGGCCGCGCCGCAGCCGGTGTTCACCAGCCCGGAGTGGTCCGGCTCGGAGAAGGGCGGCCGCCGCTACTCGCCGTTCACCCTCAACGTCGAACGGTCCAAGCCGTGGCACACCCTCACCGGCAGGCAGCACTTCTTCGTCGAGCACGACTGGGTCGCCGAACTGGGCGAACAGCTGCCCGCCTTCCGGCCGCCGCTGAACATGGCGCGCCACTTCGGCAGACCCGGCGAGGTCGTCGACGGCGGCGTGACGGTACGGTTCCTCACCCCGCACGCCAAATGGTCGATCCACTCGATGTACCACGACAACGAGCTGATGCTCGCGCTGTCCCGGGGCGGGCCGGTCATCTGGATGAGCGTCGAGGACGCCGCGAAGATCGGCGTCAGGGACAACGAGTGGATCGAGGCGCACAACCGCAACGGCGTCGTCGTCGCCCGTGCCGTGGTCAGCCACCGGATGCCCGAGGGCACGGTCTTCCAGTACCACTCGCCGGAGCGGACGGTGAACGTGCCCAAGGCCGAGAGGAACGGCCGCCGCGGCGGCTACCACAACTCGATGACCCGGCTGCTGGTCAAGCCGACCCACCTCGCGGGCGGACACGCCCAGCTCACCTACGCCTTCAACTACTACGGCCCGATCGGCAGCCAGCGCGACGAGATCACGGTGATCCGCCGTCGTTCGCAGGAGGTGGAGTACTGATGAGAATCCGCGCGCAGGTCGCGATGGTGATGAACCTCGACAAGTGCATCGGCTGTCACACCTGCTCGGTGACGTGCAAGCAGACCTGGACCAACCGCGAGGGCACCGAGTACGTCTGGTTCAACAACGTCGAGACCAAGCCCGGCATCGGCTACCCCAAGCACTACGAGGACCAGGACCGCTGGCACGGCGGGTGGCGGCTCGACCGCAAGGGCAGGCTGACCCTGCGCTCCGGCGGCCGGATGAAGCGGCTGAGCCGCATCTTCGCCAACCCGGACCTGCCGTCGATCGACGACTACTACGAGCCCGCGACGTTCGACAAGGACATCCTGGTCGGCGCGCCCGCCGGCCTGAAGGACACCCCGGTCAAGAGGCCGTACTCCGCGCTGACGGGTGAGCCGATGGCCGTGGAATGGGGGGCGAACTGGGAGGACGGCCTCGGCGGGGCGCACGAACGGGCCGACCGGGACCCGAACATCACCCGGATGCCCGCCGAGGCCGCGGCGAAGGTCAGGTTCGAGTTCGAGAAGACCTTCATGTTCCACCTGCCCCGGATCTGCGAGCACTGTCTCAACCCGGCCTGCGTTTCGGCCTGCCCGTCGGGCGCGATGTACAAGCGGGAGGAGGACGGCATCGTCCTCGTCGACCAGGACAGGTGCCGGGGCTGGCGGATGTGCGTCTCGGCGTGCCCGTACAAGAAGGTGTACGTCAACCACGCCACCGGCAAGGCCGAGAAGTGCACCTTCTGCTTCCCGAGGATCGAGGCGGGCCAGCCGACCATCTGCTCGGAGACGTGTGTGGGACGGCTCCGCTATCTCGGCATCGTCCTCTACGACGAGGACGCCGTCCTCGCCGCCGCGTCGGTGCCGGACGAGCACGACCTGCTCGACGCCCAGCGCGAGGTCTTCCTCAACCCCCACGACCCGGCGGTACGGCGGGCGGCCCGCGACGCGGGAATGCCCGAGGAGTGGGTCGAGGCCGCGAGGCTGTCGCCGGTGTGGCGGCTGATCAGCGAGTACCGGATCGCGTTGCCGTTGCACCCGGAGTACCGGACGCTGCCGATGGTCTGGTACGTCCCGCCGCTCTCCCCGGTGCTCGACGCGACCGGCGCGGCGGGCCGTGACGACACCGACGCCGACGACGTCTTCCACACCATCAGGGACCTGCGCATCCCGGTCGAGTATCTCGCCGAGCTGTTCACCGCGGGCGACGCCGACGCCGCCGCCGGGGTCCTGATGAAGCTGGCCGCGATGCGTTCGTACATGCGGGCCAGGACCCTGGACGGCACGGTCGCCGAGGAACTGCTCGACGGCATCGGGATGACGGCCGAGCAGGTCGAGTCGATGTACCGGCTGCTCGCCATCGCCAAGTACGACGAGCGGTACGTCATCCCGACCGCCTACAGCAAGGACGCCGCCGCCCTTGAGGCCCAGGCCGCCGCGTCAGGCGGTTGCTCCCTGGACTGCGAGGGCGGCCCGGGCATGGGCGGTTCCGGGGCGGCCGGGTTCGGTGCGGGTGGTTCCGGGGCGGGCGGTCCTGGCGCAGGCGGTTCCGGAACGGACGGCTCTGGCGCGGGCGGTCCTGGCGCGGGTGATGTCGAGCGGGTCAGGGCCGTGACCGAGCGCTTCCACCTCGTCGAGGGCGGTGCCGACGACGTGCACGTCGGAAGACAGGGACTCACGACACGACGCCCCGACGGCCGGACGGGCCTGACCATCGACCCCCTGCGGGACCGGTCATGACCACACCCCCGACCAACACGACCTTCACGGCGACCCCGGTGACCCCGGTGACCGCGACCACCAGGATCCCGGTGCCCGTGATCGACGTGACTTTGACGGCCGTCACCGATGCGGCCCCCATGCCCGTGATCGACACGGCCCCGGCCGCCATGGGCACGGCCTCGACGGCGGCGACCGGTGGAGTCCCGGCCACCACGGATACGACCTCGGGGACGGTGATCGATGGGGCTCCGGCCGCCATGGGCACGACCCCGGCGGTGGTGGCCGTCGGGACCTCCGTGATCGACGGGGCCTCCGTGGCCCCGGCCGACCGGATCCGACTGTTCCAGCTCGCCTCGGTGTTGCTCACCTATCCGGACGCGGAACTGCTCGGCGCCGCCGACGAGCTGCGCGGTGCCGCCGCCGGAATCGGGCACCCGTGGCTGCGCGGGCAGGTCGAGGAGTTCCTCGCCTGGCTGACCGGCACGGCGCCGATCGACGCGCAGCGGCACTACGTGCGGACCTTCGACCTGCGCCGTAAGTCCGGCCTCTACCTGACGTACTACCTGCACGGCGACACCCGTAGGCGGGGCATGGCGCTGCTCGTCCTCAAGCGGCGTTACCGTGCCCACGGTCTGCGGCTGGCCGCCGGTGAGCTGCCCGACCTGCTGCCGGTCGTCCTTGAGTTCGCCGCCGTGGTCGGTCCCGGCGAGGGGGAGGCGCCGCTGCGCCAGCACCGGCGCGGCGTCGAACTGCTCCGTGCCGCCTTGGCCGACCTCGGCACGCCGTACGGCCTGCTGCTCGACGCGATCACCGCCGTCCTGCCCGAACTGACCGACGCCGACCGGGCGGCCATCGCGGAGCTGGCCCTGGACGGCCCACCCGTCGAGTCCGTCGGCCTGGACACCCCCGGCCCGAACCCCTGCGGTCCGGGTTCTCCCGGTCTGGACCCCTCTGGCCTGAACCCCTGCGGTCCGGGTTCCCCGGGCCTGGGCTCTCTGGGGCCGGACCTCCTCAGCCTGGGCTTCCCGGGCCGGGACCTCGACCTCCACGGTGACGAGCTCGGCGGTATCGGCCTGGCACCGTACCCCACCCCCTCCTCGGAGGACCTGCGATGAACACCGTCATCTGGATCGCCCTGCCGTACCTCTGCCTCGTGGTGTTCGTCGGCGGCCACATATGGCGGTGGCGCCACGACCAGTTCGGCTGGACCACGCACACCAGCCAGCTGCTGGAGAACCGGATCCTGCGCCTGGGGTCGCCGCTGTTCCACCTGGGCGCGTTCGGGGCCATCGGCGGGCACGCGATGGGGCTGCTGGTCCCGGCCTCGGTGACCGCGTGGCTGGGTGTCCCCGAGCACCTCTACCACCTGGTCGCGGTCTGGGCCGGTACGGTGACCGGCGTCATGCTCGTCGCCGGGTTCGTCCTGCTCGTCGCCCGTCGCGTGGTCAACCGCCGGGTCAGGCGGAAGACAACCCCCATGGACAGGGTGCTCTACGCGGCCCTGGCGGTCATGATCGGGCTCGGGATGGCCGCCACGGTCGTCGTGAACCTGTTCGGCCCGGGATACGACTACCGGGAGACGGTCGCGGTCTGGTTCCGCGGCGTGTTCCTGTTCTCCCCGCGCAGTGACCTGATGACCGGCGCCCCGCTGGTCTACCAGCTGCACGCCGTCGGCGGCTTCCTGCTCCTGGCGCTGTGGCCCTTCACCCGGCTCGTCCACGTCTGGTCGGCCCCCCTGGCCTACCTGTGGCGCCCCTACGTCGTCTACCGCACCCGCCAGGGCCCCGTCCCACCCGCCCAACCCAGCCCGGCCGCCGTACGCGAGGCGACCGGCGGGTAACCGCTACACCGGCCAGAGCGGCATCCGGTAGAGGTCGACATCGACGACGGTGGCCGGGAAGTCGGGTTCGTCGGTGTTGGACAGGTATCTGGTCAACACCCGGGCCGACCAGGTGCTGTCTCGTCTGCCGGTGTCGAACTCCAGGTAGTCGCCTATCTCCTCTCCTTCCTCTCCTATCTCCTCGACGATGCCGATCCGGCCGGAGCGCAGGTGGAGCCGCCCTTCCCACATGCGCTCCCAGGAGGGGAGCAGGCTGGGCTCGGCGTCCCAGAGTTCGTAGCGGACATGGATCGGACCACCTCGCTGGTTCGTTCCCCCAGAAGTGACCATGCTGACGATGCTGACCCCGTTGGGACCTGCCCCGATCCTGGGGAGCGTCATCCTCATGCCGTCACCGGGCGAGGGGCTGCCCGTGGGGATGCCGTCCTCCACCTCGGTGATGAGAAAGTCGGAGCCCAGATACATCCGCAGGCTGTCGAGAGCACTCGCGAGAAGAACCGCCATGGAGTTCTGCCTTCCTGTGGAAACACCTCGCCGTGAGTTCCAGGGCCGATGACAGCGTAGTGAGACATTTCCACGAAATCTGTGGCGTCCAGGTCTGTCGGTAGGGTGTCGTTTCCCAAGACGAAAGGACCACCTTGCCGCGGATGTCCCGGTCGATGCTGGCGGCGTGGGTGACGGCCGCGGTCGTCGCGGCCCTCCCGACGTGGGATTTGCGGCGCGGACGCCTTGGTTATGAGGAGTTCGTACGGACTTCGGGAGAGCCCGACACGTTTTACAGGGTCGTGTGCCGGTTCGGCAGTGGAACGACGCTGTCCCCGCTCGCCCCGCTGAGCCACGATCTTGAAGCGATCGGGGGTTCGCCACGGAGTGGGCGGTCGCGGCGCTGGTGGTTCTTCTCGGCCTTCTGTCCTGTCTGAACCGTGGGGATCCCGGAGCGACCGGCCGACGTGTGGCCTGGCTCCTCGTCATGGGCGCGGCCGTCGGAGCTCTCGTCTCGCTGTACGGCTCCAGCGGGATCTGCCGGGAGGAGATCCCGCTTCTCAGCGTCGAGCGGTTGGCGGCGATGACCAACGGGTGGGGACCACCCAGCTGTGCCTTCTGATGGCGGCGGCGCTGATGTTCGCCGCCTCACGGGAGCGTCATCCGGACGGCTCATCGGCGGGGATGGCGTGGCGACGACCGGCCGCGGTCCTGGTCGACTATCTCGTCATCTGTACAGTCCTCAGCTCCGTCGTGGGACTGGTGATCGGCGTGGGCCCGATGTCCGGGATGGGAGCCGGCTTCCTGAAGCGGGCCGAGACGTACCCGACGGCACCGGCCGCCCCCGCCGGACTGTTCCTCTTCTTCTGGATCCAGCACGTCCTGTGGGGGCGGACGCCCGGTAAACGGCTGCTGGGGATCCGTGTCGTCGCGACGGGCACACGATCAACGGCCGGGAGGGCGGTGCTTCGGGTGGTGGCCTTTCCGCTGCTCGCCCTCGTGCCCGGTGCCGGGCTGTGGACGCTCTTCGACGCGGAGGGCCAGGTTCTTCACGATCGGTTGCTGGGCTTCACGGTGATACGTGACCGATCGATCCCGGGAGTAGCCGCCCCAGGGGCCGGTGGTGGTGTTTGAAACCTGGCGTACGCGGCGGGGCCGGCGGTCGGATGTCGTAAATACCGCAGGTCAGCGGCCTTTTGAGGGGGAAATATATGCATTGCTACTGGAAGGCCGATACGCCGTAAGCTGGGGTGCGTGGCTCCGGTGCTGACCCTGCTCGACGGTGTCCGCTGGGAGGGTAGGCCACTGGCGGGCGATCGCGCGCATGCCCTGCTGGCCGTGCTCGTGCTGCACGGGAAGGCCGGGGTCAGCGACGATCACCTGGTCCGGGAGCTGTGGTGGGAGGACCCGCCCGCCAATCCCGTCAAGGCGCTACAGGTCGTGGTCTCCCGTACCCGTTCCGCGACCGGCCCCGACGTCGTGGTGCGTACGGCGCGCGGCTACCGGCTTGGCCTGTCGGCGGACCAGGTCGACGCCCACCTGCTCGCCGACCTCGTGGGGCGGGCGGTCAGGGCGCTGGGCGAGGGGGACACGGCCCTGGCCCGCCGGTGCGCCGAGCAGGCGATCACCCTGGCGGGGAACGGTCGTGAGCCGTCGACCGGAGCGCTGGCCGACCTGCGCGCCGTCGCCGCCGGACACCTGGCCGAGGCCTGCCGGGTGCTTGCCCTCGCGCGGGGCAGGGACGGCGACCACGCGGGCGCGCTTCCCCTGCTTGAGGAGCGCGCGGCCGCCCTTCCGCACGACGAGGAACTGCTGGCCTGCCTGCTGCGCAGTGAGGCGGCGGTGCGCGGTGTCGCCGCGGCGCTGGAACGCTACGAACGCTACCGGGCCGACCTCGCCGACCGGCTCGGCACCGATCCCGGGCCTGAGCTGACGCGGGTGCACGCCGGGCTGCTGGCCGCCGACCGGCCGGTGCGCGAGGGGCTTCGCTACGACGGTTCCTCGCTGCTCGGCCGTGAGGACGACATCCGTACGGTCCACGCCCTGCTGCAGAGCGGCAGGGTCGTCTCCATCGTCGGCCCCGGCGGGCTGGGCAAGACGCGGCTGGCCCACGTGGCGGGCAGGAACGCCGTGCAGCCGGTGGCGCACTTCGTCGAACTGGTCGCCGTGTCCTCTCCCGAGGGCGTGGTGGACGAGGTGGGGTCCGCGCTCGGGGTGCGTGACTCGGTCGTCGGACGGCGGGCACTGACCCCGCAGCAGCGCGCCGACGTGCGGACCCGCATCGCCGCCCACCTGGACCAGGTGCCCTCCCTGCTCATCCTGGACAACTGCGAGCACGTCGTCGAGGCCGTGGCCGACCTGGTGGCCTTCCTCATCGCCACCACTCGTGACCTGCGGATTCTCACCACCTCACGCGCCCCGCTGGCGATCCCCGCCGAACGGGTCCACCAGCTCGGCGAGCTGGCCACGGGTGACGCGGTCGAGTTGTTCGGCCAACGGGCCACGGCGGCCCGTCCCGGTGTGCGGCTCGACGAGGAGGTCGTGCGCGAGATCGTCACCCGGCTCGACGGTCTTCCGCTGGCCATCGAGCTGGCTGCGGCCAAGACGCGGATGATGTCGGTCGAGGAGATCAGACGGCGGCTGAACGACCGGTTCGCCCTGCTGCGTGGCGGTAACCGCAGCGCCCCCGACCGGCACCAGACGTTGCTCGCGGTCATCGACTGGTCCTGGAACCTGCTGGGCGAGCGGGAGCGGCGCGCGCTGAGCCGGCTGTCGCTGTTCGGCGACGGCTTCACGCTGGAGACGGCCGAGTACATGCTCGGCTCGGACGCGCTGCACGCCGTGGACGCGCTGGTCGAGCAGTCCCTGCTGAGCGTCAGGGAGACCGCGTACGGCCTGCGCTACCGCATGCTGGAGACGGTCAGGGAGTTCGGCCTGATGCGCCTGGCCGAGGCCGGTGAGGAGGAGCGGGCGCGGGCGGCGCAACGGTCCTGGGCCGTCGAGTACGGCATACGCCATATCGACTATCTGTTCAGTGTCCGCCAGTTCGAGGCCGTGGACGCGCTGCGCGCCGAGGAGGGCAACCTGGCCGACCAGCTGCGCCGGGCGCTGGGCGAGGGCGACTCCGGCACGGTGATGCAGCTGATGTCCGCCGTGGGCGCGCTGTGGTCGATCCGTGGCGACCACCCCAGGATCGTCGTGCTGCGTGAGGCGCTGGTCCAGGCGCTCGACGGCTGGGTCCCGCCCCCGGAGCTTGAGGAGGCGACCAGGGCGGCCCTGCTCATCATGCTCATGAACATGATGGGGATGACCGACCGCACGCTGCGCGACCTGCTCACCCACCTGCCCGAACGCGAGAGCCCCGTCCCCCGCCTGGCCGCGATGACGCGGGTGGTGCTGGCCAGTGACTCCCCCAACGGGAACCAGGTCATCCAGCGACTGACCGAGCTGAGTCTGAGTTCCGACCACGACCTCGCCCTGATGGCGGGGCAGGCGCTGGCCCACGCGCTGGAGAACATCGGAGCGGCGGAGGCCGCGTGCGCGGCGGCGGAGCGGGCGCTGGCCGTGGCGCGGGAGGACGACGGGCCGTGGCAGAAGGCCGTCCTGCGGGCCACACTCGCCCAGCTGACCCTGCAACGGGGAGACCACGAGCAGGCGGTCCGCCACGCCCGCGCCGCCCTTCCCGCCATGATCAGGATCGGCGCCACCGACGACGAGGTGCAACTGCGCGCCGTCATCATCCACAACGCCATCCAGACGGGTGATCTGGAGACGGCCGAGGCCGAGTTCGCCGAGCTGACGCGGATCAGCGAGAGCGAGGCGGTGCAGGGCGAGATGGTGTTCATCCCGATGTGCGCGGCCGAGTTGTCCCTCGCCCGCGGTGACACGGCGCACGCCCTGGCCCAGTACCGCCTGGCCGTGCAGCGGGCCCGTGACATGCGGCTGACCTCCGGTCTTCCGAGCGGCAGCGAACCGTGGGTGATCGTCATCACCGCCTTCGCGCTGACGGCCCACGCCTACCACGCCGGCCCGTCCGACCTGCGTCACGGCGAGGAACTGTTCGCCGACCGGTCCTTCCTGCTGAACGGGGAGATGCTGAGCGCGCGCAGCCTCTACATCGACTATCCGGTGGTCGGGACGATGCTGTTCGCGCTCGGAGCGTGGGGCCTGCTGTGGGAGGCGCTGCCCGCGCACGAGGCGATCAGGCTGCTGGTGCTCGCCGAGCGTTTCTCCTACAGCCAGATGATGTCCAGCATGGCCTTCGACCGGATCGAACCGCACGCGGAGAGGGCCGCGCCCGGTCTGATCTCCGCGATACGGGCGGAGTACGGCGACCGGCGCGGCCCCGAGTTGCTCGACGAGGCCAGGAAGGCGCTGCGCGGCCACGGCTCAGATGTGCCGCTTGTAGGAACGCACCGCCAGCGGCGCGAAGATCAGGATGCAGATCAGGCAGGCCAGTAGCGTCCAGGCCACCTCCCCGCTCACGACACCGTTGTTGGCCAGGTCGCGGGCCGCCGTGACCAGGTGCGAGACCGGGTTGACCCGGACGAAGGCGGCCAGCCAGCCCGGCAGCGTGTCCACCGGCACGAACGCGTTGGACAGGAACGTCAGCGGGAACATGATCATCATCGAGATGCCCTGCACCGCCTGGGCGCTGCGCGCGATGGTGCCGACCCAGGTGAAGGCCCACGCCAGCGACCAGCCCGTGACGATCGACAGCGCGATCGCGCCGAGCGTCCCGAACACGCCGCCGCCCGGCCGGTAGCCCATGAGGATGCCCATGCCGAAGGTCAGCCCCGAGGCGATCGTGTAACGCACCAGGTCGGCGACCATCGGCCCGGCCAGCGGCGCGATGCGGGCGATCGGCAGCGACTTGAACCGGTCGAAGACCCCCTTCTCCATGTCCTCACGGAGCTGGATGCCGGTCGCCATACAGGTGGTCAGCACGGTCTGGGCGAGGATGCCGGGAATCATGAGCGGCAGGTAGTTGCCCACGTTCCCGGCGATGGCGCCGCCGAAGATGTAGGCGAACATCGCCGTGAACAGGATGGGCTGCATCGTCACGTCGATGAACTGCTCGGGGTTGCGGAACATCTTCTTCACCGCCCGCCAGGCCATCATCATGGTCTGGCTGAGCGTCTCGCCGACCGAGACGCGCCGCCGCGCGGACGCCACCCGGTCGGCGGCCCGTACGGGCTGGTGGGCGGCCGGTGCGGTCAGGGTGCTCATCGGTTCTCTCCGTCGTTGTCGTTCTTCTCGTCGGCCTCGTGACCGGTGAGGGCCAGGAACACCTCGTCCAGGCTGGGCTTGTCCACGCTCACCGACGCTACGGACACCCCCGCGGTGCGTAGCGCGATCAGCACGTCGGCGGCCAGGTCCGCCTGGCCGAGCGGGGCGGTGAGCCGTCCCTGCTCCGGGCTGAGCACGGGCTCGACGCCGACCACACGGCGCACGATGTCCGAGGCCTGCCGCATCTCACCGGGTACGGCGAGCACGACCTGCAGGGCGGAGTCGCCGACCGTGGTCTTCAGCTCGTCCGGGGTGCCCTCGGCCACCTTCCTGCCGTGGTCGATGACGGCGATCCGGTCGGCGAGCTGGTCGGCCTCGTCGAGGTACTGGGTGGTCAGCAGGACGGTGCAGCCGTCGGCGACCAGGTCGCGGATGGTGTCCCACATCTGTCCGCGTGTACGGGGGTCGAGTCCGGTGGTCGGCTCGTCCAGGAAGATCAACGGCGGCCTGGTGATCAGGCTGGCGGCCAGGTCGAGCCGCCGCCGCATGCCCCCGGAGAACTGCGCGATCGGCTTGTTGGCGGCCTCCTCAAGCCCGAACCGCCCCAGCAGGTCGGTGGAGATCCGCTTCGCCTCCGCGGAGCCGATGCCCTGCAGCCGCCCGAACAGCCACAGGTTCTCCCGCGCGGTCAGGTTCTCGTCGACCGACGCGTACTGGCCGGTGACCCCGACCAGCTGCCTGATCACGTGCGGGTTGTCGGCCACGTCGACGCCGAAGATCTCGGCGCGTCCGGCGTCGATCTTCAGCAGCGTCGCCAGCATCCGCATCGTCGTGGTCTTGCCCGCGCCGTTGGGGCCGAGGACCCCGAAGACCTCGCCGGGCCGTACGTCCAGGTCGATCCCGTCGACGGCGCGGTACGTGCCGAACGTCTTGACCAGTCCCTCGGCCCGGACGGCGCTCACCGCCGTCTCGGCACCGGACCTCGTCTGTCTTGTCTCTTGGGTGATGCTCATGGACACAGGTTCGACGACCCGGGTTTCACCACACCTTCGCCCCGGTTTCGCGGCGCCTCCTGGGTGAAACCCGAGGCGTTCAGGCGTTTGCAGAAACCGTCAACACATTCTGCGGAAACCGTCAACGACATTCCGCCGGAGAATCAACAGACTGGCTTCAGCCTTTCGTTCGGAAAGGAGAGAAGCAGAGTCCGTGCCAGGGGTCGCCGTTTCTCCGGCGAACGTCCCCCTTCGATCCGTACCGCGTGCCCGCGCGCAGCCGAGGCACGTCCGGACCTGCGGGAACAGGGGACCGCGGTAGCGCGAGCCGTACCTCACATGGGCAGCAGGCGGGATCGATCCGGGTACGGCTGTCGCGACATGCTTGCCGGTGCGGTGTCCGATTCCGTCCAGGAGTGCCTCCCGCCGGGAGGCAGCCGTGCCGCACCCAAGCCCGTACAGGTCCGCTGGTCTGGCCGGGAGAGCCGACGCGCCCGCGTTCGCGACCGTGACCGCTCTGTCATGACACGCCGGTTCGCCGAGTCGGGCGCGACCGGAACGCCTTTTAGGAGAGCTTCTTGAGAAAGTCGTTATATACCGCGCCGGTCGCACGGCTGCGTTTGCCGGGTCCACCGTCGGCCTCGAATGTGGGAGCCGGCCGCCGCCGAGGCTGGTGGAGCCGGATCGCCGCGGTTGTGGTCTCCGTGACGCTGGTCCTGGCCGGCGCCGTCACGCCCGCGCAAGCGGGTGCACCGCTCCGGCCGTCCTCGTGCGAGGGCGCCGACCGCGCCGCCGCCCGGCTGGGGGGCATCGGGCCCGCCGGCGTCGGCCAGGCCTCGGCGATACGCCTGATGTGCGCGGGTGAGGCCCCTGCGCGCCTCGCCGCGTTGGCGGAGGACGCCGACGACGTGGTGATGAGCTTCGAGGTCTCGCAGGTCGACCGTGGTCCCCTCCAGGCCGAGGTGGACAAGATCCACAGAGCACAGGCGACGGGTCAGTCGCTGAGCGATCACATGATCACGCTCCTGAAGTCGTACGAGGTGGGCGTTTACCCGGACGCATGGGAAGGCGTCGGGTTCGAAGGCTCCATCCAGGTGATCGACACCGGGGTGGCCATCGTGATACCGGCCGACCAGGTCGGCCCGAACGCGAACTGGTGGCAGAAGTTCCTCTCCGCCACTGTGGGGACGGGCGCGATGATCCTGACCTCGGCGTTGTGCCTGGGAGCCTTCAATGTCGGCGCCCCGGCGGCCGCGCCGTTCTGCGGAGCCCTCGGCGGATTCGTGGGGGGCATGATCGGGGAGTTGTTAACGCCTATTTCGACAACAGGCCGTTCACCGACCCGGCGGTCTGGACGGAGGCGTTGGCGGTGGGCATCCACGGAGCCATCACCGGCGCCGTGCTGGGCAAGGCGCTCGCGGTGATGGAGACGGGGGCCAACCCCCTGCTCCAGAAGATCGCGCAGGGCGTGAAGAACCTGGCGGCGAAGTTCACCGCGTTCCGGAGCCCGCTTGAGTTCGTGGCCCAATATCTTGAGGGCCTCGCTCCAGCCCTTCTCGCGAATCTCCACAGGCTCCGCAACGGCATCGGATCCGCGAGCCTGCGTCCGATGGCACTCGGGTCGTCCAGCACTTACGGGGAAGGCAGTTCGGACGGGAACGGTTACCGCGACACCGCCGATCAGGGGTTCAACGATCTCGCGGAGCGCAGGGCACAGCCCGCCGGTACCGAGGTCAGTGACGACGTCACCCCCTGGGTGGACTGGGTGGGCTCGGTCCGGGTGGGGACGATGGAGGACCGGGAGGTCGAGGGCTGGCGTGGATACACGATCGACCTGATCGCCGGGAAGGCCCAGTGCGCGGTCAAGGTGTTCAAGCCCAACGTCATCACGCTCATCGCCGGCGGCAACGATGTCCTCTACGACATCCAGATGGACGGTGCGATCGGGCGGCTCCAAAGACTGGTCGAGCAGATCGCCGGTGACTCTCCGAGGGCCGTCGTCCTGGTGGCGGGGATGCAGCCCTTGAACTCCCCGAAATTTCCCGGCGCCAACGCGCGGGGTGAGGCGTTCACCGCCCAGATCCCCGCCATGGTCGATCTGCTGGTGAAACGCGGCCTGCGTGTGGTGTACACCGACACCACCGGATTGGAGCTCTCCGACATCGGCACCGATGGCATTCACCCCACTGACCAGGGCTACGAGAAGATCGGCACGGCGTTCGTGAAGGCGGCCGGTCAGGCGAGTGACAGAGGTTGGCTCCGGCCGCCGGCCGAGCAGGATCCCGGCCAGGTGTCCGACGCCTGTGGCGGCCCGAGGGACGACGGTACCGGCACCGGTGACAACAGCTCCAAGCTCGGCCCGAACTGGGAGGACCGCGGCGTCATCCAGGACCAGCAGTACCCCAACACCAGCCGGTTCTGGATGGTCGACGTCAACAAGGACCGCAAGGCCGAGTTCGTCGCGGTCGACGAGAAGCAGAACTTCCGGTTCTGGTGGAACAGCGGGCCCTCCGGCAAGAACTGGATGCCCTTCGTCGAAGGCCAGAACTCCTACGAACCCGGCGCCGGGGCGGTGGGCAACATGCTGCGTTTCGGTGACGTCGACGGTGACGGGTTCCCCGACTGCATGGTGGTCTGGCTGACCGGCAAGGTGGAGGTCTCCACCTGGAAGGCCGACAACCCCTCCGGGCAGCGCATGTGCATGAACAAGTACAACGGCATGGCCAGTGTCTTCGACGAGGGGTCGCAGGGTGAGATCCTGAACATCGATCCGGCCACCAAGATCCGGTTCGCCGACGTCACCGGGGGCGGCCGGGACGACTACCTGCTGATCAAACCGGACGGCACGACGACCGCCGCGTACAACAGGGACTTCCAGAACAAGGACGGCCGCAAGTGGCTGGACTGGACCGCTCCCCAGCAGATCAGTGGCGCCCTGGCCAACCCCCGGGAGATCCGCTACGCCGACATCAACGGTGACAAGCGGGCCGACCGCATCCTGATCACCCTCAAGGGCGGCGCCCGCGCCTGGATCAACGAGGGAGCCAAGGGCGCGGGCGGCACCTACCGCGACATCGGCAGGATCGCCGGGGACGGCGACCTGCCGCCCAAGGACATCCAGTTCGCCGACATCGACGGGGACGGCAAGGCCGACTTCCTGCGCATCGGCTGGACCGGTGTCACCCACGCCTGGCTCAACAAAATCCCCGCCGACTACTTCGACACCTTCCACCCCTGAATGAAGACTCTGGGGTGCCCGATGCGCCGGTCACACCATCGGGCACCCCAGACCCGCGGTCACCGCTGTGGAACGGGCCCGGAACAGGAGTGCGAGAAGCCGTACGGTGGGCCTGGGAATGACCGATCAAAGATTCCTCGGAGGAGGTCAGCCGGAACGCCCCCGTCCAGCCGGCCGTTCTCTTCAGCTCTTGTGAGTGGCGTATATCGCGTTCAGCACCTGCTGGAGGAGCTCGCGGTGTAGACGCTCCGGCCGGTCGGCTCGGGCCAGGTGGCGTAGGAGACGGTCTTCGTCGAACGTCCGGGGACGGCGTGCGGCCCGGAGTCCTGGTTCCAGACCTTGTCGATGCAGACGTAGCGCGTGGAGGAGCACTCGTTGGAGAGGTCCACCCTCCTGGCGTACCCGACGTCGTAGAAGTGGTGCTGAACCGCGCAGGCGGCCTTGTTCACAGAGGACGTCGGCAGGCCGACACCGGCGGAGCTGGCGTTGGAAGGGGTGGCGAAGACGGACAGGGCGAACGTGCCGACCGCCACGGCGAACGCGAACTTTGTCGTGGTGTTCAATTTCTCGGCTTTCTCTGTAGGGAGTTCAGGTTCGCGGTCGACCGTTTCGCACAGCCCACCGTTTCGGCCTGAGATTCGTTCCGACCCTACGAACGCCCGCTTTTGTTTCGCTATCGACCCGATATGACGGCGACGCCGGTCGTGACCTCCGGAGAACGATCCCTTTTCGTGCTGGGTAACGGCCCTCGCCCCCGCGTGAAACGACCACGGTTTCTCTCCGGACGGACGGGACGCCCGCCCTCGCTATCGTGATCACATGGGGCCTGACGTACGGTTCAACATCCTGGGGCGGCTCGAAGCGACGGTCGACGGCAGGCCGGTGCGGCTGGGCGGTCCGCGGGCCCGGGCCGTACTGGCCATGCTGGTCGTCGGCCACGGCCAGGTGCTCAGCATCGACCGGTTGGCCACCGCCTGGGGGCGGCACCCGCCGGCGACCGTACGCAACCAGGTCATGATCGCGGTGGCGGCCCTGCGCAGGGAACTACGCGGGATGGGCGCCGGACCGGAGATCATCAGGACGGAGGGGTCCGGCTACCGGCTGGCCGGTGGCCTGGTGGACACGCACCAGGCGGAGCGGTGCATCGATCGGGGCAGGCAGGCGGCTCGGGCCGGACGACAGGCCGAGGCCGCCGACCTGCTGGGGCAGGCCCTGGCACTGTGGCGCGGCCCGGTGCTCGCCGACCTGGAACTGGAGGAGCTGGCGGCCTTCGCCGGACGGTGGGAGGAGCTGCGCCTGAGCGTCCTTGAGGAGCGGGCCGAACTGGGCCTGGCCCTCGGCCGGCATCGCGACCTGGTCGGTGAGCTGTCCGAACTGCTCGCCGAGCATCCGCTGAGGGAACATCTGCGGGCACTGCTCATGACGGCGCTGCACGGCTCCGGGCGGCGGTCCGACGCGCTGGAGGTGTACCGCGAGGGGCGAACCCTGCTCGCGGACGAACTCGGCCTCGACCCCGGGCCCGAGCTGCGCCGGTTGGAGGCGACCGTCCTCGCCGACGCCCCCGACCCCGAGCCGTTCCACGGACGCGAGGAGGCGAGGCAGGTGCCCGCCGAGTTACCCGCCGACGTGACCGGCTTCGTGGGGCGTGAACACGACCTGGCTCTGCTGCGCCGGAATGCCCTCGCCGCGGGTGCTCCCTCCATCGCGACCGTCACCGGCGCGGCCGGCGCGGGCAAGACCGCCCTGGCCGTACGGTTCGGCCATCTCGTGGCCGAGGAGTTCCCCGACGGCCGGCTCTACGTGAACCTGCGCGGGCATGCGGCCCGCCCGCCCATGCCGCCGCTGGAGGCCCTCGTGCGGATGCTCGGTTCGCTCGGGATACCCCCGGAGCGGATTCCCGAGCAGGAGGAGGCCGCGGCCGGTCTGTACCGCTCGCGCCTGTCGGGCCGCCGGATGCTGGTGCTGCTCGACGACGCGCGGACGGCCGAACAGGTACGGCCCCTGTTACCCGGCGATCCCGGTTGCCTGGTCGTCGTCACCAGTCGCAACGCGCTCGCCGGGCTGACCGTCTCCCACGGCGCCTGGAACCTGTCACTCGGCGTGCTCGACCGGGACAACAGCGCCCGGCTGCTGGCCTCCATGGTCGGGGAACAACGGTTGTCGGCGGAGCCGGAGGCGGCCGAGCGGATCGTACGGCTGTGCGGAGGACTCCCGCTGGCCCTGCGTGTGGCCGCCGCGACGCTGGCGACGCGTCCGCGAAGGTCGCTGGGCGAGTACGCCGCCGCGTTGTCCGCGCGAGGGCTGGACCTGCTGCGGATCGACGGCGACGTGGCGGTCCGGGCGGCGTTCGAGCTGTCGTACACGGGCCTGCCGGAGGCGGAGCGGCGCCTGTTCAGGCTGCTGGGGCTGGTCCAGGGGCCCGACGTCACCGCGTCGGCCGTCGCCTCCCTGGCCGACATCGAGATCGCCGAGGCCGAACAGCTCCTGGACCGCCTCGCCGCCGCCCACCTGATCGAGGAGTACCGGCCGTACCGGTACACCTGTCACGACCTGCTCCGGCAGTACGCGGGAGAGCTCACACTCCGCGACGACGACCCCGCGACCGGCGTCCGGGCCCTCGAACGCCTCGGCGACCGGTACCTGGCCGAGGCCGTCGCGGCGGCGGAGAGCGCCTATCCCTCGATCACCCGCCTGCCGCTCCCCGTCCCGTCCGGGCTCGGGCCCCGCGCCGAGGCGATGGCCTGGTTCAGCGCCGAGCAGGCCAACCTCGTCGCCTTCGCCCTGCACGCCGCCGGTGCCGCCGACCCCTCCTCCGCCACCCGCAGGCCTCCGGTCACCGGCCCCAGACGACACGCCTGGCTGATCGCCGACGCCCTGCGTGGCCACCTCGTCCACCACACCGCCACCAGCCTGGCCGACATCGTGGCGATCGCCGACGCCGCGACACACGCGGCCACCGTCGAGGACGACCCGCTCGGCCTGGCGGCGGCGCACCTCTGCGCGGGCACGGCCGCTCTGTGCCGCGCCGACTACTCCGCCGCCCACGCCGCCTGTGAGCTGGCCATTCGGTACAGCGAGCACGCGGGCTGGTCCGCGGGCGCCGCCGCCGCGCACAACAACGCCGCCACCGCCTGTCATGACCTGGGCAGGCTCCGCCAGGCCATCGACCACCTCGTCAGGTCCGTCGAGCTCAACCGCGAGATCGGCGACACCTACGGCGAGGCCCGCGCCATGGGCAACCTGGGTACCGTGCACCTGGAATGCGGCGACCTGGAGGAGGCGGAACGGCACCTGCGCGACGCCCTCGCCCTCCACCGTCACCTGCGCGGCAGCGAGCTGAGCCACTCCCTCAACGAGCTCGCGACCGTCCGGCGTCTCAGCGGCGACCTGGACGAGGCCCTGGCCCTCGCCACCGAGGCGCTCGGCCACGACCGCGAGAGCGGCCTGCACGTGCCCGAGGCCAAGAGCCTGACCACGCTGGCGGAGATCCACCGTGACCGCGGCCGTCTCGACCTCGCCCTTGAGGCCGTGGTCTCGGCCGGTGAGCGCGCGGAAGGCGCGCGCCACGTTTACGCCATGTGCCGCGCCACGCACGTCCTCGGCACCGTCCAGGCGATGACCGGACAGCACGGCGAGGCTCTCGACGCCCACCAGCGAGCACTCACGTACGCCGTCACGGCGGGCATGGTGCACCTGCAGGTCAGGCCGCTGCTCGGCCTCGCCCGCGCGCACGCCGACCTGGGTACGCACGACCGCGCGATCCGGTACGCCCGTCAAGCTCTGGACCAGGCGTCCTCGACGGGCTACCTCCTGCTGGAGGACCTGGCGCTGTCACTCCTGGCCGACCTTGAGGGGAAGCCGCAGTCGGCACGCCGCGAGGAGGACGGGCACCGTACCCGGCGGTGACGCGGCGCGAGGACCTACGGTCACCGCTGCGAGGCGGGCCTGAAACAGGAATGCGGGGCGTCGAACCAGTCGGCGGCGATGTCCGTTCCCGTCAGCCGTCCGATGAGCGTCAGCGTCGAGCTGATGCTCTCGTCCTCTTCCACGAGGTCCTCGGGGCCTCCCGGGGTCGCGGGGTCGTACGGGTCGTTGAGCTGGAAACGCAACCCCTCCATCAGATGGTCGAGCGCGTGCGGGTCGTCACCGGACCTCTCGTCGGGCGACAGGGGGTCGAAGGAGACGACCATGCGCCCGTCGCGGGCGTACGCGAACCGCTCGGTGTGGTTGACGTCCATGGTGAGGCCGACGGCCTGCCCGCCGTTGGCGCTGAGAGGCGGCAAAGACCGGTCGTCGTACGTTCCGGGCACGACGCAGAGCCAGTCTCCGACCTCGGCGACCCAGACGGAACCGTCGTCGATGTTGCGGTCGAGGATCTCGCTCAGACGGCAGGGCGTGCGGGTGCTCGGGTCCAGGGAGAACTTCGCCGTGATGGCCGCGGTGTCCATTCCCTGAACCCATGTGGCACCGAATCCCAGCGCCCACAGGTCCATGTCGTGGTCGAGTCCCTCGGTGAACACGGTCGACACGAGGAGCCGATAGAGACGTGTTTCCTGCCGAAGACGCATGGGGGAAGTCAACCATTCGATCAACGCGGAATGGGGATGCGCAGGGAAGGCAGGTCAGGGGGGTCGGGGGTGGCGAAGGCGTCGGTGAGCATCGTGGAGACGGTGTAGAGGTGCCACAGGACGTCCATCCGGGAGTCCGGCAGCCGTGACACCTGGGCCGCGTCCACGACGTGTGCCAGCCCGTCCGCCCGCAGTTCCCCGCGGTCGTCGATCACGGCCGCGCGCAGCAGGCCGGTCAGCTCGGCCGAGGGCTCGGTCCGCCAGTTCCAGGGCTTCCCCGCGGAAGCCGCGGAGGCTTTCAGGAAACCGGCAGAGGAACCGGCGGAAGGGCCGGGACGCAGGGACAGGCCACGTGAGCGGAGCCGGTCCCACAGGCTCGGGCGGCTCTCCTCGGTGAACCGCCACGGACGCCCCTCGACGGGCACGTCCCGCAGCGAGGGCGCGAAGGCGTTGATCACCCCGTGGATGAGCGCCTCCGAGCGTCGCCACAGCGGGTCGATCCCGAGCGCGGTCCTGACGACCAGGTTGTCGAGGAACGGCGGAACCGGGTTCTGGCCGCGCAGCAACGACGCCCGCGAGGCGGCGTGCCAGCGGCCCACACGGTGCGCCAGATACAGCCGGTCCAGGGCGCCGGGGCCGTCCAGGTCCCGCCAGGGGGAGGCCAGGGCCTGGGCGTGCTGTCTGCCCTGGTCGGTCAGCAGGTCGGCGTTCCTGCTGAAGAGGCCGTCGATCCGCCGCCTGACGGCCTTGGCGTCCAGACCGGTCTGGTTGTGCAGGAACCCGCCCCGCAGGACCTCCCCGCCGTGCCCGGACATCCGTGGCGTGGGGTCGAACCGTACGCCGGCCGGGATGTTCTCGTAGACCGAGATCATGCCCTCGCAGGCGAACAGGACGTTGTGGCCGCGAACGTGGGGATGGGGGACGACCAGCTCCGTGCCGTCGTCGGACCGTTTCGGCCGGGCGACGCTGTGCCGTACGCCGAGGGCCCGCGCGACACGTTCGGCGAGCACCACGTCGGGGCTGTCGTCATGCCCGGAGGTGGCCGTCACGAACGGGATGCCGGCCCTGTGCAGCAGCGCGGCGAGGAGACGGCTGTCACGGCCACCGGTGAGCGACAGCCGTACCGGCTCGGTGGTGTGGCGCAGCGGCCGTACGGCGGTGAGCAGCGCGTCGGCGAGTTCGTCGACCTGGGCGCGTGCCGCGCGTCGGGAGGCGGGGGCCTCGCGGGCCTCGGGGAACGGGGTCTCGGTGACGGTACGGCGCCCGCCCTCGACCCTGATCTCGGCGGCCGGGGGCAGCGCGCCGACCCCGTGGAACGGCGTCTCGTCGGACAGGAAGTATCCCGCCCGCACCATCGACTCAAGGGCGGCCAGGTCCCAGACGATCGCGGGGCGGCTCGACGACGTCTCGGCGGCCCTGGCGACGAGGTGCACGAGCAGCGCGCGGCTGCCGATGACGTGGACGTCCGGGGTCTCGGCGTGGAAGACGGGACAGGCCCGGGTGAGCCCGGTGGCGGCGCTCACCTCCGTCCCGGCGACTCGGAAGATCGAGAAGACACCACCGGTGCGGGTGACGGCCTCGCCGAGCCGGGGTACGGCGAGCAGCCGGTCCACCTCGGACGGTTCGGCCAGGTGCCCGGTGAGGGCCGCGACCCGGCCGCCACCGGAGCACATGATCGGCGACCCGTGCCCCTCGGGCTCGTTCGACCAGGACAGCAGCGCCGTGTCACCGGTGGCCGAGTGCCACTCCTCCGAGGCCAGGGTCGAGGCGGGCACCGGGAAGGCACGGGCGATCCCCTGGCGTGCCGCGTCGAGGACCACGGGCGGCAGCGGGACGCCCGTACGTCTGGCGACGATCATCAGATGGACACGCAAGGCGACCTCCCGGACATTGGTGATCCACATCCCTGTTCCGCCGATGCCCGGATTCGCCTTCACGAAGGACGGGTCAGTCGCGCTTCCTGGGGATGCTCCAGCGGCGGCGAAGGTGCTCGACGCCCAGGTGGAAGGCGACGATGGTGGGCAGCGTGTAGAAGGCCGAACCCCAGCCCTGGGCGAGGTGGATGTTGACCGCGGCGAAGGCCAGCACCGAACCCAGGGGCCACCAGGTGCGGTGGTTGGAGGCGAGCACCCAGCACGCGGCTCTCAGCAGCAGGGTGCCGAGGTCGTACAGCCTCATCAGCAGGGCGGCGCGGACCAGGCCGAGGCCGTACCGGACGGGGTTCGGGGAGGCCTCGACGGCGGCCTGCCAGTCTTCGGCCTGCCACCGCCGGGCGCGGCCGCCGACGCGCAGGGCGAGGCGTAGCGCGAGGAGGCCGCGTGTCCTGTTCCGGAAGGCCGGACTGTCGAGGACGTTGACCGAGACGATGGAGCCACCGACGAACAGGGCCATCCCGGCGAAGGACAGACTGCCCGACAGGTCGCCGCTGTCCAGCCAGACGTAGACGCTGAAGGCGAGGAGAAGAAGGGTGGCGGCGACGGCGATGCCGATGATCATGAGACGTTCGTGGTCGCTGATCTCGGCGGACGCCGAGTCGTCGGAGTCGAACCAGCCCGCCGTGCCGACCGGGTCGTCGATCACCGTCCGGCCCTCCTCGGACTCCAGGACCACAGCGAGGTACGGCCCCGCCGGAGGGCGGCGTACTTCTGGCGGCCGGTGCCGGACAGGGTGTAGAGACGGCGCCGGGGCCGGCCCTCGGGGACATCCGCCTCCCAGGAGCCGGTGATCCACCCGGCCTTCTCCAGCCGTTCGAGAAAGGGATAGACCGTGCCGGGGCCGAGCCCGGTCTCCTCGGTGACGCGGTATCCCCACAGCGGGTCGTCGGGATCGGTGGCCAGGAACAGATCAAGGACAAGTCGTGTGGTGGTGGTCAATCGGATCTTCGGTGGCGGATCGATCATCGGGCACCCCCATATTGATGAAGATACGTCCGCTGTGTCCCGGACGTGGAGAACGTCCGGGGCCGAGAACGGGCCGCGAAGGATTTGTCAGCGAGAGATCGGCAGAAGACCGTTCCCGTCACCTCACGTCGTCCCCGGACGTAGTTGGACTGGGGGACACGCACTCGGTGCGGTAGCCGTAGGGCCACGCGTCCGCCTGCGGGCTGGGGTGTTCGACGCGGTAGGAGAAGGCGTACCGGCCGTCTCCGCCGCTGCGGTGCTACCAGGCGGTTCCACCCGTTCCGGCGCGTTCACCGCCGACGACGAACCGGTGATGCTCTCCACAAGCTGGGAACCCTTCGCCCTGGTCAAGGGGACGCCCATCGGCTGACATCGTGATCCCCGTGGACCGGTGCCAGGTGAGCTACGGCGCAGCGATCGACGAAACACCGCAGACCTGAGACATCCCACGGCGCGTTCACCGGTGCCCTCTTGTCCAAGGGCTTCCTGGGCTCCTGGGGCCCTGCCGTACGTCCACATTCACCTGTTCGCCTGTGGACAACGGTGTCGGTCGAGCGACACGGGAGCGATCGGCGGTACGGCTCCGGGGTCGCCGCTCTGGCCGGTTCGTGGGGCGCCCGGCGGTCCGGGGCGCAGGCCGTCGCCGTCGGGAACGGAGGCCGAATGACGGCCCATCTGAATGGCCGCCCTGACGTCCCGGCACAACGATAATCGCATGCGGCACGTTGTCGGCAAATAGGTGAATTAGCGGTGAAAGCCGGTTCGGAGTTTCTCGACTGTGATCTGAAACGGTTGCGGACCGTATGTTATGGCCACACGGGTTTTCGATGCGTCGGGTTTCGGTTTGCAATCGTGAGCTCGGGTCGCCCTGAAGTGAAAAAGGCCTTGCCAAGGTTCAAGTGCACAGCAGGATTGCCGTGGGGGGAGGCCTGGGAACCACACCCGCCCACGGGGCATCCGTAGATGCGGTAGAGAGGCTAATCGCGCAGCTCTCCCGGGCGGGACCGCCTCGGTGGCTTTTGGCGCCGCCCTGCTCGCCGCCAACGCTGATTACAACGGTGGCTGCGCCATTGCCCACTGTCAGGGCTCCGGTACCGGCTGGTGTGACGGCACCGGGCCGCAGAAATACCAGATCGGCGTCAAGTGTGGGAACAACGTCTGGTACTGGAGCGCCGGAGCGAAGGCCTTCGGTGACCGGACCGGCCTGAGTGCCTACTGCCCGAGTGGGTACGCCTCCCTCAACCACGGCTGGCGCCGGTACTGACATTCACTTGTCGCGGTTGGCCGATACGTCGGCCAACCGCGGCGTTTTCGTTCAGTATGGAGCGCATGCGATCAAGAGCCGAAGATGAAAGCGTGCGGACAGAGTCGTCCTTGGGCCTCTCCGGCGGTTCCCCGTTTTTTCGCCACCGGGTTTTCGTGGGTTTGATGGTGGCCGTGGGGGCCGTCGTGTACGGTACGCTGGGGCTTGTCAGGTTCTACACGTTCCGCGTGGGCGTCTACGATCTGGTGATATTCGATCAGGGCGTCCGTGGCTATGCGAATTTTTCGGAACCTCTGTCGTACGTCAAGGGAAACTGGGAAACCCCGGGTGTTCCGTTCTCCCTGCTGGGGGATCATTTATCTCCGATACTGGTGCTGCTGGCGCCCTTGTACTGGATATATGACGGTCCGGAGACACTGATCGTCGCGCAGGCGATACTTTTCTCCCTGGCCGTAGTGCCCCTCTGGACGTTCGTGCGCCGGACTCTGGGAGTGCCCGCCGCCTATTTCGTGTCCGTCGCCTACCTGCTCTCGTGGCCCATCGCGGAGGCGGTTTCGTTCCACTTCCACGAGTACGCTTTCGTCCCTCTCCTGACCGCCCTGGTTTTCGAGAGGATAAGCGCCGGAAAGCTCGCTCAGACGATCCCGTTCCTGGCCCTTGTCCTTGCGGTCAAAGAGGACATGGGAATTTTCGTGGCCGGACTTGGTGTCGGGCTGGCATTGACGCGTGGAAGGCGTTTGTTCGGGGCCACGCTGTTCGTCTGTGGTGCCCTCTACATGTACCTCGCCACGCATGTGGTGATTCCGTTTTTCGGTGGCCAGGCCGATCGCTACTGGTACTACTCGTTCTGGGGGGCCGATCAGCCGGATGCGATCGTCGGTGTCATCACCCGGCCGCACGATGTGGTGACCACTCTTTTCAGCCCCGGCGTCAAGGCGTGGACCGTGCTGCTCCTCCTGGGGCCGTTGTTCTTTCTGTGCCTGGCCTCGCCGTACATGCTCGCTCCGGGAGCGGTGTTGCTGGCCAGGATGCTGGCCACCGACCCTGGCGCGTCCGGCTGGTGGAGTACCCACTACCACTACAACTCCGCCGTCGTCATGGCACTCGTCTGTGCGGCGGTCGACGGCCTGGCACGTGTTCGGCGTCGTGCGCGTAAGGAGGTGTCGCGCCCTGCCACGCTGTACCTCCCGGCGGGAATGGCGCTCATGATGGTCGGGACAGTGCCGTTCTTCGCGTTGGGGAATCTGTTCTCACCAGCGTGGTACAGAACGCCCGACCGCGTACCCGCCGCCGTCGCGGCGCTGGCCACTGTCCCGGACGGGGTACTGGTCGAGACCGCGAACAGTCTGGGACCACAGATCTCGGCGAGAACACACGTCGTGGCCTGGGCCGCGAAAACCGCCGAACGGCCCCAGAGAGCGCCGTGGGTCGTCGCCGATCTCGACGAGAGGCAACCCCATTTCGCCTCGGTCGCCGACCAGGCTTCGGATGTGGCGGCTCTGCAGAAGCGTGGTTACCGCAAGGTCTTCTCCGAAAAGGGATACGTGGTCCTGTGCGCTCCGGCGGCGTGCCGCTGACGCCACGGGCGCCGATCGCCTGCGCCACCTGGCCGGGCGTCAGCCCGAGGACGGGCGCGGCCTGGGGGAGCAGTGTCTTCAGGTCGGTGAACGAGATGCGGGTGGAGCCGACGAGGGCGAGAGCCGTACTGGGCGGCCCAGAACCGGTCCGGGGCCGCCGCCGAAGAGCGGGAAAGGGCGGTCGGCGCCCACGGTGACGGACGGCAGAAGGCCATCCGGGTCGTCGGGGAGGTCCGGGCGAGGCATCAGGACAGATCGGCCCAAGGGGCCGGCGGAGCTGAGGCGAAGAAGCGGAGGAGGCCGAGAAGCCGGCTGGCCGGAGGGGCGGTCCAGTGGCGTTCGTCCGGGTGCGGGACGGGATCTTTCAGGCGTCCAAGTGCCCAGGTGAGGTGGAACCACAGCACGCGGGCTTCCCAGGCCGGCGCGCTCGTTGAGGTTTCCTGGCCGGTTTGCTGTCGGTAGCCGTCGAGCATGGCCGGGACGCCGGCGAGGGGCATCTTGGCGAAGTCGACAGCGGGGTCTGCCCATGCGGCATCGCCCCAGTCCACGATGCCGTTGAGCTGGGTCGTCTTCGGGGAGACGAGCAGGTTCTGCGGAGCGATGTCGCCGTGAACCAGGACCATGGGCGGGCTGGTGGGGAGATGGGGCGAGAGCCGGTCGAACCATCCGGTGAGCCAGCGGGCGGTCCCGGCGTCGATCCAGCCGTCCTTGAGGAGGCGGTCGGTGAGCGCCCAGGGGTCTGTGACGTCGTTGTCCACGGGAACGCCGGTAAGGGCCGGCGCGGTGGCAGGGGAGAGCCGGTGCAGTTTGCCCAGCTCTCGCCCCACGTTCCGGAAGAGATGCTCGGTGTCGGCGGCGGGTGGTTCGAGGCGTGCGAGATCTACTCCCCGCGTTCGGGTGAGCACCATGTAGGGCACGTCCACCACCGAACAGGTGTCATCGAAGGCGACGACTTCCGGAGTGCGCACGCCGACGTGCAGGGCGAGGGGAATGACCGCGGACTCCTTGACCAGGTCCGGGAGGAACCGCTCGGCCCGTGGGACGCGCAGGACCAGGTCGTCTCCGAGAAGGAAGACATGGTTGGCCACCCCCTGCGGCAGGGGCCGCACCTGCTCGGCGCTGATCCCGTGCAGGCCGGCGATGGCGGCCAAGATCTCGTTGCTCGTCTCGTGTTCCACCATGACGAAGCATGCTGGCACAGACGGCTGGGCGCCGTTTCCCCCTTTTTGTGACGAGCAACGCTCCTTGGCCGGAAATCGGCAACGCTATTTGGCCGCCCGTCGCTGTCCATGACGGGCGGCGTCGCGCTCGAATCCATGCTTTCGGCGTGACGCTCCACTACCAGGCCAGTGAAGGCACTGCCGCAGGTCGGCTCCGCTCGTAACCTGAAGCCAAAAGCACTGCTCGTAACCCCTGTCACGGCGTCAGCTATCGAGCGGGTGACTCATGGACTACGGATACGCCCGAGTCAGCACCACGGCCCAGGACCTCACCCGGCAGATCGACACCCTCAAGGCCGCGGGCATCCCGGAGGAACTCATCTGGTCCGACCGGCGCACCGGGGCCACGATGACCCGCGACGGCATGGAAGATCTGCTCCGGCGCGTTCCGCCTCACGCTGGTCACCGGATCACCGCGGTGACCTTGGATCGGCTCGGCCGCAACATGCGCGAGTGCCTGGACCTCGCCCACGAGCTGACCGAGCGGGGCATCGGCCTGCGCACACTCAGCGACCCGATCCCCGTGGACACCAGCCTCCCAGGTCCGGCCGCGGAAATGGCCATCGCATTGCTGGCGATGTTCGCGCAAATGGAGCGGATCTTCATGCTAGAGCGGGTCGCCAGCGCCCGGGAGGCAAAGAATCACGCGGCCTGCCCAATGGCCGACCGTCCAAGACGACGCCGCAGCAGCGAGCAGCGGCCGCCGCGATGGTCGCCTCCGGTATCCGGGTTGCGGACGTCGCGGCCGGATTCGGCATCGGGAGTCCACCTTGCGCAGAGCGCTGGCCAGGCATCGCGAGGAGACCCGGGCCGCGCTGCTGGTCGACGACCTGCCCGATGACGTCTTCCATGCATCGGCCGACGACGGCCCAGCGAAAACATGAGCGGACCCGAAGCCGGACCGCCACCACTGGCGCGACTTTCCTCAGCGGCACGCCAGGAAGCCGTCAGGCGCTTTCAGGTCCTTCAGCCTCATCTGGAAGATGGTATCTCGCTGACCGAGGCCGCCCGCATGGGAAAGATCACGGCGCGTACAGCGCGCCGTTGGGCAGCCCGCTACCGCAATGGTGGCTTGGCCGCGCTCGCCCCGCGAACCCGTAGCGACGCCGGCACCCGCCGAATGCCCGAGCAACTACGGATGTTGATCGAAGCGTTGGCCCTGCGCTCGCCCCAGCCCAGCGCCGCCACCGTGTACCGGCAGACACAGGAACTGGCTCGCGAACACGGCTGGCCGCCCCCCGGCCGCCGCACCGTGGCCAACGTGATCGCGGACTTGGACCCCGCGCTCAAATGTCTGGCCCATGAGGGCCGCAAGCGCTACACCGAGGTCTTCGAGCTGATCGCCCGCCAAGAGGTGCAGGCGCCCAACGCCCGCTGGCAGGCCGACCACACTCAGCTGGACTTCTACGTGCTGGCCGAAGACGGGTCTGCGGCGCGGCCGTGGCTGACGCTGATCACCGATGAGTACTCCCGCGCGATCGCCGCCTACAGGCTGAGCCTGGAGGCGCCCAGCGCCGCAGGCACCGCCTTGACGTTGCGCCGGGCGATCTGGCGCAAAGGCGATCCGCACTGGCAGGTGTGCGGCATTCCCGCGGTTTTCTACACCGACCACGGATCGGACTTCACCTCCGCGCACCTGGAACAGGTCGCCGCCGACTTGAAGATGCGCCTGGTGTTCTCCCTGCCCGGCCAGCCCCGCGGCCGAGGCAAGATCGAACGGCTGTTTTCCACCGTCCACCAGATGTGCCTGTCGGCCCTGCCCGGCTACGCCCCCGCGGGTCTGCCCGAACGCGCACGCCAGGCCCGCCTGAGCATGGCGCAACTGGAGGAGGCCCTGCACGCCTGGATCGTCGGCGACTACCACCTGCGTGCCCATTCCGAGACCCGGCAGCCGCCCGCCACCCGCTGGGTCGCCGGGGGGTTTCTGCCGCAGATGCCCGAGTCCCTGGAGCAGTTGGACCTGCTGCTGCTCACCGTCGCCAAACCTCGGAAAGTCCACCCCGACGGCATCCACGCCTTCGGGCTGCGCTACCTGGATCCCACCTTGGCCGCCTTCGTCGGTGAAAGCGTCATCATCCGCTACGACCCTTGCGACCTGGCCGAACTGCGCATTTTCCACCGCGGCGACTTCATCTGCCGGGCGATCTGCGCCGAGCTGGCCGGTACCACCACCAGCATGCGCGAGATCACCGCGGCCCGCCGCGCCCGTCGCCGCCAGCTCACCCGCGACCTGGCCGAGCGCACCAGCCTGGTCGACCAGCTCCTGAGCCACCGCACCGGCCTGCCCGCCCCCAGCGCCGAGCCCATAGCGGCTCCGCCCGTCCAGCGCCGGTTGAAGATCTACACCGAGGAGTGGAGGAGCACCGGTCGCCCATGACCAAAGCACATCCGAACCCCAACTGGAAAAGCCCCCGACGTGGGCAGTTACGCGCTCCTACTTCGCTGAATCTCATCTCGACCATGGAACACCGCAGGTTCTGCGAGTTCGCCGACACTGTGCGCACTCACCGCTACATCGGCCTGTGCTACGGCCCGCCCGGCGTCGGCAAGACCCTCTCGGCCGAGACCTACGCCTGCTGGAGCGAACAGCGTCACCTGCTGGAGATGCCGCACGCGCTCGTCGACTGGTTCCACAGCGGCGCCAACCGGCCCGACTGGCACACCGTGCTGTACACACCCCTGATCAATACCCCGCCCGGCAGGGCACTCAAAGAGCTGACCGACATGACCAACCGTCACGCGATGGTCCGCGCCCGCGACATCGACGACCCCAAACGCGAGACCAACCTGCACGGCGCCTGCCCCTACACCGAACTGGTGATCATCGACGAGGCCGAACGCCTCACCACCCGGGCCATGGAACAAGTCCGTGACTTCTATGACCGAAGCGCCCTGGGCCTGGTCCTCATCGGCATGCCCGGCATCGAAAAGCGGCTGGCCCGCTACCCGCAGCTCTACAGTCGCATCGGCTTCGTCCACCACTACCGAACCCTTGCCGCCGACGAACTCGCCACCGTCCTGGCCACCGCGTTCGGCCATCTCGGTCTCGGCATCCTCGGCGCCACGACAACCGAGGCCATCGCCGCGATCGCCCGCACCACCGCGGGCAATTTCCGGCTCGTCACCCGGCTACTGGACCAGGCCGAACGTGTTATGAAGCTCAACGAGCTCGATCGGATCACCGCTGAGGTCATCGACGCTGCCCGTGATGCCCTCGTCATCGGCACCATGTGACCGCTGAGCCAGATCACGTTAGTTGGCACCAGTAAGCCGCCGTGACCTGGTCTGCGGGATCCCTCGGATCAGGCTTGTTGGCACTGATAGGTCACGCTACTTGCAACCGAACGGGGAGGCCCCTGGGAGAGGTGGTCCGGGACGGCGGGGTGAAACACTCGGAAAGGGTGTCGGACATGTATCGAGATGTCTGACACCTTGGCACGAGGAGAGTCATCTGTGACCCATCCCCCGGGAGCGCGAGACCGCTTCGAAGCGATCTACAACGCGCACTACCCGGCCATCCACCAGTACGCAGCCCGCCGTACGGACTCGCCCGAGGATACCGCGGACGTGATGTCCGAGACGTTCCTCACCGCGTGGCGGCGCATCGCCGACGTGCCCGAGGGCGAGGCCGCCCGCCTGTGGCTGTACGGCGTGGCCCGTCGCGTCCTGGCCAACCAGCGGCGCGGCCAGTCTCGTAGGGCCGGGCTGGCAGAACGGCTGAAGGACGAGTCGTCCGCCGCACGGCCGTCCGGGCCAGACGGGCTTGACCATGTGCGGAGGGCGTTCGACGGCCTTCCCGCCCGTGATCGCGACGTGCTCGCGTTGGCCTGCTGGGAAGGCCTGACCGGCCCGGAGATCGGCAAGGTACTCGGCTGCACGGCGACGGCGGCCCGCATCAGGCTGCACCGCGCACGCAAGCGGCTGGCCAAGGCGCTGGGCCTGACGGAAGAAGACCAGGCGATCGCGGAACTGAGAGGAGAGAGCCTGTGAGCAAGATCGACCGGCTGGTGACCGCCATCGACCCCGTACCCCACGCGCCAGAACAGGGGCAGGACGCGCGGGAGTTGTTCCACGAGATTGTCGCGACGCAGGTCAAGGCACGTCGCAGGGTGCGCTGGCCGGTGTTGATCCCCGTCGCCGCGGTGCTGGCGGCGGCGGCCGTCACGGGGGTGGCCTTCCTGCCCACCGACGCGCCGAGCGGCATCGCGCCGCCCGCCGCGCTGGCGTTCCAGCGTTCGGGTGATGACTGGATCGTCACCGTCAAGGACCTCTACGCCGGCCCCGAGCGCTTCGCGTCCGAGTTCAGGGCCCGCGGGTTCGATATCCGACTGTCGATCGCCCCAGGCTCGCCGAGCACAGTCGGCCATGTCACGGGCGGGGAAGTCACGGAGGGAACGACTCGCATCGAGGAGGAGTCGGTGGAATGCGAGTCTCCCGGCGGCCGGTGCGCGGTCTCGTTCCGCATTCCTGCGGAGTTCCAGGGCAGTGCGCAGATCTGGCTTGCCCGTCCAGCCCGGCCCGGTGAACGGTACGAATCGGCCGGTGATGTCGATGCCACCGGTGAGCTGCTGCACTGCGTCCCGTTCCGCGGCATGACCGTGGACGAGGTACGAGGAGTGCTGGCCGAGCGGGACGGCTCGATCGAGGAGTTCAGGGTCGGCAAGAGGTCGGAGCGCGCTCAGCACGTGCCGGGCAACTGGTTCGTCAAGGACGCGGTGCCGACGGCCCCGGGGCAGGTGCTTGTCTGGGCGCAGCCGGACCGGGTGAAGTTCACTCCCGAGCTGACCGCGCACGTGAAGAAGAAGGTGGCCGGATGTCCCAAGGGCTGACCGAGAAATGCCCGCATGAGTATGGCGCCGCGGCAGAAGGTGTGGCGCCATACGCGCGCTGACTGCCGGAACAGCACAACCGCGGTTCCACCTAACGTGATCTGGCTCAACCGCGTCGCTGACGGTGACAGATCGGCCAAATAGCGTTGCCGATTTCCGGCCACGTAGCGTTGCCCGTCACACCCTTTTCGGCCGCTGACGGCGGCGGGGTCTCATACAAGGTCGGGGTGATCGAAACGCCCGGAACCCTGGACCTCCTGGTCTGATCGATGCCCTGCGATGCGCCCGTTGCGCCCGCTGAGGTCACCCGATCCCAAGGCGACGCGACAGCGGTGGACCAGGACGAACCTGCTGCCCGACAGGCTTTCAGGCGGCCGGCCAGCAGGTTCGCTCGACGACCCTAGATGACGGTCGACCTCGCTCCTGACGTGATCAACATGCCTGACAACCCTTGGATACCGGTCAGGCGTGTTCCCCGAACCCTCACATGCCCTACATGTCTGACCGCCGAGAGTCACTCAAGACAACGGTGCCCCCGGCACGCGAGCCGGGGAGCCTGAGGGCGGCCAGGACGGCTGTCAGCATGACGGCGCCCAGGACGTGGACGGCGACGCGCATTCCCTCGGCGGAGGTGGCGGCCAGAGCCTGCCCTTCGATGTCACGGTTGGCGACGGCCACAAGCACCGCCAGGCCCACGGCGGTTCCCACCTGCAGCGCGGTTGAGGCGACCCCGGAGGCCAGGCCCTGTTCGTCCGCCGAGACGCCGGTGCCCGCGGCGATCCACATGGCCTCGTAGGTGACGCCCATGCCCAGACCGATGACGACGACCCCGGCCAGGACGGTGAGGAAGGATCCGCCCACGTGCATGCCGGGGGCCAGGAGCACGGCGCCCACGGCGTTGAGGACGATGCCGACGACCAGCGTGTTCCGGGTGCCGAACCGGTGGATCAGCCGCTCACTGAGGAAGTTGCCCGCGGTGATCGACAGCGTCGGGCCGAGGAACGCCAGCCCGGTCTCCAGGGCGCTGAAGCCAAGGACGTTCTGGAAGTACAGCGTCAGGAAGTACGGCACGGCCTGCATCGTCAACCCGAAGGCGAGGATGACCACGACCCCTCCGCTGAACGCGCGGTTGCGGAACAGCCGCAGCGGCATCAGCGGTGTCCGGCCGCGGGCCTGGACGCGCAGGAACACGACCAGCAGGACCACCGCGAGAGCGGCCGCGGCGATCACCTCGGTCCGTCCCCAGCCGACCTCGGAGCCGTGCGCCACCGCGAAGATCAACAGCGTGACGCCCGCGGTACCGGTCAGGGTTCCCGGAACGTCGACGCCTCCTCTGGTGACACGGCCGTCGGAGGGCAGCAGGGCGAAGGCGGCGGCGGCCCCCACGGCGGCCAGCGGAACGTTGACGTAGAACACGGCCTGCCAGCCCAGCGCCTGGGTGAGCACCCCGCCGACCAGCGCGCCCACGGTGAGCCCGCCTGCGCCCGCCATGGCCCAGACCGTCAGGGCACGGTTGCGTTCCCTGCCCTCGGCGAAGGTGGTGTTGACCAGGGCCAGCACCGCGGGGAACAGCACCGCGCCGGCGAGGCCCTGCAAGGCGCGCGCGGTGAGCAGTACCGCCGGGGCCGTGGCCAGGCCGCCCAGTACGGAGGCCACGCCGTACAGCGCCATGCCGAGCACGAACATCCGCCGACGCCCGATCAGGTCGGACAGCCGGCCGCCGAACAGCAGGAAGCCTCCGTAGAGGACGGCGTACGCGGTGATCACCCATTGCAGGGTGTGCGGTGTGAAGCCGACATCGGTCGCGATGTCGGGCAGAGCCACATAGATGATGGTGAAGTCGAGACTGATGATCAGATGCCCGAGCGCGAGCAGCGCGAGGCTCCGCCCCGGCCGTCGGCTGCGGGGCGGGGACTGGGTCGTGGACATGGGTGTGCCTTTCGTCCGTGTGTGGTTCGGTGGCCTGTCATGGCTGCACCGGGACCGGCGGACACTTGTTGGCACACCCTCTGAGGGCGCTGGGGTGGGCGGCGCCCGGACTTGGCCCGTCCGGTCCGGTCATCGCCCCTCCCCTCTTGGCGTGCGCTGCGCTGTCTGGCACGACTATGCCGCTCGCCGTGTTCCACGGCATCGGACGCCCGGTCGGCGCGATCCGGGACCTTGGACCTAGGACCTGTTTTGTGGACCTTCCGCTCCGAACGACCCGAGCCCTGGAGGGTTTGCCTGGATGGTCCCGTCTGCCGTCCGGTGCGGCGACGGTCGCGCGTGATGTTCCTTTGATGTTCTGGGGTGTTTGCGGCGGGGCGGGGCCTTGGGCGGTGGCTGCTCGGCTCAGGTGGTGGCGGGCTCGGGGCGGTCCAGGGGGCCGGCGAGGTAGTGCTGGACGGTGGGGGCGACGGCGGCGAGGAGGACGGGCAGGTCGCGGTCGGCCAGGGCCGGGAGCCGGAGCAGGTGGCGGCCCAGCGCGATGCCGAACAGGTGGTTGAGCGCCAGGGCCAGGCGCAGGTCCGGGTCGTCGCCGGGCAGCAGGGAGAGGACGTCTTCGGGCAGGGCGGCGGTGAGCTGCGCGCGCAGCTGCTCGCGGGCGCCTTCGTGGGCGAAGGCCGACGTCACCGTGGCGCTCAGGGACCCGGCCAGGCCGGGGTCCTCCCACAGCGACAGGTAGGCGAGGGTCAGGCGCTCGCCGAGCTCTCCGACGGGCCCGTCGAAGGCCTCCCGGACCTGCTGGACCGCCTGGCCGGGCAGCTGGAGGGTGGCGGCGAACAGGCCGTCCTTGTTGCCGAAGTAGTGGGCCAGCAGCGCGACGTCGACCCCCGCCGCCGCGGCGATCGACCGCATGGTCGCCCCGCGGAACCCCTTGGCCGCGAACTCGTGCCTGGCCGCGGCCAGGATGCGGTCCCGGTTACGGCCGTCGCCGCCGGGCGGCCGCCCGGGACGCTCGGAGTCCTTCTCGCCCATGCCAGGCACCCTATCCGATATCAACATCTGTTGACATCAACAAGTGTTGAAATACAGTGTGGTGGTCCGGATCCCGATGGGCGACCCGTGTCCGGCGGCGGATCCGCACCGAGAACCCCTGGAAGGCACCCCGCGCATGTTCTCCACATTCGATCTTGAATTCGCCTGGATCGGCCTCGGAGCCGCGATCGTCCTGACGGTCGCCCTCCTGGCGACCGACGCGCTGCGCAGCGGCCGCGCCCTGCCCCGGTGGAAGGACCCGACCTGGCTGGGCTGGGTCGCCGTCGTCGTGTACCTGTTCCACAACATCGAGGAGTACGGCATCGCCGCCGACGGCGCCCACCACGCCTTCCCCGACTCTCTGTGCACCACGCTCAACCGGGGTGCCTATCCGGAATGCCCGATCCCGACAGAGTTCTATCTGTTCGTCAACATCGGGTTGGTCTGGGTCGTGGCGGTGATCTGCGCCCTGCTCGCCGGCAAGTACGTGATGATGGGGTTCGCGTTCTACAGCATCGTCATCGTCAACTGCTTCGTCCACATCGTCCCCGCCCTTGCCACCGGCACGTACAACCCGGGGCTGCTCACCGCGGTCGTGATGTTCCTGCCCGCCTCGGCCTGGATGATCGGCGTCTTCCTCAGGCACCAGGACCCGCCGCTCGGCAAGTGGCGCCTGCTCGGCGTCGTCGGCATCGGTGTGGCCGCCCACGGCGCCCTGCTGCTCACGATCAACCTGTTCCTGAACGACGTCATCTCCGGGCCCGTCCTCGACCTGCTGCAGCTCCTCAACGCAGGCCTCGTCCTGCTGGTCGGCGCCCTCCTCCAAAGGTCCCTGCCCCCGGCACGCGCCGCGACGGCGAAGACCGGCACCCAAGCCACCCGCTGAACGACGCGAGACCCTTTCCGCACACGGCCGCCGGCCAGGAGCCGTCGGCGGCCGAGGGTCGCGGCACCGTGGTCGTCGATGACGGGGCATCATGAAGAACCGGCTGCGCGGACCGCGTGCGGCCCGCCGAGGGGGTCAGGCAGACCGGTGCCAGGTCTCCTGGCGGCCGTCAACGTCATCGAGACCGAGCGGTACGACCCCGGCCCGCCCCTGGCCTTCGCCATCGCCGACGTCTTCGGCCTGAGCGGTCTCCCCTGCCATCGAGAATGGCAGTTTTGCCGTCTGGTGTGGCGATAATCGCGCGTGATACTTCTTTGGTTGATAAGCGACCAGGAGCTCTCCGGCCATAATGCCGAATATATGCAGGGTTTCGGTTCTTCGAGTGGCCGGATGTAATCAGGCGCAGAGTCGGGCCTGAAACGGGATAAGGCAGAAACAAAGGCCTTGGCCGGAATTCTGGCGCATGGCAGGACTGCCGCGGGCGGGAGGCCTGGAAAACACACCCGCCCACGGAAACATCCGTAGACGTATTAGGGAGGTTACTATGCGGACACGCATACGCGCAGCTCTCCTGGGTGGGATCGCCTCGGCGGCCTTCGGTGCCGCCCTGCTCGCCGCCCCCGCCGCCAATGCCGACTGGAACGGTACCTGTGCCATTTCCTACTACCAGCAGTCCGGAACCGGCCACGCCACCGGCTGGTGCGGCGGCACCGGACCGGAGAAATACCAGATCGGCGTCAAGTGCGCGAACGGTCTCTGGTACTGGAGCCTTTTCGCGAAGGACTTCGGCGACACCACCGGCCTGACCGCCGACTGCCCGACCGGATACGCCGCCGTCGGTTACGACTGGCGTCGTTTCTGACATTTCCGGGAACCAAGGGTCCCGGGCCGTTTCTGAGAGGAGGCTGAGACCCTCTGAGAGGAGGCTGAGAGCGACCTAAAGGTCAGTGTCCCGTCTCGTCATACTCCAGTACATGTCGATTCCAGAGGCGGCGTCCGTGGGGCCGAGGTGGCGTGCCGTACGGCAGGGCGCCGGATACTGCGCGGCCGGGACGATGTCGTTGTATCTGCTGGTCAAGGTGATCTGGGTGGCGAGGCTGCTGCTCGGCGGCGGTTCGTGGGAGGCCGAGACGCAGGTGGCCGACTGGGCGCTGCTCAACGCGTTGACCGTGGTGATGGCGGCGGCCGGGGTGGCGCTCGGGCTGTCACTGGCCCGGCCCTGGGGAATGCGGATCCCGGCGCCGTTGCTGCTGCTCCCCGCCTGGACGGCCGCGGGTTTCCTGGTGCCGATGCTGCCCTACATGGTGGTGAGCGCTCTGCTCGGCGACGGGAACGCCGAGGAGGGGGCACGTGCCGTGAGCGTCGCCGAGCCTGCGGCGGCCGGATGGGAGATGGCGTTCCTGGCCATCGGTTTCGCCGGGATGGGGCTGGGCCTGGCCGTCGGACTGCCGATCTATCTGCGGGAACGGTGGCCCTGGGCGTTTCTGGGCCGGGTCGGCGACCTCCCCCGGGTCCGTCCCACCTGGCGGGCGAACGCCGTACGGGCGGCACTTGCCGTCGCGGCGGGCTTGGGGGTGATGTGGTCGTTCTGGGCGGTCGGCGGCACCGTGGGGCTCCGCGCCGACCTCGGTCTGAACGGCCGGTTGCTCGCCGCCACCTCCGGTGTGTGGGCGTTCGCCGCGGCGGGAGGCGTCTGTGTGCTGACCGCCCGGGTGGCCAGGCGGCTGCCCGTGTGGTTCCCGATGGCGGTGGCCTTCGCCGGATCGGGCTTCCTGACCGCGTGGAGCGGCTGGAAACTGGGGATCTCCGCCTTCGGTCCCGACGGCTTCGCGCCCCGGGAACACCTCCCCGTCGCGTTCGCCGGGAACATCCTGGCGGTCGCCGCCGGGGTCGTCATGGTGGGCGCCGTGCTCCAGGTGTACCGGTCCCGGGCCGGAGCTCAGCGGGCGTCGTAGTGGTCGCGGTTCGCGAGGACCTCGGCCATGTGTGTCTGCGCCCAGCTTCTGAGCCCGCGCGTCATGTGGTGGAGCGAGCGGCCGAGGTCGGTCAGCTCGTAGGAGACGGTGACGGGGACGGTCGGCGTCACGGTGCGGGTGAGCAGGCCGTCGCGCTCCAGTGACCGCAGCGTCTGGGTCAGCATCTTCTGGCTGACCCCGGCCAGGAGCCGGGCGAGCTCGGAGTAACGCATCGCCCTGCCGGGGCCGTCGTCGCCGCCCAGCGCGCACAGGATCAGGACGACCCACTTGTCCGAGATCCGGGCGAGCAGTTGCCGGCTGGGGCACGCCGCCAGGAACGCGTCGTACTCCACCTTGGCCTGGGTCGCCTTCGTCGTCACTGGTCGCACCTCTCACCGGCGGACGGGTTACACGCTCCAAAGTACCTACTTCCCCATGGGAAGTTTCTCTCCGATGCCGATGCCGATGCCGATGCCGGTGCGGGCGCCGCCTTGGGCGCACGACGAGGGCGTCACGATGAGTACACCCGGTGGCTCCTGGGCCCGGGTGACCTGGCCGAACTGGACGGCGTCGGCCGCTGGACGGCCTTCAGGAGGATGCTTCGTCGCCGATGGCGCGGAGGACCTCGGAGAGCCAGACGAACCCGTATCCCACGACGCGGTCGGGATCGGAGAGCATGTCGTCCAGGTAGCCCCACGAATCGGACAGCGCGCCGATCGTGAGGTCTCGCGGCTCGTTGTAGACGTCGTAGGCCTGGTCCCGGGGCACGGACCAGAACTCCTCGGCGTTGATCTCCACCACCTGCCCGCCGGCGCTGATCCGTTCCACGAGCAGGTCGAAGACATCTTTGAGCTTCTCCACGGGGATCTCGACCATCAGCGTCCTTCCTGAGGCACCTGGCGTTTCCCTCGATTGTTCGCCGATCCGGTCTCGCCCCCTGACGGAGTCGCCGGTCGGCGGCCCCGGGAACGGTCACGCCTCCGAGCCCGGCGGTCCCGCGCGATCCGTTGTGAGTCAGTTGCCCAACTCAGATTGGACAAGCAGGAGGCGGTCCGCTAGCTTTGTTTTCAGTTAGTCAACTAACTAACAAAGCGGCGAAGCGATTCGCCATCCTGGAACGGGGAGAGTCATGATCGTTGTTACGGGTGCCACCGGGAACGTCGGCCGTGCGCTGGTGCGGGAGCTCGTCGAGGCCGGGCAGCAGGTGACGGCGGTGGCCCGCCGGATCGAGGCGGCCGACGTCCCGGCCGGGGTTCGCGCCGTGGCCGCGGACCTGGGAGACGCCGACAGTCTTTCCGGCGCGCTTGCCGGTGCCAAGGCGCTGTTCCTGCTGGTCGCCGGGGAGGACCCGGCCGGGGTGCTGGCGAGGGCGAAGGCCGCAGGGGTGGCCAGGGTGGTGTTGCTGTCCTCCCAGGGGGTGGGCACCCGGCCCGGCGGCGCCTACGCGCACGCCGCCGGTTTCGAGCAGGCCGTGGCCGCCTCCGGGCTGGAGTTCACGGTGCTGCGTTCGGGCGGAATGGCCTCCAACGCGTTCGCCTGGGCCGAGCCGATCCGCGCGCACCGGACCGCCGCCGCCCCGTTCGCCGAGGTCGGCCTGCCGTTCGTCGACCCCGACGACGTCGCGGCGGTGGCCGCCGCCGTACTGACCGGTGACGGGCACGACGGCGCGACCTACGTGCTCACCGGCCCGGAGTCGACCACGCCGAGGCAGCGGGCCGAGGCGATCGGGCGGGCGATCGGTGAGCCGGTGACGTTCGTCGAGCAGACCCGCGAGCAGGCGCACGCGCAGATGTCGGCGTTCATGCCCGCCCCGGTGGTGGAGGGCACGCTGTCCATCCTCGGCGAGCCAACCGAGGCCGAGCAGGCGGTCAGCCCCGACGTGGAGCGCGTCCTCGGCCGTCCGGCCGCGCCGTTCGCCGCCTGGGCGACGCGCAACGCCGCCGCGTTCCGCTGACCGGTCCCCGCGTTGTTTACGAAACCGGAGTTGCGTAATTGGAGGGCGGAGGAGTAGCTTTTATTTCGCAACAAGGGTTTCGTAAATGAGGGGGTCGCGATGGCGCCGCGCGGACGACCGCGTGACACGCAGGTGGACGAACGGGTGCTCCGGATCGCCGCCGCGCTGATCTTCGAGCGCGGTTACGCCGGGCTGTCCGTCGACGAGGTGGCCGAGCAGGCGGGCGTGGCCAAGACCACGCTGTACCGCCGCTGGCCGACCAAGGACCACCTGGCCGTCGCGGTGGTGGCCCGGCTGCAGGCCGACGACGAGATCACCGACACCGGGGACATCCGGACCGACCTCGTCGACTACCTGGAGAAGATCGCCGCCGGGCTCAACCGGATGCGTGCCGCGGGTGGCAACAGGGGCCCGTCCGCGGGAGCCGTCGGCGAACTCGTGGGCGCCGCGGCCAGACACGAGGACATCGGCCGGTTGGGCCGCGAGCAGTACGCCAGACGCAACGCCATCGCGCTCGCCCTGATCGAGCGCGCCCGGCTACGCGGTGAACTGCGCGCCGACCTCGACGCCGAGGCGCTGTTCGACCAGCTCGCGGGAGCCCTCTACTACCGAGTAATGATCACCGGCGCACCGACCGACCGGGCCTACGCGGAACGGCTCGTCTCCTGCGCGCTCGAAGGGAACATGACATGTCGCTGATCGCGGAAACCGCCGTCGTCCGAGAGGTCGACGCCGAGACCATCGTCTCGGCCACCGCCACCGGACGGCTGCTGCTCGACTCCAGCGACACCGGCGGCGCGCTGAGCACCCTCAGGATGACCCTCACCGAGGGCGCGGACGGCGCCGTGCCCCACCACCACGCCACCTCGACCGAGCTGTTCTACATCCTGGACGGCAAGGCCCGCATCCTGGCGGGCGAGGAGATCGTGACGCTGGGGGCGGGCGACGTGGCGGCCGTGCCCCCGATGACGCCGCACGCCTTCGCCGCCGCTCCCGGCCACACCGCCGACCTCCTCATCGTCGTCGCCCCGGGCATCCAGCGCTTCGAGTACTTCCGGCTGCTCGACCGGCTGCGCAGGGGAGAGGCCACGCTTGAGGAACTGCTGGCCTCCCAGGAGCTGTACGACAACCACTTCCTCGACAGCCCGGTCTGGACCCGTGACCGCCAGGCGTCCACCAACGGTGGAGGAGAGCTCTGATGCTCACGAAGATCGGTACCGTCCTCGCCGTCGTCGGCGCCCTGTTCATCGGCTACATCGGGGTGAGCTACCTCGTCGCACCCCAGTCCATGGCGCCCAACTTCGGCCTGCCGAGCTGGCCGCAGGGCGAAGGAGCCGGCTTCCTCGCGGTCAAGGGGATCCGGGACGTGGTCTCCGGCCTGGTGATCCTCGCGATCACCCTGACCGGCAACCGCCGAGTCCTGGGGTGGGCCATGCTGGCCATCGCGCTCACTCCGGTCGGTGACATGCTCCTCGTGCTGTTCTCCGGTGGAACGCCCGCGATCGCCTTCGGCGTGCACGGCGCGACCGCGGCCATGGTCGCCCTCACCGGAGGTCTCCTGCTGAGCGGCCCCCGCCCCAGGCCCGCCACGTCCTTCACGACCCCGCTGGTCTCATGATCCTCGCTACCGGCCGGGCCGGGTGAACGCCCCTCGTGAGTCCACGGCCTCACGAGGGGCGGGCGAGGTAGGCCGTCTTGGCGTCGGAGGAGAAACCGCACGCCCGGTAGAACGCGTGGGTGGCGGGCCTGCTCGACCCGGTCAGCAGCATCACCTTGTAACAGCCCGCGTCCCAGGCGACCCGAAGCGTACCGGCCATGACCTGTTTGCCCAGCCCCGTGCCCCGCAGGCTCTCCTCGACCACGACGTTCTCGATGACGGCGTACGGCGACGCGGAGCGGGTGAGATTCGGGATCACGTTCAGATACGCCGTGGCGACCACGGCCCCCTCGGCTTCGAGTACGAACAGATGCAGGCCGGGCGAGTCCAGGATCCGCGTGAAGGTCGCCACGTCGGACCCGTCACTCAGGACCGGGTCCTTCGGCTGCAACTGCCGATAGAGACGCATGACACCGGCGAAGTCATCGGGCACGGCCTCACGGAAGACGATCATGGCCGCAGACTAACGCCTCCATACAGGGCCTTGGGTGTCCCTGCCGGCACATGCGAGGGGAGACCGGTCTGTACCGGCCGCCCCTCGTACGCACGTGTAGGACGGGCGCCCCGGCCTGGAACCTCCCGGCCGGATCAGGGCTTCCAGTCCGCGCAGGAGTATCCCCATCCGGCTTCAGCTCGCAGAGCTCGATCCTCCGGATGTCCTTGGAGAGGTTCGCGCTCAGGCCGGGCCCCGGGCCGGTGGTGAGCGTTCCGCCGCCTCCGTCACCGGCGCTGAATCGGCATCGAGACCCGCTGTCCATATCCGGCCATATCCGTCTATCGTCGACAGTTGGGTGGCCGGGAGGCTCCCCAGGCGGAGCGGTCACTTCTTCCTGGGGAAGGCGGGGCCGCGGGTGATGACGGCGACGGCGACGAGGGCGAGCCCCGACAGGCCCTGGAGCACGGCGTACCACGCGGGGCAGAGGCCGGGGATCAGGTCGACGCCGATGATCGCGATCGGCATGACGACGGACAGGGTCCGTACCCGGTCGAAGGCCTTGGCGGACCCCTCCGCGGCGCGGACGACCATCCGGTGGAGCAGCGGGGCGATCGCGAGCATGACGACCGCCCGGACCCACATGAACGAGGTCGTCTCGCCGCCGATGAGGGCCATCACGGCGACCGTTCCCAGGACGACGGCGCTGATGGCACCGAAGAGCAGGACGTACTTCCTCGCCGCCGCGAAGGCCTCCTGGGCGCGGGCGTCGCCGGTGCTCGTCATCTCGTTCATGGGTCCTTCTCCTCCGTGTCGCTGTGGTGACGACGCTACGGAGATCCCGACCGGCCCAGTATGAGGGTGGCCGTACGGAAGGGTGGGGCTAGACCCACTCCCGAGCGGGCCGTCGTTCGGCCGCCCGCGTCGGTGTCCGTGCCGAGGGTTTCCACAGCCGACGCCTTGGGCCACCGGTCCTTCTCGATGAGTGCCGATCGGTCGGATCATTTGTACCGGATGCCGGAAAGATTCAAGACGTCTCAATTTCAGGGAGAAAACACGCACGGGGTCCGAGGTCGCCGAGGGCGTTGATCCTGCCGGACTTCGGCCGATAAATCACCAAAAATTCGGCAATCCTGCCAAAAGGTAGGTAAGCTGATCATGTACCGAAGAAGCTGCCGGTCGAATCCCGTCACAGGGGGAGATCGGCAGCTTTCTTGTTTTCCCGAGGCCTCCGTACGGAGAGGACGCATGGCCGGAACTCTGAGCAGAAGGAAATCTCCGGCGGCGTTCCGGGCCCCGGAGAAGGGGCTGAGCAGGACACCCCTCCTTGTCCTCACCGTTCTTTCCGCCGTGTTCTACTCCGCGTACTCCCTCATATCGTTCGCCAGGTTCCGGGCGAGCGCCTACGACTTGGTGATCTTCGATCAGGCGGTGCGTTCGTATTCGCAGCTGGGGCCGCCGGTGGCCATGGTGAAAGGTGTCCACAACGGCTTCGGCGACCAGTTCTCGATATTGGGGGACCACTGGTCGCCCATCCTGGCCCTGCTTTCCCCGTTCTACTGGGTGCACGACGGTCCGGAGACCCTGCTCGTTCTTCAGGCGATACTTCTGGCGTCGGCGATACCGTTTCTCTGGAGATACGCCTTCAGGGCGTTCAGCGCCGGGCCTGTGGTCTCCAAGTACGGCGCCGAGCGCATGGCGTACTGCGTCGCCGTCGCCTATGCGATCTCCTGGCCCGTCGCGGAGGCCGTCGCCTTCGACTTCCACGAGGTCGCCTTCGTCCCGCTGCTGACGGCCGTTCTCCTTGAGCGCCACCAGGCGGGCAGGAGGTGGCACGTCCTGCTGGCCGCCTTCCTGATCCTGCAGGTCAAGGAGGACATGGGGCTTCTCGTGGCCGGTGTGGGACTGTTCTTCATCACCAGGAAGGGGGACCGCGTCCTCGGGGCGCTCTTCGTGCTGGTCGGCGCGGCGGCGGCCTATCTGTGCACCCAGGTCCTCATCCCGCACTTCGGCGGCCGGGCGGACTACTACTGGGCCTACTCGGGGCTGGGCCGTGATTTCAGAGAGGCCGCGCTGCGTGCTTTGACGCATCCGTTCGACGCCGTCTCCCTGCTCGCCACGCCTCCCGTCAAGATCCAGACCGTGGTTCTGCTCCTCGCCCCGCTCCTTTTCGCCTCGGTCATGTCGCCCGTCACCGTCGCCGCCATTCCGTTGCTGATGGAGCGAATGCTCTCAAGCTCTTTCCCGAACTGGTGGGAGCCGAAATACCACTACAACGCCTTCATCGTGATGGTGGTGTTCTTCGGGGGAGTCGACGGATATCGGAGAATGGCGGCCCGCATACGATCCCGGACGTCACCGGAGCCATACGCGAAGAACCCCGGACGGCTTCTCCGCGTCGTTCGAGGATGGCCTTCACTGGTCCTTCTGGTCAGTGTCGCGATGATTCCCTTCTTCGCGTTTGGAAGGTTCTTCGGCGTGGGTTTCCACGCCTCGACGACCCGGACGGAGGCGGCTGCCGCAGCCGTTGCCGTCGTTCCCGATAACGCCCTGGTCGAAGCCGCGAACAATGTCGCCCCCGCTCTCTCAAGCCGGACCAGGACGTTGTTGTGGGACAGAACCGTACGCTGGGCCCCCTGGGTGGTCGCGGACGTCGGAAAGCACGCCTTCCCGTTCCCGTCACTCGACGAGCAGACCGCACGGGTCGACTTCCTGCTCAGGAACGACTACCGCGTCGCCTTCTCGTCGGGCGGCTACGTGGTGCTCTCCCGGGTCCGGAGCTGATGCTCAGGGGGTCGTGAGGATGACCAGGCGTTGGGTGGCCCGGGTCATGGCGACGTAGCGGTCCACGGCTCCCGCTATGCCTTCGCCGTACCTGTCGGGATCGACGAGGACGACCAGGTCGAACTCCAGGCCCTTGGCCAGTTCCGGGGTGAGGGAGCGGACGCGGGGGGTTTCCCGGAAGGCGGGGCGGCCGATGACGCAGGCGACCCCCTCGGCGTGCTCGGCGAGCCAGGTGCCGAGAATCGTGTCCAGGTCGGATACGGGGCCGTGCAGGACGGGGACGCCGACACTGCGGATGGAGGTCGGCACGTTGGCGTCGGGAAGCGCGGCCCGGATGACCGGTTCGGCCTCGGCCATGACCTCCTCAGGCGTCCGGTAGTTGACGCTGAGGGAGGCCAGGGCGATCTGGTCGAGACCGACGCGTTCGAGGCGTTCCTGCCACGACTCGGTGAACCCGTGCCTGGCCTGGGCGCGGTCTCCGACGACGGTGAAACTGCGGGACGGGCAGCGGGAGAGCAGCATCTGCCATTCGGCGTCGGTCAGCTCCTGGGCCTCGTCCACGACGATGTGCGCGAACGGCCCGGCCAGCGGGTCCTTCTCGGCGCCGGGCAGTACGGTCTCGTCGTCCAGGGAGTTGCGCATGTCCTCCCCGCGCAGCATCGTCACCAGCCCCTCACCGTCGGGGTCGGCCTCGATCAGGTTGTCCACGACCCGCGACATGCGCTCACGCTGGGCGGCGAGGGCGGCGTTCTGCCGACGCCTGCGCCGGGCCGCCTCGGGGTCGCCGAGCCGCTGACGTGCCGCGTCGAGCAGCGGCAGGTCGGAGACCGTCCAGGCCTGGGCGTTCTCCCGCTGGAGCCTGCGGATCTCGTCGCGGTCGAGCCAGGGGGCGCACAGCCGCAGGTAGGCCGGCACCGTCCAGAGGTCCCCGACGAGGTCGGTCGCCTCAAGCAGCGGCCACGCGCGGTTGAAGGCCGTGACCAGCTCCCGGTTGCCCGTCAACGACCTGCGCAGCAGATGGGCGGGGGCCTCCTCGTCGCCGTGCTTGTCCACCAGGATCGTGAGCAGCTCCTCCCAGATCTGACCGCGCGCCTCGTTGTGCGGGGTGCCGGGGTCCGGTACGGCGAACGCCTCGGCCCAGTCGTCGGCGCCCAGCCAGATGTCCGACCAGTGCGTCGTGACCGTCATCCCCTCGGTCGGCGGGTTCTCGTAGAACCTGACGGCCTTGTCGATCGCCCCCACCAGGTCGGCGGACGCCTTCAGCCGGGCCACCTCGGGATCGGCCTCGACCGCCGCGGAGCCCCCCTCGGGGACGAGGTCACGCAGGGTGCACAGCCGTACGCCCTCCTCGCCGAGGCTGGGCAGGACGTCGGCGACGTAGGCGAGGTACGGCTGGTGCGGGCCGACGAACAGCACGCCGCCCCGGTTGTGCCCGAGACGCGGGTCGGAGTAGAGGAGGTAGGCCGAACGGTGCAGGGCGACGACGGTCTTGCCGGTGCCGGGGCCGCCGTCCACGACGAGGGCACCACGGGACCCGGCGCGGATGATGGCGTCCTGGTCGGCCTGGATGGTGCCCAGCACGTCCCGCATCCTGGCCGACCGGTTGGTCCCCAGGCTGGCGATGAAGGCGGACTGGTCGTCGAGCGCGGCGTGCCCCTCGAACCCGTCCTGGGTGAACACCTCGTCCCAGTAGTCGTTGATCCGGCCCCGGGTCCAGCGGTATCTCCTGCGGCTGGCCAGCCCCATCGGGTTGGCGTGGGTGGCGCCGAAGAACGGCTCCGCCGCCGGGGAACGCCAGTCGAGCAGCAGTCTGCGGCCCTCACTGTCGGTGAGACCGAGCCGCCCGATGTAGACGGGTTCGGGGTCGTCCGTACCGACCATGTGCCCGAGGCACAGGTCCAGGCCGAAACGGCGCAGGGTGCGCAGGCGGGCGGTCAGCCGGTGGACCTGCATGTCCCGGTCCATCGCCTGCCGTCCCGCGCCGCCGGGAGCCTTGAGTTCGGCGTCGAGCCGGTCGGACAGTTCGGCGATCGACTGTTCGAGACTCTCCGCGATGGCCGCGAAGTGCCGCTCGTCACGGGCGATCAGCGCCGGTACGGCCTTGGCGGCAAGGCCTTCGGGAAGGTCGAACGCGCTGACGGTCTTCACATCGGTTCCGATCTTGTTCGGCGGTTCTGAGCGGTTCACGGCCTCTTCCCGCCGATCATGTCGAGCAGCAGCCGCGCGGCCACCGCCGTACCGTCGGCGCGGACCGTGTCGGCCACGGCGGTCGCCCGCGCCCGGGTCTCGGGGCTCAGTATGGTCCCGAGCGCGGCCGACAGGGACTCGGCCGTCGGGGCCGGGCCGTCGTGCGCCACGCCGACACCCAGTTCGGCCACCCTGCCCGCCCAGTACGGCTGGTCGGCGGCCTGGGGCACGACCACCTGGGGCGCGCCCGCCCGGGTGGCCGTCGTCGTGGTGCCCGCGCCGCCGTGGTGCACGACGGCGGCCACCCGGGCGAACAGCGCCTGGTGGTTGACCTCGCCGACGACGAAACAGTCGTCCCGGCCGCCGATCGGGGCCAGGTCGGCCCAGCCACGGGCGAGGACCACACGACGGCCCCGTGCCCGGACCGCCTCGACGACCGCCTCGGCCTTCACGGACCGCATGGGCATGCTGCCGAAGCCCACGTAGACCGGGGGCTCCCCGGCGTCGAGGAAGGCCGTCAGCTCGGCCGGGAGCGGCCGTTCGTCGGGCAGCGTCCACGCGCCGGTCTGCACGACGTCGAGTTCCGGCGTCTCCCGCCACGGGTCCAGGACCGGGTCCGTGGCCAGCCACGGCCGCTCGCCGACGACGTAGCCACGGACGTCGTCGACCGGCGGCAGCCCGGCCGCCGTCCGGTTGACGTTGAGCGCCTCACCGAACAGTTCGTTGATATTGCGGGCGTCCAGGTCCCACAGCGTCCGTCTGTCGGTCACCTCGGGCGGGAACGGCCTGCCCGGGTAGGCCAGCGGCGCGTGGTACGGCGACGGCAGGGTGAGCTGCTGGAAGGTCACGGAGACCGAGGGGACGCCCAGCCGTTCGGCCACCGAGAGCGCGCCCGCGGCGGCGGGCATCATGCCGGTCGCCACCAGCGCGTCGCACCCCTCGGCCGCCGGGACGAGCGCCTCGAACTGGCCGACGATCACCTCGGCCGCACGCCGGGGCAGGTCTCCCGCGGACGGCGGAGCCGCCGTCGTCAGCGCACGGGCCGACGGCCCGACCGGAACCAGCGGGACACCGACCCCGGCCAGCCGCCGGGCGAAGTCCTCGTCCGGCGGCGCGCACACCCGCACCTCCACGCCGTGTTCCCGCAGCCGCACCGCCAGCGCCACCAGTGGTTCGACGTCCCCTCGCGAGCCGTACGTCGACAACACCACACGCATTCCGCGTCCCCCGTTTTCGCAGATCCTGGCCTCGGCCGACGATTCTGCGGCATACCCGGGGCCTTGTGGCAAGTCCCCCCATGCGCTATACGTTGAGAGTGGAAAGGGGCGAACGCCCCTTTTTTCATGCCCGCTGACCGCCCTGGCAAGGCGGTGGGAAGGCCTAGACGGTGGGCGGGGACTTGAGCAGTGACGCCGTCTCGGGCGGACAGCCGCCGCGCCGCCGTCGGAGCGCGTGTGCCGCGATGCGGACCAGATCGACGATCACCCCGGCGCCGCCGCTGGGGTCGTGCACCTTCAGCTTCAGGTCCAGGCTGACCGGGGCCCCGCCCCACGCCTGCGCCTCGATGTTGATGTGCGCCACCTTGTGCGACTCCAGGTGCGGCAGGTATCCGAGCGGGGCCAGCTCAACCCGCCCGGCCGTGCCCAGGGCGTTGAGCTTGGACTCCATCTTGGTGTTGTCGTTCTCCGCCAGGTTGCGGAAGTCCTCGGTGCCGCCCAGGTTGACCTGGTAGGAGCTGACCAGGGTGAGCCCTCGCTCCTCCAGCAGCCGCAACAGGGCGTGGTGCACGATGGACGTGCCGAACTGGCTGGTCAGGTCGTCCCCCAGCAGGGGAAGCCCGGCCTCGGTGAACCGGTCAAGCCACCGCGGATCACGGGCCACCGTGTCCGAGGTGATGTTGACGAACGCCGCGCCCGCCCGCAGCGCCGCTTCGGCGTAGGCCTCCGCCGTTCGCTGCCTTCCGCTGGGGGCCGCGTAGAGCACCACCTCGGCCCCGGCGAGTTCCCCGGCCACCCGCTCCACCTCGGCGGCGTCGGCACCTGCGTCGTCGGCCGTGAGGCCACGCCGTACCGTGACGCCCGACGGCGGCAGGTCGTCGACGATCCGGGGGAAGTTGTTGGGCGGTGCGAAGATCGCCTCGGCGAGGTCCTTCCCGACCTTCCCCGGGGACATGGCGAACGCCGCCACGAAGTCGATGTCACCGACGCCCATCCCCCCGAGCACCGGCCGCCGGACCCCGACCAACTCCCCCGTGGCCCGGTACAGCGCCATCCCCTGCAGAAACGCGGACACGTTGTTACCGACACCGACAACCGCGACCCCAGCCCGTTCGATCATGCTTTCAAGGTACGGCGGCGCGCCCTCCGAAGGGCTATCCGGAGAAGCCCTTGTCCTTCAGGCGGTCGATCAGTTCGGTCATGTTTCTCGGTTCCAGCCATGGCGTACGGCCCGCGGCGTCGAGGGGCTCCTTGCCGCCGACGAGCGCGGGGCGGTCGGGCTGCCGGGCGGCCAGGAACGGGTCCTCGAAGACCAGGCCCTGCGGTGGCGCGCTCATCAGGTGCGCCTGCGCGGGAAGCGGCTCGCCCGCGTCGAGGACCCGCTGCTCGTGGGGCGGCCTCTCGGCGAGGAACGCCATGGCCTTCGTCCCGGCGGGGATCGCCGTGGCGAAGTCGGCCACCGACTTCGCGGGCTTCCACTTCTCGGCGGGCAGGGAGTCGTCCCGGACGACCGCCCCCTGGTCAAGCTCCACGAAGACCACTCCGCCGGGGACCGTGCCCTTGAGGACGTCGGTGGCCCTGATCCTCAGCACCACGCGGTGGTCGAGGGGGCCGTCCTCGTAGCTCTCCAGGGCGGGTCCCCGCTGCCAGCCGTCCACCACCCCGGCCACGACGACGGGTTCCTGTCCGGCCAGGGCCTCCGGTGAGAGGGCGGGGTCGTAGTCCGCCTCGGAGATACGCAGGACGGAGACGTCCAGGGGCCTCCTGGGGGCTTCGGCCGCCCTCTCGGCGCCCTGGTCCGCGCATCCGGTGAGCAGCAGGACGGCCACCGGCAGAGCGGTGAGACCGTTGGGTCTTCTCCTCGTCATCCCCGTCCAGTCCGTGATCTTCGTGGGTGAAGATCGTACCTGCGCCCACGGCGCCCGGCGACGGAAATATCAGGCTTTGTTGAGATAGGTGAGGACGGCCAGGACGCGACGGTTGTGGTGGTCGTCGGTGATGCCGAGTTTGTCGAACATCGAGGTCGTGTACTTGCTGATGGCGCTCTCGCTGAGGAAGAGCCGCCGGCGGATGGCCTGGTTGGACAGTCCTTCGGCCATCAGGGCGAGTACGGAGTGCTCGCGTTCGGTGAGGCCTTCGAGCCGCCTGTTCGTGGAGCCGCTGGAGAGCAGCCTGGCGATGACGGCCGGGTCCATGGCGGTCCCGCCTCCGGCGACGCGTTCCATGGCGTCGACGAACTGGTCGGCGTCGAACACGCTCTCCTTGAGGAGGTAGCCGACCCCTCCGGCGCCGTCGGCCAGGAGTTCCCGGGCGTAGAGCTGTTCGACGTGCTGGGAGAGGATCAGGACCGGCAGGCCGGGCACCTCGCGGCGGGCGGCGAGCGCGGCCTTCAGGCCCTCGTCCGACTGGGTCGGCGGCATCCGGACGTCGACCACGGAGACGTCCGGCCGCCACTTCAGCAGCGCGTCGAGCGTCTCGGGGCCGGTGGTGGCCGTCGCCACGACCTCGTGCCCGTACGCCTGGAGGAGGCGGATCATCCCGTCACGCAGGAGATAGAGGTCTTCGGCTACAACGACGCGCATGGCACCATCATCCTCACGTGGGTCGGACCGCCTGCCGGGCTGGTGACCGCCAGGGTGCCGTCGAAGACGGCGAGACGGCGGCGCAGCCCGTCGAGTCCGCCGCCGGTCCGCATGTCGGCCCCGCCCCGGCCGTCGTCCTCGACGTCGACGACGACGCCGGTCTCGTCCCGGACGATGGAGACGCGCGCCAGGCTCGCGTGGGCGTGCTTGGCCGCGTTGGTCAGCAGTTCGGCGATCCCGAAGTAGAGAGCGGACTCGATCGGCAGGTCCAGGCTCAGCCGGGCGTCGGCGCTGACGGTCGTTTCGAGGGGGCTGTCCAGGGCGAGGGCGCGGACGGCGTCGAGGAGGCCCCGCTCGCTCAGCACCGGCGGGTTGATGCCCCTGACCAGGTCGCGCAGCTCGGCCAGGGAGGTGGCGGCGCCCGCCCGTGCTCCCCGCAGCAGTTCGGCGGCCTGGTCGGGGTCGGTCCTCATCAGTTTCTCCACGGTCGCCAGCGACATCCCGAGCGCGACCAGGCGTGCCTGCGCCCCGTCGTGCAGGTCCCGCTCGATCCGGCGGATCTCGGCGGCCTGCGCGACCGTGGTGTCCGCGCGCTGGGCGGTCAGTTCGTCGACCCGTTCCGCCAGCGTCATCGCGGACGACGGGCGCAGGAAGCGGACGGCCACCGGCTCGACGACCCGCCAGGCGTCCGGGGAGCGGAAGACGGCCACGGCGCCGCCGAACACGCCGAGGAGGCGCATGACGGGTGACGGCTGGGAGAGTCCGACGATCGCTCCCGCGATCCCGGCCGGTGGGATGACCGCGGACACTCCCGCGGTGAACGGCATGATGGCCACGAACCGCAGGTCACGCCAGTTCGCCGGGTCCTTCCAGCGGAGCCGCCACTTCTGGTCCATGAGGGCGTCGCGATCGCTGCGCTCGTAGGAGTGGCCGTTCCACCAGTATCCGGTGGACAGCTGCGTCACCGGTCCCGGCTGCCGGTACCCGGCGGGGATGACGGTTCCCGTCCACCTCGCGACGAGGGAGCGGACCATCCGGCAGACCGGGCGGACCAGGGCGAGGGTGCCGACGCAGGCCCACAGGAGCGGGACGATCCCCGACCACGGGTCTCCGTGCCACACCCGGATCCACAGTGCCACGGCGACCGCCCACACGGCCGGGACCAACAGGCTGACGGCCACCACGACACATGACCGTACGAAGCCCGTCCCCGCACATGTCAGCCACGATGCCAGGCGTTTCATGTCTTTCCTCGCTTTTGTTCGGTGCCTCAACTGTGCACCGTGCGGGGCGAGCGATCACAGTGGGTCCAGCCCCACTCGTTCGTGCGTCCAGACCGATATTAGGCCCCTTGTCCGCTTTGTGAAGTAGGTGGGAAGGGTCCACCCGGCCACGCCGGATGAGGCGTGGCCGGGCGGAGCGGGCCGTACGCGGGTCAGTCGGCCGGGCGGTCCTGAGGGCTCTGCTTGGTGGGGAGGTCGGGCTCCTCGTCGGTCCAGGTGAGGGAGCTGACCGCCGCGTAGGACTCGATCAGCTCGCCACGGTAGGAGTTGGCCGACTCGGACGCGAGTGGTCGTCCCGTGGCGGTGTCCAGCACGAACCGGGTCCGCGCGGCGGCCCCCTCCTGGAAACCGACCGCCTGACCGGTACGGCCGAGCGGATCGGTGACCGTGCCGAGGGACTTCACACCGGGCAACACGGCGCACATGCGGTAGACCGCGGCCCGCACCTCGGCGGAGACGGGGAAGTCCATGACGAGCTGGGTGCCGTACTGGAAGACGTTGGCGTTCATGTTGACCGGCTCGGCGCCGTACCCGTCGGCGACGACCTTCTCCAGGTAGGTCCGCATCCCCTCGGGGGTCGTCGGCAGCGCCTTCAACGCCTGCGGGGTCATGGGGGTGTCGAGCAGGGTCATCGGCTTACCGGTGTCGTTCCACACGGCCTGGCGTTCACCCGGTTCGGCGTGGAGCGTGATCTTCCGATCGGGGTAGGTCCAGCTCCGCGGGGAGCCCGCGGCCCGCCAGGCCTTCTCGTCCTCGGGCGTCGCCGGGACGATTCCCTGCTCCTGCGTGATCGTCCACGCGCGTCCACCCGGTGCCCGCGGGACCCAGGACTCGACCGCGGTGGTCTTCACAAGGCGGTAGCGCTTGTCGGGAGAGTCGAGCCGGCGGCCGTTGACGGCCTTGCGCACCCAGTACTTCCCGGTCGTGGGCATCTTGACGGTCGAGTTCGCGGCGGCCAGGAAGACGTCCTTGGCGGACAGCGTCGCCACGGAGCGCGTGGGCGCGGGATCCGGGGCCCCCTGCGAGAGCACGACGGCCGTGGTGGCCGCGACGCCGAGCAGGCCCGCGCCGAGGGCGGTCCACCTGGCCGCCCGGATGGCCCTGCGGATCCGGCCGACGGTGGGCTCGGGGAGAACGGGTTCCCGGGAAACGGTTTCCCGGAGGGGCTCCTGGAAGGCGGCGGTGAGTCGTGCCCTGCCTTCGGCGACCACCTCCGGCGTGGGCGGCCGCACCGACATCAGCGCGCGGATCTGGGCGAGGTCATCCATCCGATGCTCCGATCAAGGGGTTGACGCCGCCGAGGGCGGCTCGCAGTTTTCTGCGGACGCGGTTGAGCCGCGATCCGACGGTTCCCGTGGGGACGCCGAGGGCGTGCGCGATCTCCTCGTAGCTGAGCTCGGCCAGCGCGAGGAGCAACAGCGCGTCACGGTCGGCCTCCGGCATCGCCTCCAGGGCCTCCGCGAGCGGCCCCCGCACGCCCGCGGCGGTGAGCCGTCCGGCCACCAGTTCCTCGTGTCCGGCGTCGATCCCGTCGTCGGCCGACATCCGGCGCAGGACGCTCAGGTGGTGTGCCTCCTGGCCACGGTGGCGGGCGAGGAGGTTGGTGGCGATGCCGTACAGCCAGCCGCGGACCGTTCCCCGGGCGGGGTCGAAGCCCTCGCGGCCGCGGAAGGCCGCGAGGAAGACCTCCGCCGTCAGGTCGTCGGCGGTCTGGGTGCCCAGCCTGCCCGCGACGTAGCGGTGGATGTCCGGAAAATAACGGTCGTAGAGGACGGCGAACCGTTCGGGGACGTGGAGGGACTCCTCGATCGCATGGGCGTCCTCGGCCTCTCGCGATGGGGTTGTGATCATCTTCTACCGGTGGCGTCGATGGCCGTCAGGGGTGTTCTTCGTGGGTTCACACCCCTACTTACTGAAACGGGCACATCTTCTTCACGGCGACCGCCGCGTCACCCCTCGTACGGCGTGCCCTCCTGCTCGGACTCGGCCAGGGTCTCGGGGAACAGCGCGGCGGAGGCGCCGGCGACCTCGACGCCCAGCAGGCGGCCGTGTTCGTCGAGGTCGAGGATCACCTCACCCCGCAGCGCCGGGTCCTCGACCACGATCCGGGTTCTCGCCGCGCCCGGGGCGATCTCCTCGGCCAGGTGGACGTAGGCGACGTCGTTCTCCCCGTCGTGTTCCACGCGCAAGGTCGGCCCCCGGATGTTCGATCGTGCTGTCACTGACAGAGTGCCCCGCCTCCGTACATCCTGGCCACGATCGGCGATGTAAAGAAAAGTAGACATGATGTTTTGTTTGCTTTACATTGAAGGCATGTCGGCGGAAGAGAAGCGCGCCTGGGTCATGCTGGTGGTCACGGTCGTGTCCTACGTGACCTACGTGTTGGTCGTCCTCGGACGGGTGGGAGAGGGCGCCCTGGCCGCCGTGCCGTACGTTCCGGTGCTGCTGTGGACCGTCGGCTCGGCGATCGTGGCGACGATCGTGCTCGATGTGGCGCTCGCGATAGCCTCACCCGGGGACGCCGACAGGAAGGACCAGCGCGACCGGGAGATCTACCGGTTCGGCGAGTACGTCGGCCGGTCGTTCGTCGTCGCGGGTGGCGTGGCGGCGCTCGGCATGGCCATGGCCAGGCTGGACCACTTCTGGATCGCCAACGTGATCTATCTGGCGTTCGTCCTGTCGTCGGTCCTCGGATCGGCGGCCAAGATCATCGCCTACCGCAGGGGTTTCCAGACGTGGTGAAGCCGACCAGGATCACGAACACGATCCGGTCCCTCAGATTCGCCCAGGGTGAGATGACACAGGCGGAACTCGCCGAACGCGTCGGTGTGACCCGTCAGACCGTCATCGCCATCGAGCAGGGCCGCTACTCGCCGTCCCTGGAGATGGCCTTCCGCATCGCCCGGGTCTTCGGCGTCCCGCTCGACGACGTCTTCCAGTACCCCGAAACCGAGGAGTGACCCCGCTCCTCGCGACCCCCAGTCAGTGAGGAGAGACGGTCATGCGCGCGATCACCCACGAGCGGTACGGCCCGCCCGACGAGGTGTTACGGCTCAAGGAGATCCCCAGGCCGGTCCCCCGGGACGGGGAGGTGCTGGTCAGGGTCCACGCGGCCCCCATCGGGGGAGACGACTGGCACCTCATGCGGGGCATGCCGTACGTCGCCCGGTTCGTGACCGGGCTGCGCAGGCCAAGGAACCCCGTCGCCGGGCTTGAGGTCGCCGGACGGGTCGAGGAGGTCGGCGCGAACGTCACGGAGTTCGAGCCGGGTGACGAGGTCTTCGGCTGGTGTGCCGGCTCCTTCGCCGAGTACGTCGCCGTCCCCGAGGGACAACTCCTGCCGAAACCGGTCAATCTCTCCCTGGAGCAGGCCGCCGCCGTACCCATCTCGTCGTTCACCGCCCTGCAGGGGCTGCGCGACGGGCGGATCGGCCCGGGGCAGCGGGTCCTGGTCAACGGCGCCTCCGGCGGCGTCGGCACGTTCGCCGTGCAGATCGCCCGCTCGTACGGCGCCACCGTCACCGGTGTCTGCGGCCCGGCCAAGGCCGACCTCGTGCGTTCCCTGGGGGCCGAGGACGTCGTCGACCACACCAGGGAGAGGTTCGCCGACCGGGGGGAGCGCTACGACCTCATCCTCGACGTGCAGGGGAGCCCGTCCCTGGCCGAGTGCCGTCGCGCGCTGAAGCCGCGCGGGACCCTCGTGATCGTCGGAGGGACCGGCGGCCCCTGGTTCTGGGGGACCGACCGCTGGTTCAGGGCCTTCGCGCTGTCGCCGTTCGTCGGGCAGAGCCTGCGGGTGCGGGTGCACACCGACGACCGCGCCGACCTTCTTCTCATGAAAGAACTCATCGAGGCGGGAAAGGTCACCCCCGTCGTCGACCGTACGTATCCGCTGGAGCGGGTGGCCGAGGCCATCCGTTATGTCCAGGAGGGGAACGCGCGGGGCAAGGTGGTGGTCACCGTCCCCTGACCAGGCGTTCATCCCGCTATGCAACGAAATATCGCCCTTAAGGGATATATCTTCCTTAAAGGTTAATATTCAGTTTTGGTATGGCTTATCCGGCAGAAAGGCCATGGCGGGTGGGGCGATTCTCCGGCGGGAGGAGTACCTTCTGATACGCCTCATTCTCCCTTGGCATCGGGAGCGTCAGTGTCGCAACGGCGCACACCCTACGAAATCGTCGAGGCGGTCATCGCCGACCTCGGCCCCGAGGAACTCCCCTTCCTGCCCCGGCTCTGGGCGGTCCACGTCAGGAACCCCACGGACGGCCGGTCCCGGGAGCGGCTCATGGGCTCCGGAATCCTGGTGGAGATCACCGCCTGGACACCCGTGGTCATCTCCTTCGTCGGCGGTGCCCTCCTGGACGCCGCCAAGGACGAGATCTCCGACCAGACCCGCACCGGGATACGCGGCCTCTTCGGCCGGGTGACCCGGCGCGGCAGGAAACGGCTCATCGAGGAGCCGCTACCGCCCTTCGACGACCGGCAACGCCGCAGGATCGGGGAGGCCGTCCTGTCCAACGCCCTCGCGGCGGGCCTGGCCGAGCCCCGGGCCCGGCTCCTGGCCGACGCGGTCGTCGGCGCGCTCCACCGCGAACTCGGGATCGACGCCCCACCCGACGCGTCCGGGGGGTGACCCGTGCGGGGGAACGGCCCCACCCTGCCCTCGACGAGCGTCGAACGCCTGCGGCTGCTGTTCCTCACCGTCGCGGCGGGGGCGCTCTTCGGCGGTTACTGGTTCCTGGTGCTCGTCCAGGACGGCTGGAGCGAACGCAACCGGGCCTGCGGCGCGCTGCCCGGGATCGAGGAGTTCCTCGACTGCTCGACCCGGATCCTGGTGCTCCAGGCACTGGTCCCGCTGGCCGGTCCCGCGCTGGTCGCGGTCCTGACCGTGTCGGCCTACCTGGCGGCGCCCACCGTGATCACCCACCGGCACGGCGCCCGTCCGCTCGACCCCTGGCCCCGGGCCATACGGGAGACCGTCGAGCGGGCGGGACTCGACCGGACGCCGACGCTGATGCTCAGCGAACAGAGCGGGCCGCTGTGGATGTTCGTCTACGGCCGCAGGAACCGGCACCGCGTCATGCTCTCCTCCGACACCCCCCTGTGCGCCGTGACGGACACCGAGCGGGTCACCGCGACGCTCGCCCACGAGCTCGGTCACCTGCGCAACCGGGACGTCGACCGTACCTACCTGGCCGTCTTCGCCGTCGTGAGCCTGGCGCTGGTGACGATCGCGCCGGTCGGGCTCTCGGCGCTGCTGGTCACCGGCCCCACCCCGGCGCTCGCCGTCACCTGGCGCGACCTCGTGCTCGCACTGCTGGTCACGGGCACCTGGGCCGCCGTGGTCAGGGCACGCGAGCACGACGCCGACCTGTGGGGCGGCGACCTGCGGCCCGGCGGCATGCTCGCCCTGCTGACCGGCGGAAAGCAGGAACGCCGCGGCCTGCTGCGCCTGCACCCGCCCCACGAACGGCGGCTGAGGGTGCTGCTCGACCCGGACCTGCTGCTGCGGCCCTCCGCCGTCGAGGCCGTCGCCACCGGGATCGCGGCGGGCGTCGTCGTCACCGAACTCGGTGTGAGCCTGCGGACGCTGCTGCCCGTGCCGCCGCTCGTCGCCTACTGGGTGGCCGGTCTCGTCGCCGCGGTGCCCGTCTCCGGGATCGTCGGCCTGGCCGTCTGGCGGGCGGGGGCGGCGCGGGTCCTCACCCGGCTCCAGGTGCTGGCCTGCGGCCTCGGGCTGGGGGCGGGACTGGTGGCCGGGCTGGTCCTGGCGCCCAGGTCGGGTGTGCGGTGGAGCCGCTGGATCCCCACGGCGCCCGACTTCACGGCCGTCGCCGAGCCGACCGAGATCCAGCCGGGCACCGCGATCTGGATGACGGTGACGCTCCTGGCGCTGACCACGGCGGTGACCGGCTGGCTCGCCCTGGCCGCCCGCGCGTGGGCGCCCAGGGCGGGGACGCGTGCCTGGCGGTACACGGCGCCCCTGGCGGCCCTGATGCTCGCCGTCGTGCTGGGCACGTGGTCCCTCGCCGCCCGCCTGGCCGCCTCCGAGCAGTGGGGAGCCGCCGACCTCGCCCGCCTGATGATCACCCCCCAGGCGGCGCTGTTCCTGCTGGTCCTCGCGCTGGTCGCGCTGCTCGCCCCGCGCCTGCCCCTCCGTACGGCTGCGCCCCTCCTCGTCCTCGTCCTCGTGCTCCCGCTAGGCCCGCTGACCCTCTCTCCCGCGCCCCCTCCGCCCGTGACGACGCGCGCGGCGGCGCTTCCCGACTCACCCCAGGCGGGCGTGATCTGCCTGGGGCTGTTCACCGTCGGTGTGTCCGGATTCGGCGCTCCCGCCGACCACGCCGCCAGGGCGCGGCTGGGGGAGACGCTGCGTGACTCGGACGACGGCCTTCTGCGCCAGGTCGGCGAACTGTTCCTGCGCGGCGCCCGCACCCGGTCCCAGGACCTGGAGGGACTGGCGTGGACCGCGTTCGTCAGACGCTGCGACCACCTCAGGCGCTACCGCGACGCACCAGTGCCGGAACCCGTCTCCCCGTTTCCCACCGAAGGGTGGTGACGCCATGTCCCGTGCCGGGACGCTTGGCCGTACTCTCCTGGCCGTCCCTCTGCTGCTCGTTCTGCTCGTTCTGCTCGTGCCGTCGGCCGGACGGGCCGACGGCACCACGGGCAGGGCCGTGCCCGCGCTCGGCCGCGGGCTGCTCACCCTCGCCGACCTGCCCGCCGGTTACGCCCCCTGGAAGCCCGAGTACAGGCCCTACAGCACCAGCACCAGTCCGGAGTGCGCCGCCGTACTCGACGAACTGGAGTTCAGCAGGCCCCGATACCGTGGCGTCGACTACGCCTTCGCCGGGTTCGCCGCCAAGGGGGCCTTCGGCCCGTGGGTCGTGGAGAACCTGCGGCGCTACCCGACGGCCGTCGTCGCCGACCACGACCTCGACCGCGTCCTGAGGGTGCTGCCCCGCTGCTCGTCGTTCAGCCTCGCCTACCGGGGTGAGCGCCCGGCCGTCTCCGTCGTGCGGGTCACCCCGATCAGGATGGCCGCCCTCGGCGACCGGAGCCGGGCCATGTGGATCACCGTGAACGTCAACGGCGAGTGGGCCTACGGGGAGGTGCTGGTTCTGGCCAGGGTGCGCGCCACCCTCATGGTCCTCAGCCAGCTCGCCTTCCGGCCGCCGAAGGCCGCGGCCGCCCAGGCGGTCGCCGCCAGAGCGGTCACGAGACTCCGCGCGGCCAAGGTCTGAGACGTGTTCCGCGGGTCCTCACCCGCGGGGGGGGCCGCGGGCCACCCACGGGTCCCCCCGGCGATA
>NZ_JBEYAB010000012.1:0-314657 GCF_040631445.1 Streptosporangium sp. NPDC020072 | reverse complement strand
TTCGAGCGGCTCCTGAATACGTGCGAACGACACGCGACGGGGACCAGCGGGTACGGCGGAGGCGTTGCGCGAGGCTGCCAACAGATGTCCTTCCGAGGGCTCGCGGCGGACTGACTACACGCACGCCAGACGACCATGCATCGGAGCACCAAAAGAAGCGGGTCGTCAAAGGGCAGCGCAAAGGGGCAGTGTAGCCGAACGGCATACACCTGTCCAGTTCACCCTCGCTGCGCTCTCCACGTTGGTCGCAGCATCGCCCGTCAGAGCCGAAACGTCAAGCCCGTGAGCCGACATTTCAGCCAAGGAACAGCCGAGCCGCTGGGAGTTTTCCCATCGTGTGACCTGCGCAACCACCAGCCCCAAGACGATACCCGCGCCTCGGGGAGGCTAACGCCTCGCCCTACGAAGCTTCGAGCGCCAGACGCACACACGACCGACGATCGACGCTGCGATGAACGATGTACCCGGCCACAAACCAGCTCTAAACGCAGACTTTGATAACAATTGAATGAAGCGCCACGCCAACCTAGTGGGGCGGCGGGTTTCCCAGCAGGGTGGACAGCTCGGAGACGAGCCAGTGGGAGTCCTGCCTGACCATGACCAACCGGGCCCTGTTCTGCCTGATCTGGCGCCGGGGCTGCTTGTCCCCCGGCATGGTCCGCACGGTGCTCATGTTCACGAACAGCAGGACCTCGACCCGGTCGGCGCGCGCCGACTCGACCCCGGCCCCGGCCACCGTCGCCTGCTGGACGGCGCGCTCCTTCCTGGCCGTCGGCACCAGGCTCGTGGTGAGCTGCCGGTAGTACTGGCTGAGGTTTCCCGTGGTGTATCCCCGAGCCCGTGCGAAATCCTGTTCGATAGTACGGTAGTCGTACGACAGCATGTCGGCGGCGACGGAGCGGGCGGTCGCGAGCGCCTCCCGTCCGGCGGCCTCGTCCGAACGCAGTCGGCTCAGATCCGCGAACATGATCCACACCACCGCGGCGAGCGAGAGCGCGACGGCGGTCATCACCCCGACCAGGAGGAGGGAGACGCGGGTCACAGGACCAGCTCCGTCTTCGAGACGAGCCAGGCGGTCCCGATCTTGGTCACTTCCATGTTCCACTGGTAGAACCGCTCCTGCGGGGGCTGTTTGCTACCCTCCCAGCGAATGACGGCGTCCCCGACGACCATCACTCTGGCGACGTTCCCCTTCATCGAGACGAGTCCGGAGGCACGGAGCGCGCCCGTCTGGAGAACCTTGTTCCTGAGCGTCGTCTCTTTGAGCGTCGTGACGTTCCTGGCGTACTCCGCCTTCGCCGCGCCGGTTGACGTGTCCAAGATGCGTTTGATGTCGGAGTCCACGGTCCGGTGACCGACCGAGAGCAGATCCAGGGCGTGTGATCCCGCCGCCCGTATCGCGGCCTCCCGGTCGTCGGCCTCCGCCTGGGCCTGCGCAAGCGCCGAGCGCAGCCAGAACGCCGCGCCGAGCAACGCCACGATCAACAGGGCCAGCACCAACCCGGCGACTCTCAGCGGGCGAGCCCGCCGAGCAGTGTTCACCGCCATGCGCTCTCTCCCATCGCGGGTCCGTCGGAACACGGACCGGTGATCACGTGGCGCCGGCCGTTCAGGCCGAAAGCTCCCCGATCGCCGGATCATAACCCGCCAAACGGATCGTCATGGAGGGCTTTGCCCACCTCCCCAGGAGCCGCCCTCTCATAACAGGAAAAAAATATCCCTGCCAAGGCCGCTGATCTCGTGGCCCTCTCCATCCCGAACCACCGATCTCGTGGCCCAGGCGCCCAGGCGCCACCGATAAACGACCTTCGGGCTCACGCGGGGAAATGCCGTCCGGTGCCCCGCCGTACGGCCCGGCGAGCTCTTCGGGTCGCATCCCAAACCCATTTCAGAGCATTTAATGGCGATTTAGTGAACAAACCGCCCATAAAGCCATAAATCATGAGAAGTTTGCCGCAGGAGAAGCCGGCCGAAGGCATGAGAGCGTCGTACGGACGCCCCTCGCCGAGGCCTTCACCCAACCCCAGGCGGGCTCTGACACGTCCCTGACGGGCCTCTGACGGGCCGGGAAAGCAGAAAGAGCGGGCCACCGGCACCAGGTGGACCCGCTCTTTCTGTTGAGTCTCGTCGAGCTCTCCTACGAGGCCTTCAGGCCAGGTGGGACTACTTGACGGTGACGGTGGCGCCGGCGCCCTCGAGGGCAGCCTTGGCCTTCTCCGCCTGCTCCTTGTTGACCTTGCCGTCGAAGACGGGCTTGGGGGCGCCGTCAACGAGGTCCTTGGCCTCCTTGAGGCCCAGGCTCGTCAGGGCGCGGATCTCCTTGATGACCTGGATCTTCTTGTCGCCGGCAGCCTCGAGGATGACGTCGAACTCGTCCTGCTCCTCGGCCTCCTCGGCCGGAGCGGCGCCACCGGCGGCCGGGGCGGCGGCCACGGCGACGGGGGCGGCGGCCTTGACGTCGAAGGCGTCCTCGAAGAGCTTCACGAAGTCGGCCAGCTCAAGGAGGGTCATCTCCTTGAACGACTCGAGCAGCTCGTCAGCGGTGAGCTTCGCCATGATGATTCCTCCGTATGGATCTAAAAACTGAGAATTCGGGACCGCGGTATATATGCGCTAATCCCCTGAGTCCGCCAGCGCGGACCTACTCGCCCGCCTCTTCGCGCTTGGCGCGCAGAGCCTCGACGAGCTGAGCCATGTTGGTGGGCAGCGCGTTGAAGACGGCGGCGGCGTGGGCCTGCTTCGCCTTCATGGCACCGGCCAGCTTCGCGAGGAGGACCTCGCGCGACTCAAGGTCGGCAAGCTTGCTGATCTCGGCCGGGTTCATCGACTTGCCGTCGACGACACCGCCCTTGATGACCAGGAGGGGATTGGCCTTGGCGAAGTCACGCAGACTCTTGGCGGCCTCGACCACGTCGCCCTCGACGAACGCGATCGCCGACGGACCCGCGAGCAGGTCGTCGAGCTCGCTGATCCCGGCCTGGTTGGCCGCGATCTTGGTCAGCGTGTTCTTCACCACGGCGAACTTCGCATGCTCACCGAGAGAGACGCGCAGCTGCTTGAGCTGAGCGACGGTGAGACCGCGGTATTCGGTCAGAACGGCAGCGTTGGAGCCTTCGAAGCTGCTCCGCAGCTCGGCTACAGCCGTTGCCTTTTCCGCCTTCGCCATGGGCCTCCTTCCAGATGTTGCCACCGGCAAGGGGCCACAGACGCGAACAAGCCCCGGGCGCAGGCGCACGGGGCTCACATGAGGAGGTCAGTCCAAATGGAAACTCACATCACACCTGCGCTGGTCGTCCACGAAGTGGAACCTTGGGTCGTCGAACCATGAGGCCTGACGACAACCGGCGGTCTTCGGCGTTGACAGCATACGCCCTGGCGGGAGGAACGCCAAACCGGGCTCCGCTCGGGAAGGAATCCAGGAAAACACGACGGCCCGCCTCCCCCGGTGCGATGGGAGAGGCGGGCCGTACATGGGTCTCGTGGTCCCCCGGACGGGGTTCCACGAGCCGTTCCCAGCGGGCCCTCAGTGGCCGCTCGGGACGGGGTTCTTCGGCAGGTCGCCCACCTGCTCGGCGGGCGGGGCCGCGATCGTCACGGGCTCGTTGAAGCCCTTGAAGAGCGCGGTCAGGTTGAACGACTCACCGTTCTTCGAGCCGCTGAGCGTGACCTTGCGGGGCAGGCTCTGGCCGTCGGCCCACAGGTCGAACTTCACGTCCTTGACCGACGAGAGTCGCTCCTTGAGCGGCTCCTGCTTGGCCGGGTCGAGCACCTGGGCGGCCTCGGCCACCGGGAAGGTGCCGCTGTAGTGGGTCGTCTCGGTCCCGCCGACCGTCTCGGTGCCCACGGCCTTGACGTCCTTGGACGCGGTGAGCAGCTTGACCGTCGCGGCGAGGTCGAACTGCCTGGCCTGCTCCAGGAAGCTCCTTACGCCCTTCTGGCCCTCGGCGTCGATGTCGGAGATCGAGGCCTTAAGCCAGGGCTTGTCCGCCCCCGCGAACCTGGCGAGCAGCTGCGACTTCAGGTAGACCGTGTCCCCGGTGAAGATCGCCCTGGCTCCGCCGGGGACGTTCTGCCCGTCGAAGTTGATCGTGTCCAGCGTGATGTCGGTCGCCAGCTGAGGCTGGCTCTGGTAGACCACGCTGCCCTGGATCTTGCCCGCGCCCCTGTCGCCACCTGTGGCGTCAAGGACGAGGTCCGCGGAGTACGAGGTGACCTCCCCGGCCCTCTGCGCGCTCTGCTGAACCGCCTCGGCGGCGGCCAGTTTGACGTTTCCGAGGGTTCCGGTGCTCTGCGCACCGCATCCCGTGACCGCGATCAGAGCGGCCGCTCCCAGTGTCAGTGCGGGAGCCAATCGGCGCATTGGTCTTCACTCCTTCGTGTCCCCCGATGGACTTGTTTATGACCATACGCCGGGCAATCCCGACACGCTTCCTCCATAGGAACGAAGAAAGGCCTCAACCGAATGGCCATTCGGTTGAGGCCTTTCCGAGAAGGCGTCTGCTAGCGGACGTCTCAGGCGTCGAGCTCGGCGGTCAGCGCCCGCGTCACGTTCGGGTCGACCGGGATGCCGGGGCCCATGGACGTGGAGAAGGTGACCTTCTTCAGGTAACGGCCCTTGGCGGCGGACGGCTTCAGACGCAGCACCTCTTCGAGGGCGGCGGCGTAGTTCTCGACCAGCTGACGCTCGCCGAAGGACACCTTGCCGATGATGAAGTGCAGGTTCGCGTGCCGGTCGACACGGAACTCGATCTTGCCGCCCTTGATGTCGGTGACGGCCTTGCCGACGGCCGGGGTGACGGTGCCGGTCTTGGGGTTGGGCATGAGGCCACGGGGACCGAGCACGCGGCCGAGACGGCCGACCTTGCCCATGAGGTCGGGGGTCGCGACGACGGCGTCGAAGTCGAGACGGCCCTTGGCGACCTCGTCGATCAGCTCGTCGGCACCGACGATGTCGGCGCCCGCGGCGCGGGCCTCCTCGGCACGGTCACCGGTCGCGAAGACCAGGACCCGGGCGGTCTTACCGGTGCCGTGCGGGAGGTTGACGGTGCCGCGCACCATCTGGTCGGCCTTACGGGGGTCGACGCCCAGTCGCAGCGCGACCTCGACGGTCGCGTCGAACTTGGTGACGCTGGTCCCCTTGGCGAGCTTCGCCGCCGCGGCCGGGCTGTAGAGGTTCTCGCCGTCGACCTGTGCGGCCGCCGCGCGGAATGCCTTGCTGCGCTTCACTTGCTCACTCCTGTGAATCCGAGTGTCCGTGGTGCGGGCCAGCGCCTGGCCCTTCCACTCACTTCGATGTCCTGGTGACGGACACGACCACCGTCGCGTTCCGCCGTTTTCCGATCCGTCGCCGGATCACCGGCTCGGGACCGAGTCGCCTGTCGTCAGTCGGCGATCGTGATGCCCATCGACCGGGCGGTGCCGGCGATGATCTTCTCGGCCGCCTCGATGTCGTTGGCGTTGAGGTCCTGCATCTTGGTCTCGGCGATCTGGCGCAGCTGCTCCTTGGTGAGCTTGCCGACCTTGTCCTTCTGCGGGACGGCCGAGCCCTTCGCCACACCGGCGGCCTTCTTGATCAGCTCAGGCGCCGGGGGCGTCTTCGTGACGAAGGTGAAGGAGCGGTCCTCGAAGATGGTGATCTCAACGGGGATGATGTTGCCGCGCTGGGCTTCGGTGGCAGCGTTGTACTGCTTGACGAAGTCCATGATGTTGACGCCGTGCGGACCGAGGGCGGTACCGACCGGCGGAGCGGGCGTGGCCTGGCCAGCGGGGAGCTGGACCTTGACCAGTGCCGCGATCTTCTTCTTAGGAGGCATGGTTCTTCTCCGGGTCCTAATCGGGGTGATGCGGCTCCCACGCAGACACGGGGAGCATGTCGGAAGGCCGTGCTTCGCGAGACACGGCCACCGAACGTCTTAGTTTATGTGATCGGTCAGATCTTCGAGACCTGGTTGAACGAGAGCTCAACCGGGGTCTCGCGACCGAAGATCGACACGAGGACCTTGAGCTTCTGCGACTCGGCGCTGATCTCGCTGACCGTGGCGGGCAGGGTCGCGAAGGGGCCGTCCATGACCGTGACGGACTCGCCGACCTCGAAGTCGACGGTCGCGGCCGTGGCCTTGACGGTCGACTTCTTGACCTCTTCCGAGGGCTCGGGAGCCAGCAGCTTGGCCACCTCGTCCAGGCTCAGCGGGCTGGGCTTGTTCGACAGACCGACGAAGCCGGTCACACCGGGCGTGTTGCGCACCGCGGACCAGGACTCGTCGGTGAGCTCCATCCGGACCAGCACGTAGCCGGGCAGCACCCGCTCCTTGACCAGCTGACGCTTGCCGCTCTTCACCTCGGTCACGTGGTGCGTCGGCACCTCGACCTGGAAGATGTAGTCCTCCATGTTGAGGGACTGCGTGCGGGTCTCGATGTTCGACTTCACGCGGTTCTCGTAACCGGCGTAGGAGTGGATGACGTACCACTCGCCGTACTGGCCGCGCAGCTGGCGCTTGAACTCCTCGATCGGGTCGACATCGGGCAGGACGTCGCCGTCCTCGTCGACCTCACCGGTCTGCCCGGCCTCTTCTGCCTCGTCCTCGTCGACGTCGGCCGTGACCTCGTCGGTCTCGGTGTCGGCGTCGAGCGAGTCCTCCGCGACGTCGACGACCTGCTCCGGCTCGTCAGTCCGCTCTTCGCGGGACTCGCCGGCCGGCTGTGGAGACTCGGACACGGTGGCTCATTCTCTTTCGTCGATGGGCTGATGAAATTACGGGGGGCGATCCGCCGGGGTCCGGCCTCAGGCTCCGCCGAAGATCCGCAGCACACCTTCGGTGAGCAACGCGTCGAGTCCGGACACGACCCCGACCATGATCAGAACGAAGACCATGACAATCGTGGTGTACGAGAGAAGCTCTTTGCGCGTAGGCCAGATGACCTTGCGTAGTTCAGCGATGATCTGCCGATAGAAGAGGGCGGGAGAAGTGCGCTTGGCCTTCTTCTCACCGCTCGGCTTGTCTGCGGTTTCGCCGCGCGTGTCGATCGCCACAGTCCTCACCTGCTTCGTCGAGTCCAACGCATGTCTGCGGCGCGCTAGACGCCCTGATGCGCGGACCGCTCCTCGCAGGGCACGAGGGACTCGAACCCCCAACCGCCGGTTTTGGAGACCGGTGCGCTACCAATTGCGCTAGTGCCCTAAGACATGAACCACCATACATCGGTTGGACCGAAGTTTGTCCGTGGCTCACGGGTCCCGACCGCCGAGTTCGTGCACGCGGCGGTTAGGAACATGCGGGAGTCTACGTGGGAATGGCCCCCACGTCGAACCGGCAGGTGATCGACCCCTCACCTCCCCCTGATCTCCCACGTCACAGCCTTTCCCCTCCCGTACGGCCCGCCGTACGGAAAAACCGGCGGGAGGCGGGGGGCACCTCACAGATCTGTAACCATGGAAGGCATGACCCGTCCTCGCATCTCAGCGCGCATCTCCGCGATCTCCGAGTCCGCCACACTCGCCGTGGACGCCAAGGCCAAGGCCATGAAGGCGGCGGGCCGCCCGGTCATCGGCTTCGGCGCGGGCGAGCCGGACTTCCCGACTCCCGACTACATCGTCGAAGCCGCCGTTGAGGCCTGCCGCAACCCCAGGTTCCACAAGTACACCCCGGCCGGGGGCCTGCCCGAGCTGAAGCAGGCCATCGCGGACAAGACGCTGCGCGACTCCGGCTACCAGGTCGACGCGGCCCAGGTGCTGATCACCAACGGTGGCAAGCAGGCCGTCTACGAGGCCTTCGCCACGCTCCTCGACCCGGGTGACGAGGTTCTGGTCGTCGCCCCCTACTGGACGACCTATCCCGAGGCCATCAAGCTCGCGGGCGGTGTCCAGGTGGACGTGGTGACCGACGAGACCACCGGTTACCTCGCGAGCGTCGAGCAGTTCGAGGCGGCCCGCACCGAGCGCACCAAGGCCCTGCTGTTCGTCTCCCCGTCCAACCCGACGGGCGCGGTCTACTCGCCCGAGCAGGTCGAGGCGATCGGCCGCTGGGCGGCCGATCACGGGCTGTGGGTGGTCACCGACGAGATCTACGAGCATCTCACCTACGGCGGCGCGACGTTCGCGAGCATCGCGACCGTCGTCCCCGAGCTGGGTGACCGGGTCGTCGTGCTGAACGGCGTCGCCAAGACCTACGCCATGACCGGCTGGCGGGTCGGCTGGCTGATCGGCCCGAAGGACGTCGTCAAGGCCGCGACCAACCTGCAGTCGCACGCCACCTCCAACGTCTCGAACGTGGCCCAGGCCGCCGCCCTGGCCGCCGTGTCCGGCGACCTGTCGGCCGTGGCGAAGATGCGTGAGGCCTTCGACCGCCGCCGCCAGACCATGGTCCGCATGCTCAACGAGATCCCGGGCGTGCTCTGCCCCGAGCCCAGGGGCGCCTTCTACGCCTACCCGTCGGTCAAGGAACTGCTGGGCAAGGACTTCGGTGGCAGGCGTCCCGAGACGTCCGCCCAGCTGGCCGAGCTCATCCTTGAGGAGGCCGAGGTCGCCCTCGTCCCCGGCGAGGCCTTCGGCACCCCCGGCTACTTCCGGCTCTCCTACGCGCTCGGCGACGAGGACCTCGTCGAGGGCGTGAGCCGGGTGGCCAAGTTCCTCGGCCAGGTCGGCTGAGGCCCACCTGAGACCCGTCTGAGGTCCACCGCCGGGCGGCGTGTACGGCGCCGCCCGGCAGCCCGCCCTCCGGCTCCGTGGGAGCGGGTTCGGCGTGTGGCACCGTGCGGTGCCCGGCATACGGCACCATATGGAAATGCCACGCCCGCTCACCGACCTGCCAAAGGCCCACCTCCACCTGCACTTCACCGGCTCGATGCGGCACACGACCCTGATCGAGCTCGCCCGTGAGCAGGGTCTGCACCTGCCGGACGCGCTTGAGCAGGACTGGCCGCCCCGGCTGCGGGCGACCGACGAGCGGGGCTGGTTCCGTTTCCAGCGGCTCTACGACATCGCGCGGGCGGTGCTACGGCGGGAGTCCGACGTCTACCGGCTGCTGCGGGAGGCCGCGGAGGACGAGGTCGCCGAGGGGTCTCGCTGGCTGGAGATCCAGGTCGACCCCTCGGGATACGCCCACCGGTTCGGCGGTCTCACCCCCACCCTTGAGCTGATGCTCGACGCGGCGCGCCAAGCCTCGGCGCACGCGGGCATCGGAGTGGCGCTCGTGGTCGCCGCCAACCGCACGAAGCACCCCCTGGACGCCAAGACGCTCGCCAGGCTCGCCACGCACCACATGAACCAGGGCGTCGTCGGTTTCGGGCTGTCCAACGACGAGCGCAGGGGCCGGGCCCGTGACTTCGACGGGGCCTTCAGGCTGGCCAGGCGGGCCGGATTGCTGGCCGTACCGCACGGTGGGGAGCTGATGGGGGCGGCGAGCGTGGCCGAGTGCCTCGACGAGCTCGGCGCCGACCGGGTCGGGCACGGCGTGCGGGCGGCCGAGTCGCCACGGCTGATGGAGCGGCTGGCTGACCGGCAGGTCACGTGTGAGGTCTGCCCGACCTCCAACGTCGGCCTCGGGGTTGCCGAACGGCCGCAGGACGTACCGCTGCGGCGGCTGTTCGAGGCGGGGGTGCCCATCGCGCTCGGCGCCGACGACCCGCTGCTGTTCGGCGCCAGGCTGCTGCCCCAGTACGAGCTGGCCAGGCAGGTGTACGGCTTCCGCGACGCGGAGCTGGCCGAGCTGGCCCGGCAGTCGATCAGGGCCTCCGCCGCCCCCGAGAGCGTCCGCAAGGAGATCCTCAGGGAGATCGACGAGTGGCTGTCCTCCCCCGACCCCGAGGGTGTCTAGGGCTCTTTGAGGGCCAGGCTGGTGGCGGCGTCGAGGGGCAGGCCCTCGACGGGGAGGACCTCCGGGACGGCGATCGAGGCCAGCAGCGGCGGGCGCAGGTGCTCGCCGCCGAGCGCCGTCCAGGCGTCGCGGGCCGCGGCCAGCAGCTCCAGGCCCTCCTGTGACCGTCGTTCGGCGACGGCGAGCGCGCCGAGCAGTTCGACCCCGGCGGCCTGCGCCGTACGGTCGTCGAACAGGCGGGCGGTGCGCAGTGCCTCGCGGGCGTGCTCCCCGGCGGCGGTGAGGTCCCCGCGCAGATAGTCGGCGTGGGCGCGCAGGTGGCACAGGTGGGAGCGGGTCCACAGGTCCTCGTAGGTCTCGCAGAGGTCGAGTCCCTCGACGAGGACGCCGACGGCCGCCTCGACGTCGCCCAGCGTCAGCAGGCAGGCGGCCACCACGGCGTAGCCGGGCAGCAGGCCGGGGAAGGCGCGTCCCGCCGAGTGGTGGCGGTCGCGGGCGGCCCTGATGCCGAGCACGGCGCGGGTCGCCTGCCCCCGCTGGGCGGCGACCTGGGCTGCCAGCTGGGTCACGTAGGCGCCCGCGTGGCCGCCGGGGTCGGCCTCGCGGCACTCGGAGAGCCGTTCCTCGGCTCCGAGCAGGTCTCCCTGGAGGCTGGCGACCCAGGCGCAGACCCACAGCGCCCTGGTCCGCGCCGGTCCCCGCCGAGGGTCCGTGGCCAGGGCGCGGTCGAGATAGTCGCGCCCCTCGGCGTGCATCCCGCAGCACACCCACAGGATCCACAGCGCTCCGGCCAGTTCGAGACCGGTCCCCGCCTCAAGGCCCGTCTCCAGTGCCTGGGCGAGGTTGGCCGCCTCGACGCGGAGCCTGTGGTGCCAGCGCACCTGGCGGCGTGGCCACTCGCGTTCGGCGTTGCGGGCCAGGGCCAGGTAGAAGTCGTGGTGGCGCAGCCGTACCTCCTCCTGCTGGCCGAGCAGGGCCAGCCAGCCCGCGCCGAACTCGCGGGTGGCGCCGGGCATCAGGAAGCGGACTCCGGCGTGGGTCTCCCTGCGCAGCAGCACGGACTTGTCGACCAGGCCGGTGACCACGTCGATCATGTCCTGGGCGCGCAGCGTCTCGTCCCGGCAGACGTAGGTCGCCGCCTCCAGGTCGAACTCGCCGGGGAAGACCGAGACGCGCGCCCAGAACAGTCGTTCCCGCTCGGTGCACAGCTGGTGGCTCCACCCGATGCAGGTGGCCAGCGCCCGGTGCCTTGAGGGGCCCTGCCGCTCCTCGTCGACGAGCAGGGCCAGGTGCTCGCCCAGGTTCGCGACGAAGTCCGCGACGGGCATCGTGCGCAGCCGTACGGCGGCCAGTTCGATCGCCAGCGGCAGGCCGTCCAGCCTGTCGCACACCTCGGTGAGGCTCTCGCGCGTCCCGGCGGGCCAGGTGTCGCCGAGACCGGTCAGCAGGGCGTAGGCGTCCGGGGCGGGGAGGCCGGCCAGCACCCGCAGGTGCTCGCCGGGGACGGCCAGCGACTGGCGGCTGATCGCCAGGATGCGGAGTTCGGGGTCGGTGGCGAGCAGTTCGCCGACCAGGGAGGCGACCTCGTCGACCAGCGCCTCGCAGGTGTCGAGCACGAGCAGGGACCCGGCCGAGACGGCCAGGGCCTCGGTGACGGCGGGGGCCAGCGCCTGTGGCCCGCCGACCTCGGCGACCTCCGCGACGTCGACGACCGCGGGCTCGGGGACGAGTGTCCTGGCGAGTTCGAGGCCGAGCCTGGTCTTGCCGACACCGCCCGCCCCCGACAGGGTGACGAGCCGTACCCGCTCGAAAAGGGCTGTGATCTCCGCGACCTCGCCCTGCCTACCGACGAATGCACTCATTCCGCAGTCTCCTCGCGGCGTGGGCATTCATGCTAAAGGTGACCGAAGCCGTCTGTGTCCCGGATGCGGGCGACAGTGGTGTCGATGTCCATGGCCATTCCCCTGGCGAACGCGCGTTCGTAGGCGAGGTCGCCGAGCAACGCCCTGGCTCGGCGTTCCGTGCGCGCCCTGGACGTCGCGTACGGCGAGGCGTCGGGGGTGGGAAGGCCAGCGGTCGTCCACATCCGGGCGGCCGCGCCGAGCAGGCGGGCGGCTCTGCGCCCGTCACCGCGCGCCACGGCGGTCGCGGCGAGCTGGTCGGTGGCCGCGGCCACGCCGAGCGGGTCGCGCAGGCACCACTTGGCGTCGAGCGCCGCGCGGGCGTAGGCCTCGGCCGCCTCGATCTCTCCCCTGCCGAGTTCGGCGAGCGAGCGCACGTGGTCGCCGTGGGAACGGGCCCACAGTTCGCCCCGTTCGGCGCACCTGGCCCACTGGCGCACAAGGACCTCGACGGCCGGGCCGAACTCCCCCCTGAGGCTGTGCGCCATCGCCAGCGTCGTCTCGGCGACGGGGAGACCGATGTGGGCGGCCCGTTCCGGGGCGGCCTGCTCGAACAGCCCGGCGGCCTGGGCGGCCAGGCGCGCGGCCCCGTCGAGGTCGCCGAGGGCGAGCGCGGTCGCCGCCGCCCCCTGCCTGGCGCATCCGGCGGCGGCGAGGTCGCCCTCGGCCGTGGCCGCCGCGTACGCCTCGGCGGCCCTGCGTCTGGCCTCCGAGGTGTCGCCCGCGGCCAGCGCCGCCCATGAGCACACCCACAGGGCCTTGGTGCGGGCCGGGCCGGGGGTGATCTCCCGGTTGAGCAGCCGGTCCAGGTGCCGGTGCCCGAGGCCGGCCCTGCCGAGGCAGCACCAGACGAACCAGAGCGAGGTGGCCAGGTCGAAGCCCTCGTCGCGGGCCAGCGCGGCCTCCAGGTCCGGCATCGCCCGTCTGGCCCAGGCCGCCCAGCGGGCCTGGCGCGGGCCGTACCACTCGGCCTCCGCCCTGCGCGCCCCGGCCAGGAAGTGGTCGTGGTGGCGGGCGAGAACGGTCTCCTCCTCGCCCAGCAGCCGCAGCCACTGCCTTCCGTAGTCGCGGATCGTGCCGAGCATCCGGTAGCGCGGGCCACCGGCGACGTCGGCGACCAGGATCGACCGGTCGGCGAGCCCGGACAGCGCGAGCGTGGCCAGTCGTCCGTCGGCGCACACGGCCCACGCGTCGTCGGCGTCGAACCAGCCCTCGAAGACCGAGAGGCGCGCCCACAGCAGGCGTTCCCCCGGGCCGCACAGCTCGTGGCTGAGGCCGACCGCGGTGCGCATGCTCCGGTGCCGCCCGAGCGGGGCGCGGCTGCCGCCCTCCAGCAGGGCGAAGCGGTCGCCGAGCCGCTCGGTGAGCTGTGGCACGGACAGCGCCCGCAGCCGCCGTACGGCCAGCTCGATGGCGAGCGGGATGCCGTCGAGGCCGCGGCAGAGCCGGGCCACCTCGTGGGGGTCGAGGGCGGCGCCGGGCACCAGGGCCCTGGCCCGCTCGGTGAACAGCCGGACGGCGTCGCAGGTCGCGGCCTCGGCCCCCTCGGGTACGGCGAACGGCTCGACGGGCATCAGCCGTTCCCCGGCGAGCCCCAGAGGACCGCGGCCGGTGGCCAGCACCCGGATGTGCGGCGCCCGCGCCAGGACCTGGCGCAGCAGTTCCGCGCACGCCTCTGCGAGGTGGTCGCAGTCGTCGAGGACCAGCAGCAGCCGCCGGTCGGCGAGGAAGTCGGCGAGGACCTCCGCCTGGGGCCGCACGGCCTGCTCCGGCAGGCCGAGCGCGGCGGCGACGGCGTGGCCGACCAGGGCGCCGTTCTGCTCGGCGGACAGCGCGACGACCCACACCCCGTCGGGGAAGTCCCCGCGGAGCGTGGTCGCGGCCCTGAGCGCGAGCCTGGACTTGCCGACCCCGGCGACCCCGGTGAGGGTCACCAGAGGAGAGTGGCCGATCAGTGCGGCGAGTTCGCCGAGCTCCGCCTCCCGTCCTACGAGGTCACCCGTCTCCGCCGGCACGTTGTCCCGGCGCGTGCGCGTCTCCTCCACCGATTCCTCGCCCCTCCGCGTTAGATGGCCAGCCAACCATGGGAGCGCGGCCATCCCGGTCTGACGGAGGACCCGCGGTTGTCCGTTCTTCTCCCGGGGCGCATATCTCATGCCGACGCGCAGGTCAGCGGCCTCTTGTCGAAGTCCTCCGGGGTGGGATTCCTCCTCCGGACCCCTCCTCGTTTCGTCGGTGTCCGGTGTCTCCCCGGCCGTCACGAAGGGGTTCCCAGGGACGTCATGGGGGCGTTTCCGGAGTCGCCGCGGGGGAAGCGACACTAGACTCTTGCTGTTTCCCGGCCGTGGACGCCCTCCAAGTCGTGGGCGACGCGGCTCCCCGATGAGTGAGCTGGACGGAACCGCATGTCTGGGTATGACCGCGTAGTGCAACCGGCGGCCGGTGACGAGGCCCTGGAGAACCACCTGGGTGGGGACGAGGCCAGGAACTACCGGCAGTACGAGCTCGACATGGTCGCCCCGCACGTGGGGAAGTCCATGCTGGAGATCGGTTCGGGCCTCGGGCACTTCGCCGAGTCGTTCCTGCCCCGCCTGGACAGGCTGGTGGTCAGTGACTTCGACCCCTACTGCGTCGAGCAGCTCAACAAGCGCTTCGCCGAGCGCGACGACGTGGACGTGCTGCAGTTCGGCCTGCCGACCGACATCCCGATCGGTGAGAAGGTCGACACGGTCGTGATGATGAACGTCCTCGAACACATCGAGGAGGACGTCGAGGCGCTGCGCTCCCTGGCGAAGGTCACCGCGCCCGGCGGCCGGATCGTCATCTGGGTGCCGGGCTACATGCAGCTCTACGGAGACTTCGACCGCAAGGTCGGCCACGTCACCCGCTACACCCCCGCGACCCTGCGCAGCACGGTCTCCAAGGCGGGCCTGGACATCGACGTGCTCAAGCCGATCAACTTCCTGGGCGGCATCGCCTGGTGGGTGGCGGTCCGCCGGGGCGGTGTCGGCTACCCCGACCCGCGTCTGGTCAAGATCTACGACCGTACGGTCGTCCCGGCGACCCGGTTCATCGAGCGTTTCGTGCGTCCGCCGTTCGGTCAGACCGTCTTCTGCGTGGCCCGCGTCCCCCGGTAGAAAAACCCGTTGCACCGTACGGCGGGCCCGCCGTACGGTGGTCCGCATGTGGATCAACTCCTAGAAAGCAGGCGTTGACCGGCCGTCGCCGGTCCGCCCGCGCTCAGCTCTCTGGCCCCGTTCGTCTGACGCGGCAGCTGAGGTTCCGGCACGGCACAGACCGCGTCGTCATGATCTTCCAAGGAGTCCATATGCGAATTCGCGTTGCCAAAAAGCAGCAGACCGTCACGCCTCGTATCCCGCTGCCCGAGCGGGCCCCGGCGCCCAGGCGGGTGCCGATGCCGCCCGTTCCCGCCCGGCCCACCCGGCAGCCGCGCCGGATTCCCGGCCGGGGTGGTCGCTGACGGCCGGCCGGAGGCGGTGTCCACCCCGTTCCGGGTGGGCACCGCCGGGTCTCAGCCGTCGAGGCGTTCGATGACGGTGACGTTGGCCTGGCCGCCGCCCTCGCACATCGTCTGCAGGCCGTACCGGCCGCCGGTCCGCTCCAGCTCGTGCAGGAGTTTGGTCATCAGGATCGCCCCGGTCGCCCCGAGGGGGTGACCCAGGGCGATCGCGCCGCCGTTGGGGTTGACCCGCTCCGGGTCGGCGCCGATCTCCTTGAGCCAGGCCAGCGGCACCGGGGCGAAGGCCTCGTTGACCTCGAAGACGTCGATGTCGTCCACCGTGAGCCCGGCCCTGGCCAGGGCCTTCCTGGTCGCCGGGATGGGCGCGGTCAGCATGTGGACCGGGTCGTCGCCGGTGAGCGTCAGGGTGACGACGCGGGCCCTGGGGGTCAGGCCGTGCTCGCGGAGCGCCCGTTCCGAGGCGACCAGCAGGGCGCCGGAGCCGTCGGAGATCTGCGAGGAGGTCGCCGCGGTGATCCGGCCGCCCTCCCGCAGGGTCTTGAGGCCCGCCATCTTCTCCCGGGTGGTGTCGGCACGGGGGCCCTCGTCGTTCTCGACGCCCGCGACGGGGACGATCTGGTCGCGGAAGCGGCCCTCCGCGACGGCTTCGAGCGCGCGCCGGTGGCTCTCGCAGGCGAAGCGCTCCAGTTCCTCGCGGCTCAGGTCCCACTTCTCGCACATCAGCTCGGCCCCGCGGAACTGGGAGATCTCCTGCCTGCCGTACCGCTCGGCCCAGCCCTCGCCGAACGGTGAGGGCAGGCCCTTCTCCAGGGCGGCGGTGACGGGGGAGCCCATCGGCACGACGCTCATGGACTCGACCCCGGCGGCGACCACGAGGTCCTGGGTGCCGGAGAGCACGCCCTGGGCGGCGAAGTGCAGCGCCTGCTGGGAGGAGCCGCACTGCCGGTCGACGGTCACCCCGGCCACGCCCTCCGGCAGCCCGGCCGACAGCCAGGCGGTGCGCGCGATGTCCATGCTCTGCGGGCCGAACTGCATGACGCAGCCCATGATCACGTCTTCGATCGCGGACGGATCGACGCCGGTGCGCTCGACGAGCGCCCTGAGCGTGTGGGCCGCCAGGTCCGCGGGGTGGACGGTGGACAGCCCTCCTTGCTTCCTGCCGACCGGGGTGCGGACCGCCCCGACGATGTACGCCTCTGCCACGGTGCCTCCTGCTCACAGAACCGAGCATTGTTCGGTTACCAGCAGGTTACCTCGGTCGGCGTGGCGGTGGTCAGGACCGCTTGAGGACGACGTAGCCATCCCTGTCGAACACCTTGGTGTAGCCCGTGCGCAACGCCTCGTCCACCCGCTGCTGCTGCACCTCGGGACCCCCGAAGGGGAAGGTCCAGCGCGTCACGTCGGCCACGATCCACGGCGCGCCGTACGCCTGCGGGCCCCACAGCAGCACCGTCGTCCTGGCGCTGAGCGCGGGACCGACGTTGTTGGCCGCCTCGACCACCACCCCGTCGGGGACCATGGCCACGGCCTCGCGCGCCGCCGCGACGGACGGCTCCTCGGTGAAGAAGGACGACTCGACGAGGTTGCCCAGGGCGAAGCGCGGCACCAGGGTGAGCCCGATCACGCAGACCGCGAAGGCCCAGTGCCCGGCCAGCGCCCGCGACCGCTCGGGGAAGCGCCCGCGCAGCCGTCCGGAGAGCCGGTGGACACCGTCCACGGCGGCGCAGACGAGGATGGCCGCGAGGAAGGCGTTGTACTGGAAGTCGGTCCCCCACCACTGCGGCCGGTCGGCCAGGAACCGTTCGACCAGCAGCGGGACGGCGACCAGGACCAGCGGGGACAGCAGCGCGGTCAGCAGCATCGGCCACAGCAGGAAGGCCATGGTGTCCACCTTGACCTCGGGGCTGACCATCTGCCACAGCGTGCCGAACGGGTCACGGACGATGGACAGCGCCACCTCGCCGAGGGTCGCGCCGCGACTGCCGTACGCCCAGTGGAAGCCCTCGCCGCCCGAGCCGATCATCGGCATCACCACGCCGCGGATGAGCAGCAGCGCGCCGCCGCCCATCAGGACGAGGGCCGTCCCCTCAAGCCTGCGTCTGATGAGGAACAGGTAGACCCCGAACCCGGCGACCAGCAGGCCCATGTCCTCCTTGACCAGCAGGATGCCGATGGCGGCGAGGACGGCGTAGCGGGTCCTGCCCGCGTCCGCCCGCTCGATCATGATCGCGCTGAGCAGCGGGACGAACGCCACCTCGTGGAAGTCGAACCCGGCGGCCTGCGCGACCGGCCAGGAGACCAGGTAGGCGACCGCGACCAGGTGCGCGGGGACCGGGCCGAGACGGCGGCTCGTGTAGTGCCAGACGGGGACGGCGGCCAGCGAGAGCAGCGCCGCCTGCGCGACGATGAGGGTCCGCGGGTCGTCGTACACCCAGTACAGCGGGGCCAGGACGGCCAGGATCGGCGAGAAGTGGTCGGCCGGCTGGACGAAGTCCATGCCCTGGTTGTAGAACATGCCGACCGAGGGGGCGACCGGCGGCCCGAAACTCGCGTACCCGCGCACCGCCTGGTCGAAGATGACCAGGTCGAAGATGCTCGCCTTGAACGCCGAGAACTTGACCAGCCCGAGCACGCTGTAGGCCGCGGTGGCCAGGGCGACGAGCGCGCCGAGCGTCAGACCGTGTCGCCGCTCGCGCAGGAACGCCGGGACGTCGCGTGCCTTGTCCGTCCTGTCGACCGGCTCCTCGGCGGTCGCGGTCACCGCGCTCATGCTCTGCGGGTGCTCGTCATCGTCGCGTAGGCGATGACGTTGTCGGTGTAGTGGCCGGTCGTGTGGTTGTAGGTACCGCCACAGGTAATCACATGAAGCCGGGGTATCGGCGAGTCGCCGTATACGCGCTGTGTCGGGAACACCGTCTTGTCCGCCTGTTCGAGTCCGTCTACCGTGAAAACCGCGATGATGCCGTCCTGCCGCCGGACTTCGATCTCGTCGCCGTTCCTGATCTCGGCCAGGCGGCTGAAGACCGCGCTTCCCGAGCGCGTGTCCTTGTGCCCGAGCATGATCGCGGGACCGGCCTCGCCCGCCGTCGGCCCCGAACGGTACCAGCCGACCAGGTTCGGATTGCCGACCGACGGCACCTCGATCGCGCCTTTTTTGTCGAGTCCGACCGAGGTGATCGGCGCGTTGATGTTCAGCCGCTTGATGACCAGGCGCAGCGGGGTCGAGGGCTGCATCGCGGGGGCGGGAGGCAGACGCGGTTCGGGCGGCGGCGCGGTCGGATCGGCCCTGAAGTAGGGGTCGGCGGGCGCGGTGGCGTTGACCGCGCTGCGGGGCGGCAGCGTCGTGCGCTGCTCGGCCAGGCCGTACTCGTCCGGGGAGACCGCCATCATCAGCAGGCCGACCAGCACCGTGACCACCCCGGCCGCCCCGGCGAGGATGAGCACCGAGCGCAGGATCCTGCCGCCCCCGGCCCGGTCGCCGTACGGCTCCTCGTACTCCGGGTAGGGGTAGTACCCCTGGTCGTACGGCTGTGCGGGGTGCTCCGGCGGCCAGCCTTCCGGTGGCGGGGTGGTCATGCGGCGCCCCGGTCAGCCCCGGGTCGCCGTACGGCGCCGCAGCATCAACCCGCCGATCCCCGCCGCCAAGATCATCGCCGTCCCGCCGAGGACGAACATCCTGGCGTCGGGACCGGCGTCCCCTCCCCCGCCCGTCGAGGCACCACCACCGGGGGTCTCGGCGACATGCCCGGACTTCCTGGGCTTGGGGGGCTTGGCGGTCTTGGTCTGGGTGATGGTCACGACCGGCTCGGGAGTGGGCGTGTCGGCCGGAGTGGTCGTCGTCGGGGTGGTGGTCGCGGTCGTGGTCGGCGTGGTGGTGGCCGCGCCGGTCGGCTTGACGGTGACCAGCAGCGCGGCGGCGGTCGCCTCCGCCGGGGTGGCGACCAGGCAGTCGTAGATGAGGGTCTCCGTCCCGGTGCCCGCGGCCGCCTGGTGGCTGACGGAGAAGGCGTCCGGCCGGACCGTGACGACCCCGGCCGCGGTCGGGACCACGGTGACCAGCACGGTGGGCAGCGGGGGCAGCACTCCGTTGACGGCCACGACCCCGGGCGTCGTCGTGGCCAGGACCGAGTGGATGTCCCCCGTGGTTGTCGGCACGGGCCCGGAGATCGACGTGTCCGCCTCGATCACGATCCGGTCCCCTGCGGCGATGGCCACCGGGGCGACCAGGTTCGGCGGCGCGGGGGGCTGACCGGCCTTCCAGGTCACCACGACGGTCGCGCTCGGAGTGGGGGTCGTGAGGGGGCCCGACAGGTCCATCTGCATCTTGTAGGTGCCGGCGGTGCCGGTACCCGAGGCCGCGGTGCACGTGTAGGTGACCGGCTTGGCCACCGCCGTCATCGAGGCGATCGCGGGAACCGCGCCGAGGAGGATGCCCGCGCCGACCACTCCGGCTGCCGTCTTCGCCGCGACGCGACGACGCGTCTTGGACCTCAGCACAGTTACTCTCCGTTTCGGCACAGCTGACCGCTTTGGCGCGGTTGCCCACGATTCCAGGCGATGGTCACAGTCCGGCATAGATCCTATGAACACAAGCAGAGAGATGCACGTGTCTTGGCAAAACGGGCATAAATTCCGTCCTGTCTCATCAAGACAGTGCACGCCAGGAAAAAGACCTCTCAGGCGCGCAGCGCCCGGATCACCACCGTGGTGATCGGCAGTTCGAACTCACCCCGCGCGGTCTCCGGGGTCGAGCGCAGGTAGTCGGCGATCCTGCCCAGCAGCTCGGCGCGGTCTCCCTCGGGAAGCGTCAGCACGTGGGAGTGGGTGGCGATCGTGGCGACCATCGACTCGGCGGTCCTGCGCTGGCTGTGCGGGAACCAGGCCTGCTCGACCGGGCCGAACCACGGCTCTCCGAGTTCGAGCATGTCGGGACGCCACTGCGTGCGGGAGACCGTGCTGCGCGCGACCTCCTTCAGCCCGTTCACCCACGGCACCTGGTCGTCGTCGAGGTTCCACAACCCCGCGACCACCCCGCCGGGCGCCAGGACCCGGGCCATCTCCGGCGCGGCCCGGTCGAGGTCGAACCAGTGCATCGCCTGCCCGACCAGGACCGCGTCGACCGAACTGTCCGGCAGCGGGATCCGCTCCGCGCCGCCCGGCAGGGCCTCGACCCTGGGCAGCCGCACCCGGAACTGGCGGAGCATGGCCGGGTCCGGCTCGACCGCGACGACATCGGTGACGTGCCTCAGCAGCACCTCGGTCAGCTTCCCGGTGCCCGCTCCCAGGTCGAGGACGCGCGGAGGCTGCGAGCCCCTGACGGGTTCGAGCGCCCACAGCACGGCGGCGTCGGGGTAGTCGGGCCGCTCCCGCGCGTAGGCCTCAGCCTGGCCGCCGAACGATGACGCCCTGCGGGCCGCGGACTCGGGGTCGATGCCGGGGAAAGCGCTGGGTCCACCCATGCCATCACGATATAGGTCCATATTTCATGGCTCATCGTGAAAAAAAGGGTTTTCCTGGTAAATCGCCTGGTGAGCACGGGTGAACCCTCGGGTAAAAGGGCCATACCATCACTCCGGGTGACCGTCGATCACCCGGCCAGCGCCCGGCGGTAGGGAGTCAGGGTCGCGAGCCACTCGTCAAGGGAGTCCGCGTCCTGCCACAGGTCGTACAGTTCGTTGTCCCCGGGGCGGGCCGCCCGGTCGAGAAGGTCGGCGGCGAGCCCGCGCAACGCCGCGTCCACCTGGAACGGGTTGCCCTCAAGCCATCTGACCGCCACCGGGTCGGTCAGGGCGACGGACTCGGCACCGGCCAGACGGGCGATCGTGAGACAGGCCATCGCGACCGCGCCCGCCATGTCCGGCCCCTCGACGTAGTCGTCCTGGTCGAGGATCTCCCGCAGCGCCTCCGACAGGGCCGCCGCCGGGTCCGCCGTACCGTCGAGATGCGCCAGCAGGTCGAGTGCCCCGTCGTTGTCGAACGGTCCCAGATCCCAGGCTCCCATGTCGCACCTCTCCTCACCGGCCTCTTCCTCGGTTCGGAGCTTAGGCGGCACCTCCGACAAATCACCCAAAGTTCTCCTTCGACCGGATGAGGGGGCGTGGACGGTTCCCCCAGCGTGGAGGAGGAAACGGGCCATCCGCGTCCCTACCTTCGAGACATGGCGGACAGAAACCCGGAACGCACCACGAGACCACGCCCCAGGAGAGGTCGCAGACTGCTGCGGACACTGCTTCGGGCAGCGGCCCTCGCCCTGGTCCTGCTCGTGCTGGCCTCTGGGGTGGGGTTCGCCTACGAGTCGAACGCCTCACGGGCCGACGCGCGGGAGCACCGGGCACCGGGGCGGCTGGTCGACGTGGGCGGCCACCGCCTGCACCTGTACTGCACCGGCCGGGGCGCCCCGACCGTCGTGCTCGAAGCGGGACTGGCCGAGTCGAGCGCGAGCTGGGAGGTGATCCAGCGCCGCCTGTCCGCCCGCTCCCGGGTGTGCTCCTACGACCGGGCGGGATACGCCTGGAGCCAGGAGGGACCCTCCCCCCGTACGGCGGAGCGCCTGGCCGGAGAGCTGCACGCGCTGCTGGCCGCCTCCGGGGAGGCCGGGCCGTACGTGCTGGTCGCGCACTCCTTCGGCGGCAACGTCGTACGGGTCTTCGCCGACCGCCGGCGGAGCCTGACCGCCGGGCTCGTGCTGATCGACGTCACCGACGAGACGGCCCTGACGGCGCTGCGGATCTCCCGGCCGCTGATGGCCGTACAGCTCGGCGTCAACCAGTTCGTCGCCCGGGTCGGGTTGCTCAGACTGCGCGGCGACGCCTTCGTGCCTCCGGAGGCGACCCCGACGGCCCGCGCGAACGCCACCGTCGTCTACGGCTCGGGCAGCATGGCGGCGGCCCGCGCCGAGGCGTGGGCGTCGGTGGACAGCGCCGCCCAGGTGGCCGCGACGGTTCGTCCCGGGGCGTGGGGCGATCTACCGGTCACGGTGATCGTCCCGGCGGGACAGCCGGAGGAGGACGCCCGGCACGCCAGGAGCCTGGCGGCGCTGTCGAGCCGGGGTCGCCTGGTGACGGCCTCGACCACCGAGCACTACGTGCAGAACGCCCAGCCCGACCTCGTCCTCGCCGAGATCGCCAGAGTCGCCGCCGGGTGATCAGCCGGGCAGGTCGACCTCCTCGCGCAGCACGCTGTAGATCACCCCGTCACGCCAGTGACCGTTCCTGAACGAGTAGCCGCGCAGCACGCCCTCCCGGGTGAAGCCCGCCTTCTCCAGCGCGCGCTGCTCGGCGAGGTTGGCGTCCTCGGTGACCGCCTCGACCCTGACCACCTGCGTGTGCGCGAACAGGTACTCCACCAGCAGGCGCTGTGCCCGGGTGCCGAAGCCCCGGCCCCGGGCCTCGGGCAGCAGGGCGATCCCCAGGTTCCAGCAGTGTGAGGTCCGCGCGGTCACGATCTTGCGCCAGGTGACGAAGCCGAGCCGCTCCGCGCCGCGGACGACGAGCAGCCGGCCGCCCTCGGCGTCGAGGAAACGGTTCTCCGCCCACAACCGGCGCCACCCGCCGGGGTCCGACCAGCCGAGCCAGCCGAACAGCCCCGCCGCCTCCGGCTCGACGGAGAAGCGCTCAAGCGTCTCCAGGTCCTCCTCGACGATCGGCCGTAACGCCACCTGATCAACGCTCATGCCGTCACGCTACGAACCGCCGACCGAGCCGTCCAGATGCCCGAAGACCTCCCGCGCCGCCCCGAGGCTGTCCCGCAGCGCCCGCTCAAGCTCGTCGGCCTCCTCGGCCAGCCGCCCGACCTCGGGTACGGCCAGTGCGTCCGCCCCCGACTCGGCGAGCAGCTCCTCGTAGCGCGGCAGTCGTTCGGCGAACGCCCGCAGTTGGTCATGCGCCCGCTGGGCCTGTTCCGCCCGCGCGACATGGGCGGCGTAGCGTTCGATCGCCTCGACCCTGGCGACGACCGCCTTCTCGCTCTCGGCCAGCACCCGTTCCAGGGGCCGCACCGCGGCCGAGACCTCCGGGGTCACCCCACCGGCCATGAGTGTCCCGTGCTCCGCGCGCAACGCGGACAGCTTGGCCAGCAGGCGTGCGATCTCCCACTCCTGCGCGGGCAGGACCACCGTGTTGCGCACGTCGTCGAGAAGACCCTCGGCGTTGACCCGCGAACCGAGGATCGAACCGGCCGCCGTCCTCGTCCTGACGAGCAGTTCTCTCGCCGCGTCGTCGAAATCCTCCTCAAGGAGATAACTCTCCCGGCAGTCTTCGGCGAGGCCGTACAAGACGTGTTCCGGAGAAAGGCGGTCCTCCGCGTCACCGGCGGCCCGTATCGCGGCGACGACGAGTCCGGCCAGCGTGAGGGAAAGCACGATCTCGATCAGGAGACCGGCGCCGACGAAAACCGCGGCGACAAGGGCCAATGCCGTCAGCATTCCCTTGACCGCGAGGGAGGCGGCCGACCGCTTCCTGGGCAGCGGCAGGGGCTTCCAGCCTTTTCGCACCTTTTCGAGCATGAGCGCGTTGTCACCGAGGACGGTCGCCGTCTCCTCGGGAAGGGCGGGGTCGACGATTATCCGGATTCTACGGTTGCCGGCCCGCGTAGTCGCCATGTGCTGGATCCTAACCGTTTCAGAAATGCGATTTCCGTTTTCCCCCGGCGCTTTATACGCGAGGAAAGCAGGTGGCCTCCTCACTTCGGTCTGCCTACATTTGGTCCATGACGACTTCCCCGTTCCAGGTGATCTGCGAGATCGAGCCGCCGACCCGGCCCGACCTGATGCACGTCCGGCACCAGATCGGAACCCTGAGCAAGATCTCCGACACCTTCCTGGTGCCCGACAACCACATCGGCCGTGCCACGGTCTCCAGCGTGGCGGTCGCGCACGAGGTCGAGGCGATGGGAGGCCGTAGCATCGCGTGCCTCAACTCACGCGACCGCAACCTGCTGGGGTTCCGCCGCGACCTGCTGACCGCCGCGGCCTACGGCGTCGACCGCTTCCTGTTCGTCTACGGGGACAAGCCGGCGACGGGCAACCGCACCGGCGACCTGAACGTGCGCGCGATGATCGAGGAGGTCCGTGCCCTGCCGGACGACCCCGCCTTCGCCGGGGTGCGCCCCTTCCAGATCGGTACGGCCGCCGGCCTTCGCCCGCTACCCGCATGGAAGCACGCGGCCGACTTCGTCTTCGTCCAGGTCAGCTTCTCCCTGGAGGCCCTGCTGAGGTGGCGGGAGGCCAACCCCGTCGAGGTCCCCGTCTACGCGGGCGTGATGGTCCTGGCCAGCGAGAACCACGCCCGGCGTCTCTCCGCCGCGATCCCGGACATCGACATCCCCGAGGACCTGGTCCGCGCGGTCGCCGCCGACCGCCAGGCCGGGGTCGAGGCCACCTGCGAGCAGGTCCTCAAGATCCGCGAATCCGGCGCCTTCGACGGGGTTCACCTGATCCCGGTCTCCCGTTACCGCCAGGTCGCCGCCCGGCTTGAGGAACTGCTCTGACAGGTTCGTCCCAGAACGCCCGGCCGGTCAACGGCCGGTCAGCAGTGCGGCGAAACGGTCGACGTCGACGTTGCCGCCGCTGATGATCACACCGATCCGCCGTCCCGCCAGGTCTCCCGCGAGCCTGCGGACGGCGGCGAGGCCGAGTGCGCCGGTGGGCTCGACGACGATCTTCATCGTGGCGAAGAAGGTCCGCATGGCCTCGACGAGCTCGGCGTCGGTCGCGGTGACGATGTCGTCGACGTCGCGGCTGATGATCGCGAAGGTGTGGGCGCCGAGATGCTGGGTCTGCGCGCCGTCGGCGATGGTCACCGGGGTGTCGATGTGGACGACGCTCCCCTGGCGCAGGGACCGCAGGCCGTCGTCACCCGCCTCGGGCTCCACGCCGTACAGCGCGCAGCCCGGCGACAGCTCCTTGGCCACCAGCGCGGTGCCGGACAGCAGCCCGCCCCCGCCGAGCGGCACGAACAGCGCGTCGAGGTCGCCGACCTCCTCCAGCAACTCCAGGGCGGCGGTGCCCTGCCCCGCGATGACGTCCGGATGGTCGTACGGCGGGATCAACGTGAGCCCGTGTTCCACGGCCAGCGCGCGGCCGATCTCCTCACGGTCCTCGGCGTAGCGGTCGTAGCCGACGACCCGCCCGCCGTACCCCTTGGTCGCGGCGACCTTCGCGGCGGGCGCGTCGTGGGGCATGACGATCGTGGCCGGGATGTCCAGCATCCTGGCGGCCAGCGCCACGGCCTGGGCGTGGTTGCCCGAGGAGTAGGCGACCACGCCCGCGCGCCGCTGCTCCGGGGTGAACCGGGACAGGGCGTTGAACGCGCCACGGAACTTGAAGGCGCCCATGCGCTGGAGGTTCTCGCACTTGAACACCACGTCGGCGCCGACGCTCTCGTTGATCCGGCGCGAGCGCAGCACGGGGGTGCGGTGCGCGTGGGAGGAGATACGGGCGGCGGCGTCCCGGACGTCGTCGTAGGTCGGCAGCTGGAGCATCGGCGGCTTCTCCCCTTCGGGGTTCTTCGACGGTTCGCAACGATCTTCGACACGACCACGGTAACCGCCCCGGCCGTTCGCGTCAGCCCTCCCGCCGGTCCGCCTCCCGGTCGGGCCGCACGGATCCGGGCCCCGTCGACCAGGCTTCCCGGGACAGTCCTCGCAGGTCAGGGCTTGTGGGTCAGGCACCGCGAACCAGACCCCGTAGGGCAGGTTCCGCGGGTCGGGCCTCATGGACCAAGACCCTGCGAGCCGGACTTCCCGGACCAGGTCTCACGGGTCAGGTACCGCGGAGCGGGCTGCACGAACCAGACTGAGCGGCTCAGACTGCGCAGGTCAGGCTTTGCAGGCCAGGCCTCACGGCTCAGGCTTCGCGGGTCAGGCTTTGCGGGTGGCCGACAGGGTCGCGTAGACGATGATGTTGTCGGTGTAGTGGTGGGTCCGGCTGTTGTAGACGCCGCCACAGGTGATCAGGCGCAGAGTCGCCTCTCCGGTGTTGCCGTAGACCCGCTTCGACGGGAACGACGTCTTGCTGACCTGCTCGACCCCGTCCACGGTGAACTCCACGATGGTCCTGTCCGACCTGGAGACCTTGATCTTGTCCCCGCGTTTGATCTCCTTCAGGCGGCTGAAGACGGCCGCCCCACTGCGGGTGTTCACGTGCCCGAGCACCACCGAGGGGCCCTGCTGCCCGGGGACCGGGCCGTTCTTGTACCAACCTGCCAGGTTCGGCTTGCTCAACGGCGGGGTCTGGATCTCCTTCTTGGCGTCGACACCCAGTGCCATCAGCGGAGCCAGCAGCCCGATCTTGGGAATGGCCAGCTTGTTCGGCCGTACCCCCGCGCTCTTGAGCGGCGCGGGCGGCTTGACCACGGGCAGCGGCGGACGAGCGGTGGGAGCGGCGGCCGTCAACGGCGCGTCGAGCCCGCCGTGCCCCACCTCGGCGGGGGCCGCCGCGACCGGCTCCTGCGGCTGCGGATCCTGCGACTGCCCCGGCTGTACGGCCTGCGTCTCCTGGCCACCCTGGGTGGGGACGTCCTGCACGATCATGCTGTCGGCCGCCCGCGGCACGGGTGGGCCGTACGGCTCGTCGTCGGCGACCGGTGTCAGGTAGGTCAGCAGCCCGGCCATGATCGCGGCGACCCCGCCGAGCGAGCCGACCACCAGCAGGGTGGGCAGCAGGAGGCCGCCGCCCTTCCTGGGCGGACGGCCGCCGCCGTAGTAGGGGCCCTGACCCTGTGAAGGCCCTGGATACACCCGGCGCCTCCTTACCTGTCCCCGCGCATGCGCCTACTGTCCCCTATCGACCCGCTTCGTGTCAGCGGCCCTGGCTGTGCGCCGCACGCCGCCGCCTCAACGCCACTCCGCCGACCACGCTCGCGAGCACCATCGCCGTCCCGCCGCCGATCAACCCCGCGCCCGAACGATTCTCATCGGGAGCCTCACCCGTCTGCGCACCACCGCTGGGCGTCACGATCACCTGAGGAGCGGTCGGCGTCGGCCGGGTGGGGGTCACGGTCGCGGTGACGGTGAGGGTGGGCTTGGGAGTGGCGGTGTGGGGCGGCACGGTCGTGTAGTAGGTGCTGGGCACCACGGACGGGGTCCTAGTGGGGGTGGGGGTCGGGGTGGTCGCCGTAGGCGTCGGGGTAGGTGACTTCTCGACCTTCACCGGCACCGTCTCGGCCTTGGTGGGCTTACAGACAGCATTGAAGTTGTCGACATCCGTATAAAGCTCGGGCTTCGGCTCCTTGAGCACCCTGAAAGCGTCGACGATCAAATACTTTCCAGGGGAGGCGTTCTTCAGCTTGACGGTGTACGTTCCGTATTTCAAACCCTTCACGGACCAAAGAACCTGCTGCGTCCGCTTCGCATCGGCCGGAACGTTGGTCTGACCGTCCGCCTCCTTTGAGGCATTGACCTTCGTCGCCGGCTGGACCGGACTTCCAGCCTCGGTGAGAGTGACTTCAACCTCGCCCATGTCGTCATCGCGTTCGGTGACGTATTCGACACCGGTGCCGGTGAACGAGAACTCGGCGGTCGCGCCATCATCAGTGGTCGCGTGCACGTCTTTCCCGATGTCGTCGATCTTGTCGTCGGCCCTGCGAATCCACTTGTTGCCCACGGAATACTTGATCGCAGGGTTTTCCGCCCCGTTGACACTGTCGTTGAAGACGGTCACCTCATCGGAGGGCAGGTACTGCACCGTGAGGCTCCTGGGCGTGACCTTGATCTCGCCTTCCTTTCCCACGATGTAGGAACCCGGCGCCAATGTGGGGAGGGGAAGCGGCGCGCCCTTCTGCAGAGCGTTGGCGACGACGGTCTCTCCCATCGAGTCAAGCGTTCCCGTGCCACTCCAATAGTCGGATATCCCCGCGCTGCCCCGGGCGACCACACGCGCCTTCGCGGGCGAGTCCTCCGGAGCCTTGAAAGGGGAATCACCCAGAGTCCACTTGATATCGAGCGACTGCCCGATGTAGACCTTCGTCGGAAAAGCGACCCTGACCAGAACCTTCGCCTGAGCCGGAGCCAAATCATTCGAAGGAGTACAGAAGAAGTCCGAGATATAGGTGTCCGTGTCGGCAACGCTCTGAGAACTCGTCAGAACGACCAGGGAACCAGCCGCCACCCCTAGGACTGACGCCGCGACTGCCTTGCGGAGTCCTGCTCCCCACCGAACCACTGGTCGCTCCGATCATCGGATCTGGCCATAAAACCGGTCATAAAGTCACAACTCGCTCCGGATCGTACTGCCCAGCCCCAGCATGACGCAGGAAGATGACAAGACCCCCAGCAGACTGTGGCGGACTTGTGATCCGCCCGAATCTCCGGCGGAGGCCGTACAACGCCCGCCACCTGGGTGTACCTATGGGTAACAGAATCGTATTCTGTCCTCGTATCCCAAGGAGGCAAGCCCATGCGACGAGACCTCTTCCAGGAGGAGCACCTGCTCTTCCAGGAGACCGTGCGCGAGTTCATGGCCCGCGAGGTGGTTCCCCACCACGACCGGTGGGAGAAGGACGGCATCGTCCCCCGCGAGGTGTGGAAGAAGGCCGGGGAGATCGGCATGTTCGGCTTCGGAGTGCCCGAGGAGTACGGCGGCGCCGGGATCAAGGACTTCCGCTACAACACCGTGATCGTCGAGGAGGTCATGCGGATCGGCGCCACCGGTCTCGGCTTCTCCCTGCACAACGACGTGATGGCGCCGTACTTCGTCGACCTCACCGACGACGACCAGAAGGCCCGCTGGCTGCCCGGATTCGCCTCGGGAGAGCTGATCACGGCCGTGGCGATGACCGAGCCCGGCGCGGGCAGCGACCTGCAGGGCATCAGGACCACCGCCAGGCGCGAGGGCGACCACTACGTCGTCAACGGCCAGAAGACCTTCATCACCAACGGCATCAACTCCGACCTCGTCGTCGTGGTCGCCAAGACCGACCCGGAGGCGGGCGCCAAGGGCGTCTCGCTGCTGGTCGTCGAACGGGGCATGGAGGGCTTCGGCCGGGGCCGCAACCTGGAGAAGATCGGCATGCACGCCCAGGACACGGCGGAGCTGTTCTTCGACGACGTACGGGTTCCCGCGGCCAACCTGCTCGGTGGGCAGGAGGGCCGGGGCTTCTACCAGCTCATGGCCAACCTGCCGCAGGAGCGCCTGTCGATCGCGGTCATGGCGGTGGCCTCGGCGGAGGCCGTCCTGGCGCAGACCATCGAGTACTGCAGGTCCCGTACGGCATTCGGCCGCAGCATCGGCAGCTTCCAGAACACCCGGTTCGTCCTGGCCGAACTGGACACCGAGCTGGAGATCGCCCGTCACTACGTGGACAGGTGCGTCCTCGCCCTCAACGCCGGGGAGCTGAGCGCGGTGGACGCGGCCAAGGCCAAGTGGTGGACCACGGAGCTGCAGAACAAGGTCATCGACCGCTGCCTGCAGTTGCACGGCGGCTACGGCTACATGATGGACTACCCCGTGGCCAAGGCCTGGATCGACAGCCGGGTGCAGACGATCTACGGCGGCACGACCGAGATCATGAAGGAGATCATCGGCCGCTCGTTCGGCTTCTGACCCCTCGAATGACCCCTCGGATGGCCCCTCGGATGGCCCCTCGGAGACGCCGCAACGCCCCGGGAACGCCGGGACACCGCCCTCCCACCACGGAAGGGCGGCCCGGTCCCTCACTCCTTGACGATCTCCTCGATCTTGATCGCGTCGCCCTCCGAGATCAGTACCCTCGCCTCGAACGTGACCCCCGCCTTGAGCGCCTTGAACAGCTCCGCCGACGTGCAGCGGTGCGGAACCGCCCCCTTCTGGCAGACGCTCCCCTGCGTGTCGAGCACGACCGTGTCACCGGTGAGGTGCACCTCGTGCGGCCCGTCGGAAGCGTCGACCACGACCGACTCCTTCCCCAGCGGGCTGAGCCGCCCCGTCACGTCGTCGACCCGCGAAACGCTCCCGCTGCGTGTCGGCGTCGCCGTGGGGGTGACGCTCGGCTCCACCGGAACGTCCGGCACGCTCTCACTGGGTGTCTCGGACGGCATTTGCGACGTGTCGGCGGTGACGGTCGCGGTGGGCGACGCGGCGGCCGAGGGGCTCTCCCCCGAGGCTCCCGAGGTCCCCGAGCCTCCCGAGGAGCAGGCCGCCAGGCAGGCGGCGAGCGCGACGGCGAGCACGGAGCCCCGGACGGCCGAAGGAACGCGTGTCACTTTCACCCATCTACTCACGGACAGCACCATTCCACGAGAAACGGTGTCGTGGTTAATCGCCACAAGATCCTCACGGTCGACGCATACTGGTCACCGTAGGCTCCCCCTGAGGCGGTGTTGATGGACAGCGGACTGATCCTGCTGGTCTTCCTGGCGTTCCTGTTCGCCTGGGGGCTCAACCGGGTACGGCGCGCGATGCGGCTCGGCACGGTCGCCTACGCCGGAATCATGATCGTCTTCATCCTGGTGATGCTCGCCCTCTGGGGCCAGACCTTCCGCTAGCCCACCGAGCCGCCGACCCGACGAGGCCGGCCCCGCACGCCGTACGGAACGGGGCCGACGGTCCCGTCGTCAGCTCCGTGACCCCTCAAGCACCACCCGCGCGACCAGGGCCGGATCGTCGTTCATCGCCAGGTGCCCGCACCCCCGCAGCAGCCGCACCCGCTGCCCCGACCACCTGGCGGCCCGTACGGCCTGCCGACGGGGGAACAGCCGGTCGCGGTCGCCCCAGGCGATGGTCACCGGCGTCTTCGGCGGCGCCGGAGGCATCAGCCAGACGAACGAGTCGAGGGTGTCGTCGAACCCCGGCGCCTCCCGCAGCGCCCGCCTGGCCGAGGAGAGGTCCTGTGCGGAGAGCCTGGACGGGTGGCCGACGAGCAGCCCGGCGGCCAGCGTGTGACCCAGCGGGTTCGCCGCGAGGGCCTCGCCCCGCTCCGAGTCCAGCGCGAAGGCCAGTGCCCGGAACGTCCTGAGCACCGCCCGCGAGTACACCAGCTCGCTCCGGTTCCAGAATCCGACGGGCGACAGCGCCGTGGCCGTACGGACCGTCCCCCGTGAGGCCAGTTCCAGGGCCACGTATCCACCGAGGGAGGTGCCCGCGACGTGGGGTTCGCCGAAGCCGAGCCTCGCGCAGAACGTCTCGACCGCGTCGGCGAGGCTCTCCACCGTGTACGGCGAGCCCGGCGGCAGCGGCGGGGAGGCACCGAAGCCGGGAAGGTCGACGGCGATCACGTCCCGCTCGGCCGCGAGCAGGTCGAGCACCGGCAGCCACGCCTGCCAGTGGTGACCGATTCCGTGCAGCAGGACCAGGGGCTCCCCTGTCCCGCGACGTTCGAAGGCCAGATCCATCCCCCGAGTGAAGCACCGATCGTCCCCGGCTTCTATGACGGGGGCGCCATGCCCTGACCGCCTCACCGGCTCAGGACGCGTAACCTGCGGGAAATTTCCGGACAAGCTCACGAAACCTGGCAGTGATCTTGATTCTGGTCAGCGTGACTTGGTGGGGATCTCGAACCAGACGGCCTTACCCTCTCTGGTCGGGCGGGAGCCCCAGCGCTTGGCGAGCTGGTCGACGAGGTAGAGACCCCGGCCGCCCTCGTCGTTCTCCCCCGCGCTGCGGATGCGGGGAAGGCGCAGGTCCTGGTCGAACACCTCGACCCAGACGGATTCGCCTCCCCTGCGGAGCCTCAGGGTGAACTCCTTCTCGTTGACGACCTCGTCCTCGAAGCCCGGGATGTCCCACGACTCGTCGAAGGAGAAGGGGGTGGTGGTGTCGATCACCAGGTCACGACGGGGGACGCTGGCGTTCGCCGCGTGCAGCACGACGTTGGTGACCACCTCGGAGACCAGCAGGCAGGCCAGCTCGGCGCGCTCCTCGGGGACGTTCCAGCCGCTGAAGGCCTCCGCCGCCATCCTGCGGGCCTCGCCGACCATGATGGGCTGGGCGGGGAAGGTGCGTTCCTCGACGTCGAGCTCGTCACGGGCGGACCTGACGACCAGGATGGCCATGTCGTCGTCGATCTCGCCGGGGACGGCGTCCGTCGCGGCCTGGGCGATGTTCTCGACCGTGTCGTCGGAGACCTCGATGAGCTTGCCGAAGAGCGCGGCGAGGGTCTCCTCGTCGCTCGGCGGCCTGCCGTCGGCGTCGCGCAGGGGGCGGCGGTCGACCAGGCCGTCGGTGTAGAGCAGCAGCGCGGCCCCCGCGGGCAGCGTGCGGGTCTCCTCCTTGTAGACCAGGTCGGCGTTGATGCCACGGGCGCGGACGCCCAGGGGCTTGCCGACCTCCTCGATCTCCAGCTCGCTGCAGGTGCCGTCGACCAGGAGCAGCGGCGGGGCGTGCCCGGCGTTGGCGAAGGACAACTGGCGCGACCAGGCGTCGTAGACGAGGTACTGGCAGGTGACGATGGGCGGGACGCTGATGTCGGCACCGCTGTCGTCCCACTCGGGGGTGGCGATGCTGTGGGTCCAGTCGTCGAGCCTGGCGAGGATCTCCGCGGGTGGCTTGTCGTCCTGGGCGAAGGCCCGCAGCGCGGCCCTGAGCTGGCCCATGACGGCGGCGGCCTTGGCTCCCCTGCCCTCGACGTCGCCGATGACGATGCCGACCCGGCCCGCCGACAGCGGGATGACGTCGTACCAGTCGCCGCCGACCTGGGTCTGGATGCCCTGGCCGTGCGAGGCGAGCGGCGCCGCGGGGCAGTAACGGACCGCGATCTCCAGGCCGTCGAGCTCGGGCAGCGGCGCGGGGGGCAGCAGGTTCTTCTGGAAGGACTCGGCGGTGTGCCGCTCCTCCTCGAACAGCAGCGCGTTGTCCACGGCGAGCGCGACCCGGGTCGCGACGGCACCGACGAAGTCACGGTCGAAGGCGTCGTAGTGCGGGCTGCGCCGGTCGGTCAGGTTGGACAGGCCGAGGTACATCAGCCCGAGGACCTCACCGCGCACGCACAGCGGCGCCACGATGGCCGAGGTCATCCCGATCTCGGCGGCGAGGCGGGTGCTGGCCTCTCCGGGGCTGGGGTAGTTGGTCTGGGAGAAGTCCTCGACGAGGATCGTCTCCTGGCGCCGCAGCGCGATCTCGGCGTAGTGCCCTGTCGGGTAGTTGATGTCGGCGCCGATGGGGGCCCAGGTGTTGGGCGGCGGGCTCCAGCCCGGGACGTGGCTGGAGACCTTCCTGGTCAGCCTGCCGTTGTCCATGAGTTCGATGAAGCAGTGGTCGGCGAACTGCGGGACGAGCATCTCGGCGACGCGGTTGAGCGTCTCCTCGACGTACAGCGAGCCCGCGAGGCGCTCGCCGATCCGTTCGAGCAGGCCGTAGCGGTCCTTCTCGCGTTCGTTGCTGCGCATCGCCTCCCTGGCGGTGATGACGATGCCGGTGACCGAGCCCGACTGGTGCCGCAGCGGCACGGCCTGGGCCCGGACGTAGATGATCGTGCCGTCGCCGCGCTTGACGTCGAAGGTGCCCTCCCACACCCCGCCCTTGAGCACGTGCTTGGCGAGCTCGACGGCGAGGGGGTGGTCCTTCTCCATGATGCCCAGGGAACGTGACTGGTCGCGGGCCGCCGGGCCCGGCCTGCCGAACAGCCGTTCCGCGAAGGGGTTCCAGTAGACGACGTTGCTGAAGCGGTCGGTGACGACCACCGCCATCTCGGCATGGTCGAGGACCGAATGCGCCGAAAGGTGGTCGGCGGTGTCCTGTGAGAGATCCCCCCACCGTTTCATCCAGCGACCACCCCTTGGGGACGGCTTTGCGCAAAGCGAACCACGGTTGCTCCTGCTGCGGTCTCGGCAGGGGAGTGGAGGGTCTCCCGGGGGGATTTCAACCAAGCAGATGGATCTTGGTCATCGGGTGGAGACGAAGACATGCGCGGCGATGTCTCGCGGGAGGTCCGCCAGAGTATTCTCCGCCTTGTCGTCACCTGTCACCCGCACACCGTCGTCGCTTGCCGCGAGCGTTACCTCGCGTCCGGGTTGTATCCCAACTTGCTTGAGTTTAAGCATCACAGCCGGATCACTTTGCACTTGTTCGCTAATTCGGCGGACGACAACGGGTATATCCCTGGGTCCGGCCAGCGCCGCCATCGACGGCAGTGACTGCCAGGCCGCGCCGTCCTGGGCCGCGACGCCCAACTCCTCAAGGCCCGGGATGGGGTTGCCGTGCGGGTCCTCCTTCGGGTGGTTCAGCAGCGTGACCAGCCTGGCCTCGACGGACTCGGACATGACGTGCTCCCAGCGGCAGGCCTCGACGTGCACCTCCTCCCATGGCAGGCCGATCACCTGGGTGAGCAGGCACTCGGCGAGGCGGTGCTTGCGCATGACGCGCGTGGCGAGCGTGCGTCCCAGGTCGGTCATCGTCAGGTGCCGGTCTCCCTCAACCCTGACCAGGCCATCGCGCTCCATCCGGGCCACCGTCTGGCTGACGGTGGGACCGCTCTGCTGAAGCCGCTCGGCGATGCGCGCACGGAGAGGGGTGATTCCCTCCTCCTCCAACTCGAAGATCGTGCGGAGGTACATCTCCGTGGTGTCGATCAGGCCGTGTGCGGTCAAGGCTCCTCCCGTCCTTATCTCGTTCCAAGGCCGGTCGCGGCGTCCTCCCCTGGGGACAGCGACAGACCTGAAGTCCTCGGACTCTGACCCTATTGCGAGATCCGCCCACAGCGGCCAACGATGGCAACATCGGGGGCAGGTAAATCCTTCCCAACCTGCCCAAACACTCTGATCACTTGGACCCCGCGGCGGCGGAACGGTAACGCCTGAACGCCGGTACGGCCAGCCCGACCGCGAGCACCACCACGGCGCACGCGATCCCCCCGCCGACCCAGGAGGCCGTGGCGCCGAACCACACGGCCGTCGCGCCCGCCCTGAGGTCGCCGAGCCTGGGGCCTCCGGCGACCACGACCGTGAACACGCCCTGCATGCGCCCGCGCATGTCGTCGGGCGCGTGGGTCTGCAGGATCGTCTGCCGCCAGACGGCCGAGACCAGGTCGGCGGCGCCGCCCAGGGCCAGCAGGGCGATCATCAGCCACAGCTGGCCGACCAGTCCCGCCAGGGCGACGCTGACGCCCCAGGCGGCGATCACGAACGTCAGGGCGAGCCCCTGGCGGCTGATCCGGCCGACCCAGCCGGACAGCAGGCCGCCGAGGACCGCGCCGATCGAGATGCTCGCCGAGAGCCAGCCGAACGCGAGCGGGTCACCGCCGAAGCGTTCGGCGACGATCTCGGGGAACAGCGCCCTGGGCAGCGCGAACGCCATGGCGATGATGTCCACGACGAACGACATCATCACCACGGGGTGGCCGGAGATGTAGCGCAGGCCGTCCACGACGGAGCGCAGGCCGGGGCTGGTCACCGCGCCGACCGGTTCGAGGCGCGGCAGCCGTACGGCGGCGTAGAAGCCGGCGCCGAACAGCAGGGCGTCGATCAGGTAGGCGACGGCGACGCCGCTCTGGGCGAGCACGAAGCCCGCGATCAGCGGGCCGATCACGGTCCCGAGGTTGCCGACCAGGAAGTTGAGGGTGTTGGCGGCGGGGACGAGCTCGGTGGAGACGAGCCTGGGGATGATCGCCCCCCGGGTCGGGCCGGTGATGGCGAACCCGGTGGCGTGGACGGCGACGGTGGCCAGCAGCAGGCCGATGCTCGACACCTGCAGGAGCGCCTGGGCGAGCAGGGCCAGCGTCGCGCTCCAGGCGATCAGGGAGCCGACCAGCAGTAGTTTGCGCCGGTCGACGGCGTCGGCGACGGCCCCGCCCCACAGGCCGAAGGCGACCAGCGGGATCAGGTTGGTCGGGCCGAGCATGCCGACCCAGAAGGAGGAGCCGGTCATGCCGTAGATCTGGGCGCTGACCGCTACCGAGGTGAGCTGGAAGCCGATGAACGAGACGCCCTGACCCATCCAGAGCCGCCGGTAGGCCGGGACCCGCAGTGGACGGGTGTCCACCGCGAGTCTCCTGACGAGATTCCTGACCGCCACGTATCCCCCTCAGCCCTTAGGACATATGGGGATATATCAGTAATGGCCAGGTAACAAGTCACGGGGCCAGGCGTTCGACGGTCCACGAGGCGCCCGTACGGCGGTAGCGGAGACGGTCGTGCATGCGGTCGAGCTGACCCTGCCAGAACTCCACCTCCGACGGCACGACCCGGAAACCGCCCCAGAAGTCGGGCACCGGCGGGTCCTCCGGCCAGCGCTCGGCCAGCTCCGCGTAGCGCTCGTCGAGCTCCCGCCTGGACTGCACGACGGCCGACTGCCGCGAGGCCCACGCCCCGATGCGCGAGCCGTAGGGACGGGACCTGAAGTAGGCGGCCGACTCCTCCCGCGGCAGCCGTACCACGTGGCCCTCGATCCTCACCTGGCGGCGGATGGAGTGCCAGGGGAACAGCAGGCTGGCCCTGGGGTTCTCGGTGAGGTCGCGGCCCTTGCGTGACTCGTAGTTGGTGTAGAAGACGAATCCGTCCTCGTCGTAGCCCTTCAGCAGGACGGTCCTTGCCGTCGGCCTGCCGCCGGCCGAACTGGTCGCGACGACCATCGCGTTCGGCTCGGGAAGCTCGGCCGCCACGGCGTCGTCGAACCATCGGGCGAACTGGCTGACGGGGTCGGGGGCGAGATCTTCCTCAAGCAGAGGGAGACCTTCGTAGGTGCGGCGAAGCCCGGCAAGCGAAGGCGGGCGCGAGGTGGCATCCACGGGACGGTATTCTCCCGTGCTTGACGGAGAGCATGCGCACCGCCCCCACCTGGGACGATCGCGTTCCGGCGGGTCCGGCGGCACACCACCGCGCCCTAGGGGGTTGAATATGACCCGCCGGTATCTCGACATCAAGGCTTTGACTTCAAGAAAGGGAGGCGGCCGAGAATGTCCGACTTCAAACCCGGGCTCGAAGGCGTGGTGGCCTTCGAGACGGAGATCGCGGAACCGGACAAAGAAGGGGGCGCCCTTCGTTACCGGGGCGTCGACATCGAGGAGCTTGTCGGTCGCGTTTCCTTTGGACACGTGTGGGGCCTGCTCGTCGACAACACGTTCCAGCCGGGCCTCGCCCCGGCCGAGCCGTACCCCATCCCTGTCCACTCCGGTGACATCCGCGTCGACGTACAGAGCGCGCTGGCCATGCTGGCCCCCGCGTACGGCTTCAACCAGGTGCTCGACATCGACGCCGAGCAGGTACGCGCCGACCTGGCGCGCGCCAGTGTGACCGCCCTCAGCTTCGTCGCCCAGTCGGCGCGCGGCCTCGGCCTGCCGATGGTCCCGCAGAGCGAGGTCGACAAGGCCGAGAGCATCGTCGAGCGGTTCATGATCCGCTGGCGGGGCGAGGCCGACCCCAAGCACGTCAAGGCGATCGACGCCTACTGGACGTCCGCCGCCGAGCACGGCATGAACGCCTCCACCTTCACCGCCCGGGTGATCGCCTCGACCGGTGCCGACGTCGCGGCGGCGCTGAGCGGAGCGGTCGGCGCCATGTCCGGTCCGCTGCACGGGGGCGCCCCCGCCCGCGTGCTGCACATGATCGAGGGCGTCGAGAAGCTGGGCGACGCCAAGAAGTGGGTCCAGCAGGAGCTGGACAACGGCCAGCGGCTCATGGGCTTCGGTCACCGGGTCTACCGGGCCGAGGACCCCAGGGCCCGCGTGCTGCGCCGTACGGCCAAGGAGCTCAACGCGCCTCGCTACGAGGTCGCCGCGGCGCTTGAGCAGGCCGCCCTCGAAGAACTGCACGCCCGTAAGCCCGACCGGGTGCTCGCCACCAACGTCGAGTACTGGGCCGCGGTCATCCTGGACTTCGCCGAGGTCCCCGCCAACATGTTCACCTCCATGTTCACCTGCGCACGCACCGCGGGCTGGGCGGCTCACATCCTGGAGCAGAAGCGCACGGGCAGGCTGGTCCGCCCCAGCGCCAAGTACGTGGGCCCACCGCAGCGTTCGATCAACGACGTCCCCGGCGCCGCCGAGGTCCTCGCCTCCTTCTGACCCCCCGATCAGTCTCGTACGGCTGTCGCGCGACGCACTCTCGCGCGGCAGCCGTCTCGTGTTTATCGGGTGATTTCAGTCTCATTCCGGACACCACGCACGTCTCGAAATACGGACCCCGAGCGGGATCGCGCGGCGGGCTCAGTACGCTGTTCAGGTGGCTGACATCGTGATTCCCTCTGACATCAAGCCCGCCGACGGCCGTTTCGGCTGCGGGCCCTCGAAGGTACGACCTGAGCAGCTGGCGGCTCTGGCCGCCTCCGGTTCCACCCTGATGGGCACCTCCCACCGGCAGAAGCCCGTCAAGTCGCTCGTCGGGCGCGTGCGTGCGGGCCTGCGGGAGCTGTTCTCCCTCCCCGAGGGGTACGAGGTCGTCCTCGGCAACGGCGGCACCACCGCGTTCTGGGACATCGCCGCCTTCGGGCTCGTCCGTGAGAGGTCGCAGCACCTGCACTTCGGCGAGTTCTCCTCCAAGTTCGCCTCCGTCGTGGCGAAGGCCCCGTGGCTGGGCGACCCGACCGTGATCAAGTCCGAGGTGGGCAGCCACCCCGAGGCCCGTCTCGAAGAGGGCGTGGACGTCTACGCGCTCACCCACAACGAGACCTCGACCGGCGTCGCGATGCCGATCAAGCGGGTCGGCGAGGAGGGCTCGCTGGTCCTGGTCGACGCCACCTCCGGCGCGGGCGGCCTGCCCGTCGAGGCGAGCGAGTTCGACGTCTACTACTTCGCCCCGCAGAAGAGCTTCGCCTCCGACGGCGGTCTGTGGCTCGCCCTGATGTCCCCGGCCGCGCTGGCCAGGGTCGAGGAGATCTCCGGCAGCGGCCGGTACGTCCCCGAGTTCTTCAGCCTGCCGACGGCGATCGACAACTCCGTCAAGGACCAGACCTACAACACCCCGGCGGTGGCCACGCTGTTCCTGCTGGCCGACCAGCTTGAGTGGATGAACGGCAACGGCGGCCTGGCCTGGACCACCGCCCGCACCGCCGACTCGGCCCAGCGGCTCTACACGTGGGCGGAGAAGACCTCCTACACCTCGCCGTTCGCCGCTCCCGAGTTCCGCTCGAACGTGGTGGGCACCATCGACTTCTCCGCCGAGGTCGACGCCGCCGAGGTCGCCAAGGTCCTGCGCGCCAACGGCATCGTGGACACCGAGCCCTACCGCAAGCTCGGCCGCAACCAGCTGCGCATCGCGATGTTCCCGGCCATCGACCCCGACGACGTCGAGGCGCTGACCAAGTGCATCGACCACGTGGTCGAGCGGCTCTAGCCCTTCTCTGAGCCTGTCCGGTGAGGGAAGGGCGACGTCCTTCCCTCACCGGAGGCCCTGGTGACCACGCGGACACCCGTGGAGCCCGGAGGCCGGGCCCCTTTCGGGGCGCGCCGGGAAACGGGCTCCCAGCGCCCTCTCAGCTCCGTCCCGGGCCCTCAGGTTCCGGCGGCTCGGGAATCCTGTGAAAGGCGCGGCCGGAGGCCGGATCCGGCGGGCGACAGCGTCACGCTGACCTCCAGGCCTCCGCCTGAGCGGGCGCGGGCGACGACCACGCCGCGGTGGGCGGCGACGATGGAACGGACGATCGACAGCCCCAGACCGGCTCCCTCCCTGGGGCCGGACCTCGCCTCGCCGAACCGGACGAAAGGCTCGAACAGCTCGTTGACCTTGTCCGGGGGGATGTCCTGGCCGGTGTTGCCGACCGTCAGGTCGCCCGACGCCGTGACGCTCACCTCGACCACACCGCCGGGACGGTTGTAGCGGATCGCGTTCTGCACCAGGTTCATGAGGAGCTGCGTGATGAGGACCCGGTCGCCGGAGATCTCGACCGGCGCGGCCCTCAGCTCCGTGCGCACACCGGCCGCGGCGGCGACGTCGGTGTACTGGGCCAGGACCTCCCCCGCGACCTCGTGGAGCGGGATGGGCTCTCTGCGTGCCAGGCCCCGGTCGCTCTGCGCCATGAGCAGCAGTCCCTCGATCAGCCGCTCGCTGCGTTCGTTGATGGTCAGCAGTTCCCGTCTGGCCCGGACCACCTTCTCCGACATCGGCCCGGCCAGCCCCAGCTGGAGCACCGTGCGCTGGACGGCCAGCGGGGTCCTCAGCTCGTGGGAGGCGTTGGCGACGAAACGACGCTGACTGTCGGCGGCCTGTTCGATCCTGGCGAGCATGTCGTCGAAGGTGTCGGCGAGCCTCTTGAGCTCGTCGTCCGGTCCCCTGAGTTCGATGCGCTCGTGCAGGTTGTCCAGGCAGAGGCGCCGCGCGGTCTCCGCGATCTGGTTGAGCGGCCTGAGCATCCTGCCCGCCAGCCACCAGCCGATGAGCGCGGCCATGACGACCAGTACGGCCAGGCAGGCGGCGGACGTGGTGAACAGCTGGTGCAGCAGTTCGTGGCGGGCCTGCGCCAGCCGCCTGTCGACGGCCTCGGTCGTGTAGGACCTGGCCATGGAGACGATGACGTCCACCGACTCGCCCGGCGACCTCGCGGTCGGCTTGTTGGTGAAGGAGATCACCTTGACCTTGGAGTCGACGCTCCGTGCCAGCAGGAAGTAGACGACGAGGACGACGACCGTCCCCGCGGCGAGGATGAGCCCGCCCTGTACCGCGGCGAGCCTGACCCTGACCGGCAGGCCGCGCCACCGCGCGGGCGCCCGGCGCGAGGCCGCCACGGCTCAGATCCGGTATCCGATGCCCAGCACGGTCTCGATCACCGGCGGGTCTCCCAGCTTGGCCCTGAGCTTGGCCATCACGACGCGGACGGCGCTGGTGAAGGGGTCGGCGTTCTCGTCCCACGCCCGTTCGAGCAGCTCCTCGGCGCTGACGACCCGTCCCTGAGCCGACATCAGCACCTCCAGGACGGCGAACTCCTTGGGGGACAGCGCCAGCGGGACCCCGTCACGGGAGGCCCGCAGCCGTGAGGTGTCCAGCGTGAGACCGCCGCACCGCAGCACCGGGGGCAGCGCCGTACCGGTCCGCCTGCCGAGCGCCGACACCCTGGCGAGCAGCTCGGAGTAGTCGAACGGCTTGGGCAGGTAGTCGTCGGCGCCCAGGCTGAAACCCTGGAGCCGGTCGCGGACACCGCCCGCCGCGGTGAGCATCAGCACCCTGGTCCTGCCGCCCTCCCTGGTGAGCTCCTCGCACACCTGGTCACCGGAGACCCCCGGAAGGCCCCGGTCGAGGATCACCACGTCGTAGTCGGAACGGGCGAGCCTTCTCAGCGCGTCGGTCCCGTCGTAGGCGACGTCGACCGTCATGTTCTCTCCGCGCAGCCCGTCGGCGACGTAGTCGGCCAGCACACGCTCGTCCTCGACCATCAGCACGCGCATGGCACGCCTCTCCTCAGGTGGGTGTGTCGCCACAGTAGGGCGACGTGGATAAAGCCGATGTTTCCGATGACGGAAACGTCAGCCGAACACCCCCGTCTGTAGACCTGTGGAGCACGGCGCCGCCGTTCACGGCCGCGCCGTACCACGGAAGACGGAAGGTCGAAAAAGCCATGAGAACTCCCCGGCTCGGCGGAGCCGTGACGATCGCCGCCGCACTGGTCCTGACGGGCTGCGGCACCACAGACTCCGGCCGGAACGCGCAGACCGGTACGAGCACGCCGAACGCCCAGGACCAGGGGGTCGCCTACGCGCGATGCATGCGGGAGAACGGGGTGAAGATGCCCGACCCCGACCCCGACCGGCCCGGGGCCGTCATCATCCCCAAACCGGGGAACACCGCCGCCCTGCAGGCCGCGATGAAGGCGTGCCGGCAGTACCTGCCCGTCAAGGCACAGGAGAAGATGGGCGGTTCCGAGGACATGGACCGGATGGTCGCGATCGCCCGGTGCCTGCGGGGCAAGGGCGTCGACGCGCCGGATCCCCAGCCAGGTCAGGGGCTCACCATCCGCGACCGGCTCAACGACCCCGAGGTACAGCAGGCGCTGCTGGCCTGCCGGAAGTCGTCCTCCGGCGGCGCGGGATGAGGGACCCCTCCTCCGACGACTCCCCCGGCGACGGCACCGCGCCCGGACCCGCCGCGAAGCGGCACCCCCGGCGCCGTCGCCGCCTGCTGTGGGCCGCCGCCGGTCTCGCGGTCGCCGTGGCCGCGACCGTCGTGGTCGTGACGCGGCCGCCGTCCCCCACCCCGGCGCCACGGGAGGCGGCCGTGACCACCGCCCCGGTGGTCCGCACCGACCTCGCCGACCACGAGGAGATCGACGGGACGCTGGGCTACTCCGGCACCTACCTCGTCTCGGCCAGTGGAGGCACCCTCACCTGGCTGCCCCCCACCGGACGGACCGTACGCCGGGGGCAGCGGGTGTACGGCGTGAACGGGCACTCCGTGCCGCTCTTCTACGGGGCGACACCGCTGTGGCGCCCGCTGCGGCAGGGGATGCGCGACGGGCAGGACATCGCCGTCCTGGAGAGAAACCTGGTGGCGCTGGGCCACGGGCAGGACGTCACGGTCGACAGGCACTTCGGCTACGCCACCTGGCGTGCCGTCCGGCGCTGGCAGCGTCACCTCGGCGTCGAACAGACCGGGGTGGTCAACCCCGGCGACGCCGTCGTCGCCCCGGAGGCCCTGCGGATCGCCGCCGTGCCCGGCGTCTCGGGCGGCACCGCCGGCGGGGTCGTCGTCAGGGCCACCGGAACCCGGCAGGTCGTCAACGTCGATCTCCCGGTGAACCGGCGGCAGCTGGCCGTCAGGAACGCCAAGGTGAGCGTCGACCTGCCGGACGGGCGGACCGTGCCGGGACGCGTCCGGCGGGTGAGCGCGGTGGCCACCGCCCCGCCGGGCTCCGCCCAGGACCGACAGCCCGGTCAGGCCACTGGCGACGCGACCGTCCCCGTCGAGGTGGTCCTCACCGGGCGTAAGGCCACCGGCGGGCTGGACGGCGCCCCGGTGACCGTGAGCTTCACCAGCCGGGTGGACCGGAACGTGCTCGCCGTACCCGTGGCCGCGCTGCTCGCCCGGAGCAAGGACTCCTACGCGGTCCGCGTCGTCGACGCGTCCGGCGCCGGACACGACGTCCCGGTACGGCTCGGCTCCTTCGCCCTCGGGCTGGTCGAGGTCAGCGGCCCCGGGATCGCCGAGGGCGCGCGCGTCGAGGTGCCGTCGTCATGACCGCCGTGATCACCGCTGAGAGGGTGTCCAAAACCTACCCGGGCGGGGTGGCGGCGGTGCGTGAGGTGTCGCTGTCGGTGCGTCGCGGGGAGCTGCTGGCCGTCGTCGGCCCTTCGGGTTCCGGCAAGTCGAGCCTGCTGCACATCCTGGGGGCACTCGAACTGCCCGACAGCGGAACCGTCCGGATGTTCGGGCACGACCTGGCGACCCTCCGCGACCGGCAGATCTCCGCGGTCAGGGCGAGCTGGATCGGCTTCGTCTTCCAGCGGTTCTTCCTCACACCGCACCTCAGCGCGGTCGACAACGTGGCCACCGGACTGCTCTACCAGGGCGTGTCCGCCGGGACCCGCGCCCGGCGCGCCACCGCGGCCCTTGAGCGCGTCGGCCTGGGCCACCGGCTCGGCCACCGGCCGCACGAGCTGTCCGGCGGTGAACGGCAGCGGGTCGCGGTCGCCCGCGCCCTCGTCGCCGGTCCCGCGGTCGTCTTCGCCGACGAACCGACCGGCAACCTCGACTCCGCCTCGGGCGCGGGCGTGCTGAGCCTGCTCCGCGAACTGCACGCCGACGGCACCACGATCGTCATCGTCACCCACGACCTGGAGATCGCCCGCAGCCTGCCGCGCCGGGTGGAGATCCTCGACGGCCGGATCAACTACGACGGGAAGGGCTCATGAGCTCCGTACCGCTTCCTCCTTCGGCTCGGCTCTCCGCCGCCGTCGTCTTGCGGGTGTCGCTGGTGGGGTTGCGCGGACGGCCGTTGCGGGCGGCCCTCTCCGCGCTCGGCATCGCCATCGGCGTCGCCGCCATGGTCGCCGTGCTGGGCATCGGCGCGGCCAGCAGGCAGCAGTTGCTGGACCAGATCCGGACGCTGGGGACCGACATGCTCACCGTCCACCCCGGCCAGAGCCTGTTCGGGGAGAACGCCAGGCTGCCGGTGGAGTCGGTGGGCATGGTCGCCCGCGTCCCCTCGGTCCGGTCGGTCACCGCGGTCGGCGCCGTGGAGAACGGCACGGTGCGCCGTACCGACAAGATCCCGGAAGCCGACACCGGCGGGATCGCGGTGGCCGCGACCAGGCTCAACCTGCTCACCACGCTGGGGGGATCCGTACGTTCGGGAGTCTTCCTCAACTCCGCGACCGAGATGTATCCGGCCACGGTGCTGGGCTCGGTCGCCGCAGGCAGGCTCGGGGTAGGACAACCCGGCGCCCAGGTCTATCTCGCCGGGCACTGGTTCACCGTCATCGGCGTCCTGGACTCCCTGCCGCTCAACCCCGAGATCGACCGGTCGGCCCTGGTCGGCTGGCCGGTCGCCGAGGGACTCCTGGGGTTCGACGGCCACCCGACCACCCTGTACGAGCGCTCCGACGAGGAGGCCGTCACGGCGGTCAGGGAGGTGCTCGCCTCCGCGGTGAACCCGCGCGACCCCGAGGAGGTCCAGGTCAGCCGCCCCTCGGACGCCCTGACCGCCCAGCTCGCCGCCGCCTCGACCTTCAACTCGCTGTTTCTCGGCCTGGGCGCGGTCGCCCTGCTGGTCGGTGGCGTCGGGGTGGCCAACACCATGGTCATCTCCGTGCTCGAACGCCGTCAGGAGATCGGGCTCCGCCGCGCCCTCGGCGCCAACCGGGGTCAGATCCGGTTGCAGTTCCTGGCCGAGTCGGTCGTGCTGTCCCTCCTCGGCGGTCTGTCCGGCGTCCTGCTCGGCGTCCTCGTCACGCTGGGTTACGCGGCGTCCCGTGGCTGGCCGCTGGTCCTGCCCGTCCAGGCCCTGGCGGGCGGGGTCGTCGCCTCGACGCTGATCGGCGCGGTCGCGGGCCTCTATCCGGCGCGCAGGGCGGCCCGGCTCACCCCGACCCAGGCGCTCGCCACCGGATGACCCGGCTTGAGACCAGTGCCCGGGAAAGGGGCCCCGGTCAGAACTCGTCGGCGCCGGTGACCTGGGCGACGACGAAGACGTGCCGGGAGGCGGCGCAGATCGTCTCCAGCACGTGGACCGGGGTGTCGTCGTCTCCGTAGCTCGCGCGCAGCACCTGCACGATCCACTCGCCGGGGTCGAGTTCCAGGGTCACGGCCTCGAAGCCGCTCGGCGGGCGGGCCACCAGGTGCTCCTCCGCGTGGCCGAAGCGGTGGCCGAGGGCCTCGATGCCCGCCTGGAGCGTGGGCCGTACGAAGTCGGGGTCGCACAGCGGGGTGCCGCCGAACAGGTCGAGCCTGAAGTAGCTCGTGGCGATCCGCACCGGGACGTCACCGGCCAGCAGCAGCTTCCTGCGGGCCAGGACGTCGGTGCCCGGCTCGACGCGCAGCGCCGCCGCGACGTCACCGGAGGCCGGTTCCTCAGCGACGCCCAGCATGCGGCGACCCGGGGTGATCCCCTGCGCGGCGGCCTCGGTCATGAAGAGCGAGGCCGAGCCGCGTACGGCGGGCTGGGTCGGCAGCGAGCGCCGCACCACCACGCGGGGCGTCCTGTGGCCCGTGGCGCCGCTTTCCCGGCTCGGGTCCGCTGTCTCCTGAGATCCCACTGAAAGCTCCTCCACGGCGTTCCTGGCACCGGCTGAGGCCGTCCCCCGACCCTAGTGGAGTGTCAGTAGGCGGGCAGCGTCCGCCGTCTGCGGCGCAGTGCCCAGGCCGCCAGGACGCCGCCGACCAGCCCGAACAGGTGCCCCTGCCAGGAGATGCCCGCCTCCCCCGGCAGCACGCCCCAGATGATCGAGTAGTACGCCACGGCGACGCCGACCGCGATGACGATGTCGAGGACGCTCCGGTCGAACAGGCCCCTGGCCACCACGAAGCCGAAGTAGCCGAAGACGAGCCCGCTCGCCCCGACCGTGACCACGTACGGCGAGCTGGTGAACCAGACGCCGAGGCCGCTGACCACGATGATGATCAGGCTGGCGAGCAGGAACCTGCCGATCCCGCGCAGCGCGGCGAGGAAGCCGAGGATCAGCAGGGGCAGCGAGTTGGCCATGAGGTGGCCGAACCCCGCGTGCAGGAACGGCGCCAGGAGGATGCCGCCCAGTCCCTCGACGTCCCACGACCTGATGCCGTAGGCGTCGAACTCCCCGGGCAGGACGTAGTCGGCGACCTCGATCGCCCACATGCCGCCGACCAGGAGGATGACGAGGATCGCGGCTCCGGCCGCGCCCGCCGCCAGCTCACCCGCCCCGCGTCTGAGCCGCTCACCGGCCGGGCGTTCCGCCGGGGGAAATCGGTCGTCCATGCACTCTCCTGGCCTTCGGGAGCGGTCGCCACGCCCTTCCACCGTACGCACTCCAGGCGGGAAGTGCGCCGGGCGCGACGTACGGCCGTGCCCGGCGTCTCGAACGGGACTACTCGCCCTTCCAGACCGGGGCGCGCTTCTCGGCGAAGGCCGCCGCGCCCTCCTGCGCGTCCTTCGACGCGAACACCGGGTCGATGATCTCCGCCTGCCTGGCGAACATCTCCCCCGCGCTCCAGTCGGCGGACTCGACGATCACCCGCTTGGTCGCGGCGAGCGACAGCGGGGCGTTGGCCGCGATCCGCCCGGCCAGCTCGACCGCCCTGGTCAGCGCCTCGCCCTCGGGCGTGACGTGGTTGACCAGGCCGACCTCGCTCAGCCGTGCGGCGGGGAAGTGGTCGCCGGTCAGGGCGATCTCCATCGCGACGTGGTAGGGGATGCGCCGCGGCAGCCGCATCACGCCCCCGGCCGCCGCGACCAGGCCACGCTTGGGCTCGGGCAGGCCGAAGACGGCCTTCTCCGAGGCCACGATGATGTCGCAGGCCAGCGCGAGCTCGAAGCCTCCGGCCAGGGCGTAGCCCTCGACGGCGGCGACGATCGGCTTCCTCGGCGGCGCCTCGACGATGCCGCCGAAGCCCCTGCCCTCAAGGAAGGGCAGGTCTCCCTTGAGGAAGCCCTTCAGGTCCATGCCCGCGCAGAAGGTGCCGCCCGCCCCGGTCAGCACGTAGACCGAGACGTCCGCGCGTTCCTCGAACTCGTCGAGCACCGCGGCGATCCCCCTGGCGACCGCGCCGTTGATCGCGTTCCTGGCCTGGGGGCGGTTGATCGTGATGACCGCGACGCCGTCGCCGACCTCGGCGAGTACCTCATCAGACACCGGTTGACTCCTCTGGGCCGGGAACTACTTGGGCTGGAAACGGATGCCGCCGTCGAACCGGACGGTCTCGGCGTTCATGTAGTCGTTCTCGATCAGGGAGCGCACCAGGTGGGCGAACTCCTCCGGCCTGCCCATGCGCTTGGGGAAGACGACGGGGGCCACGAGCCTGGCCTTGAACTCCTCGGCGTTGTCGTTGAAGGCGTAGATCGGGGTGTCGATGATGCCGGGGCAGATCGTGTTGACGCGGATGCCGACGGGCGACAGGTCTCGCGCGGCGGGCAGGGTCATGCCGACGATGCCGCCCTTGGAGGCCGAGTAGGCCACCTGGCCCGTCTGGCCTTCGAGGGCCGCGACGGAGGCGGTGTTGACGATCACGCCGCGCTGGCCGTCCTCGTCGACCGGGTCGGTCTTGGCGATGGCGGCGGCGCCGATGCGCAGGAGGTTGAAGGTGCCGATCAGGTTGACCTCGATGACCTTGCGGTAGGAGGCCAGGTCGTGCGGTGAGCCGTCCCGGTTGACCGTACGGCCCGCCCAGCCGATGCCCGCGCTGTTGACCACGACGCGCAGCGGCCTGCCGGTCGCGACCGCCGCGTCGACCGCCGCCTGCACCTGCTGCTCGTCGGAGACGTCGGTCTTGACGAAGACTCCGCCGATCTCCTCGGCGGCGAGCTTGCCGCGCTCCTCGTTGAGGTCGGCGACGACCACGGTGGCGCCGTGCGCGGCGAGATGACGGGCCGTGGCCTCACCGAGGCCGCTGGCACCGCCTGAGATGACTGCTGCTGCTCCGTTCAGGTCCATGAGCGGACTCTAACGCGGATACCGAATGAAGTTCTATCAGGGGTGCCCGTTGGATCTCAGCCCTCGCCGACCGCGGTGACCACGTCGGGATAGACCTTGATGCGGCGGTCGAGGCCGGTGGTGCGCAGAATCCTGGCCACCGGCGCCTGCGGGGCCGCGAGGCTGACGCCGCCCCCCTCGCCCGTGGCCAGCCGCCAGGCCTCGATGAGCACGGACAGGCCGCTTGAGTCCATGAACGACAGCGCGGTGAGGTCGAGGATCAGCCGGGACCCGTCGAGCTTGATCGCATCGCGAACCTCGTCTCGCAGAAAGGGGGCGGTGAACAGATCGAGTTCGCCCTCGACGGCCACCACCACGGCGTCACCGACGGCGCGGCGAGCCAGCCGTAGCTTCATCAGTCCTCCTCGCCCATGAGGCAGACCCACTTTACTTCGCCATCACCGTATGTGAGGTCCCGCGACTCTATGATCATTCGCACCGGGCGGAGGAAGAACCGCAAACGCCACACATCACCCTCACCCCGTTCCGCTTCCCCGTCAATGGAGCCACGGCCCAGCCACGGCGCCCCCGCCGATTTATACCGGAAAAATCACGAATAACGTGGGACAAAGATCATATAAACCGCTATCACAGCGAATCGATACACATGTCGACGATCATGGAGAATGCTCCGCTCGCGGGAGGGCGAAGCCGTACGGCAGTTCGAGACGGTGGGCGGCGAGCAGGTCGGAGTCGGCGAGGATCTTCGCGGTCGGCCCGTCGGCGGCGATCACGCCGCCGGACAGGACGAGCGCCCGTTCACACAGCTCCAGGGCGTACGGCAGGTCGTGGGTGACCATCAGCACGGTCACGTCCAGCCCCCTGAGGATCTCGGCCAGCTCGCGCCTTGAGGCCGGGTCCAGGTTCGACGACGGCTCGTCCAGCACCAGGATCTCCGGCTCCATCGCGAGCACGGTCGCCACCGCGACCCGGCGGCGCTGACCGAAGGACAGGTGGTGCGGCGGCCTGTCGATCGCCTCCAGCATGCCGACGCGGTCGAGGGCCTCCTCGACCCGGCGCCGTAGCTCCGGCCCCCTGAGGCCGAGATTGGCCGGGCCGAAGGCGACGTCCTCCCGCACCGTCGGCATGAACAGCTGGTCGTCGGGGTCCTGGAAGACGAGCCCGACCCGCCTGCGGATCTCCTTGAGCGACTCCTTGCCGACCGGCAGCCCGGCGACCGTCACCGTGCCGTGCCCCGGGGTCAGGATGCCGTTGAGGTGCATCACCAGCGTGGTCTTGCCCGCGCCGTTCGGGCCGAGCAACGCGACCCGCTCCCCGCGCGCGATCTCGAAGTCGACGCCGAACAACGCCTGGGTGCCGTCCGGATAGGCGTACGCCAGGCGGCGCACCTCCAGCGAGGCGGTCATCACAGGCCTCCGTTCACGAGTGTCGTGCCGAGCAGCACCACGAGCGCCGCGCCCGGCAACATACCCGCCGTGAGCCACTGACGCGAGGAGGCGGACAGGTCCTGGATGACCGGCATCGAACCGGTGTAGCCCCGGCTGAGCATCGCCAGGTGCACCCGTTCCCCGCGCTCGTAGGAGCGGATGAACAGCGCCCCCGCCGATTTGGCGACCGCCGGGATGTGCCGGACGTCCCTGGCCGTGAAGCCCCGCGACTCCCTGGCCACCCGCATCCGGCGCATCTCGTCCACGATCACGTCCATGTAGCGGAGCATGAACATGGCGATCTGCACCAGCAGCGGCGGCAGCCGCAGCCGCTGGGCGCCGAGCAGCATCAGTCTCGGTTCGGTCGTCGCCGCCAGCAGCACGCTGGCGACCACCCCGAGCGTGGCCTTGGCCAGGATGTTCCAGGCCGCCCAGAGCCCCTCGACGCTGAGTGTGACCCCCAGGAACGGCACCCGTTCGCCGAACCCGATGAACGGCAGCGCCACCGCGAACACCACGAACGGCAGCTCGATCATCATCCGCCGCAGCACGAAGCCCGGCGGGACCCGGGCGGCGGACGCGACCACGCCGAGCAGGACCGCGTAGATCCCGAAGGCCCACAGCCACTCACGCGGGGTCGCCACGACCACCAGCGCGAAGGACGCGACCGCCGCCAGCTTGCACTGGGGTGGCAGCCGGTGGACGAGGGTGTCCCCCGGCCGGTAGAGCTGGTGGCTGTGGCCCGCCCCCACTACGCGGTGACCTCGTCCTTCGCCGAGTCGTCGCGGGTCTCGCCCTGGTTGCGGCGCCGTACCGCGAAGAACAGGCCGCCGCCGACGGCGAGGGTCACCCCGACGCCGACCAGGCCGGCGACGCCGACCGGGATGCCGCCGACCTCGCCGTAGTCGGCCAGCGGCTGGTCACCGAGGGCGTGGTCCCCGGCCTGGCCGCTGAAGCCCTTGTCCTCGGCGACCCGCTCAAGGCCGTCGGGCGAGGAGGAGGCGTAGAAGCTGACGATCCCCGCCAGCAGCGCCGCGACCAGGACGCCCGCGGGCAGGAACCAGCCGATGCGGCGCGGGGCCGCCGCCCTGGGGGCCGTGTCCACCGTGGTGGCCGCGCCGTCGGCGCCCCTGAGCACCAGGGGCGCGGCCAGCCCGCGCGCGCCGTGGACCAGGTCGGGCCTGACCGCGAGCACGGTGCTGACGGTGACCGCGGTGATCAGACCCTCGCCGATGCCGATGAGCACGTGCACGCCGCCCATGGCCATGGCGACCGTGCCGACCTCGATGGGCGCGGTGCCGCCGATCCAGAACAGCAGCGCGAAGGAGACCGCCGAGACCGGCACCGAGACCAGCGCCGCGACGAAGGCGCCCGCGACCACCGTGCCCTTCCCGCGCGCCCTGCTCGTGACCAGGCGGAAGACGGCCCAGCCCGCCAGGACGGCGACGATGCCCATGAGGGTGATGTTCACCCCGAGCGCGGTCAGGCCGCCGTCGGCGAAGAAGAAACCCTGTACCAGCAGGACGACGGCCACGCACAACACCGCCGTGTACGGCCCGACGAGTATCGCCGCGAGCGTGCCGCCGAGCAGGTGCCCGCTGGTGCCCGCCGCGACCGGGAAGTTGAGCATCTGGACGGCGAAGATGAAGGCGGCGACCAGACCCGCCATGGGCGCGGTCTTGTCGTCGAGCTCCTTACGGGCCCCCCGCAGACAGATCCCCACACCGGCGGCCGCGACGGCCCCGGCCGAAATCGACACGGCTGCGTTGAAGAAGCCATCGGGTACGTGCACGGCAAGCCTCCGGGGATGCGAAATCCTCCTTACTTTAAGCCATGGGCTTGCACTTGCAAGAGAGTGGCATTAGCGGAGGACGCGGCGGGCGAACGACCTCGGGGTGAACGTCCGCACGACCGCGCTCAGCCGCCCCTTGCCCGTGGTCGCGTAGGGCCTGACGCTGCGTCTGACCAGCCCGCGCCACCAGGTGCGCGGCGGCGCGACGATCTCGGCGGGCGCCTCGACCCTGAACCGCGCGGGCGGTCCGCCCAGGTCGAGTTCCAGGTAGGCGTCCCAGGTGCCGGGTCCCAGTCTGCCGAGTGCCTGCCGCATGGCGAACGTCCCCCCCTCCTCGACCTCGACCGGCTCGCGCCACTCCTTCCCCGACCACCGCTCCCGCCACACCAGGTGCCGTACGGCCCGCGTCCCCGGCGCCGCCGAGCCGACGCTGACCCGCCCGTCGAGCGCCAGCCGGTTCCCGGCCGTCCAGCGGGTCCCGGTCAGCCGGACGCGGCCCGGCACCCGCACCACGTGTCCGCCGACGTCGAGGCTGAGGTTGCCGTGCGACCTGGTGAAGTACGGCAGGGCGACGACACCGCCGATCATCCGGGGGGCGGGCCGGGTGACCGGCTCGTCCCGGTCGGCGCCGAGCCGTACCAGACGGGTGACGCCCTCGCACTCGACGTTCAGATAGACGTCCCAGACCCCGGAGGACAGCGTGGTGACGTCCACGACGGCGCTGAAGCCCTCGTGGTCGCCGCCGACCGGGAACACCCGCTCGACCGGACGCCCCCGGTCACCCTCCACCGCGCCGCCGCGCAGCCGCAGCACCAGGTCGAGGCCGCCCGCGACGAGGTCGGGGCCCCCGTCCCGTTCGAGGGCGTCCAGCGCGACCCGGCCCGTGACGACCAGCCCGTCCCGCGGGTCCCAGTCCAGGCCGGTCAGCCGCCTGCGAACCACGGCCGACTCGATGTGCGCGAGCCGTACCAGGCGGTCGACGTCCTGGAGGGCGGCGACGCGGCCCCGGTCGATGGGGTTGAGGCGTTCGCGGACGCCGTCGGTCAGCCACCGCTCGCACATGTCGGCGACCTCGGCGGCGATCTGCCTGCGCGTCTCCTCCCCGGCGTCGAGGAAGGGCCTGCCGAGGTTGCTCAGCGCGTCCATCCTGAAGTGCCGCCCGAGCAGGTGGTCGCGCAGCGCCCCGGGACGCACGTGGCCGACCATCAACTCGACCGACTTCTTGATCATCCGAATCCAGGCGACCGGGTCGCGGCTGCCCGGCTGCTGCATGATGCTGCTGCCGTCCGGCCTGGCGACCAGGTGGTAGCAGTCGTAGTCGGCGACGACGGAGATCACCTCCGCGTGGCAGTAGGCGTGGGTGGTGAAGAACACGTCCTCCCCGACCAGCAGCGTCTCGTCGAAGCGGATGCCGTACCGCTCGATCATCTCCCTGCGGAAGAGCTTGAAGCAGCTCAGGCTGTTGTAGACGCGGCTCTCCTCCAGCGTGACCCGCTCGGCGTTCTCCCGGAACATCGAGACGGGGGCCCTGCGGTCGTGCCCGACGATCTTTCCGAGCACCATGTCCGAGCCGTTGCGCTCGGCCATCGCGAGCATCCGTTCGAGCGCCTCGGGGCCGAGGTAGTCGTCGGCGTCGCAGAAGAACACGTACTTGCCCCTGGCCAGGGCCAGGCCGACGTTGCGGGGACGGCCCGCGCCGCCGGAGCGCTCCACGCGGACGACCCGCACGACCCCCCGGTGGTGGGCGGCGTAGAGGTCGAGCAGTTCGGCGCCGCCGTCGGTCGAGCCGTCGTCGACGACGATGATCTCCCTGTTGACCCGCTGCACCAGCAGCGAGGTCAGGCACCTGTCGAGATAGGGGCGGCAGTTGTGGACCGGGACGATGACGCTGACGTCGATGTCGGGGTGCTGCGTCTCCTCCCGCGCGGCCCAGCGCCCGGGCCCCGCGGCCTCGTCTCCGGCCGCCCGCTCACCGCTTCCCGCACGGACCGCTCGAATGATCGTCCCCGTCACCGCTGTGCCCCCCGTCGGTTACTCAACGTCACGCAGCGTTCCAGTATGTGACGATGGGCCGCGCGTGTGGGGCGGATCCGGTTTCTTGGCCCTCTCCGCCTTCGCCCGGCCTCGCCGTGCCTGGTGAAAACCCCCTTTTTCTTACGGCTTCGCACGGCTTGGCGTTTCGCGCGTCTTGTCGTCTTGTCGCCCTTTGGTACCTCCGGCCCGTCACCCTGTGTCGTCGCGCCGGAGCCTCCCGAGTTCCTCGACCGCCGCCAGCGCCGTCCGCCACGGCTTGGAACCGTTCCAGGCCTCGTTCGCCGGGTCGAGGAGCACGCGCACCCCCTCGGCGCGCAGCGTCTCGACACCGCGCAGGAACGGCAGGCGGGAGGCGAGGGCCGCGTTGACGAAGGGCACGACGACCACCGGGACGCCCAGGCCGGGGGCCTCGGCGAGCAGGCCGAGCGCGTAGGTGTCGGCGATCCCCTGGGCGAACTTGTTGACGGTGTTGTAGGTGGCCGGGGCCACGACGATCGCGTCGGCCCTGGGCGGCTTGGGCTCGTCCGGCCTGCGGTAGCGACTTTTGACGGGACGCCCGGTCAGCTCCTCGAAGGCGGCGACGTCGAAGAAGCCCAGCGCCGAGGGGGTGGCGACGACCTGGACCTCCCATCCCTCATCGAGGGCCGCCGCGACCAGGTCCTGTGCCGTGGGGGCCGCTCCGGCCGCGCAGACGATCACGTAGAGGACGCCCTTGGGCGCCGGGGGACGGTTCATGGAACAAGTCTCGGACACCCGGAAACAGCCTTGGAGCCGGGACGGCTATCGACATCTCACCCAAAATCACGAAAAATCCGTATGTTTCCGTGTGACTTGCCCGGGAATTTCCATGCCGTTCCGTTATGAGAAGAAACCCGTGTGACCCGTGGGACGTCTTTTCCAACAGGAGGGCACATGGCAGCACTCGACGATCTTGTGGACGCGGACCTCCTTCTGGAGCTGCTCCTCGTCGAGGCGTTGCACGTCGAGGCCGAGCGCCTCGCGGCCGGCCGAAGGACCGGCCCCGACTCCGGCGAGGGGAGCCGGGGCCTCGGGTCCACGCCGCGCCGCCCGCGGGGTCAGTGAAGGTGGATCATCCCCCGGGCGGCCATCTCCTCGATGTACCTCGCCCAGTCACGTGTGATCTTGTTCTCGAAGTCGGCGTGCACCGCCTCACGCTCCCGCGCGGTCAGGTGCTCCCGCTCTCCTCCGGGGTAGGTCACCGTCGCCCCCTCCGGTGAGCCGTCCAGCAGGAACAGGTAGCCGCGCCTGCTGACCTCCAGGAACATGCCGAACGTCGGCAGCTCCTGGATCTCGCGCAGCGCCGCCTCCCAGTCCACCTCGACCCCCTGCCAGCTGTTGTCCCGTTCGGCCAGCCACCGGGTGAGGTCGCTGAACCAGACACCTCTGCGGCCGGGGTTCTCCTTGACGTGGAAGTGGGCCACCGCGAAGACCCCTTCCGCGTTCTCCGAGACCTGGCTCCTGGGGACGAGCGGCGGCGCGACGACGTAGGCGGCCTCCGCGGTCGCGGCGTCCTGCCGGGAGTCGGGCCAGGGCAACGCGAAGATGAGCCAGTACGCGGGTTCCTGGAGCTTTCTCAGTTCCTGCGAGGTTGGAGAGGTCATATGCGGTTTCTCCTTTGGGGGCTGAGATCACCGTACTGATCGAACCCTCAGTAACCCGGAGAACCACCAAAAAACCACCGTGTTAACGGGTGAGGGCCGCCAATTCCCTCAGGACAACCGGCCAAGCCTCGCTTTCCGGGTCAATAACCACAAAATGCCCGGCGCCGGGAATCCGTACCAGCGAGGCCTCGGGGTGGACGGCGATGTAGGACTCGGAGACCTCGACGGGCACGCGCTCGTCGTCGGTGCCGTGCACGAGCGTCACCCGCCCGGCGCCGGGGCGCAGCCGTACCGGATCGAGGTCGGGGCGCTCGTCCGGCGGACGGCCGAGGAAGTCGGCGACCGCGCCCTCGTCGAGGTCGAGCCGGTGCGCGAGCCGCAGGTCGGCCACCGGGGCCAGGGCGAGGACCGCGGCCTCCCCCGGGCTCGCGAGCAGGGCCAGGTGGCCGCCTGCCGAGTGACCGGCGACCACCATGGGACCGGACGCGGGACCGAGCGCGGCGAGCGCGGCACGGACGTCCTCGACCGCCGCGTCCGGACGGCCCGGCTCGCGGCGGTACTCGACCGCGGCGACGTTCCAGCCCGCCTCGCGCAGCGCGTTCGCCATCGGACGCAGGTGGACCCGGTCGTACTCGGGACGCCAGAACCCGCCGTGGACCAGCACGACCGTCGGCCCCGGCCCGTGCCACAGGTCGCTCACCTGGTCGGGGGCCGGGCCGTACGCGACGGTCTCGTCAGGACCGGGCGCGTGCCTCCCGAAGACCGACCTGTCCTCGCTCACGACGACCTCACGACGGCCTCATGACGGCCTCACGACCTGCGCCTGAGCCCGGCCAGGCCCGCGACGACCGCCCCGGCCAGTACGGCCGCCGCCCCGGCGAGCAGCCGCTGCTGGGCGCGCACCCGGCGCCTGACCTGGGCGTAGGGCACCGTGGAGAAGGAGACCAGCTCGTACCGGGACACGTAGCGGCCGGGCAGCGCCCGCTCCAGCCGGTGCTCGACCCCCTTGACCAGCCGGAACACCGGAGAGGCGACCTTGTCGCGCATCTCGATGAAGTTGTCCAGGGCCATCTCGGCGATCGCGTCGGCGTTCTCCTTGCGCCGCCGCTCGAACAGCGGCAGGGCACTGGACCAGGAACCGCCGGTCTCGTCGAGACACTGGTCGAGCACGACCACGTCCTCGAAGCCGCAGTTGGCTCCCTGGCCGTAGAACGGCACGATCGCGTGCGCCGCGTCACCGATCAGGCCGACCCTGCCGTCCGACTGCCAGGGCGCGCAGCGGACCGTGCCGAGCAGGCCGACCGGGTTGTGCGTGTAGTCGTCGACCAGGGTCGGCGCCAGCGGCACCACGTCCGGGTAGTTGGCGCGGAAGTGACGTTCGACGGCCGCCGGGCTGCTCAGCGAGGCGAAGCTCCCGGTGCCGCCGGTCGGCCAGAACATCGTGCAGGTGAAGGACCGGTCGGGGTTGGGCAGCGCGATCATCATGGACGTGCCGCGCGGCCAGATGTGCAGCGCGCCCGGGTCCAGCGCGAACTCCCCGTCGACCGCGGGGATCGTCAGCTCCTTGTAGCCGTAGTCGAGGAAGTCCAGGCTCTCCTCGATGTCCCGGTGCGCGAGCAGCTGCCCCCGTACGGCGGAGCCCGCCCCGTCCGCGCCGAGCACGACGTCGGCGACCGTCTCGACCGGCCCGTCGGCCGTCTCGAAGGTCATCGCCCCGGTCGCCGGGTCGAGCCCGGTCAGCCGGTGGCCGAAGAAGACCTTCACCCCGGGGGCGGCCTCCGCGGCGTCCAGCAGCGTGTTGTTGAGCGCTCCCCGGCTGATCGAGTTGATCGCCATCTCGCCGTCGTGGCTGTAGGGCTGGAAGTCGAGCGGGCCGCTCACCGGGTGGATCATCCGGCCGCGCATCGGCAGCGCGTCGGCCATGACCCGCTCCTCAAGGCCGATCCTGCGCAGGGCGTCCCGGCCGCGCTCGGAGATGGCCAGGTTGATCGACCGGCCGCGCTCCGGCTTACCGGTACGCGGGTCGGGGCGGCGCTCGTAGACGGTCACGTCGAGGCCGCGACGGGCCAGATAACAGGCGAGCAGGCAGCCGGTGAGTCCGGCGCCGACGACGGCAACGGTCACGACTCCTCCTGGACACAGTCGGCCAGCGCGACGGCGGCGCGCCAGCAGTCGTGGTAGGTCGAGTAGAGCGGGGTCGGCGCCATCCGGACGATGTCCGGCTCACGGGCGTCGGTGACGACCCCGTGCTCCCGGCGCAGCCGCCAGGCCAGCTCCGCGGCGCTGCCGCTCCCGATCCGCAGGGAGAGCTGGCAGCCCCGGCGCCCCGGCTCGCGCGGGGTGACCACGCTGAGCGGCCGGGAGGGGACGACCACGTCGAGCAGGCTCTCCAGGTATCCGGTGAGCCGCACGCTCCGGGCCCGCAGCTCGGCCATCCCGACCTGGTCGAACAGTTCGAGCGAGGTGCGCACCGGGCCCATGGCGTAGATCGGCGGGTTGGAGATCTGCCAGGCGTCGGCGGTCGCGGGCGGCCGGGAGACCGGGGCCATCTGGAATCGGGTCTCCTGCTCGGTGCTCCACCAGCCCTCGAAGCGCGGCAGCGTGGGGTCGCCCAGGTGCCGCTGGTGGACGAAGACGCCGCCGAGGGCGCCGGGCCCGGAGTTGAGGTACTTGTAGGAGCACCAGGCGGCGAAGTCCGGCCCCCACTCGTGCAGGCTCAGCGGAACGTTCCCTGCGGCGTGCGCCAGGTCCCAGCCCACGACCGCCCCGGCCGCGTGCCCGGCCGCGGTGATCGCGGGGATGTCCATCAGCTCGCCGGTCAGGTAGTTCACCCCGCCGAGCATCACCAGCGCGACCGTCTCGCCCTCCCTGGCCAGGAAGTCGAGGACCTGCCGCCCGTCGCGGAGCCGTACCACCGTGGTCTCCGGGTCGAGGCCGTGGAAACGGGCCTGGCTGCGCACCGCGTAACTGTCCGAGGGGAAGGCCGTGTCCTCGATGACGATCTTGGTGCGTCGCCCCCCGGGCCGGTAGAACGACACCATCAGCAGGTGCAGGTTGACCGTCAGCGAGTTCATCACCACGGTCTCCTCGGGCAGCGCGCCGACCAGACGGGCGGCGGGCTCGGTGAGCAGCTCGTGGTAGGGCAGCCAGGGGCGCTCGGCCTCCATGTGACCCTCGACGCCGAGTCTCGCCCAGGCCTCCAGGTCGGCGAGCAGCTCCGTCCTGGTCGCCCTCGGCTGCAGGCCGAGTGAGTTGCCCGCCAGGTAGGCGCTCTCCGGGTAGTCCCCGCCCTCCGCCGGCGGGACGAGGAAGAGGTCCCGGTTGCCGGGATCCTCCGCGTCGCGCCGCAGCGCCTCCTCCTGCATCTCCTGGATCGACAGGCCGGTTCTCAACGAGTGGGTCATACGTCTCTCTCTTCACACGTGGGCTGCGAACCGGCCGCGGCGAGGTGCGGGCCGCTGGTTCCCCCATGATGACGGCGTACAGCGGGGCAAAGGAATGCCATATCAACGGGTGTATCTGGATATAGGTGCTGATTGGTGCTTACATTGCGGCTTTCACCTTCCGAATGGAAGGGCACCGTACGAGATGGCATCCTGATGCGGTGATCCGCCCAAGGCCGTCCCTCCCTCCGCCCCCTCCCACGGCCTCCTCCGGGATCACCCCCGCGACCGTCTCCGGAACCGATCTCCCGACGGCCTCCGGGGTCTCGCCCGTGGCTCCCTCGCCCCTCACCGAGCTGTGCGACCCCCGCCTCGCCGGGGCCGGTGTACGGCTGCTCCTCAAACGTGATGATCTAATCCACCCCGATCTTCCGGGCAACAAGTGGCGCAAGCTCCGATACAACCTGACACGGGCCGCCGAACTGGGGCACGACACGCTGCTGACCTTCGGGGGCGCCTACTCCAACCACCTGCGGGCCGTCGCCGCGGCCGGTGCCCGCTTCGGGTTCCGGACCGTCGGGGTCGTGCGCGGGGAGGAGCACCTGCCGCTCAACGAGGTCCTGGCCTTCGCCGTCGGGCGCGGGATGCGGCTGACCTACCTCGACCGCACCACCTACCGGGTCAAGCACACCGCCCCCGTCGTCGAGGCGTTGCGGGAACGGTTCGGCCGGTTCTACCTGCTGCCCGAGGGCGGCAGCAACGCGCAGGCCGTACACGGCTGTGCCGAACTGCCCGGGGAGATCGCCGTGCCGTACGACGTCGTCTGCTGCCCGGTCGGCACCGGCGGCACGCTCGCGGGCATCGCCGCAGGCCTGGAGCCCGGACGGCGGGCGCTCGGCGTCTCGGTGCTGCGCGGCGGAGGGTTCCTCACCGAGGAGGTCACCCGCCTGCAGACCGAGGCGTACGGCCATGCCTCCGGCAACTGGTCGATCGCCCTCGACTTCCACTCGGGCGGCTACGCCAGGAGCGACGCCGCCCTCGACGCGTTCGTCACCGACTTCACCGCCCGGCACGGCCTGCGCCTGGACCGGATATACGTGGCCAAGATGATGCGGGCGATCTTCACGATGACCGAGGACGGCGTCTTCCCGCCCGGCACGGTGCTCGTCGCCGTCATCACCGGCCCCATGACCCCTCCCCCCGGCTGACCCGGCTCAGCTCCGGGCGGCGCGTTCGATCGCCACCCCCACCCCGTCGAGCAGGTGGTCCAGGCCGGCGCGGAAGTCGTCGTCAGGACCGGCCCCCGGGTTGGGGGCGAACACCCCGGCTCGCACGGCGCCGGCCAGCGCGGGGAACCGGACGGGGTCGACCAGCTCGGTGAGCAGGGCGGCGTACGCCTCGTCGGCCCCCTCCCCCGGTTCTGCGGCCATGGACGTCAGGAGCTGGGCCGCGCCACGCACGTAGTGCGTCACCAGCATGACCACCGAGATCCGGGTCCGCAGGTCCAGCGGTGTGCCGCCGAGGGTGCGCAGTGCGGCGTCCAGCCAGGCGAGCTGGCCGGGATCGGCAGGCGGGGAGTTCACCAGCTGGACGATCCACGGATGCCGCGCGTAGACGCCGAACAGCTCGACGGCCCACCGGGTGAGTGAGCCGCGCCAGTCGGCCGGTGCCGTTTCGAACTCCGGCGGCGGGCCGGGGGCGGCGTCCAGCATGAACAGCCGCAGGTCGTCCTTGCCCGCCACATGCCGGTACAGCGACATGGGCGCGCAGCCGAGCCGTTCGGCGAGCCGGGCCATGGACAGCGCGGCCAGCCCCTCCTCGTCGGCGAGGGCGACGGCCGCCGCCACGATCCGCTCCAGGCTGAGCGCGGGCGCGCGTCCCCGCCCCTTCGGCTTGGCCCGCCCCCACAACACGTTCAGCGCGTGCGGCAGCTCGTTTCCGGTGTCGTCCCGCATTCCAGGAGCCTATCAGTTTGCGTATGACATACGCCTTGCGTAGGTCATACTCCTTGCGTATAAGGTACGCAATGAGCGTATGTCATACGCATCCCACTCAACCCCTTGGAGTCGTCATGCACACGACGATCGACAGCCCCCAACCGGCACCGGCCCGCCGCCGTCCGTGGTGGAGACGCCCCTGGACGGCGCCCCTCGGTCTGGTCATGGCCGGGTTCCTCGCGTTCTCACTGCCGCCGTACCTGACCGGCGACCCGTCGCAGTCCCGGGTGCCGCAGCCGGAGGGGTTCGGCCTGCACTACCCGCTGCTCGTGGCGCACGTGCTGTTCGCCACGATCGCCATGGTCACCGCGTTCTTCCAGGTGTGGCCGTGGTTTCGCAGGCGACACCCGGTGTGGCACCGGCGCGCCGGACGGGCCTACGTGTTCGCCGGAGTGTTACCGGCCGGGCTGACCGGCCTGGTCATCGGGGCGCGCTCCCCGTTCGGGCTGTTCCTCGCGGTCAGCGACGTGATCCTCGCCCTGCTGTGGCTCGCCTTCACCGTGGCGGGCTGGCGCGCCGCCCGCGCCCGCCGGTACGCCGGTCACCGGCGCTGGATGCTGCGCAGCACCGTGCTGACCTACTCCATCATCACCAACCGGGTGTGGACCGCGATTCTGATCATCGTCCTGCCCCCGCTTCAGGACACCGTCTTCCACGGCGACCCCGACCTGATGGCGTGGACGATCTCCGGCCTGTCCGGCTGGCTCGGCTGGACGGTCCCGCTGCTGATCGTGGAGTGGTATCTGGAGCGCGAGGTGGCCCGCCGTGGCCGCCGCACCGCACTCGCGACCTGACCCCGAACCCCGGAACCACCGCAGCCGGTTCCGGGGCGTTCGCCTCACGACTACCCCGAACCCCAAAACCGCATATTTCCCGCTATTCGCGGGCATGCCATCCGGCGTCGAGTACGCCTCCATCCGACCACGACACGAGGACGACGGACATGCGGCTCACCCTCGCCACCGACCCCGCCTCCCCGGACCGCCCCAACGAGGACTTCGTCGGGGTCACCTCCGGCGCGGTGGTTCTCCTGGACGGGGCGGGCGTCCCGAGCGGCATGGAGTCCGGCTGCTCACACGGGGTCGCCTGGTACGCCCGCACGCTCGGCTCCACCCTGCTGGCCGAGGTGACCCAGAGCGCCGCTCCCCTGGCCGAACTGCTCACCAGGTCGATCAAGACCGTCGTCTCGCTGCACGACTTCACCTGCGATCTGTCCCACCCCGGCACCCCCTCGGCCACGGTCGCGATGCTGCGCCGTACGGACGACACCCTGGAATGGCTGGTGCTGGCCGACTCCGTGATCATCATCGACACCGGTACGGCGGAGCCGACCGTGCTCAGCGACGACCGGCTCGAACGGACCGGCGTGCTCCACCGGACCGAACTGGACGCCCTGACGAACGGAACCCCCGAACACTCCGAGGCGCTACGCCGCTACATCGAGATCATGCGCGGCCACCGCAACCGTGAGGGCGGCTTCTGGGTCGCCTCGGCCGACCCCCTCGCCGCCGCACGCTCCCTGACCGGATCCGTCCCCGCCGAACGGGTACGGTCCGCGGCCCTGCTCAGCGACGGCGCCTCCCGCCTGACCGACCTCTTCGGCCTGGCCACCTGGCGGCAGCTCCTCGACCTCCTCACCCGCGACGGCCCGCAAGGACTGATCGCCCAGGTCCGCGCCGCCGAACACGACGACCCGTACGGCTCGCACCGGCCCCGCCACAAAACCCACGACGACGCCACCGCCGCCCTCTGGACGTTCCGGTGAGCCCTCCCCTTCGGCCGGATCGCGGCTCGATCGGGACGTCCCGGTGTCCTCGGCCCTTCGCCCACGACGGCCCGCGGCCGCGCCGTTCCGACACGGTGGCGGTGACCCCATGTCCGTGCGAAGTGCCTGCCCGACCGGGGACACTGGAACGGTGTCTGAGACCTCCCGTCCCGCGCCGCCCGTGACCAACGTCTCGATCGTGGTCCTGACGTTGGCGCACCAGGTCGAGGCGGAGCTGAACAGGGCTCTGGCGCCGTTGGATCTGACGGTGAGCAGGCTGGGGCTGCTGGCGCACATCAAGGCCGTGCCCGGGGTGTCGTTCAGCGACCTGGCACGCATGTCGGGGATCACCGTGCAGAGCGTGCACACGGCGGTGAAGACGCTGGAACGAGCGGGACTGGTGCGCGACAGCAGTGCCCGTGCCGGCTCCGCGTCGGTCATCGAGGTGACAGCCGAGGGCGCGCGCCTGCTACGAGCGGCACAGGAAGCGGCAGACCAGGTGGACGAGCACCTGTTCGGCCCGGACTCCGACCCGACGCGCCGACGGGTGGGCGAGACCATCCGGGCCGCCTTCCGTACCGCCGGCTGATCCCTCCTCGGCGGCCTGACCGCCGTACGTCTGCGAACCTCATCTTTCAGGCTGGCTGAAGCATGGTCTAGGCTTCAGTTAACCTGAAGGCTGAAGGGAGACATCCGTGCTGGAAGACGTCCTGCTGGTGGTACATGTCCTGGCCGCCATCGTGTTCGTCGGCGGCTCCGCCGTCGCGACGAGCCTGTTCCCCCGCTACGCGCCTCTCGCCGCGGCCGTTCCCCCAGACGCCCCATCCGACCAGGGAGAACGCAGTCCCGCTGTCGCGACCGCGATGCACCGCATCACCCGGGGCTACGCCGTGGCCGCTCTCGCCGTTCCCGTGGCCGGTCTCGTCCTCGCGGCCGTGCAGGGCCGGACGGGAGAGATCTGGATCACCCTGTCGATGGTCCTCACCGCAGGAGCGGCGGGCCTGCTGGTCACCCAGATCGTCCCGCGCCAACGTGCGGCACTCGACACCCCCGGCCCGGCAGCACCACTGCGCAGACTGTCCATGCTCGCCGGGCTGTACAACCTGATCTGGGCGGTCGTCGTGATCATGATGATCGTCCGCCCCGGATCCGAAGCATGAGCCGTGCGTCTCTCGGCATCCCGCGTCGGGCAGGAAGGAGCGATCCTGACGAGTCCCTCCCCAGGCCAGGCGTGACCGGAGCCTCCGCCCCCGAGCCGAAGGCTCCGGAAGTGGAACCGGTGTGGTTCCCGCCGACCGGGCCTGGCCGTCCCGCACGCTGACCGAACGGCGGCTACGGCACGCGTCACCGACTCCCGGCTACTGGATGGAGACGCTGCCGATGAACTCCCACGTGTTGCGCTGCTCGGGCCCGAGAGCGCCCAGTATCCGGCTGTTGCACCTGTCTCCTCTGTAGAGGATGGCCGCCGTGTTGGTCCGGTTGGTCGCCGAGAGCCGCCCCATGACGGTGTAGCAGCCGCTGGGGTTGTGGTGGCGACGGCCGTTGATCCACAGCGTGCCCTTCGCCGCCCAGGCCGAGCCGGACGGAACCACGACCACGGCCGTGGCGGCGACGACGGTGACCAGGGCGGTGGTGAACAGAGGGCGGGTCAGGCGCACGAGATGGTCCTTCCGTGAGGTGGATGACCTCACGGAACATAACCAGCCATGATCAAAAGTAGTCGATCGATCGCCCAGTGTTTCGGTAAGGGCACCGCCACCTCCGCCCACACGATCCTTCAGGCCACCCCCGCCTCCTCCACTCGGCCCGGTCCACAACCGGTGTGGGCGGGCCCCTTCATCGGCGCGGACGAGTAACCCCGCGCATCCCCATCACGACGGTTTCGGGAAAAAGAAAGAGCCTCGGATACCTGGGGGCCTACAAGGGAACCGAACCCTGACTGAGGTTACAAAGTCTTGGTACGCGGCCTGCCGAGGTCACGTATGACCCCGGCTTGGGTAGCGTGATCATTACAAGGCAGGTTCTCTGTCGGAGACAGAAAAGGCTGAACATGCAGGGCGGGCAGGCACCCTTATGGCGGGTAGGCCTTCGTGGCCTCTTGCAAGGAGCCGTGGGAGGTTTCCTCGCAAGCCTCCTCGCTCTTTGGTTCCACAACCACGACCTTTGGCCCCTGGACACGGTCTTCAACTGGCAGAGCGTCATCGGCTACACGGTGCTGTTGGGTTGGATCAGCGGCTTCGGCGCGGTCCTCACCGAGCGCAGACGTCGAAAGGCCGTGGCCAAGGAGACAGGCGAAGCAGCAACTAAGTCAAACACGTGACACGGCGGTGAAGGACGAGCCGATCCACAGAATCCGTACCAGGTCAAAGGCGCCGGACACTCCGGAACGACAGGTGGTCCCCTCGCCAAGACCGTCGGGATCCTGGACCATGTTCACGATCCTCCTGTATTGGACCGGTCGTCGCATGGGCGCTTCCCTCCGGCTTCGGAGCTCGCCGAGCCGTACGAGAACAGGTGAGACGGAAAACGAAGATCGAGAGCTAGGGGCACGTAGGTGACACACGGCCGAGGGAAGAACCAGAAATGACAAAGGCCCAGGTCAGGGACATGTCCCTGACCTGGGCCTTTGCTTCACGAGCCGACGAGGGGAATCGAACCCCTGACCTACAGTTTACAAGACTGTTGCTCTGCCGATTGAGCTACGTCGGCATGGTCAACTGATGAGTGTAGTCGGCCCGCACCGTGGACGTCACCGACGGAGCCCCCGAAACGCCGATTTCCGTACAGCCGGGCCGCCGCGAGACTGCGACGGCCAAGAGACAGCCGGAGCGGTACAGGACGGGCGGACGCCACCCCCGCCGGGAAAGGTCAGCGGCGGCGGTGGCGGGCCACCTCGTACAGGGCGATGCCCGCGGCGACACCCGCGTTGAGCGACTCGGCGGCGGCGTGCATGGGGATGCGCACCACCAGGTCGCAGGACTCGGCGACCAGGCGGGACAGGCCCTTGCCCTCCGAGCCGACCACGACGACCAGGGGACCGTCGAGGAGGTTGGCCTTCTCCAGGTCAACGCTGCCCTCGCCGTCGAGGCCGACGACGAACAGGCCCGCCTCGCGGTACTCCCGCAGGGCGGAGGTCAGGTTGGAGGCCCGGGCGACGGTCAGGGTGGCCAGCGTGCCCGCCGAGGTCTTCCAGGCCCCTCCGGTGACCCCGGCCGAGCGGCGGGAGGGAACCAGCAGGCCGTGGGCGCCGAAGGCGGTGGCCGAACGGGCGATGGCGCCGAGGTTACGCGGGTCGGTGACACCGTCGAGCGCGACGATCAGCGGCACCTCCCCGGCCTCCTGGGCGATGCGCACGAGGTCGTCGGGGTGGGCGTACTCGTACGGCGGGATCTGCAGGGCGACGCCCTGGTGGATGCCGCCTTCGGTGAGCCGGTCCAGCTTCTCCCTGCCGACCTCAAGCAGCGCGATGCCCCGCTCGGCGGCGAGCCGTACGGCCTCCTTGACGCGGTCGTCGTTGTCGATGCGCAGGGCGACATACATGGCGGAGGCGGGCACACCAGCGCGTAGCGCCTCCAGGACGGGGTTGCGCCCGCCGATGTACTCGGGGGCGTCCTCGCTGCGCCTGGCACGCGTCTGCGGGCGCTGGGAGGTGGTCCTGCCGGTGCGCTCCTCCCGCTCGACCCGCTCGGCCCTGGCCTTGTCCTTGTGCCAGTGCCTCATGTGCGCCGGCGGGGTCGCCCCCTTGCCCTCAAGGCTTCGGCGCTTGTTACCGCCCGTGCCCTTGGTCGGACTCTTCTTCTTCGCGGGTCGTCCGGACCCTCTACCGCCAGCAGCCATGGTGTCTAGGGTATGGCCTGCGCCTACCGGGAAAGTTCCCAGCGCGGTCCCTGGGGGGTGTCCTCGACGAGGATGCCCGCCTGGGCCAACTGGTCACGGATGCCGTCGGCCGCCACGAAGTCCTTACGGGCCCTGGCCGCCTGACGCTGCTCAAGAGCCACCCTGACCAGCGCGTCCACGGTCGTACGCAGGCCGGAGTCGTCGCCGGAGGAGCGCCACTGCTCGGAGCGCGGGTCGAGACCGAGCACGTCGAGCATGTTCTGCGTCTCGGCCAGGAGCCTGGCCACCTGCTCCTTGTTGCCCTGGGCCAGGGCGACGTTGCCCTCCTTGACCACCTCGTGCACGACCGCCAGCGCCTGCGGGGTGCCCAGGTCGTCGTCGAGCGCGTCAGCGAACGCCTGGGGCAGCGGCGCGTGGGCGTCCACGTCGTGGATCACCTCGGCCGCCCTGGTGACGAACCCCTCGATGCGCTGGTAGGCGGCGGCGGCCTCGGCCAGCGCCTCCTCGGAGTATTCGATCGCGGAGCGGTAGTGCGGGGCGGCCAGGTAGTAACGCAGCTCGACCGGGCGGACCTTCTTGGTCACCTCGGGGATCAGCAGGGAGTTGCCGAGCGACTTGCTCATCTTCTCCGCGCCGATCTTGAGCATCCCGTTGTGCATCCAGTAGCGGGCGAAGCCGTCCCCGGCCGCCTGCGACTGGGTCAGCTCGTTCTCGTGGTGCGGGAAGATCAGGTCGACGCCGCCGCCGTGGATGTCGAAGGTCGGGCCGAGATACTTGGTCGCCATGGCGGAGCACTCCAGGTGCCAGCCGGGACGGCCGCGCCCCCAGGGGGTCGGCCAGGTCGGCTCGCCGGGCTTCTCGCCCTTCCACAGCGCGAAGTCGCGCGGGTCGCGCTTGGCGGAGTCGGTGTCGGTGTCACCGGCCGCCCACATGTTCTCCAGGCGCTGGTTGGACAGCGAGCCGTACCGGTCGGCGTAGGAGACGACGTCGAAGTAGACGTCTCCGTTCGAGGCGTAGGCGTGGCCGGCGGCGATGAGCCGCTCCATCAGCTCGATCATCTCGGGCACGTGGCCGGTCGCCCTGGGCTCGACGGTCGGCGGCAGGCAGCCGAGCACCTGGTAGGCCCAGGTGAAGGCGCGCTGGTTGCGCTCGGCGACGACGAACCACGGCACGCCCTCGGCCGCCGCGACTCTGATGATCTTGTCATCGATGTCGGTGACGTTGCGGCAGAACGTGACGTCGTATCCCGACCGGATCATCCACCGGCGCAGCACGTCGAAGTTGACGCCGGAGCGGATGTGCCCGATGTGCGGAGGAGCCTGCACGGTGGCACCACACAGGTAGATCGACGCCCGGCCGGATTCGACCGGAACGAACTCGCGGACCGTACGTGCGCTGGTGTCGTATAGGTGCAGGCTCACGGAGGAAAGGCTAACGCCTTACCTCACCTCACAAGCCGTGTTACGAGACGTTGGGGCTTAGCGACGGCACTTTTTATGGCAACGAGGGCGAATGTCGCCCCAGGCATTCCCCGGTCACCCGTGCAGATGCACCTTTTCCGGGATCACTCGGACGATCAGCCGCTGCGTGTCAGGACGAGATTCCTCCCAGGCCTTGCCGGTGTATTTGTGCGCCAACTCCTGGATGAGAGAGCCCGTCGGGTCCTCCGTCACCGTGACCCTCCCGCGCACCTCCGCGTAGCGGTAGGGGTTGGCGTGGTCGATCACCACGACGGCGGTCCTGGGGTCGCGGGCGAAGTTACGGTCCTTGCGCCGCCCCCTGACCGTGGAGAACACGATGTCGTCACCGTCGGTCTTCACCCAGATCACGCTGGCCTGCGGGCTGCCGTCCTCGTTCAGACTCGTCACGGTGGCGAAGTTCGCCGCGTCGAAGAGCGCCCGCACGCCATCGGATAGTTCGGACAACTTTCCTCCTTGTCGTGCTTCGATGCACAGATCATGCCAGGTGTCGATTCTGTAGGCTCGGAGCGCCATGGACGTGAAATCCCCCGCGGCGGCAGGCCCCGCCTCCCGCCCGTCCTCGATCCCGCCCGCCCAGCCGAGCAGGACCGCCGTCGCGCTGCGCCGTACCGGGATCGCCCTGGTCGGTGTCGGTGTCGCCGCGCTCGCCGCGGCGGCGTGTGTGCTCTCCTTCGAGGACCTGCGGGCCCTCGCGATCACCGGTGAGGCCCCCGCGGACCTCGCCTACCTCTATCCCGCCGCCTTCGACGCGCTGCTGGCCGTCGCGCTGATCGCCCTGCCCCTGCTGCGGGGCGCGCGCTGGCCGATCCGGCTGCAGGCGGGCGCGGTCCTGGTCCTGCTCTTCGCGGGCGCGGTTGCGGCCGAGACGGCCACCGCCGTACGGGCCACGGTCGACGTACGGCGTGCCGCGGTGGTCGTGGCCGTCTTCCCCTGGGTGGCGCTGTTGCTCGCCCTGTGGCTCTGGCTGCTGCTGATCAACCACGCGGCGGCCAGACGGGCGGCGGCGAACGCCGTGGACACGACGCCGGAGAGCGGTGCCGGCGACATCGTGCCCTTCCCCGACGGAGACCTGCCGACCGCCGAGTACCCCGTCCCACTCGCCCGGCCGGAGCATCGGGACCACCCGGGGTGGCACGAGGAGCCGGTGCACCACCGGCCCTCCGAGGTGGTGCTCGACCCGCAGGCCGCTCCCCCTCTTGATCCGGCGCCGCACCACGCCCCGTCCGCCGCGCCTCCCGCCTCCGACCCGGTCGTCGGCCCGACGGCCGCCCCGGAGACTCCCGAGGTCCCCACCATGCCGGAGACCCCCGATCCGGTCCCCGCCCCCCGCGCGGAGGCCGACCCGGACAGGCCGCTCCGCTGGGGCGATCTGGTACGGCCTCACCCCGGCGACCAGCTCGTCCACCCGCCGCGCTCCGCCGTACAGGAGGAGCCCGGAGGGCGGGTCAGCGAGCGGGTCGAGACCTGGGAGGCCGAGCACCCCGGCCAGGCCCCGGAGAAGGCCTCCGAGAAGTCTCCGGAGGAGACCACGGGGAAGGCCACAGAGGAGGACGAGCGGCCCGGCGACGAGGATCCGGGCGAGGACACCCAGCCGATGGCCGCGGCGACCGACGAACCGGATGAGCCCGGCGGTGCCAGGAGGCGGCGTGCGACCGTCGTCGATGACGACGACCTGGACACCACGATGCCCGACCTGGAGGTCGTGCCCGGCGAGGAGAGCGCCGCGCCGCCCTCCGGGCGGATGCGCAGCACTCCCGTCCCGCCGCAGGAATAGCTTCGGGAACAGGCGAATCGGGCCGGCTCCGGGGCCTTGGAGGAGCCGGCCCGGTCTGGGGGCCGCGTTGACGCGGACGGTGTCGTCCCCGCGCGGGTCAGACCCTGGATCGCCTCATGCTCGCGACCAGGCCGACGCCTACGGCGGCGAGGACGACCTGCATGACGAGTTCGATCCAGTCGATCCCGTTCGTGGTCGCCACCCCGAGCACCTGGGCGATGGCTGTGCCGATCAGCGCGGCGACGATGCCGACCACGACGGTCAGGACCCATCCGATCGGCTGTCTACCGGGAAGCAGGAGACGACCCAGGGCGCCGACGACGGCGCCGATGACGATGGCCCCGAGAATGGATGCGATGGTCATATCGTGAACCTCCCAGTGAGGTGACCTTCACGCTCACGGGAGATCGGCTACCCCCTACGTCACGGATATTCCTGGGAACGGCAAAATTCCGGCTCAGTGCGTCTTCCTCGCCTGCATCTGAACCACCAGCAGCACTCCGATCACCGCGAGCGCGAGCTGGATGATGTGCTCCCACCAGTTGATGCCCCTGGTGTGGGTCAGTCCGAGCGCCGCCGCGATGGCGGTGCCGATGAGTGCCGCGACGATACCCACGATGAGCGTCAGACCTATCGACAGGTTCTGCCGCCCGGGAACTATCAGACGGGCGAGGGCACCGATGATGGCACCAATGACGATCGCGGCGATGATCGAGCCAATCATGTCCGGCTCCCCCCGATGACGAGACATGGTTAATAAGGGGTTACCCAGGACATTCGCCGATCATTCCGGAAAAGAAGGTGGCCCGTACCGCGCCAGTAAACGGGCCACCTCGAATGCGGCGACGGGTCTTCACGCGCCACCCGCCGGAACGCTTTCGCGCTCCGTATCAGGAGACGCCCGGCTCCGGAGAGTGGTTGACCACTATCGCGGTCGCGATGGCCGCGACGCCCTCGCCACGCCCCGTCAGCCCGAGACCGTCGGTGGTGGTGGCGCTGACGCTCACCGGTGCCCCCACGGCGGCGCTGAGCGCCCTCTCAGCCTCCGTACGGCGTGGCGCCAGCTTGGGACGGTTCCCCACGATCTGGACGGCCACGTTGCCGATCTCGAAGCCCGCCGCGCGCACCTGCCTCGCGGTCTCCTGAAGGAGGACGACGCCGGAGGCGCCCGCCCAGCGAGGATCCGCGGTGCCGAAGAGACCGCCGATGTCGCCCAGGCCCGCGGCCGACAGCAACGCGTCGCAGGCTGCGTGAGCCGCGGCGTCGCCGTCCGAGTGCCCGGCCAGACCGGTTTCGCCCGGCCAGTGAAGTCCCGCGAGGTGCAACTCGCGGCCCGATGCGAACGGGTGGACGTCGACCCCGACGCCCACCCGTGGAAATGTTGTGTTCAGGAGTTGAGAACCTCGTCGAGCAGGGCCTCGGCCTTGTCTTCGTTGGTCTTCTCGGCGAGCGCGAGCTCGCTTACCAGGATCTGCCTCGCCTTGGCGAGCATACGCTTCTCTCCTGCGGAGAGCCCGCGCTCCTTGTCACGCCGCCACAGGTCGCGAACGACCTCGGCCACCTTGTTGACGTCACCGGACGCCAACTTCTCCAGGTTGGCCTTGTAGCGGCGGGACCAGTTGGTGGGCTCTTCGGTGTGAGGCATGCGAAGCACGTCGAAGACGCGCTCAAGGCCCTCCTGGCCGACGACATCGCGAACACCGACGAGTTCGGCGTTGTCAGCCGGCACCTGGACGGTAAGGTCGCCCTTGTCGACCTTGAGAACCAGGTAGGTCCTTTCCTCACCCTTGATGGTTCGGGTCGTGATGGCCTCGATCCGAGCAGCCCCGTGGTGGGGGTAGACGACAGTGTCGCCGACCTGGAAAGTCATGTGACAAGTACCCCTTCCGCTGTACTCAAGAGTACCACGTATCCACAGCCTCCCGGAACAGTGAAATCACCATAACTGCAGGTCAAAGCCGCATATTAAGGCTTGACAAGTGTTCGACTCTGTGAATCAGCGCTGTGAAAGGCCTCCGCGACCTGCGGACCACACCTCCCCACGATGGGGCGGGTCGGCGGAAAACCTGGCGAAGTCCACGGATAGGGTTGGCTCTGCCATAGCCTCGTGTTTGACAAGGAGTACCCGCACCGTGACCCGCAACAGCCGTCACTGGGCGATCGCCGCCGCCGCGTTCCTCGCTGCCGCCCCGGTCCTGGCCGGCTGCGGTGCCGGGTCGGACGCGATCACCAGCATGCCCTACACCCCGACCGAGGCCCTCAGCGTCCAGGTCAAGGGCATCGCCGTCTCCCAGGCGTTCTTCCTGGGCCCCGACTCCGGCTCGAAGCTGGCCGAGGGCGGCGCCACGCCGCTCTACCTGTCGCTGCTGAACACCACCAAGGAGGCCGACCAGCTCATGGGCCTCGGCGTCGACCCCGCCTTCGGCACCGCCAAGGTCGTCTCCCCGGTGAACCTGCCCGTCCAGCAGCGCGTCAACGTCGGCAAGCCGACCCCGACGATCATGATCGAGGGCCTCAAGAAGCCGCTCAGCGGCGGCGAGAGCATCCCGGTGCAGCTGCAGTTCGCCAGAGCGGGCGTCATCACCCTGACGGTCCCGGTCATCACCCGCAGCCGCGAGTTCGCCGACCTGCCGCAGGCGCCCGCCTCGACCGCCGGCGCGAGCCCCTCAGCCAGTGCGAGCCCCTCGCCGAGCACGAGTCCCTCGGCCGGCGCGACCGACGCCGCGCCCGCGGACCCCAGCGATCCTGCCGAGCCTACGGCTCCGGCCACCAGCGCTCCCTGACTCTTTGCGACGCCTTCGGCGTCGCGGGGCTGTGTCTCTTTGCGCCGCCTTCGGCGTCGCGGGTTCGGGCGCTTCGAGCCAACGCTTTCCCTCGTCACTCCGTCGCTGCGCTCCTGCGTTCCTCAGTCCAAGCGTCGGCGCGCCCGAACCTGTCTCTTTGCTCCGCCTGACGGCGTCGTGGGCTTGGGCGCCTCGGGTCGGTGCTTTCCCTCGCCGCTGCGCTCCTGCGTTCCTCAGTCCAAGCGTCGGCGCGCCCGAACCGTGTCTCTTCGCGCTGCCTTCGGCGTCGTGGGCTTGGGCGCCTCGGGTCGGTGCTTTCCCTCGTCGCTGCGCTCCTGCGTTCCTCAGTCCAAGCGTCGGCGCGCCCGAACCGGGTTTCCCTGCTCCGCCTTCGGCGTCGCGTGCTTGGGCGCCGTCGGCGCCCAAGCTGAAACTTCTCACGCTGAGGGCCGGTAAAGCACAAGAGTGAAACTCTTCTGTTTGGCGCCGGTAAAGCACGGGGTGGAAAACGCTCAGCGTTCGAGGCCTGGGAATATAACGATAAATCCGGAAAGGGGCACAACCCGTTTGGGTTGTGCCCCTTTCCGGATTTTTGGTTAATCCTCGGCGGGGTCGAACTTGTAGCCGAGGCCCCGTACGGTGAGGATGCAGCGGGGGTTGGAGGGGTCGGCCTCCACCTTGGCGCGCAGGCGCTTCACGTGTACGTCCAGGGTCTTGGTGTCACCGACGTAGTCGGCGCCCCAGACGCGGTCGATGAGCTGACCTCTGGTGAGCACCCGGCCCGCGTTGCGCAGCAGGACCTCCAGCAGTTCGAACTCCTTCAGCGGGAGCTGCACCTGGTCGCCGCGGACGGCGACGATGTGGCGGTCCACGTCCATCCTGACGGGACCGGCCGACAGGACGGCCGATTCGAGCTCCTCGACGTCGCCCTGGCGGCGCAGTACCGCGCGGATGCGGGCGACCAGCTCCCTTGAGGAGAACGGCTTGGTCACGTAGTCGTCGGCGCCGAGTTCCAGCCCGACGACCTTGTCGATCTCACTGTCCTTGGCGGTGAGCATGATCACCGGGACGTTGGAACGCTGACGGAGGGAACGGCAGACCTCCGTACCGGGCAGTCCCGGCAGCATCAGGTCGAGCAGCACCAGGTCCGCGCCGTTGCGGTCGAAGGTGTCCAGCGCCTCGGGGCCCGTGGCCGCGACCGCGACCTCGAAGCCCTCCTTGCGCAGCATGTACGACAGGGCGTCCGAGAAGGACTCCTCGTCCTCGACAACAAGCACGCGAGTCACTGCGCGGCCTCCAAGGGGATGGTGGTGTTACCGGGTACGGCAGCCGCCGCGCCGCCGAAGGCGGGCAGGCGAAGTGTGAAGGTGGAGCCCGACCCTTCCTTGCTCCACACCGTCACCGTGCCGTTGTGGGCGGCGGCGACGTGTTTGACGATGGCCAGGCCCAGGCCCGTGCCTCCGGTCGCGCGTGAACGGGCGGCGTCCACGCGGAAGAACCGCTCGAAGATCCGCTCCTGGGCGCTCTCCGGGATGCCGATGCCCTGGTCGCTGACGCTTATCTCGATCGAGTCGCTGTGCGGCCCGGCGGTCCGCGCGCTGACCACGACGCGGGTGTGCTCGGGGCTGTAGGCGACGGCGTTGTCGATGAGGTTGCGCAGCGCGGTGACGAGGAGGTCGTCGTCGCCCCATATGCGCAGCCCCTCCGCGCCTCCCGCGACGAGGGTGATGTCCTTGGCCGCGGCCGTGGTGTTGCAGCGGTCGATGGCCTCGTGCACGACCTCGTCCACGGGGACGGGGCCCGGGGTGGGGATGGGTTCGGCCCCCTGGATGCGGGACAGGGTAATGAGGTCCTGGACGAGGTAGGTGAGCCGGGCGGCCTCGTGCTGCATGCGCCCGGCGAACCGGGTGACGGCCTCGGGGTCGTCCGCGGCGTCCTGGATGGTCTCCGCGAGCAGCGAGAGCGCGCCGACCGGCGTCTTGAGCTCGTGGCTGACGTTGGCGACGAAGTCACGCCGTACGGCCTCGACCCTGCGGTGCTCGGTCTGGTCCTCGGCCAGCACCAGCACCTGCCCGTGCGACCCGAGCGGGGCCACCCGTACGGCGAAGCTCGTCGAGTCCTGGCCGAACTTGTGGCCGGCGACCTCGATCTCGCTCTCGCGGATCTCGCCGTCCCTGCGCACCTGCCTGGCCAGCGCGAGCAGTTCGGCCGCCATCAGGTTCTCGCCCCTCACCAGGCCGAACGCCCGCGCGGCGGAACTGGCCCGCAGCACCCGGTCCTCCTTGTCGAGCACGACCGCCGACGACGGCAGGACAGCCAGCACCGAGGCGACGCCCTGCGGCAGCGTGGCGGGCTCGGGTGAGTCCGACGCCGTGGGAGCTCCCCGTCCCACGTTCTGACGGACGACCATCACGGCCAGCGCCCCCACGACGAACCCGGCCAGGGCGGCCAGACTCGCCATCAGTTCACTCACATGCTCCTCCTGTCCGCTTCAACGTCCTTGATGGTAGGCGGGGCTTTCCCCATTGGGGCAGCTCATGGGGGCATGACCAAGGCCTTTCCCGCAAAGTTCACTTTACGGTCGAGGTTCGTTCACTGTTACACACATACGGTGAGGGCCATGCGCGACGCCTACCATGATGAGCTCGACGCCCTCACGGGCCGGCTGGTGGAGATGACCCGACTCGTGAGGTCGGCGATCTCCCGGGCCACCACCGCACTCCTGGACTCCGATCTTCAACTCGCCGAGAGCGTGATCTCCCAAGACGAGGAGGTCGACCGGATCTTCTCCGAGATCGAGGCCTCGATCTTCGGCCTGATGGCCACCCAGCAACCGGTGGCCGTCGACCTGCGGGTGGTCATCGCGGCGCTGCGTATGGGTACCGACCTCGAACGGATGGGCGACCTGGCCGAGCACGTGGCCAAGGTGGCGCGGCTGCGGCACCCCGAGTCGGCGATCCCGGCGGAGGTTCGCGCCACGATCGTTGAGATGGGCCAGATCGCCGAGCGCCTGGTCACCAAGGCCGGCAGCTGCATCGCCTCCCGCGATGTGGACGCCGCCCTTGAGCTTGAGGACGACGACGACGCGATGGACAAACTGCACCGCAGGCTGTTCAAGGTCCTGATGGCCCCCGACTGGAAGCACGGCGTCGAGCCCGCCATCGACGTGACGTTGATCGGGCGTTACTACGAGCGTTACGCCGACCACGCGGTGCGCGTCGCCCGCGACGTGGTGTACCTGGTGACCGGCACCCGCTCGCCCGACGCCGCCGACCTCGCAGACCTCGCCTAGACCCCGTTCAGGCCCGTCCAAGGCCGCAGGCAACGCGAAAGGGGCCCGCCGACCGGCGGGCCCCTTCGACGTGTCCGAGGTTGTCCGGGGGTTACCTGCCCTGGTTGGCCACGGCCTCGATCGCCGCCTTCGCGGCATCGGGGTCGAGGTAGCGGCCTCCCCTGGTCACCGGGGTGAAGTTCTCGTCCAGGTCGTAGACGAGCGGGATGCCGGTGGGGATGTTGAGTCCCGCGATCTCGTCGTCGCCGATCTTGTCCAGGTGCTTGACCAGCGCCCTGAGCGAGTTGCCGTGCGCCACGACGAGGACGGTCCTTCCCGAGGCCAGGTCGGGCACGATCGCGTCGTACCAGTACGGCAGCATGCGCTCGACGACGTCCTTGAGGCACTCGGTCTTCGGCAGCAGTTCACCGGGAAGCAGCGCGTACCGGTCGTCGCCCGCCTGGGAGAACTCGTCGTCGTCGGCGATCGGGGGCGGCGGGGTGTCGTAGGAGCGGCGCCAGAGCATGAACTGCTCGTCGCCGAACTCGGCGCGGGTCTGCGCCTTGTCCTTGCCCTGCAGCGCGCCGTAGTGACGCTCGTTGAGCCGCCAGGACCTGACGACCGGCAGCCACAGCAGGTCGGCGGCGCCGAGCGCGAAGTTGGCCGTCTGGATCGCGCGGGTCAGCACCGAGGTGTGGACCACGTCCGGCCGCACTCCCGCGTCGTTCAGCAGCCGCCCGCCGCGCCGTGCCTCCTCCTCGCCCTTGGCGGAGAGCCCGGCGTCCACCCATCCGGTGAACAGGCCCTTAGCGTTCCACTCACTCTCACCATGCCGAAGCAGCACCAATGTCGCCATGCGGCCAAGCTTAGTGGGGCCCCTCGGCGCCTCCCCGGGGACGCTCAACAGGCGAGACACCCGGCACGGCCCGGTACGGCGGGTCAGCGGGCGGGGTCGGCGAACCTGGCGAAGGCCTGGAGGTTGGCGAGCGACTCGCCGCGTTTGGCCCGCCACTCCCACTCCCTGCGGATGGAGGAGGCGAAGCCGAGTTCGAGCGCCCGGTCGAAGCCCTCGTCGGCGTAGGTGAGCACGCAGCCGAGCACCCGGTCGATCTCCTCGTCGGAGACCGCGGCCAGCGGGACGCGGCCGACGAGGTAGACGTCGCCGACCGGGTCCAGGGCGAAGTGCACGCCGTACGTCGAGCCGTTCTTGGTCAGCAGCCAGCGGTAGAACTCGGCGTGGTTCTCGTCGGGCTGACGGCAGAAGAACGCCTCCACGTGCAGGACGTGGTCGCCGACGATGAGCCAGGTCATGGTCGCGAGTTTGTGCTGGCCTGGGAGCCGTACCAGGAAGGCGCCCGGCCTGGGCTCCTCGAAGGACGCCTCGGCGGCCCGCAGCGCCGCCTCGATCACCTCACGCATGCGCCCACCCTACGAGCCCGCCGCGACCGGCACCTCGCTCAGGTGCGTCATGGCCCGCGCGTAGACGTCGGCGAGCCTTGAGGCGGTCGCCGACCAGCCGAAGGAGGCCGCCTGGGTCACCGCCCCCGCGGCCAGGGCGTCGCGCCAGGCGGGCTGGTGCACGAACCGGCTGAGCACCCTGGCCCAGTCGTGCGGGTCGTGCCCCTCGACGAGCACCCCGGAGACCCCGTCCCGTACGGCGGTGCGCAACCCGCCGACCGAGGCGGCGGCGACCGGTGTCCCGCACGCCTGGGACTCCAGGGCGACGAGCCCGAAGGACTCGCTGTGCGAGGGGACCACGGTCACGTCGGCGGCGCGGTACCAGTCGGCCAGTTCGTGCTGCGGAGCGGGCGGCACGATCCTGACCACGTCGGAGATGCCCAGCGAGGCGGCCACCTCGGTCAGGTAGGACGGCCGGGCGAGCCCGTTGCCGCTGGGACCGCCGACGCAGGCGACGACCAGCCGCGACCTGAGAGCCGGGTCCTCGGCGAGCATCAGGGCGGCGGCGCGCAGCAGCACGTCGGGGGCCTTGAGCGGCTGCACCCTGCCGACGAAGAGCAGCACGTGCGCGTCGTCCGGCAGCCCGAGGCGGTGCCTGGCCGCGCTCTGGGAGGCGGGCTGGAAGACGGTGAGGTTCACCCCGGGGCTGACGACCTCGACGCGGCCGGGGGCGGCGCCGTACAGCTCGACCAGTTCCCTGGCCTCGGTGGGGGTGTTGGCGACCAGGCGGTCGGCGATGTCCACGACCTGCTGCTCACCGGCGACCCGGATCTGGGGTTCCGGGTTGTCGTCGTCGGCGAGCAGGAGGTTCTTCACCTTGGCCATGGTGTGCATGGTGTGCACCAGGGGGACGCCCCAGCGCTCCTTGGCCAGCCAGCCCACCTGCCCGGACAGCCAGTAGTGGGAGTGGATGACGTCGTAACGGCCCGGCTCGTACATCGCCTCGGTGCGCAGCACGCCGGACAGGAAGCCGCAGAGCTGGCCGGGCAGGTCGCCCTTGTCCAGTTCCTCGTACGGCCCCGCCGTGATGTGACGGACCGATACCCCCGGGACGATCTCGGCGACCGGAGGCAGGTCACGCGCGGTCTGCCTGGTGAAGATCTCCACTTCGACGCCCAGTCCCGCCAGGCGTTTGGCCACTTCGACGACGTAGACGTTCATGCCGCCCGCGTCCCCGGTCCCCGGCTGGTCAAGCGGGGACGTGTGCATGCTGATCGTCGCGACCCGGCTGACCCGTCGTCTACCCCGCCGCATCACCGGCACCACCTCCGAGAGGGATATAACCACCCAATAGTTCGCGTCATTCCCGCCCCCCGGGGGCTTGGGAGGCGGTGCCGTCGTGGCCCGGTGTCCTGGCAGGATGGGGGGTCATGGACAGGACAGCAGTGGTTACGGGCGCCAGCAGCGGGATCGGCGAGGCGACCGCCCGCCGGCTGGCCGCCGAGGGATTCGACGTGGTGGCCGCGGCGCGGCGCCGGGACCGGCTCGACAAACTGGCCGCCGAGGTGCCCGGCGTCCGCGCCGTGACCCTCGACGTCACCTCCCAGGAGTCGGTAGACGCCCTGGCGGCCTCGTTGGAGCGCTGTGACGTGCTGGTCAACAACGCGGGCGGGGCGATCGGCCTTGAGACCGTGGCGAACGGCGACGTGGCCGACTGGCAGCGGATGTACGACACGAACGTGCTCGGCTCGCTGCGGCTCACCAAGGCCCTGCTGCCCCGGCTGGTCGCCTCTGGCGACGGCGTGCTGGTCATGTTGACCTCGGTCGCCGGGCTGGTCTCCTACGAGGGCGGTGGCGGCTACAACGCGGCCAAGCACGCGCAGACCGCGATGACCGAGGTGCTCAGGCTCGAACTGTGCGGCGAACCGGTCAGGGTCGTCGAGGTCGCCCCCGGCATGGTGCACACCGAGGAGTTCTCCCTCAACCGCTTCCGCGGTGACTCCGCCGCGGCGGACCGCGTCTACCAGGGCGTTCCCGACCCGCTGACGGCCGACGACGTGGCCGACGCCATCGCCTGGTGCGTGACCAGGCCCGCGCACGTGAACGTGGACCGCCTGGTCATCCGTCCCCGCGCGCAGGCCGCCCAGCACAAGATCCACCGCGTCTGAGCCGTGCCGAAGCCGATCGGGGAGATCACCAGGGGCACGACGGGCCACAACCGGCTCAGGCGGGCCGACCGCTGGGTGGTCGCCGTGCACGGCCGCCTGCTGCGCTCGGTGGAACGTCCCCTGGTGGTCGACCTGGGCTACGGCGCCTCGCACACCACGACCCTCGAACTGTTCTCGCGGCTGCGGAGGGTCTGTCCCTCGGTCGAGGTCGTCGGCGTCGAGATCGACCCGGCCAGGGTCGCGGCGGCCAGGCCGTACGGGCGGGAGGGGTTGTCCTTCGTGCTCGGCGGCTTCGAGCTGCCTGTGGGCAGGCCGCCGACCCTGGTCAGGGCCTTCAACGTGCTCAGACAGTACGGCGAGGCCGAGGCGTGGGAGTACTGGGCGATGCTCCGCCGACGGATCGCCCCCGACGGGGTGATCGTCGAGGGCACCTGCTCGGAGGTCGGCCACCGGGCCGTGTGGGCCGGTCTCGACGCCACGGGCCCCAGGACGCTGACCTTCTCGGCCCGGTTCGGCGGGTTCGAACGCCCCTCCGACCTGGCCGAGCGGCTGCCCAAGACGCTGATCCACCGCAACGTCCCCGGCGAGCCGATCCACGCCTTCCTGCGTGATTTCGACCACGCCTGGGCGGTCAACGCCCCCCTGGGGGCCTACGGCTTCCGCCAGCGGTGGATCGCCACGGCACGGACGCTGGCGCGGACCTGGCCGGTCGCGACGCGCCCTCCGCTGGGCGGCCGGGCCCGCTGGCGGCTCGGCGAACTCACTCTCCCCTGGTCCGCCGTGGACCGCTGACCCCGCGCGCCCGGGGCCCCGAAGCGGCGGTTAGGGTCGTCGGCATGTCCCCTCGTTTCGTGACAGATCCCGAACTGACCGGGGAACTCGTCGACGAACTGATCGAGTGCTGGACCGAGGTGAGCAACGCGGGCGGGGCGGTCGGCTTCGTGCCGCCGGTCACCGCCGCCGAGGTCCGCGAGCTGGCCCTGCCGACCTTCGCCCGCTGCGGCGCGGACGGCCCCGACCATCTTCTCGCCGGTTTCGACGAGGACGGGCGGTTGGCGTGCTGGCTGGTCCTGGCCGACGCCGGATCCCGGCTGCGCGCGCACTGGCGCTGGGTGCTGCGCGTGATGGTCCACCCCAAGCACCAGGGCCGCGGGTACGGCGCGCTGCTCATGCGCGCGGCCGAGGAGGCGGCCCGTGGTCTGGAGGCCGAGGCGCTGCACCTGACGGTGCGCGGCGGCACCGGGACCGAGTCCTTCTACGCGCGGTTCGGCTACACGGAGGTCGGCCGGGTCCCCGGCGCCATCCGGCTGTCCGACGGGGACGACCGCGACGAGATCTACATGGTTCTTCAGCTGTGACGGAAATCACTCGACAACCCGTAGTACTACCCCTCGTGGTGCGGGAGTTAGGCTTGGTTGTGTGAAGGGTCTGGGCGAGCTTGAACGCAGCATCATGGACATCATCTGGGCGCAGTCATCCCCCGTGACGGCGCGGGAGGTAGGGCGTCTGATCGCCGATCGCGACCTCGCGCCGACCACGGTGATGACCGTGCTCGACCGGCTGACCCGCAAAGGGTTCCTGCAGCGGACCCGGGACGGGCGGGCCTGGCGCTACGAACCGGCCGAGAGCCGTGACGCGTACGTCGCTGAGCTTATGCTTGAGGCGTTGGACCTGACCGGAGACCGGTCCGCCGCCCTCACCCGGTTCGCCCAGGCCGTCTCGGGCAGCGAGGCCGAGATCCTGCTCAAAGCGTTGACGGAGCTGGAGGACGAGTGATCACCGCGGCAGCCCTGGCGACCCTCGCCCTGGTCTGCGCGGTCGGAGCCTGGCGGTTCACGCGGGCACGGTGGACCTACCGCGCCCCGCACGTGGCCATCGTCCTGTGGCAGGCACTCGGGGTCACCTGGGGTCTGGCCGGGACGGGAGCGCTTCTCTCCTACGCCCTCGAACCCTACGGGCAGGGCGTGCTCCAGGGGCTGGGCGCCTTCGTCGTCTCGGCGACGAACGGGGGCTACGGCCCCGCCGAGTCCTTCACGCTGCCGAGAATCCTCGCCCTCATCGCCGGTCTGACCGCGTTGACCATCCTGGTCGTCGTGCTGCTCACCGCGGGCGCGCAGACGCTCCGCGCCCGGCGCAGGCACCGCACGCTGCTGGCCCTGGTCGCCCGTGAGGACCCCGAGGTCCCCGGGGTCAGGGTCGTCGACCACCCGGGCCCGGCCGCCTACTGCGTCCCCGGACTGCGCTCCGAGGTCGTGGTCAGCGAGGGGACACTCAGGCTGCTGTCCCCCGCCGAGCTGACCGCGGTGCTCGCCCACGAGGCCGCGCACGTCCGCGAGCGCCACGACCTGGTGCTGCTGCCGTTCGCCGCGCTGCACAGGGCGCTGCCCTGGTCACGGGTCGTCGGCAGGGTGCAGAGCGAGGTCGGCCTGCTGGTCGAGATGGCCGCCGACGACGTCGCCCGCCGCTACTGCTCGCCACGCCGCCTGGCCACCGCCCTGCTCCGTTTCGGTACGGCGGGCGCCGCCCCGACCCCGCAGGGCGCCCTCGGCGTCTCGGAGACGGCGGGATCCGCGGTGATGGCCCGGGTCGAACGCCTGGTCAGCCCCGGCCCCGACCTTCCCAGGCAGATCCGTTACGCCATCGTCGCCTTCTCCGTCACCCTGACGGCCTCGGCTCCGTTGCTCTGGCTGATCCCCCACTGACGCTTGCAACTGTTAGCCACCGCGTTTGCAATTGCAAGCATCGGGGGTAGACTGCCGGCATGGCACTACCGAAGGTCGGCTCGATCGGCGAGTACATCCGGGAGCAGCGCACCCACGCGAAGATCTCGCTGCGCCAGCTCGCGGCGGCGGCGGGGGTCTCCAACCCCTATCTCAGCCAGATCGAGCGAGGACTGCGCAAACCGAGTGCGGAGATCCTCAACCAGATCGCCAAGGGACTGCACATCTCCTCGCAGGCCCTGTACGTCCAGGCCGGTCTCATCGAGGAGCGCGAGCCGGACAGCGACGTGCTTGCCGCGATCAGGGCAGACCATCTCATCACCGAACGTCAGCGCCAGGTGCTGATCGACATCTACGAGTCGTTCCGCCGGGAGAACCGGGTCGGGGCCCCGGATGAGGAAGCGCAGACCTCCCAGAACGCGCCTTCCGCACCGGAGCCCCAAGGGGGCGACGCGCATCCGCTGCCCGAGGGGTATCTCGCCGCGTTGAAGCCCTACGCGGCCCCCGTGGACAGCCAGAACGTCACACCGGAATCCAAGGAAGGTTAACATCCATGACTCTTGCCACCGAAGTGAAGAAACTGGCCGAGACCAAGCCGTTCTACGCCGTCGCGGGCGCGGGCGACTACGCGGTCGAGAAGCTCCGCGAACTGCCCGAGCACCTGCAGCGCATCCAGGGCCGCCAGGAGGACATCCGCGAGGCCGCCAGGGAGGCCGCCAAGGACCTGCCGGAGAAGGCGAGGGAGCTGGCCGACAGGGCCGAGGTCTACGCCAGGGAGTTCCCCGGCCGGGCCCGCGGCTACGCCGACCAGGTCAGCGACAGGGCCGCCAGGCTGTACGAGGAGTTCGCCTCCCGTGGCCGCAAGGTCGTCTCCAAGGCGAGCGGCGAGGCCTCCCGCGAGCTTGAGCAGGTCTCCACGGCCGCCAAGCCCGCCAGGAAGAGCAGGAACGGCTCGTCGGCGAAGTCCTGACCTCGGGGTCTTCCCTGGAACCCCACGAGGGGCCGCCCCGGCGCACCGGGGCGGCCCCTCGGTTCCGGTGCGGGGTCCTCGGTGCGGGGTCTCTCGGTGCGGGCCTGCGGGTGCGAGGCCGTACGAAAAGGCCCCGGGCCGTTTCCGGCTGCGGGGCCGTACGAGGTTTCCGGGTGTGCGGGGCCGTGCGAAAAGGCCTCGGCCGGTTCGCCCGGAAGGAGGCCCGCCGCGGGAAGACTTCCGGCATTAGGGTGGTTGCTGTCAGCAGGGCGAGCACGGTGGAGTGACGACGATGATTTCCGTAGGGCTGGACCTCATCTTCTGGGTTCTCAGCATCATCGCCTTCGGCATGTCCGCCTGGGCGCTGTTCCACGCGACGCGCACCCCCGTCCGCGCGTTCGCCGTGACCGGCAAGCAGTCCAAGAGGTTCTGGCTGATCGTCCTGGGGCTGGCGGCGCTGTTCTCCTTCGCCTCCGCCGTCGGTTACTTCGGGATCGGCCTCGGACAGCTCAACATCTTCGCCATCGCGTCGGTCGTCGCCTCCGGGATCTACCTGGCCGACGTGAAGCCCGCGGTGAGCGAGATCGGCAAGGGCGGCAACCAGGGCCCCTACGGCCCCTGGTGAAACCTGTTGCCCCCGGTCGTACGGACCGGGTAGACAACCTCGGGTGACGTTGTTCGCGAGGAAACCCACCCTGTACGGCAGCCGCGTGACCCTCAGGCCGGTCGGCCCCGAGCACGCCGACGGCCTCTGGGGGTTGGTCAACGACCCGGAGACCACCCGCCTCACCGGTTCGCACGGCGTCATGGACCGCGCGGCGATCGACCTGTGGTGCCGCACGCGCGCGGACCAGGACGACCGTCTCGACCTGGCGATCTGCGCCGTGGACGACGACGCCTACGTGGGCGAGGTCGTGCTCAACGACCTGGACACGCACAACCTCTCGTGCAACCTGCGCATCGCCCTGTCCGGCCCCCGGGTGTACGGCAGGGGCTACGGCACCGAGGCGATCCGGCTGGTGCTCGACCACGCCTTCGCCACCACCGACCTGCACCGGATCGAGCTTGAGGTCTTCGCCTTCAACGATCGCGCCGCCCACGTCTACCGCAAGGTCGGCTTCGTCGAGGAGGGCGTGCGCCGTGACGCCCTTCTGTGGGACGGCCGCTGGCACGACGCCGTCGTGATGTCCGTCCTGGCCCTCGAGCGGCCCGCCACCGGGATGTGACCCGGCCAGGCGGGTAGGGGGTGAGAGTGCCCGGTCTGATGCGGGGGGCATCGGCCGGGCACCCAGGAAGACCACTTCCTCCAGACCCACACGGATCGGGTGAGAATCAGGGAGACGTCGTGGGCTGTTCTGGAGGTTTGGGTTGGGTGACATCGAGCGGCTTTCCAGCACCGTGGTGCACGAGACGCGTTACATGCGGTTGCGTCATGACGAGATCCGGCGTGCCGACGGGTCTCTGGGGGTGTACTCCTACGTCGACAAGCCGGACTTCGCACTGGTCATCCCGATGGAGAACGACGGCTTCCACCTGGTGGAGCAGTACCGCTATCCGATCGGGCGGAGGTCGTGGGAGTTCCCGCAGGGCACGATGCCCGACCTGGCGACCGCCGACCCCGAGCACCTCGCCCGGGAGGAACTGCGCCAGGAGACGGGCCTGACGGCGGCCTCCATGCGCCACCTCGGGCATCTGCACTGCGCGCCCGGGATGACCGTCCAGGGCTACGACGTGTTCGTGGCGACCGGGTTGCGGCAGGGGCAGGCCGAGCGGGAGGTCGAGGAGCAGGACCTGCGGCAGCGGTGGTTCCCCCGGCGGGAGGTGGAGAGCATGATCCGTGAGGGAGTGATCGTGGAGAGTTGCAGCCTCGCCGCCTACAGCCTGCTGCTGCTCAACCAGGGCTGAGGGTCACAAACCAGGCGAGATTGGATCTCCCATCTTCCATCGGAGGGTGATGGATCCTATTCTGACCGTTATCGGGGTTCGTGAAGCCTTCTGTCGCCTCTCATGGCCCCTGGCGTGTTCCGTCCGCGCCCCGGCACCACCTCCGCAAGGCGACCCGGCCTTCCGGCGGCCCCGGGGCCGTCGGCGACTCCCCCATCGAGGTAGGTCATGAGAACACGACGCGCGAGGCTCGCCACGCTCCTGCCGGTCTTCCTGGTGCTGGTCACCCTTCCCGCGACGCCCGCGCGCGCCGCCGCCTCCACGGCCTCCCCGGCTCCCACGGCCGCCTCCGCCCTGCCGTACCGATGAGTCCGGGACCTTCGGCCCTGGCGGCAGGTGGTTAGCAGTTGCTAACTTCGTGGTGTGACAGGGGTCGAGGTGTTCCTGGTGGACGACCGGGATCCGCCGTCGAAGCGGCGGATGCTGGTCGAGGCGTTGCGGTTGTTCGTCGAGCGGGGCGTGGACGGCACGACCGTGCGCGACATCGCCGCGGCCAGCGGTTACAGCAATCCCGCGCTGTTCAAGTTCTTCGCCTCGAAGGAGGAACTCGCACTGCACCTGTTCGCCAGGTGCTACACCCGGCTCGGTGAGCGGGCCGCGTCGGCCACCGCGCCGGGGCGGCCGTTCGGTGAGCGGCTCGACGCGCTGATGCGGGCCTTCGGCGAACTCCTCGACGAGGAGCCCGAGGTCCTGCTCTTCACACAGGACAACCTCCGGCTCTACCTGCCCAGGTTCTCCGCCGAGGAACGCGGGCCGTCCCTGCTCGGTCTACTGCGCGGGCTGATCGGCGACGGGGTCGCCTCGGGCGAGGTCACCGCGGAGATCCCGGTCGATCTGCTGGTGGCCGCACTCTCCGGCACCGTGGCGCAGTACGCCAGGATGCGTCACTTCGACGAACTGCCCAGGGGGGCGGCGCTGGCCGCCCTGCGTCCCCTGGTCACCCGCATGGTCACCCCGTAGAACCCGGCCCCGGCTCCCGGGGCCTTTTTCACACCCATTGAGTTAGCAAATGCTAACCAGATCATTCCTGGAGGGATCATGAAACTGCTCGTTCTCGGCGCCGGAGGCTTCATCGGGCGCACCGCGGTCCGCGAGGCCGTCGTCGCAGGCTGGGATGTCGTCGGCCTGGTCAGGAACGACGAGGCCGCCCAGCGCGTACGGCGGGCGGGCGGCACACCCCGCCACTTCTCCGTCGGTGACCCCGCCACCTGGGCCGAGACCGCCAAGGGGGCGCACGCCGTCCTCGACCTCATCCAGCCGAGCCTGCCGGGGCGGCTGACGAGGCGGGCCATCGACCGGATCGCCGCCGTCCGCAGGGAGACCACCGAGGGGGTGCTGCGGACTCTGCTCTCCCTGCCCGCCGAGGAACGGCCCCTGCTGGTCTCGGTCAGCGGGATGGACGACCTCGCCCCCGGGCCCGGCCGTACGGTCTCGCACCTGTCGCCTCCGCGTTCCGTCCCGGTGGGGTTCGCCCACGTGGGGCTGCCGGTGCGGCGGATGGTCGAGGCGTCGGGAACGCCCGCCGTACACGTCTGCCTGGGGAACATGGTGTACGGCCCCGGCAAGGGGTTCGGCGACATGATCGTGCCCGGCCTGGCCAGGGGCCGGATGCCGGTTCCCGGGACGGGGCGCAACCGGCTGCCGATCATCCACGTGGAGGACGCGGCTCGGGCGCTGGTGCACGTGGCGGGGCTGCCCGGCGTCGCGGGACGGAGCTTCGTGGCGACCGACGGCACGGTCACGACGCTGGGCGAGCTGTTCGACGAGACGGCCGGGATGCTCGGCGCGGCCAGGCCCCGCAGGCTGCCCAGGTGGCTGACGGCGGCGTTCGCGGGCGGGGTCGCCGTGCGGACGCTCACGCTCGACGTCGTCGCCGACGTCTCGGCGCTGACGGAGACGGGCTTCGAGCCGCGTTACCCGTCCTACCGGGAGGGGGTGGCCGCGACGCTGGCCGAACTCAGCCGTCCGGCTCGGCGCCGTGCTCGCGCAGTGCCGTGACCAGCCAGTTCGCCAGCCTCCTGTGCCCCAGGAAGGTGGGATGGACACCGTCGGGCAGGATCGCCCCCCGCCCCCAGGGGTGATCGAGCGGGTCGAGGAAGACGGTCGCCTCCTCGTCGGCGGCGACCGCGATCGCGTCCCTGACCGCGGGGACCCAGCGGGGCTCCCGGCCCATCCAGATGGGGCCGATCACCACGACCCTGGTCCGTGGCCAGCGGGTCCTGGCCGTCACGAGCAGGCGTCTGGCGGCGCCGTACACCCTGCCGGGGGTGGTGTGGTCGTTGTGCCCACCGGAGAGAATCAGCAGGTCGGGGGCGGGACGCCAGGAGAGTTCCGCGTCGAAGGACTGCTGGAACGTCCTGCGCACCCGGCCGGGGTTGACGAAGCCCGTCCCCGCGGCGCCCGCCGTGACGAGCTGCCAGCCGAGCGTACGGGCGGCCCGCGCCGCGTAGCTCTCCCAGCGGGGGACCGGTCCCGACCCGGCGGTGAAGCTGTCGCCGAGCACCATGACCACCGGGGCCCTGACCGGGCTGTCCTGCTGCGGGTTCTCCTGCGCGGTGGGTGGGTTGAGGACCGGGATCGGCCCGGCCGCGTCCCCGCTGGCACATCCCGAAATAAGACAGAAAATCACCACAGAAGCTGCGAGCACGGATGCTCGGGAACGTCGGCGCACAGGCCCGCGCATGCCACTCCGGGGAGATTCGGACTGCCGATATGAGAGTCGATCCCCCAGACGAGCACGGCGAAATCACCGTCCGGGGAGATCGTCTTGAGCAGGTCGGCATTCTATCCGTGTGGGAAGGGACGACCCGGAGATCGTCCCAAGCCCCCGGCGTCGGCTCACGGTCAGCTCACGTAGGAGGCGGGCACGCTCCAGGTGTTGCAGTAGGCGAGCCTGGAGTACTTCCAGCCCTGGTTGAGCCAGCCCGCGTAGTGGTCGCCGTTGCCGTGGTCACGCTTGCCCAGGCCGTTCTGGTCGTCGCCCCGGCCGTAGTCCGTACGCAGCAGCGACTGCCAGCGGTCGGCGGTGACGGCCAGGGGAGTCCGGACGGCGCGGACGAAGATCCCGGACAGGCACTGGGCCTGGAGCTCCGCGCGGCGGGAGTGCGCGTCCTGGGCGCTCTTCGAGCGGTTGGCGACCTCCCACCACCAGGCTCCGCCGATGCCCGCCATGGACTGCACGTGATGACCGTATTCGTGGGCGAGAACGGCCAGGTAGGGGACGTGGTTCTCCGCCGGGTCGACGTCGCCGCTCTGCCTGATGACGTGGGTCAGGCCGATGTACATGCCGCGGTTGGACGGGCAGTAGTAGGCGGCGGCCCCGGACGACGGGTAGGTGCCGCACGGCCCCCGCCCCGGACGGCTCCAGTAGACCCGGCGCGGGGCCAGGAAGGTCGCCCGGGCCTGGGCGAACTTGCCCGCCCACGCCCGGTCCAGGCAGCCGGTGACGGCGTTGAGATAGCTGTACATGGCGGCGGGCTGGGTCGAGGGCCGCGGAGCGCGGCAGGCGACCGATCCCATGACGCCGGCACCGTACAGGGGGTTGCGCTTGAGCCTGGCGGTGGTGTCCGAACGCCGCATGTTACGCAGGTCGAAGCTCGTGCCCGACTGGGCGGAGGCCAGGGTGATCGCGGTGCCGCCCGCGCCGTTCTCGTCGCCGAGCTTGATCGGCGACGGAGGCTTCACCTCGGGCGGGGCCACCTCGGTACCGCCGGACGGCATGGACCTGCCGCCTCCGGTCGCCACGGGACCCGTCTCCGGCCCGGCCGGAACCCCTGTTTCGTTCCCCTTGACCAGACCGGCGATCACGACGACCACCGCGAAGGTCAGGGCGAGGACCCCGAAAACGCCAAAGGCCAGAGGGCTTGACCTCCGCGGACGCATGCGACCACCTCTCCGAACTGCTGATCTCCGGGCGGCAATCTAGCGGATTTCGGCACATAAACGTGATTGTCCGAAAAACCTGAAAGGGTCGCTGCAGTCATGTGTGGGTGGTTATCGGTAGGCTCCCGGGCCATGTCGGCATCCCTATTGCACCGAACGGCCGCGAACGTGTGCCGGGCGGTCGGAAGCGTGGCCACGATCGCCACCTGCGCGTTGGCCCTCAGCGCCTCCCCCGCCCTCGCGGCCGGTACGGCGCACACGTCACCGGGTAAGGCCGCCACTTCGGCAGGCAAGATCAAGAGTGACGCGCTCGAAATCGAACTGCGACAGGACGGCGTACTGCACGTCAAGGAGACGGTCACGTTCGACGGCACCGCGCCGACGAGGAAGCTGGTCGACCGGACGCGCTACGACGACGGCAACGACCGGCTCTACCAGGTCGTCAACCTCAAGGGCGACGCCACCCTGACCGGTTCCACGATCACGTTGAAGGGCTCGGGAACCGCCAAGTTCGAATACGACGTCAAGGGGACCATCACCCCGCTCGGCGACGTCCAGGAGCTGCGCTGGTACGCCGCGGGCGGCTGGTCGGCGCCCGTCGAGCTGGCCAAGGCCAAGGTGACCGGCCCCGCGCAGCTGCAGAGCCTGTCCTGCTTCGCCGGGGCGCTGACCTCGGCGATCGGCTGCACCACCGCCTCGCCGGACCACACCGGGGTCGAGGCCGAGTTCGAGCAGCAGGGCCTGGGGGTCGACGAGGTCCTCACGGTGGTCATCGGCTACCCGAGCGGCGTGACCAAGGGCGAGCCCATCCTGGAGCGCCGCTTCGAGCTGTCCAACGCCTTCACCCTGAACACGGTCACCGGCGGCGCCCTGGCCGGCCTGCTGGTCCTGCTGCTGGGCGGCGTCGGCCTGCTGTACTGGACCCGGGGTCGTGACGCCCGGGTGGTCGGCCACGAGTCGGGCGCGGTCAGCGGGGTCAGCAACGGCCACTTCTCCCCGCCCGACGGCGTACGGCCCGGCCAGATCGGCACGCTCATCGACGAGCAGGCCGACGTGATCGACGTGACCGCCACGATCGTCGACCTCGCGGTGCGGGGCTACCTCAGGATCGACGAGCAGCCCAGGCAGACCTACGACACACCCGACTGGGTCCTGGTGCGGATGCCCAACGCCGACCTCAAGGCGCTGCAGTCCTACGAGCGCGCCCTCTACGACGCGATCTTCGACGGCCGCGACGCGATCCCGCTCTCGCACCTGAAGGGCTCCTTCACCTCCAAGCTCAGCAAGGTCCGCGACGCCCTCTACCGGGACGTGGTCGCGCAGGGCTGGTTCGCCCGGCGCCCGGACACCGTGCGAACCCGCTGGACGACCCTCGGCGTGCTCCTCACCGTCGCCGGCGTCATCGGCACCGTCGCGCTGGCCTGGTTCACCACGTACGGCCTGCTCGGCCTGGCCGTGATCATCGCCGGGGCCGCACTGGCCGTCGGCGGACAGTACATGCCCGCCAAGACCGCGAAGGGCGCCGCGGCCCTGGCCCACACGCTGGGCTTCCGTGAGTATCTGGCCTCCGGCGACGCCGGTGGCGACATCCCTCCCGCCCAGCGGGTCGAGCTGTTCTCCCGTTATCTGCCCTATGCCGTGATCTTCGACAGCGTGGACCGCTGGGCCCGTGTCGTCTCCTCGATCACCGGCAACGGCAGGCAGGCCGACCACCTGTACTGGTACCAGGGCCCCGCCGAGTGGGACCTGTCGAAGTTCGCCGACTCGATGCGGACCTTCACCATGACGACGTCGGGAGCCATCTCCTCGACCCGGCAGTTCCGCTCCCTGTAGACACCTCGCGCGCTTCCCGTCTCCCCTGCTCCGGGGAGGCGGGAAAACCGTTTGTGCCGCTCACCCGGGCTCTCCTAGGGTGAGCCGCATGTGTCGTATTCCTTCGTACTACATCCGTATGCGCCGCGGCCCGATCCAGGGCCGCTAGAGAATCTCACTTCTCCGCGCGTGCCCCGGATCTTCCGAGACCACTTCATCTCGGACCCGAAGGGGCAAGACTGTGGCGCGTTCTTTCGCACACGGAGATCATTCACACACCCAGAAGAAGGTCGCGAACAGGGGCGGCAGGACCGCCCGCGACCAGGCCAGGCGCACCCTCTCGCAGAACCTCATGGTGGACCGCCAGGCCGTACGGCTCGTCGCCGAGGCGGCGGGGGCGCACGGGCTGGTCGTCGAGCCGGGGGCGGGCGAGGGCGTCCTGACCCTGGCGCTGGCCGAGACCTGCGACCAGGTCGTCGCCTACGAGATCGACCCGCTGCTGGCGGGCAGGCTGACCGTCCGCACCCGCGACGACGCCCGCGTCCGGGTCGTCAGGGGGGACTTCCTGACCGCCCGCGCGCCGCGTGAGCCGTTCGCGGTCGTCGGGAACATCCCGTACTCGATCACCTCGAAGATCGTCGACTGGTGCCTGGAGGCACCCGGGCTGACCTCGGCGACGCTCGTCGCCCAGCTTGAGTACGTCCGCAAGCGCACCGGCGACTTCGGCCGCTGGAGCGCGCTGACCGTGCGGACCTGGCCGTGGTTCCGCTGGGAGATGCTCGGGCACATCGGCCGGGAGGCGTTCCGGCCGGTACCCTCGGTCGACTCGGCGATCCTGCGGATCGAACGCCGGGCCGAGACGCCCGACCTGCCGGGTTACGAGGCCTTCGTCGACTACGGCTTCACCGGCCTGGGCGGTTCCCTGGACGCGACCATGCGGCTGAGGCACCCGGCCACCCTGGTCGGGGCCGCCTTCGCCGCCGCGGGCGTCCCGGAGGGGACGGTCGTCGCGCACGTCCACCCCGACCGGTGGCGTGTCCTGTACGACCGTCTCGGTCGCCTCTGAGACACCGGTCCGGCCGGGATCCCCTGCGACGGGGTCCCGGCCGGAGAGGGACTACCGGCTGCACAGCACCCGGTCGACGACCTCGCCCGCGACCTTCTCCTGGCGCTCGGAACGTTCGTCGCCGAACTGCGTGGTCAGCGAGATCGTGACGCTGCGCCTGCCGTCCGCGCTGACGCCCGTCCTCGTCTTGTACCCGTAGTCGTCGCCGCCGTGATGCCAGTAGACCCCGCCGCAGGACAGCGGACGGGAGCTGAGGCCCAGGCCGTAGCGGGCCCCCGGCCAGGTCTGCTGCCACAGCGGGGCCACGACGGTCTTCCGCATCTGCGCGAGCTGCTCGGCGGGCAGCAGCCTGCCGCCGAGCAGCGCCATGAAGAAGCGGTTGACGTCCCTGGTCGTGGACAGCAGGCCACCGGCGGCGTCCCCGTCGAAGTGCCGGGTGGCGTCGACCGGCTTGCGGGGCGGCAGCACCAGGTAGCCCTTGGCGTGCGGGTTCGGCACGTCGAGGGAACGGCCCGACCACAGCGTACGGCTGAGCCCCAGCGGCCTGCTGATGCGCCGGTCGACCTCCTCGTGCCAGGGACGCCCGGTCACCTTCTCGATGATCATGCTGATCAGCACGTATCCGGTGTTGGAGTACATCCACTTCTTGCCCGGCTCGAAGTTCGGCGCGTGCTTGACGGCCTCTGCCACGATCTGCTCGCTGGTGAACGGCTCGTCGCGGTGCTTGAGGAACTCCTCGACGGAGGTGTGGGCCGGGTAGCCCTCGTGGATGCCGCTGGTGTGCTGCAGGAGCTGCCTGACCGTGATCTTGTTGCCGTCGTTGCCGTTGCCCTTGACCACGCCGGGCAGTCTGCTCTCCACGGTGTCGTCCAGGGAGAGCTTGCCCTCCGCGACGAGCTGGAGGGCCACCGTGGCCACGAACGACTTGGTGGTGCTGGCGATCCTGACGTAGCCGTTCGCCGGGACCGGGCGCCTGCTCCCGAGTGCGGCGACCCCGCTCGTCGCGACCAGCTGACGGCCGTCGGAGGTGGTCACGCGCGCCTGGACGCCGCTGGTGCCGATCGCGCGCAGGGCGTCCACGTCACGTTGCAGGTCGGCCTTGCCGTACGTCGAGACCCGCGCCGGAGCGTCCGCAGGGCTCGCCGCGGCGGCAGGGGAGGCCACAGTCGTGGTGGCCAGGGCCGCGACCACGGCCAGCAGCGCCGCACGTCGTACAGGGGCACCGAAGGGACGCATAAATCCTCCTAAAAGGTGACAGACCGGGATGTTCCGGCGCACATTTCAACCCTAGAAATCGGAGCCCGCCGGGACATCGGCCATTGGCCCGGCTCCGCGATGCCCCCTGGGGAGGAATCCGCCCCGGACGGCGCAACTTTGGTTGTCTCCGGCTCCGTGCAGGTCACGGCCGCGCCTACCCTTGGGCGGAGGAGACGGGGGCGGTGCGACGGTGCGGGATCACATCGACGGGATGAGACGGTGGCTCGCCGCCAGGCCCCGGATCGCCGACGTCCTGTTCGCCCTGGCGCTGACGGTCGCGGCGCTGATGCTCAGGCTGAGCGAGGGTGTTCCCGACGACCCGGCGACCGCCGTCCTGGTGACGGCCCTGCTGCTCACGCAGGCCGTACCGCTGGCCTGGCGCAGGACGCACCCGTGGCCGGTCATGGTGGCGGTGAGCGTCACCTACGTGGTCTACGAGCTGGTCGACCCCATGGTCGCGCTCAGGGACGGCCTGTACGTCATGTTCGCCGCCTACGCCGTGGCCCGCTACGCCCGGCCACCGGCGAGCGTCGTGGCCGTCGTCGTGGCCGGGGTGACGGTGGTGGCCCCCGACCTGCTGCGTTCGCCACTCGGCCTGCCGTTCCCCGCCGAGTTCCGGCCCACCCTCTTCGAGATGATCATGATCGCCGGTCTGTCGCTGGCGCCGTGGCTGCTGGGCGTCTCCCAGCGGCACATCCACGCCGACGCCGCCCGGCTGCGTGACCTGACCGCCCGGCTGCGCGCCGAGCAGGAGGTCAGCGCCCGGCGGGCGGTCACGGCCGAGCGGGCCAGGATCGCCCGTGACCTGCACGACCTGGTCGCCCACCACGTCAGCGCGATCGCCATGCAGGCGCGGGCGACCGCGGAGGTGATGGCGGAGGACCCACATCTGGCCCGGCGGGGGGTGACCGGGATCGGCACGGCCGCCGACGCCGCCCTGGTCGAGATGCGCCGGCTGCTCGGGCTGCTCGCCGACGACGCCCCAGCCGGTCCCGGCGACCCGGAGCCGTCACTGCGCCATCTCGACCGGCTCGCCACGACCGCCCGCGCCGCCGGGTGCCGGGTCGAGGTCAGCACGGGACCGGGCCCCGAGGTCCCGGCGGCGGTACAGGTCTCCGCCTACCGGGTCGTCCAGGAGGCGCTCACCAACGTCCTGCGGCACGCGGGCGCGACCGACGTCAGGATCGCCGTACGGCGGGCCGCCGAGCGGCTCGTCGTCACGGTGGAGAACGGCCCTGCCGCGCCGGGCCACCGGCCCCTCGCCGGCTCCGGGCTCGGGCTGGTCGGCATGCGTGAGCGGGCCGCGCTGTTCGGCGGCAGCCTGCGGGCCGGTCCCCGCGACCAGGACGGCGGCTGGCTGGTCGAGGCCGTCTTCCGCTACGGGGAGGCCGGGTGAACCCCGTCCGCGTGCTGATCGCCGACGACCAGGAGCTGGTGCGCGCCGCGCTGCGGATCATGCTCGACCGGCGCGCCGACCTGCTTGTCGTCGGGGAGGCCGCGGACGGCGAGGAGGCCGTCGCCCTCGCCCTCGACCTGCGCCCGGACGTGGTGCTGATGGACGTGCGCATGCCCGGTATGACCGGCGTCGAGGCGACCCGGCACATCGTCGGGCGGTGGCCGCACGAACAGCCGCACCCCCGGGTGCTGGTGCTGACCACCTTCGACCTCGACGAGTACGTGCACGCCTGCCTGCGGGCCGGGGCCGCCGGGTTCATCCTGAAGAACGTCTCCCCCGACCAGCTCGCCGACGCCATCCGGGTGGTCTCCTCGGGAGAGGCCATGCTCGCGCCGAGCGTGACCAGCCGTCTCATCGGCGCCTTCACCGCGCTGCCGCCCGCGCTGGTCGAACCGTCCCCCTCCCTCCGCGCCGGGGCGCTCGGTGAGCTGACCCGGCGTGAGCTCGAAGTGCTCGTGCTGGTCGCCAGGGGCCTGTCGAACGCCAGGATCGCCCGTGACCTCGGGCTCTCCGAGGCGGGGGTGAAGAGCCGCGTCAACCGCATCCTCACCCGGCTCGGCCTGGAGAACCGGGTACAGGCGGCGATCGCCGCCCGCGAGGCGGGCCTGCTCGGCGAGTGACCAGGCCTGGGACCTGGGAGGACGTGAGGTTGCAGTGACGCGCAAGTCATCTCTCAGTGCGGATGGAGAACATGTCCCCCTTTGATCATCCGTGTAGGAGAGGGGTGCGCGTTGAGAAGACCCATGTCTCTGCTGGGCTTCTGCATGGCCACCGTCATGACGGCGGGGCTGCTCGCCGGGCCCGCCCAGGCGGCGCCCGCCGCGGCCACCAAGGCCACCGCGACCGCCAAGACCACCGCGTCCACCAAGGCCACCGCAGCCGCCAAGGCGTCGGGAACGGCGGTCAAGACGGCCGTCGGCAAGGTGCGGGCGAATCCGGCCCGGTACTCCGGCGCGTGTCCCACGACGGTCGGGTTCTCGGCCACCGTCGCCGCCCGCGGCAAGGGCGTGGTCCGCTACCGCTGGGTTCGGGGGGACGGCAGCAAGAGCGCCGTCAGGAGCATCGTGGTCCGCGGTGCCAGGAAGGTCGTCGTGCGCGACCGCCAGTCGTTCGACTGGGAGGTCCGGGGCTGGCAGGCCGTGGAGATCATCGGCAGGAAGGGCCTGTCGCCGAAGGCCCGCTTCTCGGTCGTGTGCTCCGGCAAGGAGCCCATCGTCTACGACCGGACGCACCCGCTGCCGCCCGCGCCGGACGGCCCCGGCAAGCCAGGTGACCCCGGCAAGCCCGGCGGCCCGGGAAACCCCGGCACCCCCGGCCAGCCCGGTGACCCCGGGCAGCCCCAGGAGCCGACCCGCGCCGCCGCCTCGGTCACCGTGACCCCGGAGAACTACAAGGGCGCCTGTCCCACGGCGGGCCAGCCGCTGACCTTCACCGGGCTCATCCAGGTCTCCCGGGTCCCGGCCAGGGTCGCCTACCGCTGGATCGACAGCGCCACCGGTGAGGGTGAGCAGCGCTACCTGGACTTCCCCGCGAACGGCGAGCGAAGCCGTACGGTGACCCTCACCCACCTGGTGAAGGCCACCTCGGCCGGGTGGAAGTCCATCCAGATCGTCAGCCCCGGCGGCGTCGGCTCGCTGCGCGCGAACTACACCGTCACCTGTGACACCCCCGAGCCGGAGCTCGTGGTGACACCGGCCGCCACGGTCGACGCCCCGGACTACTCCGGCAGGTGCCCCATGACCCTGACGTTCACCGGGAAGGTCTCCGTCAGCCGGGTGCCCACCGAGGTGAAGTACGAGTGGACCGACAACGACGGCGGCAGGAGCCAGGTCGGCACGCTCACCTTCACCGGCCAGCCCGGCACGAAGGACGTCACCCCCTACACCGTGCCGATCAGCGGCAACGGCGACGCCGTCACCGTCAAGGGCTGGGGTGCCCTGCGGATCATCTCCCCCAAGGCGACGCCGGAGAGCGCCAAGGCCGACTTCACGGTGAAGTGCGACGCCACCCCGCCCGCCGACCCGGTCGTCTCGGTGACCGCCGCCGTCACGCCTCCGTCCTACGAGGGCTCGTGCGCCACGGCGCCGACCTTCGACGCCGTCGGGAAGATCACCGCGGACAGGGCAGGGGACGTCAGGTACCGCTGGCGGATCAACGGCAAGGCCCCGGACACCTGGCAGACGCTCAAGGTCGAACCGCAGGTGACGGCGGAGGTCTCCGCCGGTAAGTGGCAGGACGGCAAGACCAGGACGGACGGCGAGGTGATCCTGGAGATCGGGAACCACAACCGCCCCCAGGCCCGCGCCACCTACAAGGTCACGTGCTCGCCGCCCGAGGCGGTCGCCTCCGAGATGAAGATCACGCCCACCTCCTACGCGGGTCCCTGCGCCAAGCCGTACGGCGTCCGGCACTCCATCTCCGCGAAGATCACCGTGACCAGGCCGATGACCGTCCAGTACCACTGGATCGACGAGGGGGGACGGCCCTGGCCCTCGCCGGATCCGTTCTCGGTGAAGTTCGACCAGGCGGGCAGCAAGGTCGTCGGCAACGCCTTCGGCGTCTCGACGTCCGCCAAGGGCTCGATGCGACTCAGGATCGTCAGCCCCGGGGACGGCGGTGAGACCCAGAACGTCTCCTACGACGCCGTCTGCGCCGACGCCACGGTCACCGAAGTGGCCCAGCGGCGCACCGACGACAACGAGGAGTGCGGGATCACCAGGCCCGCCCAGTTCGGGCTGACCGGGAAGATCGTGGTGACCGACGGCCCCGTCACCGTCCGCTACCGCTGGTCTCGCAAGAGCGACGCGACCCGCAACCAGTGGCTGACGGTCAGCGACTGGAAGTCCGTCACGTTCACCGGCACCGGGAGGCAGGAGCAGACGGTGACCGGCGCGTACAGCACCCGCAGCAAGGAGGCGGGTCACTTCAAGCTGCAACTCGACTCTCCCTACACGTCGTGGAAGCAGGTCGAGTTCGGGGCGGACTGCCGTCCGCCGAAGGGCGAGCGCTGATCCCGGTGAGATGAGCCGAGGGGCCCGTCCACGGGGTCCCTCGGCGGGTCACAGGGGGATCGGGTAGTGTTACCGGCCCCAGTGGTGAACGCGTCGAGGAGGTGAGTCCGATTCCCACACCAGGTCGGGCGCTCTCCCTCGCGACCGCTCGGTCCATCTGACGCAGGTGGCCCAGGGAGCGCCCGTCGGCATCCCGAAAGGCTCCTAGTGTCTCCTGCTGCCTCCCTTTCCACCGTCGCCGCCACCCTGCGGGCGGCGGGCTGTGTCTTCGCCGAGGACGAGGCCGAACTCCTCGTCTCGGCCGCGCGCGCCCCTGAGGAACTGGCCCTCATGGTCGAACGACGCGCCCACGGGCTGCCTCTCGAACACGTCCTCGGCTGGGCCGAGTTCTGCGGCCTGCGGATAGACGTCGATCCCGGGGTCTTCGTCCCGCGGCGCCGTACCGAGTTCCTTGTCCGGCAGGCGATCGGCCTGGCCCGGGGCGGACCGGCCGTCGTGGTCGACCTGTGCTGCGGCTCGGGCGCGCTGGGCGCCGCACTGGCCACCGCGCTGGGCACTGCGCCGACCACTGTGTCGGGCACTGTGTCGGGTACGGCCCTCGGCGTGGCCGTGGAACTGCACGCGGTGGACATCGACCCCGCCGCGGTGCGGTGCGCCCGCCGCAACCTCGCCGCCGTCGGCGGGCGGGTCCACGAGGGCGATCTGTACGACCCGCTGCCGGCCGGGCTCCGGGGCAGGGTCGGCCTGCTGGTGGCCAGCCCGCCGTACGTGCCGACCGAGGCGATCAGGCTGTTGCCCGCCGAGGCCCGTGTCCACGAGCCGATGGTGGCGCTCGACGGCGGCGTGGACGGCCTCGACGTGGTGCGGCGGGTGGCGCGGACGGCGCCCCGGTGGCTGGCGCCCGGCGGCCACCTCCTGGTGGAGACGAGCCTGCGGCAGGCTCCCGGGACCGTCGAGACCATGGAACGGGCGGGATTGGCGGCGAGAGTGGCCGACTGCGAGGAACTGGGGGCGAACGTCGTCATCGGTACGATGCCCGGCGCACCGGTCGCGGGGCCTAAAGTCTGAGTCGGCACGGCGGAAGGGATGTTCGATCATGCTTGAGGGACTCTCCCAGCACTGCGCGCAGGCGCTCGCCACCCATGGCTGCGCCTCGGTCTCCGTCGCGGTCGCCCATCGCGACCGCGTGGTCTTCGCCGAGGCGTACGGCCTGGCGGATGTGGCGCGCGGGGTGGCGGCCACCCCGGAGACCGTCTACTCGATCGCCTCGGTGACCAAGCCGATCACGGCGACCGCGGTCTGCGTCGCCGCCGACCGGGGGCTGCTGAACCTCGACGACCCGGTCGAGAAGTACCTCTCCGGCTTCCGCCTGCCCAGATACCGCGACTACAGCGAGCCGACCCTGCGCCAGGTCCTCCAGCACCGGGCCGGGTTCGGCGGGCACTACGACTTCGCCTACGCCGGGCTGCCCGCGATCCGGCACGGCGTCGAGCACTACTCGACGCTGTACCGCGAGCCCGGGTCCCGGTTCGAGTACTCCAACCTCGGATACGGCGTCCTCGACGCGGTCCTGGAGAAGGCGACCGGCCGTAGCGCCGCCGACTTCACCGCCGAGCAGGTCTTCGCCCCGCTCGGGCTGAACGCCTGCCAGATCGGCCTCTCCTACGAGGGCGAACGGCCTCGGGCGCTGCGTTACTCGGCCGACGGCAGGCCGTACCCCGACTACGACACCACCCACCACGGCGCCTCCCTCGGCTGGGCGAGCGCCTCCGACCTGGCGATGTTCGGACTGCTGCAGGCGGGCGGCCCCGGGGTGCTGAAGCCGGAGACGGCCGCGGCCACCCGCACCGCGCTGCCGATCACCGCGGAGCAGGGTTACGGCCTTGGCTGGTTCGTCTCACGCGGCGGGCCGCACCAGGTGGTCGCGCACAGCGGCGGCATGGGCGGTGTCTCGGCGATGCTCGCGGTCGTGCCCGAGCTCGAACTCTCGATCTGCGTGCTCGCCAACCAGACCGGGGGCGAGGTCCGCACCTCGGTCGTCAACCGCGTCATGGCGGAACTGGTGCCGGACCACCCGTCCGCGTCCCTGCCACCGAGCTTCCTGCCCGAACGGGCGGTCGCGGTCCCGCAGGGACTCTGGGAGGGGCACGTGCGCACCGAGGAGGAGTCCGTGCCGCTGCTGCTGCGGGTGCTGCCCGACTCCGGCGCCGAGGTCGGGCTCGACGGCGGGCCGATGGTCCCGGCGGACGTGGTCGCGGCCTCCGACGACTGGGACCTGCGGGTCAGCGCGCCGCTGCAGCTGCCGACGGAGGACGCGCGGGTGAACAGCCCCCGGCTTGTCCTCGAACTCAACGCGCGCCACGGCCATCTCGTCGGCGCGGCGCGGGCGATGAAGAACGGCGAGGGCGACGGCTGGCTCGGCAACTGCCTCAGCCACTGGTGTGAGGCCACCGAGGCCTGAGCCCGGCCGGTTCCCGGACCTGGCCCCGGCCCGGGTCAAGGACCGTCAAGAAAGAACCACGTCCCGGGTGAAGCGGACAAACAACGGGAAGGAGCATGATTCCCGGACCATTCAACCCTTGTGAGCACTTATGAGGATCTTGGCTCGCCCGCACCAGCTCCCCGTACGGCTCGCCACCGGCGCCTACGTCCTGAACGCCGGGCTGTCCATGGCCGCCGGGGACGAGGGCAGCGCCGCCGCCGTCCACGGGATGGCCGCCAACGCCTACCCGTTCCTGAAGAAGATGAGCCCCAGGACGTTCGTCTGGCTGCTGTCGAAGACCGAGATCGCCGTGGGCGCGGCCCTGCTGGTCCCGGTGGTGCCCTCACTGGTCGCGGGCGCGGCGCTGACCGCCTTCGCCGGCGGGCTGGTCGGCCTCTACCTGCGCACCCCGAGCCTGCGCCAGGAGGGCAGCCTGCGCCCCTCCCAGGAGGGCATCGGCGTCGCCAAGGACGTCTGGCTGCTGGGCATCGGGACGAGCCTGGTCGCCGAGGAGCTCTGCCGTCCCTGACCGTACGGCTTCGCCGGCCCTCAGCCGCGTCCTCAAGCTCCCGTCAGGCCCCGTCCCCCGCTCCCGCGCGCCCCGCTCCACGTGCGCGACCCTCGGTCCGCGCGGGTCTCAGCGGCGCAGCCGTACCTCGCCGACCGGGCGGCCACCGCCGAGCAGCACGCCGACGGCCAGTTCCTCAAGCACCTCGGCCTCGAAACCCAGCGCCCGAAGGGCCTCGACGGTGGCGGGCATCCTGGCCCGGTAGCCACCGTCCTCGATCTTGACGGCCCCGGCCCTGCCGTCCGCGAAGGCGAAGGCGTCGAACGCCTCGGCGCCCGACTTGAGCATCAGCCCGGGAAGCGCCCGCATCAGCCGGGCCTCTGGCTTGGTCGTGCCCGAGGTCCACTCGGGGTGCGCGCGGAAGGCGTCGGCGATCCGGCGCTCGGGCGTGCCCTCCTCGGCCAGTACGAGGGAGCGGAAGGCCCTGGTCACACCGACCATCGACACGAAGAACAGCGGCGCGCCGCAGCCGTCGACCCCGGTGGCCGCGACCCGCTCCCCGGTGAGTTCCTCGACCGTGTCACGCAGCGCCTTCTGCAGCGGGTGCGCCGGGCTCAGGTAGGTCTCCAGCGGCCAGTCGTTGGCCGCGCAGGTGGCGAGCATCGCCGAGTGCTTGCCCGAGCAGTTCATGTAGAGCGGTGAGGGAGCGCCTCCGGAACGCAGCACCCGCTCGCGGGAGGCGGCGTCCTCCGGCAGGTCCGCCGGGCAGCGCAGCGCGCTCTCGTCGAGTCCCGCCCCGGCCAGGACGCGGCGGGCCCCCTCGACGTGGAAGGGCTCCCCCGTGTGGCTGGCGCACGCCAGGGCGAGCAGTTCGCCGTCGAGCCCGAGCCCGGCGCGCACCATGCCGAGCCCCTGCAGCGGCTTCAGCGAGGAACGCGGGGAAACCAGGACGTCGACGGCCCCGTGCACCCGCACCGGCGAACCGGCCGCGTCGACGGCCAGCATGCGGGCCCGGTGGGTGGACTCCACGAACCCGGAACGGACGACCTCCACGACCAGCGACTCAGCAGACACCTCAGCTCCCTTCGCGTGGATTCTACGGAGGGCGGAAACACCGGTTTCCGGCGCGGTCGCAACAACCGGGATGATGGACGCATGCGTGCGGTGGTGCAGCGGGTGAGTTCCGCGTCGGTGACGGTTGACGGCGAGACGGTCGGCGCGATCGACGAGCCCGGACTGCTGGTGCTGGTCGGGGTGACCCACGACGACACCCGGCAGCAGGCGGCCAAACTCGCCGCCAAGCTCTGGGGCCTGCGCGTCCTGTCGGGCGAGAAGTCCTGCTCCGACGTCGGCGCCCCGCTGCTGGTGATCAGCCAGTTCACCCTGTACGGCGACGCCCGCAAGGGCCGCCGTCCGACCTGGCACGCGGCGGCCCCGGGACCGGTGGCGGAACCCCTGGTCGAGGCCGTCTGCGCCGAGCTCCGCGCGTTGGGCGCGCACGTCGAGACGGGCGTCTTCGGCGCCGACATGAAGGTCTCCCTGACCAACGACGGCCCGATCACCCTGATCCTGGAGGTCTGATTCCCGGACCGATACCACGATCACCGACCGCGATGATCCGCTAGGGTAACCGCTTGTCCGCGATGAATCCGTTCATCCGTGATGAAACACCCGAAAAGTCGCACCCTTGGGGAGGGTCATGCGCATCTTCGCGTCCATCGCCGTCGCGTCCGTCGCCACCGCCGCCCTGGTCACCACCGCCGGATCGGCGGCCAACGCCCAGGTCAGCACCCAGACCGGCGCCCAGGCCACGCCCGCGTTCAGCGCCTACCACGGCGTCACCGGCCAGCAGCAGACCGAACGCTTCAACACGCTGCGCGGCCAGGGCTACCGGCCGATCACCTTCACGGTCGACGACGCGTCCGCACCGCGTTACGGCGCCGTCTGGGTCAAGCGGTCCGGCCCGGCCTGGGCGATGATCCAGGGCATGTCGGCGAGCGGTTACCAGAAGAGGTTCGACAGCTACCTCTCCCAGGGGTACCGCCCGACCTCGGTGAGCGCCACCGGCTCGGGGAACGACGCCGTCTTCGCCGCGATCTTCGAGAAGGTCCCGGGCAAGTTCTTCGCCAAGCACAACCTCACCACCGGCCAGTTCACGGCCGCCAACGCCGACGCCGCCAAGCGGGGCTACGTGCTCACCGCGGCCAACGCCTACGGCACCGCCGACGACCCGCGCTACGCCGCCGTCTGGACGCAGGGCTCGCAGTCCTGGTCCGTCACCGTCGGCAAGTCCTTCGACGAGCACCACGCGGAGTTCCTCGCCAGGACCAAGAAGGGCGAACGGCCCTCGCTGGTCACCGTCGGCCCCGACGAGTCCTACACGAGCGTCTGGGTCAAGGACTCCGGCTCCGCCTGGTACGAGTACACGGGCATGACCCCCAGCGGTTACCAGAAGCGCTTCGACGAGCTGAAGGGCAAGGGCTTCCTGCCCACTCTGCTCGACACCGAGGGCGGCGCCTACACCGCCATCTGGACCAAGGGCTGATTCCCGCCGGGCCCGCGCGCCGTACCCCGTCGAGGGCACGGCGCGCGGGTCCGCTCAGCGGATGCGGCGGCGCAGCGCCGGGTCGATCTGGACGTTGCGGCCCGCGTCGGGCGGCACGACGACCTCCTGGGAGGCCGCGACCCCGCCCGCCTCAAGGGGGACCTCGACCGGGACGGTCCGCTTGACCACGGCCAGCGCGATCGGGCCGAGCTCGTGGTGACGGGCCGAACTGCCCACGAAGCCGACCTCCTCGCCCCCGTTGAGAACGGGAGTGCCGTGCCCGGGCAGGATGTCGGCGCTGCCGTCGAGGTGCAGGAAGACCAGACGGCGGGGCGGGTGCCCGAGGTTGTGGACCCGGGCGACGGTCTCCTGACCCTTGTAGCAGCCCTTGCTCAGGTGCAGGGCCGTACCGATCCAGCCGACCTCGTGCGGGATGGTCTTGTGGTCGGTCTCGAAGCCGAGCCGGGGGCTGTGCTCCTCGATGCGCAGCGCCTCGTAGGCCCACAGCCCGGCCGGGCGCATGCCGCCGAGGCGCTCGGCCAGCAGGTCACGCGGCAGGAGCAGGTCGTCGCCGATGACGATCGTCCCCTCCGGCGGGGTGACGCGGCTGGCGTCGGCGACGGAGACCACGGCGTATTCGGCCGTGACGTCGGCCACCTCGACCCTGAGCATGAAGCGCATCTTGTCGAGGAAGGCGACGAGGTCGGCCCCGGTGCCCGGCTCGACGTGCCCCCACACGGCCTCGCCGTCGTCGACGAGCGTGAGGTGGTGCTCGACCCTGCCCTGGGCGTCCAGGAACAGCGTCTGGGTCGGTTGACCGGGTTTGAGGTCGTCGAGTTTCTGCGAGCTCAGGCTGTTGAGCCAGCTCAGCCTGTCGGGGCCGGAGATCCGGACGACCTCACGGTTGCTCCGGTCGACCATCGCCTCTCCGGCGAGGAGGGCGCGCTGCTCGGCGAACGGGTCGCCGTAGTGTCCGGCAACGCCGGCGTCGGGGGCCTCGGCCGCGACCGCGCCCGGGGTGTCCAGCAGAGGGCTTCGCATGGCTCCAAGCCTACGAGGCCTCAGCGGCACTTCCTGCAGCGGCCGAAGACCGTGAGATGGTGCACGTTGACGGCGAAGCCGAACTCCTCGTCCAGCTTGGTCACGAAGTCGTCGACCAGCTCGGGGCGGATCTCGTTGAGCTCCCCGCAGTCGTGGCAGACCAGGTGGACGTGGTCGGCGTCCTCGGCCAGGTGGTAGGTCGGCGCGCCGTGCCCGAGATGGTTGTGGGTGACCATGCCGAGCTCTTCGAGGAGTTCAAGCGTGCGGTAGACGGTTGAGATGTTGACCCCGCGGGCGGTCTCCCGCACCTTGCCGCAGATCTCCTCCGGGGTGGCGTGCTCAAGGGCCTTGACCGCCTCAAGCACCAGCTGGCGCTGCGGGGTGATCCGGTAACCGTGCGCCCGCAGTTGCTCATGCCATGACGTCTCGGCCATGCACAGAGTCTACGAGCAGACCAGCCCTACTGGGGTCGCCACAAACACCAACAAATCGCCCACTACGCACGGTTTCCCGCAGGTTAGGCTGCCCCGGTCCCCTCCCCCGAGGACCTGGTCCCCGGCACCCGCTGGAGCACCCCGGCCCACTGGGCGCTGCTCGACTGCCCCGACACCGTACGGCTCGACCGTCCGACGGCCGGGAACCGGCCCCGGAACCGGATCGACGAGGCGACGGAGGACGCGACCCAGGCCCGCGCGCTCGTCCCGACGGCCTTCGACGGCGGTGCGGATCCCTCAGCCCTGACGGAGCGCGTCCTCGGCTGGACGCGGAGGGACGGCCGCTGAGGAGCCCCTCACCAGGCGCCTGCCCAGCCGCTGCGCGGGCGCCTCGACGAAACGCCAGGTCAGCGCACTGATCCCGAGCAGCACCCCGACCAGGCCGACCAGCGCGACCAGCCGAGCCCCGAGCGGTACGGCCAGTGGCTCCGGCCAGGTCATCTGGACCACCTTCAACAGCAGCGGATGGAGCAGATAGACCGAGTAGCTGACCAGCCCGAGCCAGGGCAGCACCCGGGGCAGCTCACGGTCGCGCAGCGCCATCCCCACGGCGAAGGTCAGCCAGGCCGCGACCAGCGCCAGCCACAGGCCGGGCGTGTCCCTCGTCAGCCAGATCCCGGTCGCCGGAACCAGGAGCACCCACCCGGCCCGCGCCCAGGTGATCTCGCCCTGTTCCGCCCGGTACAGCACGGTGCCGGAGAACATCGTGGCCAGGATCAGCAGCCCCTGCCAGGTGCCGGGATACTCCTGGTTGACCGCCAGCAGCACCAGCACGGTGCCCCCGGCCGCGACGGCGCCCGCCCGCCGCACCGCGAGGGGCCCCATGAGCGTCATGGCCGTTCCGACCACCACCAGCGCGACCACCGTCAGTGTGACCGTCAGCATCCGCGTCCCGTCGCCGTACGAGAGCAGCTTGGTCGGCAGCACGCCCGCCCCCAGCACGGCCGCCACGGCGAACCCGAGCGCGGCCGTACGGCTCGCCCGGTTCACCCCGAGGGTGAACATCGAGCTCAGCAGCAGGTAGAAGGCCATCTCGTAGGAGAGCGTCCACATCACGTTGACCGTGTTCGGCATGTACAGCAGGTCCTGCAGCATCGTCAGATGGCCCAGCGTCAGCGACAGGGGACGGCTCCCCCACCAGGGGTGCAGGCCGTCCCATCCCGCGGCGATCAGCAGCGCCACCCCCACCGCGCAGACGCCCAGCATCGGGTAGAGCCGGAAGACCCGGGAGATCCAGAAGGCCCGCAGGTCACCCCGCCGCTCCAGCGAAGCCGGCACGATGTAGCCGCTCACCAGGAAGAACACCATGACCCCGTACCACCCGGGCTCGAAGGTCTCCTTGAAAGGAAAGCGGATCTCGGGCAGCAGCGGCGACAGCACGTGTTCGAAGACCACCGCCAGCGCCGCGAATCCTCGTATGGCGTCAAGCCAGGCCAGCCGGCCCCGCCGTCCTGCTTGATCGGTAATCACCTGGTTCATGCTAACGACCGGCCGACGGACGTCCGGTTGGACGGGCAACCGCCACCGCCCCGGAGGGGACCGGGCTCACGGCACGGGAGAGACCTGGCGGGACCCCGGCCCCCGGGTCCGGGCCCACGGGCTCCGAGGTCCCGTGAACACCAGGGGCCGCCGCCCCACGGACGGCGGCCCTTCGAACATGTCCGGTGGTGGTCGCCCCTACCGCCGGACGATCAGGAGGCCGAGGGAGACGAGCTCGGCGACGCGGCGGTCCTCGGGGTCCTTCCCGGCGCCCTGGTGACCTTGCAGTCGTAGGCGGCGATCGTGTAGCCGTCCAGCAGCGTGCAGGTCGTCCAGACGGGACCGACCTTGTAGGCGTAGACCTCGGGCAGGCCGCCGCCCTGACCGGCGGGGCCCTGCGGTCCGGCCGGACCCTCGGGGCCCTGAGGCCCGGTCGAGCCCTCGGGACCCTGGGGTCCGGTCTTGCCCGTCTCGCCTCGCGGCCCCTGCTGACCTGCGGCGCCTCGCTCGCCCTGGGGGCCCCGCTGACCGGCGACTCCCCGCTCGCCCTGGGGACCCTGCGGGCCGGCGACTCCCCGCTCACCCTGGGGGCCCTGCGGGCCACGCGGGCCGGCCGGTCCCTGGGAGGCGATGCCCTGCTGGGCCTCCTGGAGGGTCAGCACCCGCTCGGTCTTCGGGTTGCACCTCGTGAGCGCGCGGACGACCTTCGTGGTCTTGTTGACGCAGAAGGTCGTCGGAGCGGCGGCCGAGGTGGCCGCCGAGGCGGTGGTGACGCTCGACAGACCCACCAGAAGGACAACGGCGCCCAAGAGCGCGGCAGGCGTCTTCGATCGCATGAGTGGAGACTCCATAGAAAGAGGGGGATGGACACGAAGATCGTGAGGCGGCGCGACCAGAGTGCCAGGAAGGACCGTTCCAAGCGGGATAAATCAGGCCATGTGACGAAAAAGAGATCTATTTGCGGTCAGGGTGCGGGAGGGCGTGCCCGCCCGTGGGCCGCCCCCGGACACCGAAGCCCTCCCCGGCGCCTCCGTCCCACCGGACCCACCCCACCCGGTACGGAGACCGTTCGCGGCACGCCGCCTTCGAGGCCCTTCCTCCGAGGTCAGGGCGTGTCCGAGGGGGCGGGGACAACCGGGCGAAAATAATCGTTTGCCCTGGCTGCGGAGATTTCATAACGTACAAGCACGCTGAAAGGAGGTGGTCCGAACAATGGTTGATCATAGGGCTAGCGAGGTGGCTGTCCGCTAGGACGCCCCAGCTTCCGGACTCCGTCCGGACGTCTGGTGACGTTCGGCGAATTCACGGCAATCACCGGAACCCCGGGTCCGCCAGGGTGGTGGGAGTGCTCTCCCGCCTTTGGTCCCCTTGGCCCTCCCACCCACGGGAGGAACAGACCCGGGGTTCTTCCCTTTTCCGGCCCGGTTCCTTCGGCCCCCGCTTCCGAAGCCCGGCGCCTCTCAATGCCTTCGAGCCTTTCCCGGTCTCCCCGCGTCTCCCAAGGAGCCCCCGGGACGTTCCCGAAGAGCGTCCCCGCGCTTCCCAGGGCCCGTCCGAGGAGCGGCTCCGACTCCCCGCGTCTCAGTGCTCGCCGCGGGCCGGGACTCCGAGGGCGGCGCACGCCTCCCGGTACAGCCTGACGACCTCCGTGCGGACCTGGGCACGCTCGGTCAGCGTCGTGCTCCACGGCACCCTGACCGTGACCTCCCGCCCCTCGACCGTCGCGAGGAACTCGATCGCCTCGGCGTCCACCCCCGACGTGACCGCGCTGGTCGCCTCGGGCCGGCCGCCCAGGGCCCGGCAGATCAGCAGCGAGTCGTCGGCGTGGTCGTCGTTCATGTGGCGCTTGATCGCCTCGACCACATCAGGGGTGAAAGGAGTGCTCATGCCCGTGATGGTATTCCCCCGACCCTCCCGCAGGACCGCACCACAGCCCCAACTCGCCCCTCCCAGGACCGCACCACCGCCCCCCAACTCGCCCTCCCGCAGGACCGCGCCACAGACTCCCGCCGCGTCGGCCGCCCTCGGCTCGCCCTGCCCGGACGTCGGCACCGCTTCACTCCGGCCAGGGAAGCCGGGCCCCCAGACGCCAGCCTCCCGACGTCGTGGGACCGTACTCCAGGCGTCCCTCGACCAGCGCGACCCGCTCCGCCAGGCCGATCAGCCCCCGCCCCGGCCGGGCTCCAGAAAATCCGGCGGCCCCGGCCGGTCCGGCGTCGTTGACGATCTCGACGACCAGCTCCGCCCCCGGCGCCCCCGCGATCGACACCCGCACCGGCGCCCCCCGCGCGTGCCTGCGCACGTTGGTCAGCGCCTCCTGCACGATCCGATAGGTGGTACGGCCGAGCCGGTCGGGCACGGTCCCGGTGTGCTCCTCGACCATGGTCACCCGCATCCCGGCCCGGTCGGACTCGGCGACCAGCTGCCTGAGGTCGGCGTAGGTCGGCTGGGGCAGTTCCCCGACCGGAGCGCGCAGCACCCCGATGACCTCACGCAGGTCCTGCAACGCCTGGTGGGCGCTCTCCCTGATCACCCTGGCCGCGTGGGCGATCTCCTCGCTCGGGGCGTCGGGATGGTATTCGAGGGCCCCGGCGTGCACGCTCAGCAGCGAGAGACGGTGCCCGAGAACGTCGTGGATCTCCCTGGCGATCGCCGTACGGGCCTCCTGACCGGCCTGTTCCGCCCGCAGACGCGCCTCGGTCTCCATCCGGGCCGCCCGTTCCCGCATCGCGGCGGCGAGTTTGCGCCGGTGGTGGACGTACAGACCCCAGCCGACCACGGCCCCCTGGATCGCGCCTCCCATGACCCACAGCGCCAGCCGGGGCATGTCCGGCTCGGGCCGCAGCAGCACGTAGACGACGCCCGCGACCAGGCCCGCCACGGAGACGATCATCGTGGTCCTCGGCGGGCGGTGCACCGCGACCGTGAACAGCGCGATCAGCACCGCCCCCGTGATCAGCTCGGAGAACGTCGAGAGCACGATCAGCACGACGGCCAGCTCCGTCGGCCGGCCACGGCGCAGCCACAGCGCGGCGCAGCCGACCACGGCGGTCACCTGGTCGAGGTCGAACAGCCACTTGGGCGGTCTCGGGGAGGTGTCGAGGCGCAGCCCGGCCAGGATCAGCCCGGAGAGCACCGCCACCAGGAACAGGCAGGCGTCGACCAGCCAGTCGTGCGGTCCACGCCTCGGCGCGGTCGTCGATTCGTCCATCCCCAACGAGCCTAGGGTCGCCCGTCCCCGCCCCGGCCCCCCGCGATACCAAAGTCGCCGGGACGAACACCTTCGTAGCGCGCCGGGCCCGACCGGGGAGACGTCCGTCGGCGTGGAGCATCCCGACGACCGATCCGCGAGGTGGCCCGGGATTCCTAGCGTTCAGACATGCGCGAACTCACCAGAATCCTGGGGCTGTTCTTCCTCCTGGAAGGGGTCAGCGGGGCCATCGACCGGGTGGCCGTCCAGCCCTTCATGAACTTCTTCCTCAACTTCTTCGACCGGGTGATCGTCGGACGTCTGGACTTCCTGACCGGCTACGAACTGTTCGCGAACCTCGCCCTGGCCGCCCTGGGCGGCCTGATGCTCGCCGCCACGCGAAGCGGGGCCCAGACGTGACGCGGGATTCCCACGTGACACGGCAAGGCGCGCCTCGGACACGAGAGGGCGTGACACGACGGCTGGCACCCGCCGCCGGACTGTTCCTCCTGGCACCGCTGGTCGCCGAATACCTGCTCGGCAACGTCCCGGTGGCCGACATCGGCGGCCTGCTCGTGCTCGCCCCGATGTACGGCGGCGGCGCCCTCCTGATCAGGGAGGCCGCCCGCCGTACCGGACGTGGCTGGCCCACGATGCTCCTCCTGGCGGCAGCGTACGGCGTGCTTGAGGCGTGCCTGATCGACCAGTCGCTGTTCAACCCGTCGTTCGAGGGACACGACTTCCAGAGCGTCACGCCGATCCCGTGGCTGGGCGTCAGCGCCCACTACGCGCTGAGCTTCGTCGGCGGTCACGTGATCTGGAGCATCGGTGTGCCGATCGCTCTCGCCGAGGCCCTGACACCCCGCCGGAGCACCGTCCCCTGGCTCGGCCTGCCCGGCCTGGCCGTCACCGGTGTCCTGTTCGTCCTCGGCTCGCTCGTCGTCTTCCAGAGCATGCTCGCCGAGGACGGGTTCGTCGCCCCCGCCCCACGGCGGATCGGCGCCGCCGTCGTGGTCGTCCTCCTGGCCGGTACGGCCTTCGCCCTCGGCCGCCGTCCGCGTCCCCCGGTTCCCGGCGCCGCTCCCCGCCCATGGCTGGTCGGTCTCGCGGCCTTCGCCGCCTCCGGCCTGTTCTTCGTCGGGACGGAGGACTGGCCGGGGGTCGCTCTGGCGTCCGGTCTGCCGGCCGTCTCCGCCGTCACGGTCTCCCGCTGGTCACGCCGTACGGGATGGGGCCCGGCACACCGGCTCCACCTGGCCGGTGGCGCGCTGCTGACCTACGTCTGGGGCGGCTTCGTCCTGCTGTCCCTGGAAGGCGACACGACCCCCCTGAACCTGACCGGCCAATCCCTCCTGGCCCTAAGCGCCATAGTCCTCCTCCTACTCACCCGAACCCGGCTTCAGGAGTGAGGAGTTTCGGCTTGGGCGCGTCGGTGCTTGGACTGAGGAACGCAGGAGCGCAGCGACGGAGAGACGAGGGAAAGCACCGACGCGCCCAAGCCCGCGACGCCGCAGGCGGAGCAAAGAGACACAGCCCCGCGACGCCGAAGGCGCCGCAAAGCACCACAACTACACCTTCTTCAGCTCCGCCGACAGGTGGGACTGGAGGGGTTCGCCCATGGCGGCCATGTCGTAGGCCCACATCAGGTTGCCGTTGACCAGGCCGTAGAGGCGGTGGCCCGCGGTGTACTCCTTGGCGGTCGCGGTGCGGGCGACCACGTCGGTCTGCAACTCGATCTTGTGGAAGACGACCTCGCCGACGTAGATCTCCACGATGCCGGTCGGGTGCGACAGGCACACCTCAAGTCTGCGCTCGGGCAGGGCACGCCAGAAGCCGGTCTCCGTGCCCAGCGGCCGTACCTTGTTGCCTTCCTTGTCCAACAGCCACGTCCGGCTCTCATAGGTCAGGAACGGCTTGCCGTTGTGACCGAAGACGATCTCCTGGCCGAAGTTGAAGCTCTCGATCGTCGGATATCCACCAACCCCGGCACCTTCCCACCGGCCCAGGAGAAAGGCGATCGGCTCAAGGGCGGAGTGCAGTTCGGGAACGTCCATGCATCCGAGCCTAGAGCCGCCCCGGTACGGCTCGCGCCCGCGACACCGGCCTCATAGGCTTCGGGGTATGGCACGATCACTGGTGATCAAGGTGACCGCCGGCGCGGACGCGCCCGAGCGATGCAACCAGGCGTTCACAGTCGCGGCGGCGGCACTGGCGAGCGGGGTCCCGGTCTCGCTCTGGCTGACGGGGGAGGCCTCGTGGTTCGCCCTCCCCGGACGCGCCAAGGAGTTCGCCCTTCCGCACGCCGCCCAGCTCGGCGACCTGGTCGACGTGGTCCTGGCGAGCGGCCGGATGACGCTGTGCACGCAGTGCGCGGCCAGGCGGAACATCACGGTCGACGACGTGATCGAGGGCGTGCGCATCGCGGGCGCCTCGACCTTCGTCGAGGAGGTGCTCGGCGAGGGGGTCCAGGCCCTCGTCTACTGACGGTCCTCACGCGTACGGCCCCGCCGCGAGGACGGGGCCGTACGTCACGTGCCGTTCAGCCGGGCAGTACGGCCGTCAGCCGCTCCCTGCGGAGCTGGTCGAACCAGGTGTCGTCGAGCGGCGGGAGCTGGAATCCGACGGCCCAGGTCAGCAGCAGGTCGGCCAGGCCGGGGTTGCGGGCCAGCGCGGGGCCGTGCAGGTAGGTTCCCACGACCTTGCCGACGTGACAGCCCTCGGTTCCGTCGCCGTTTCCCGTGCCGACGGTCGTGCGGGCCAGTGGCCGTACGCCGGGGCCGAGGCGGGTGACGCCCATGTGGTTCTCGAAGCCGGTCAGCGTCGGGATGCCGAGCACGGAGTCGGCCTCGCCCGCCAGTTCGCCGACGGCGCGGGCGGTGCCGCGTCCGCTGGAGATGTCGATCAGGCCGAGGCCGTCGACCGGCTGTCCCTCCTCGCCGCCGAACGTGGTGCCCATGATCTGGTAGCCGGCGCAGACGGCCAGCAGGCAGGCTCCGCGGGCGATGGCGCGGTGCAGCCCGCCGTCCCTGCGCAGCCGTTCGGCGGCCAGGATCTGCGGGCGGTCCTCGCCGCCGCCGATGAGGTAGATGTCGCCGCCCTCGGGCACCGGGTCGGCCGAGCGCACGTGGTAGGTCTCGACCGGGATGCCACGGCGCTGGGCGCGCTGTTCGAGGACCAGCACGTTGCCCTGGTCACCGTAGGTGCTCAGCAGGTCCGGGTAGATCCAGACGATTCGCAGGATGCTGTCAGACGGCACGACCGAACTCCGATCGGATCTGCTGGAAGGCGGTGTAGTTGGCGATCACGTCTACCTTGCCGGGCGGCTGGAGGGCCAGCGCCTCCTCGAAGGAGTTCGTCAGCTGGAACGGCACGCCCGCGATGTCCAGCCTGAGGGCCAGGTCGAGTCTGCGTTCCCCGGTGACGTAGACAGGGCCGCCGCGCAGCACGCGGTAGTCCACGTCCCACAGCCAGGAGGTGTCGCGGCCGTCGGGGCCCTGGGCGTTCACCGAGAGGATCACCGGCAGGGAGCGGTCCAGGACGTCGAACGCCTCAAGCCAGCCCGCCGGGTTCTTGGCCAGCAGCAGCCGGGCGTGCCTGCCGTCGCGCTGGACGACCGTGTAGCGGCCCGCGACGGAGGTGACCTCGCGCAGCCGGGGCAGCGCCCGCTGGATCGGCAGGCCGAAGGCCTCCGCGGTGGCCAGGGCGATCACGGCGTTGGCCCGGTTCGCCCGGCCGGGAAGCTGGATGTCCAGCACCCAGCGCTGCCCGCGCGGGTCGATCACCGCGTCGTCGTCGAGGAACCAGCTCGGCTGGGGGCGCCGGAAGGCGCACTCGCGGCAGGCCCAGTCGTTCTCGGCGGCGCGGGAGACGATCCCGCCGTGGGCGGCGGCCGGGACGGGGCCGGGGGCCGCGCTGCCCGGCGGGACGTAGTCCATGCCCTTGCGGTCGAGCGGGCCGCCGCACTCGGGGCAGCACCAGGAGTCTTCCTTCCACGGCTGCCCCGCGGAGACCCAGGTCACGCCGGGAACGGTCGAGGCGCCCCAGGTCACCAGGGGGTCGTCGGCGTTGGCGATCACGTGGACCGGCCTGTTCGCCAGCGCCCGCCGCCACTTCTGGGCGAGCAGCCAGATCTCACCCGCCCGGTCCATCTGGTCGCGGCTGAGGTTCATCAGGACGACCACTCCGGCGCCGGTGGTGTCGATCACCTCGGGGAGGTACTTCTCGTCGACCTCCAGGACGCCGTAGGGGGCGTGCTTGGCCGAGGACAGCGCCGAGACGTGCCCGGCGGGCATGTTGGCGCCGAAGGCGTTGGTCGCGACCTCGCCGAGCTCCTGCAGCGCCGAGGTGATCAGCCGGGTGGTCGTCGTCTTGCCGTTGGTCGCGCTGACCAGCGCGAGCTTGCGGTCCTGCGCGAGCTTGCGCAGCAGGTCGGGTTCCAGCGCCAGGCCGATCCGGCCGCCGATCACTGATCCGTCGCCTCTGCCCGTCGCCCTGGACAGGGTCGCGGCCGTCCGGCCGAGAGCGCTCGCGAGCTGCGCCCGCAGCGGAAGCTGAGTCATGCCGTCTCCTCGCGTAGCGACCCGTCGCAGGACGATCCGGCAGCCGGAAAGCCCGGGATAGCCGAATCGTTCATGCCGCCGATCCTAGCCGTGGTTGGGTGGCGGCACCGTCGTATCCCTATTCGAAGCAGGTGGTCGCCACCTGTCCGATATTACGGATTGACCTGGGGAAACCACCCTGGAGGCACCCCTGGAAACCTCCCGGGGAACGCGTTCCCCGTCACGGGCCGCCTCACTCGCTGAAGGCCAGTTCCGCGCTCTCCGCCGAGGCCGCGTCGAAGGGCAGCACGAAGCGCCGTGGCCACGACAGCACACTCTCCAACCACCCCGCCCCCATGGTCTGCGCCACATGGCGTAGCCGTTCGGCGGGGTCGATACCGATCGTCACGGTGAGGATGTCCCGTTCGACCCCTTCGTGCTCGTCGTCGCCGAGGATGACCCGCCAGGCCAGTGCCCTGTTGCGCTCGACCTCCATGGACAGCGGGTGGTGGCGCAGTGCCTTGGCCCGGTGGCCGAGCAGTTCGGTGCCGTTGTGCTGACGACTGAACAGGGCGTACTCCATGACCGGGGCGGCGCCGCGCGGGTTGGGGGCGGGCCGGCCGTACGGGAAGAGTTTGTCCACCTCGTGCAACCAGCGGACCTGCGGGATGACCCACGCGGGTCCGGGGCGTTCGCCGGGCTCCCTGCCGGGGCCGAGCAGCCGGGTGGCCGCCACCGCGACCTGCTCGGTCAGTTTCGCCGGGTCACCGATGGTCCGCAGCGACCAGGCCCTGCGCCCGACGCTGCGTTCGACGGCCGTGGCCAGCATGCACTCGCGTCTCCTGGGCGGTGGTTCGTCCCACATGTCGGCCAGGGCCCTGGGCACCCCGGGCGCGGGACGGTTGGCGCAGAAGGCCAGCACCAGCGTGTCGGTCCAGATCCGCAGCCAGGCCCATTCCGGGGCGTCTGCGAGCAGGTCGGCCTCGCGCAGTTCGACGAGGGTGCAGGCGCGTCCCGTCCTGCACTCCCTGCCGCAGGCGGCCGAGCGGCGCCCGCAGATCGGAGGCGTGACGTCGGGCAGCTGCCGTTCGCGGTCCTCCCCCAGCGGCACCTGCACGCGCAACGGCCGGTCCATCCCGTCAGCGAAGATCGCGGCGACGCCCGGCTGGAGTGAGACGACCTGCCTGGACTGTTCCTCGCTGAGGTTCATCGCGGCCCCGACGAGCTGGCGGTCGTCCTCGGCGGGCAGGCGGTGCACCACCTTCAGCGCGGTGTTCTTCACCACGTCGGAGACGAGTTTGGTGGGGATCTGCTCGGCGACCACGATGCCCTCGCCGTAGGCGCGGATCTCGGCGAGCATGCCCGCGAGCAGTTCGACGGCGTGGGTGCTGGCCCGCCCGGCGCCCCGGTCGCGCAGCAGCCGGTGCGCCTCCTCGATCACGATGACGTGCCGCAAACCGCCGCCGCGCTCCTTCCTGGCCCGCATCCGCAGGTGTTCGACGATCCGGATGATCAGCGTGCCCATCAGGAACGCCTTGTCCTCGTCGTTGGCCACGTCCTCGATGGCCAGCACCACGTTGCGCCGCAGCAGGTCGCCGATGTCGGCCGGATGACCGCCCTCGAAGAAGCGCCCTGCCGAGCCGACCCGCAACGACCGCAGCCGCAGGGAGATGAAGCCCTCGACGTCGGCCTGGACCTCCCTGCCGTAGCCGATCTCCTGGATCACGTCCATGGCGTGCTGCTGCAACTGCTCAAGGGTCGGTACGGCGGGCCGCACGGCCGCGCCGGGGGCCGCCCACCCGGTGACCACGTCCCAGCCGTTGGTCTCGTAGACCCGCTGCAACGCCAGCGACATGATCTGCGGGAACGGCTCCTCGGCGTCGAAGGCGGCCATGAACAGCGCACGGACCATGTCGATGTGCGCCTGCACGGGGTAGCCGGGTTCGGGGGCGAGCGGGTTGACGCTGAAGGGCACGCTGTCGGGCGCCGAGGGGTTGATCACGGTGACCGGGGCGAGGTGTTCGACCCGGCCGCCCATCGCGGCGTACTCGGACTTGGCGGGTTCGATGGCCAGCCAGGGGATGCCCTCCTCGGTGAGCTGTTCGAGCAGGTGCCTGACGGTCTGCGACTTGCCGGAACCGGTGGCGCCGGTGACGAAGGCGTGCCGGTTCAGGGTGGTCAGCGGCACCCTGAACGAGCCGACCGCCCTGTCCTGGCCGTCCAGGATCGCCCCGAGTCCGACGGTCGGCGCGCCGGGGGAGATGTCCGCCTCGCTGGTCACGTCGAAGAAACCCGCGTCGAGCACCCTGACCCCCGGCACCTCCCTGCGCGGCAGCCCCGCCAGGGCGGCCAGCGCTCCCGCGGTGGCCGCGAACGGCGCCGCGGTGCCGTCGGCCGGGTCCTGCAGGGTGACCGAGAGCGCCTCGGCGAAGCCGTGCACGGGGCCGTCCAGGGCGCTGCGCAGCCGGTAGGGGTGGTGGCTCATCTCGGCGGACCCGACCAGCACCGGGGCGATCTGGCGCAGTTCCTCGGGTCCGGAGGCCCCGGCGAGCACCCGCACGCTCCACAGCCCGGCCTCGCGGAAGGCGTCCAGCTCCTGCATGCGCCGTTCGGCGCGTTCTGCGTCGTAGCGGGAGCGTTCCGAGGCGTCGCCGTACTGCCTGAGCACGTTGAGCTGGGTGCGCAGGTGGGCCACCTCGGTGTCCAGCAGGTCGGTCCGCTCGGCGACGACCAGCCAGGCGAAGGGCCGGGACATGAGCGTGACCAGCGTCGACTCGAAGAGCGTGGGCCGTTTGACCTCGTCGGCGTCCGGTTCGCGGCGTCCGCCGAGCGGTGGGGCCTGGCGGCCGGGACAGACGGTCCAGGCCAGGTCCGACAGGTCGCTCAGCCACTCGTCGCCGATGCGCACTCCTCGCGCGCCGCTGGGGAACAGCAGCGGCTCCGGGCCCGCCGGGGCCTGGTCGGGCTCGGTGACGGCCCTGCGGGGCGATCTGGGCGGGTTGAGCGGCCCCGCGTTGGTGATGAGTTCGAGCGGGGCGCCCGCTCCCCGGGAGAGCCACCCGACCACGAAGGGCCGGTTGCGCTGCGCCGCCGACAGTACGGCGGGCAGCACGGTGACGAAGTCCCACTCCGCCGACGAACTACGGGAGGGGGCCGTGATGGCCTGGATCCGGTACCAGGGACCGGCCAGCTGGCTGGGAGGACGGGACACACTCGGTTGCATTTGTTCTCCACCCGGGGGACCCGGCCTCAGGCCGGAGGGGTCGGCGCTTCACGGATCGCTCCGCCGTACGGCACGGCGAACCCGGGGCCGGGGGCACCCCGGCAACCAAGGTCGGCCCTCCCCGGGTGATCACACCTCCGCATTGACCAGGTCGTTACCGCGAGGGGACGGTTCATTGCCGCCTACGCCAGTCGAGCCTCGCCGGAGGCGGCCCGAGGTTGGGTGGGGCGCTCTCGAAGGGGGTCGGCTCGTGGCGCCGTGTCTCCTCGGCGCGCTCCAGCACCGCCTCCTTGATCTCGTCGAACTCCCCGAGGGTGGTCTTGGGGAAGGTGAGGATGGCCGGGTTGGCGTCGGCGAGACGGACCCTGCGGCCATGGGCGGTGGCGTCGGTGACGATGACCGACGTGGTGGGAAGCTGCTGGAGCTGGTGGGGTTCGACGAGGAACTCCCGCGAGCGGTGCAGGACCCGTTCGGTCTCCCCCATGGCCTTGCTCGCCTGACGGCCCCACTCCGTCGAGGAGGTTATGTCCTCCTTGAGATCGGTGCCTCTGACGTCGCGGTCGTCCTCGCCCGCGTCGGGGTGGCCGACGGTCGAGACGTAACCGCCGTCGAGCCCGGCGCCCGCGGCGCTGATCGTCTCGGTGAGCTGGGCGATTTCGAGGCGGTGCTCGGTGCCGACGTGCTCGCTGGCGATCCTGGCGTCCTCGGCGTTGCCCAGGCGCATGAACGCCACCGCGGCGTGGCCCCGCCCGAGGCGCTCCCGCACGGTCGGGGTGAGCGCGCGGTAGGTGAGCACCAGGCCGGTCCGCGAGGTCTCGCAGGCGTCCATCAGCCGGTCGAGCACGTCACCGCGGAGCTTGTCCGCCCCGGCGACGATGATCGTGTGGTACCACGGCCGTTCCGAGGCGGGTGACTGGCGCAGGATGTGGGTGAGCGCGGTGGCGACGTAGGTGCCCAGGACCCGGTTGCCGAGCACCCCGGCCTGCCGGTCCATGGAGACCACCCGCAACCGCGCGGGCGGCAGCCGTACGGCCTCCGAGCCGAGTGTCTCCAGCTTGCGCAGCTGTGATTCGAGGGCCCAGGCGCGCTCGATCACCACCCGGTCGCTGACGCCGCGGCCGAACAGCGTGCCGATGCGTTCGAGCTGGGTCGCGGTGATCAGGCCGGACAGGAGGTCCTCACGCGGGTCGCCGACCTGGGCCAGGGCGCGCAGGGCCGCGGTGACCTGGTTGATCGTGGCGTTCTCGCCGAGGACCTCAAGGACGCGCTCCAGGATCGCGTTGTCGAACGACAGGTCCCTCGGGTGCTCCTCGCTGACGCTCACCACGTGGGCGAGCACGTCGGCGAAGGCCTCTGGCGGCAGCGTCGCGCCCAGGTCGAGCCGGGGCAGGTCGCCGGGCAGCACCCACACCAGCGGGTCGTCGCCGCCCCTGCGCGCCAGCTCTATCAGGTCCTTGGCGATCGCGCCCTCGGACAGGTCGAGCACGGTCAGGTGGCCGCCGCTGTACAGGCGGGTCGCCCCGAGCAGGGTGATCAGCGCCGACCAGCCGGGCAGCGTGCCGCCCGCGACGTCGATGCGGTCGATCTCGTCGGGCACGGTCACGGCGTACCAGGTGAGCTGGCGGTCGTGGAGTTCCTTGCGCTCGGCCCACTCCCGGTAGCGCACGGCGTGCTCCTCCTGGGCCTGGAACAGCTCCCTGTCACGTTCCTCGCGCTGCCGGTCGCCGACCGCCTGACGCTCGCGGATCCGGTGTTTGACCGCCCGGTTCCCCTGGCGGATCGCGTAGCTGCAGAAGACCGCGATCCCGCCGGAGGCCACCAGCCCGGCCGCCGCGAAGGACCAGCGCAGCAACTCGGTGACGCCCAGGACGAGGATCAGCACCGCGAGCGCGGTCATGAACACCCTGAAGACCTTCATCGGGCGGGTCATCAGGGCCTCGTTGAGGCGCTCCCTGCGCATCCACTCGGCGTCGGCCCTGTCGTTGGTCACGGGCCCGCCGTCCGCCGGGGAGGGCCGCCTGGGAGCCGGACCCGGATCAGGGTGCAGCAGGGCGTACTGCCAGCCCAGGTAGATCCGGTCCGCCTGGAGCTGCGCATGCTCGGGATGCACGTCCGCCACGGAACCTCCGCCATAGGGCTCTCGCCGCCTCGGAGACAGCGTAAGAGTTGGACCTCCGATTCGGGCAGCGTTCCCGTCAATCTGCTGCATTTTCCCCATGTTCATCGCCGCTTAAGGGATGAATGAGTCGGATGGGGTGAAGGTAAGCGATTACCATCCTTTGTCATGACGTCTCCCTCCGGTGGCGAAAGCACGCGACGGCGCCCGGTCGCGGTCCCGGTAGCCGCTCTGGTGGTGGCCACCGGTCTGGGAGTCACCGCGGCCTTCGGTGGACTCGCCGAGGCTCCCAAAGAGCCTCCCAAACAGCTCGGCCCCGGCGCGACCGTCGACCAGGGTGAGTTCACGACCACCTTCGTCGAATCGCGCACCGCCTTCCAACCCGACGAGTACGGCGGGGAGGGCAAGCGCTTCCTTGAAGTCGTGATGAAGGTCACCAACAAGGGCGAGAAGACCACCACGGTCGGCTCCCCCTGGTCCGGCACCCAGCGGGGCCTGCTGTTCGGCGCGGGCCTGCTCAAGGTGACCCCCGAACTCAAGACCCCGTACGGCCCGCTGACCTCCGTCGCCGCCGAGGGCGTCCCGAGCCAGCAGCTCCACCCGGGCGTCCCCTCGACCGTGGTGATCAAGTACCAGCTGACCGACGGTCAGCGTGCCCCCCAGCAGGTGAAACTGGACGTGGGCACCTTCGAGTTCAACGAGGGCTTCAGCCACGAGCTCGGCTGGGTGCTCGTCAGCGAGGACCCCAAAGGACCGCCGACCGTCGCCGCGCAGGTCACCCTCCCGGTCCAGCGTAAGGAAGGCGTCTGATGGGGACCGTCGCCCCCGAACGCGTGGGCGCGCCCACCCGTGGACGCCGCCGTGCCCCCTCCCAGCCGAACAGGTGGCACAGGCCGGTCGGGCTGCTCGTCGGGGTCGCCTTCGCCGCGGCGGCGGTGTGGGCGCAGACCTTCGCCTACACGCGCGACGACCGTGGCGGCCCGCTCACATGGACCGGCGGCGTCGGTGACGAGGTACGGGCCTCACGTGTCTGGGTCCAGGCCAGGGCGGTGCACGCGGCCAAGACGATCGAGGCGCCGGGACTGGGCGGCAAGACGGCAATCGCGAAGACCACCGGGATCTTCCTCGTGGTCGACCTGGCGGCCCAGGCGACCAGGGAGCCTCAGAAGATCGTCTCGCTGGAGATCCTCACGGCGGACGGCAAGCGTTACACCTCGACCGACCGGGTGCCCGAGACCCAGACCATCAAGCAGTTCTTCGTCCAGCCCGGCTGGTGGGCCACCGGACCCGCCGTCTTCGAGCTGCCCGTCTCCGAACTGGCCGGAGCCCGTATCGTGGTCAGCTCCGTGCGCGGGTTCATCGTCGAGCCGTCCCTGCCCGAGGTGGAGATCGACCTCGGCCTGGACGAGGCGGGCGCGGCCCGGCTGGTATCCGAAGCCAAGGACGTCTATTCGTTGGGGAACAAGAAGTGACGGGCACGCCGCATCCCGGAGACGAAACCACGCCCGGTTGGTCCTCTCCTGTGGAGCCCGGCCGGCCCGCTCCGGAGGAGGAGCCCCACGCCCTCCCCCCGTACGGCCTGCCCACCCCGCCCCCGGCCTCCCCGCGGGACGCCCCCGGGCAGGACTTCTTCCGCCCCGGCGCCCCCCACCAGAACCTCCCCAGGCCTGATGCCTCCCACCAGGGCTTCCCAGGACCGGACGCCTCCCACCAAGGCCTTCCCGGACCGGAGACCGTCCACCAGGGCTTCCCGGGACCGGACGTCTCCCGTCAGGACTTCCCCAGACCAGGCGTCTCCGGGCAAGACCTTCCCAGGCCGGACCAGGGCTTCCCAGGACCGGACGTCTCCCGTCAGAATTTCCCCGGGCCAGGCGTCTCCGGACAGGGCCTTCCCGGGCAGGAGGCCGCCCACCAGGGCTTCCCCAGGCCCGACTCCCCTCATCCGATCCCCCCAAGGCCGGATATATCCGAACGGGACTCCTTCTTCCAGGACGCCCCTTGGCAGGACTCTCCCCGCCAGGACGCCTCTCCGCAGGACGCCCCCCGTCAGGGCTCTCCCTGGCAGGGCGTTTCCCCGCAGAACCCTCCGGCCCCCCCATCGGGCGCCCCGTGGCCTTCCCAGGGAGCCCAGGGAACCTGGCCCCAGCCGCCCAACGCCCCCGGCGTGCCCTCTCCGGCCATGCCCTCCACCCCGGCGCCTTCCTCCTCGGCCGTGCCCGCCTCTCCGCAGGCCCAGCCCACCCCGGTCCATCCAGGCGCGGCTCACCCAACCCCGCCCCAGGCCTTCCCGCCCCACCCCGGCCCGACCCAGCCCATGTCGGCCCACCCCGGCCCTGGGCAGCCCGGCTCTGGGCAGCCCGGCCCGTCCCACTCCGATCCTCGGCCCGGCTCGCACCGCGGGCCCCAGCCCGAGTCACCCCAGCCCGGCCCACACCCCGGCCCCCAGCCCGGCCCGCCCCTCCCCGGCCCGGCTCACCCCGGCCCTCAGGCAGGCCCGTCCCACCTCGGTCCTCAGGCCAGTCCGCCTCAGTCCGGTCCTCAGGCAGGTCCGCCTCAGTCCGGCCCAGCTCACCCCGGTCCTCACCCTGGCCCGCGCTCCGGTTCCCAGGCCGGTCCGGCCCAGCCCGGCCCGCCTCACCCCGGTCAGGCGCCGGCCGCCCCGGCGCAGCCCGTACGGGCTCCCCAGGCACAGCCCCCGGTGGGCCCCTCCTGGTTCGCCTCCGACCGTGGCGCCTTTCCCGACCAGCAGGTCTGGCCCCCGACGGTCCGTGAGGAGCACGCCGGGATCTCGACGCAGCCCTTCCCCGCCGTCCCCGCCGCCCCGCTGCCGCCCAGGCAGCCCGTACCCGCCATGCAGCCCCTGGGGATGACCCAGGAGTCCCCTGCTCCCACTGCCGGTGTCCCCGCGGCCGCCCCGGTCGCCGACGACGCCGAGCCCGACGGGGCCGCCGGACCCGCCGACCCGGCACCGGCCAGGCCGGGCCGTACGGCGTTGCGGGCGGTCGGCGCGGTGCTGGCCCTGGCGGTCGCCATCGCCGTTCCCACCATGGACGGTTACACGACCTACCGTGAGGCACGTCCCCCGGACAAGATCCACACCTTCGCCGCCGGTCAGACCGCGTCGTTCAAGCATGTGTCCTGGCAGGTGAACGTGGAGGTCGTCGACAGCATCCCCAACACCCGCCCGACCCCGCCCGACCGTCAGTGGCTGAAGATCAGGATCACCCGGATCGCCCTGGACCAGGAGGGGATCATCCGCCGGGTTCCCCCCGAGGTCGAGGTACGGGCCGCCGACGGGCGTGTCTGGAAGGTGGAGCCCCTCGACGACGACCTGCCCCTGGATGCCAAGGACTACAGGGTCGGCGCGCCGTACCACTACAACATGGTCGGTGTGGTGCCCAGGGCTCTCTCCTCCCAGGTGGAGGTCTACCTGCGTCCCAGCCCGGCGCGGATCATCGAGAACGAGTCCGTGGAGGACATGTTCAAACGGTCCGCGAAGGAGGAGGAGCTGAAGGACAACGTGCTGCGCTTCAGGCGCTGATCACCTCTCCGGCCTCGCGGCTACGCGTGGCGGCGATGTCGAACGTGGCCGCCAGCAGGCAGATGGTCAGCACCTTGACGAGGAGTTCCCTGATCACCCCGGCGGGGTTGCCGAAGAGCACCCAGCTGAAGGGCTCCTCGTTGCCGATCAGCATCCGTATCCCCTGGTCGGCGTAGTCGGTTCCCACCCGGATCAGCACGTAGCACAGGCAGAACAGCCCGAACAGGGCCGCCCCTCCCCGTACGGCCAGCCGGAAGGCGTTGGCGGGTGGGACCCAGCGCTCCTGGAACCCGGTCGTGGCCCGGGTCATGGTCGAGCGGGTGAGCGTGTGGGTCTGCTCCATCCGGTCGGCCACGGTGTCCAGCCTGGTCCCCCGTACGACCGCGCGGGTGTCCTCGGCGAACGCGCCGTAGACGAGCGAGGCGACCGTCAGCCAGGTCAGGGGTTCGACCAGCGCGGAGACCACGTACGGCCAGGCCTCCCCGATGGCGCCGGTCACCTCCTTCCACCCGGGGATGTCGCTCCGGGCCTGTTCGGCCCAGCCGTTCAGGGTGGCCACCGCGACCCGGCCGGACAACCAGTCGGAACGCGCGGAGACGAGGGTGAACATCGCGTTGATGCTGTAGAAGGCGAAGGCCAGCTCGAAGAAGGCGGCCATGATGCCGCTGCCCCTGACCTTGTCGTTGGCGTGCCACCAGCCGAAGAGCGCCTTGAGCCCGTAGGCCACGACCGCGATGCCGAGCGAGATCCGGACGTCCAGGCCGACCAGGCCGGTGCCCGTGGTGATGGTCTCACCGGCGAAGCTCCGCGCCAGGTCCTCCCCGACGTTGTGGGTGATGTCGAGGGCGACGAAGTCCCTGGCGTCCTCGACGTGGAAGCTCCAGGCCATGTAGATGGTGGCGAAGACCAGCGTGGCCCGGTTGAGCGCGCCGAACAGGTTCTCCTCGGCCTCCTCCCCCGCCCGCCGTACCTGGATCTCCCTGAGGGCGCCACGCACGGAGTAGAGCATGCCGACGGTGATGACGAGCTCGTTCATCACGATCAACGTGAAGATCAGCATCGTGACGACGAGCCGGACCTGCCGGTAGTCGCCGTGCGACAGCTCGGTGCCCGCCCACAGCAGGCCCGCGCGGATCGCCCGTCCTGCGGAGAACCAGAGCACCAGTGAGATCCCGCATGCGCCCAGGATTCTCAGGGTGTGCAGGGGCAGGGAGTACGCCGTGAGCGCGCTCGGCCCGCGGCCCGCGGCTCTCGATGGCGGTAGCGGCGGGGACATAGCAGGCGTTCCGGACACCCCAGGATCCTAGCGGCCCGCACGGACGGGAACGCGAGAACGCCCCTCCCAGGGAAAGCCCTCCCGGGAATCACGGATCGGCGGCTCGAATTTCCCCTCGGACCCGACAGGCGCCCCGCAGGGCGGTCAATCCGTCGGCCGTCCCATCGCCGCCGACGAGCGGATCGGCGAACCCAGGACCGTCAGGACTTTCCTTTCCCGCATTCGGGGCTCATACCCTGAGAACGGCCTCGGCGGAGATTCCCCCTGCCGGTGAGCCCAACGACCTGCCAGGCAGGACACCGTTCACCGGCGATCCGCGAAAACACGTCGCGCGCATCGGAGTTCGAGCGAACCCTTGATCCGTTCGACAGAACCCTTTCGAAACAATCATGCGATTCCGGCGCCGTACAGGCCTTCCTGAGGCCGTTGAATAAACCGCGGGGCCCGTTTGTTTGAGCGGCTATGAAGCGCATCGAAGTCTGGGCGGACATGGTCTGCACCTGGGCCCACGTCGGCAGGCAGCGCCTGGTGAGTGCGGGGTTCGGCGAGGACGTCGAGGTCGTCTGGCGTCCCTACCAGCTCGACCCGACGGCCCCGGGGCCCCAGGCCGAGGCTCCGCGCGACCCGGCCGTCCCCACGGGAGAAGCCCCGAAGGGCCCGATCTGGGGCGCCGTCCCGCAGCCCAACACCTTCGACGCCCACCGGGTGATCGCCGTCGCCTACGAACGCGGCGGCTCCGCCCTGCAGGGCGCCGTCGTCGAGCGGATTCTGCGCGCCCACTTCACCGACGGTTCGGACATCGGCGACCGCGCCGTCCTGGCCGATCTGGCCGCCGAGGCGGGTCTGGACGGCGTGGCCGAGGCGCTCGCCGCCGGAGAGGGCACCGAGCAGGTCCGCTACCAGCTCCTGCGCGGCAAGGCCATCGGCATCGGCACCTCACCGACCTTCGTGGTCGGCGACCAGGCCGTCGCGGGCGCCCAGTCGCCGGAGGTCCTGCGCGACCTGGTACGGCACGCCGCCCCCGGCCGTGATCTCCCTGAGGAGGTCACGCGCCTGCGTCACGCGGAGTCCCTGCTCGACGTCCGTGACCCGCTCGGCGCGCTGGAGATGCTGCGTCCGCTGCTCGAAGACCACGGCGACGACCCGGCGGTCGGGCTGCTGGCCGCCCGCGCCTACTTCGGCTCGGCGCAACTCGGCCGGGCGCTGCGGACGCTTGAGCCGCTGGTCGAGCGCGCTCCCGGCGACCACTACGCCAGGTTCCTGCTCGGCCGGACCCTCGAACGGTCCAACCGCCCCGACGAGGCCCTGCCCCACCTGCGCCTGGCCGCGGCCATGTCCTCCGACCCCGCCTACGCCGACGCGGTCCGCAGGGTCGAACGACGCGGAGCCGCGTAGAACGCGAGAAGCCGGCGCCCCTGGTGGGGCACCGGCTTCTCGGCGATCAGGTCTGGTCAGACAGCCACGGCGAGCTGCGTGACCTCACCCAGGCGGGCCTGGGCGGGGATGTCCTTGGTGACGCCACCACCCGCGATGATGCGGACGGTCCACTCACCGGGGGCGGCGAAGAAGCGGAAGATGCCCTCTTCGGACACCACAACCTCACCGGTGAACTCGCCGGAGTGGTCGAGCAGGCGGGCGTAGGCCGTGCCCGTACCCGAGACCACTCCCTGGATGACGGCCTGGGTCGAAAGGTCGATCCCGGCCGGAAGGGCGATCGTCTGTTCCGGAGCAGCGCATCCCTGAGTCATTATCGAGCCTCTCCCAGTTCGATCGGCACGCCCACGAGCGAGCCGTACTCTGTCCACGAACCGTCGTAGTTCTTGACGCTGGCCTGACCGAGCAGCTCGTGCAGGACGAACCAGGTGTGGGCCGAGCGCTCGCCGATACGGCAGTAGGCGATGGTGTCCTTGGCGAAGTCGACGCCCTCGGCCTCGTAGAGGGCCTTCAGCTCCTCGTCGGACTTGAAGGTGCCGTCGTCGTTGGCCGCCTTGGACCACGGGATGTTGCGGGCGGTCGGCACGTGGCCGGCGCGCTGGGCCTGCTCCTGCGGAAGGTGCGCGGGGGCGAGCAGCTTGCCGGTGAACTCGTCGGGCGAGCGCACGTCGACCAGGTTGAGCTTGCCGATCGCGGCGACGACGTCGTCACGGAAGGCGCGGATGGTCAGGTCCTGCTCCGTGGCCTGGTAGTTCGTGGCCGGACGGTTGGGGACGTCCTTGACCAGCTCGCGGGAGTCGAGCTCCCACTTCTTACGGCCGCCGTCGAGCAGCTTGACGTTCTCGTGGCCGTAGAGCTTGAAGTACCAGTAGGCGTAGGACGCGAACCAGTTGTTGTTGCCACCGTAGAGGACCACGGTGTCGTCGTTGGCGATGCCCCGGGAGGAGAGCAGCGCCTGGAAGCCCTCGCGGTCCACGAAGTCGCGGCGGACGGGGTCCTGAAGGTCCTGCCTCCAGTCGACCTTCACGGCGCCACGGATGTGGCCCTTGTCATAGGCGCTGGCGTCTTCGTCGACCTCGACGAGGACGACGCCCTCGGTGTCGAGGTTGGCCTCGACCCAGTCAGCGTCCACCAGGACGGCGGAGCGGCTCATCGGAATCCTCCGGGATTAATTTGCGGCGGGAAATATACGGCGAATGATCAGGAACATCTCGCAGCCAAGGCAGAAACCGAAGGCGGCGTTGAGAAAGGCGGCGAAGAGAGCCGCGGCGGTGGCGCCGAGGGCCAGCGGCGTGATCTGCGTGACGTAGCCGACCAGACCCACCAGGGCGAAGACCAGACCCACTCCCTGCGCGAAGCGCGGGGGGGTCGCGTCCTCCAACTCCGGCGGAGGGCTTTTCACGATCCCTTTGAAAATCATCCCGTACGGCGAGGCACCGAGGAGGCCGAGCGCGAACACCACGGTCTGGGCTCCCAGCAACCAGACGCTGCCCGTCACGAGGACGAGAGCGAGGACGACGGTCGTCAGAGCCGCGGAGAAGCGAAGGGCACGGGGATCAACCTGCATCGCTCGATGCTCCTGAAGGGGTGTACAGATCGGTGCGGCATGGGACCGCTTGAGATCGCCCTTTAGGAAGCGCGACAGAGCGCGGTGGCGACGCGGCAGAAATCTACCGCGCGCCGCTTAGTCAGCAGCTCTGTCGAGGGGTTCATGCCGAAGACACTACCTCGACGCTCCATCGTCTGTCACATCCCTGCCCACAATGTGAGACAAATTTGCCCAATGAATGATATTTGCCTGTTCATTCGCCGACGGCGAGGCCGAGCGCCCCGATCACGTCGGCCTTACGTGGCTGCCCGGAGGCACGTTTCACAACACGTCCTGACGCGTCAAGGATCAGTACGGTCGGGGTTCGCAGGACGTTCAGCGAACGGACGAGATCGAGGCGGGACTCGGCGTCGATCTCCACGTGCGCCACCCCGGCCACCATCGCCGTCACCTCGGACAACACCCTGCGGGTCGCCCGGCAGGGCTGGCAGAAGGCGCTGGAGAACTGCACCAGCGTCGCCCGCTCTCCCAGGGGGACTCCGAGATCACCGGACGTCAGCCGCTCCACGTCGCCCCCAACCTCACGCGGCACGCCGTCGCGCCGCCGTACGATCACGCCGACCAGCGTGGCCAGGGCCAGCGTGACGAGTACCACTGCCAATCCGGTCACGGAGCACGACAACACGCGCCCGCGACCGGCCATTCCCCGCGGCCGGCCCGAACCCGGGCCGGAGCGGCGGAATCCGGTCAGGGAACGGCCACGCCGACCAGCACGCGGCCCTGTGCCGTGGTGACCTCGACCCTGGTGACGGTCCCGAACGGGATCGTGGTGCTTCCCTGGAAGGGGCCGGAGCGGTCGTAGGCGGCCTTGTTGACCACCCAGTTGGCCGCCGTCTGCCGCCGGCCGTCCGCACCGACCACGTCGAGCCTGCACGGGGTGCCCTTGGCGATCCCGGAGACGACGACCTTGACGGTCGTGGTGCCCTCCCCCTCGGCCATGCTCACCGTGACGTGGACGGGGCCGTTGTCCCCCTTGACCGTCCGGCGCCTCTCCGGGACGTCCGAGAAGATCCGGGCGTCCTGGGAGTTCTCGTTCGAGGGCGCCTCCGAGGGCACGGTGGCGTACCCCTGCCCCCCGTCGTCCTTCATCGCCTTGGACAGCTGCCCGCTCTCACCGCCCGCCGAGGCCGAGACCGCCGCGGGCAGCGCCTCCGAGGAGGCACCGTCCTGAGCCGGGCGCATGGCCGACCACATGGTCCCGCCCAGGCCGACGACCAGCACGGAGGCCGCCAGCGAAAGCAGCACCCTGCTCAGCCTGCGCCGTCTGACCCGCGCGCTCAGCAGCCGGTCGAGTACGGCGTGCGGCGGGCTGACCGCCTGCGCCGCGTCCTCCTGGGACACCTTCTCCAGGAAGGCCGCGACCCCCGTCAGCTCCTCGAACTCCGCGCGGCAGCCCTCGCACTCGGCCAGGTGCGCCTCGACGAGCACGCACTCCTCCGGTTCGAGCGCCCCGAGCACGTACACCCCGAGCGACATCCGCACGTCGTCACAGGTCATCATCATGGCGCGAGCCCCCGCTCCTCCAGCGCCAGCTTGAGCGCCCGAAGCGCGTAATACGTGCGCGACTTCACCGTTCCGGCGGGGATACCGAGCGCCTCGGCGGCTTCCTTTACCGACTTCCCCTGGTAGTAGACCTCGGCGAGCACCTCGCGGTGCTCCGGCCTCAACGTGGCCAGCGCCTCGGCGACCGCCCACGACTCGACGGCCCGTTCGAGCTCGTCGTCGGCGGGCACGACGGCCAGCGCCTCGTCCCCCATCTCCGGCGGACGCGCCTTGCGCGCCCGGTGCTGGTCGACGACGAGGTTGCGGGCCACCGTGAACAGCCACGCGCGGATGGGCTTCCCGCTGAGCGCGTCAGGGTGCCGCCACGCCCGCAGCAGCGTCTCCTGCACGACATCCTCCGCTCTCCCCGGGTCACCCGTCAGCCGCAGAACGTAACCGTAGAGTGGGCCGCCATGCTCGTCGAAGAGCGCTCTGACGAGCTGCTCGTCGGCGGTTCCGGCTTGGCTCACACCCTCACGACGTACGGCGCGGCGCTTCGGTTCAGTCATACGTCGCCCACCCGGGAGAGCGCGTCCTCAGCCGTGCAGGGGAACGTCGGTCGCCTCACCGGAGACCCGTATCCCCTGGGGCACGACGCGCACGCCAGTGATCTTCACGCCGAACGGCAGGTTCTTGACCGGGATGCGGTAGTCGATGAACCGCTCCGGGTTGGGCACCGGGATGCCGCCGCCGACCGTGACCTTCTCCGGGGTGAACCGGATCTCCCCCGCGGAGACGCCGATCTTCAGGTCGGCCTTGACCGGGACCTTCTGGCCGAGCACCGTGACCTCCCCGTTGACCGTCAGGGTGTCGCCGTCGACCGCGACCTTGATCCCGCGCGGCGCCCTCTGGTTCAGGACCTGCAGCGGGACCTCCACGGTCCCCTCGACCCGTCCGGCGCGGATGTCGGCCCGCTCCGAGTTGAACAGCAGGTCCGACAGCGGGGCGGTGACGTCGTGGAGGGTGAAGTCGACACTGGACAGGCGCAGCCCGTTCAGGACCATCGGGCCCGCCGCGACCTCGACCTCGTCGTAGCGCCCGGCGACCGCCTGCGTGAGGAACGGGATGCCGAGGATGCTCACCTCCGGCGATCTGTCCAGGTCGTATCTCGCGGTCGCCTGCCGGGCGATCTCCCGCTGCGCCCCGGCCACGGCCACCCGGTCCAGGATCGCGAACAGAACGAGCAGCAAAACCAGGAAAGCGACCAGCCTGCGCATCTGACTCCCCGTTCGGTGCCTCGACCCGGTGTCTCGACTCAGGGCCTCTCAGTGCCTCGGTTCAGTGCCCCGGTCCGGCCAGAGTGCCATCGCAGCACATCCCCCGGCAATTCTTCGCAAAACACCTCACCAACCGCCGGATCCGATCACCCACCGGCGAACGGCGGCAGCACCTCGACCGTCACACCGTCGGCGAGGACGACCGTCTCGTGCGCCCGCCTGCCGACCGGATGGCCGTCGACCAGGAAGGACGAACGCCCGACCACCCTGGCCAGCTCCGCGCGTCCCCGGGTGACCTCCGCGAGCAGTTCGGCCAGTGTCCCGGCCTCGAAGGGCTCCTCCGCGACCCCCGAGGCCTCCTTCGCCGCCGCCCAGTAGCGAATCGTTCCTCTCGCCATGGTCCGACCAACCCCTCCCATACACACTGGGTCATCATCCTGTTACCGTGAATCCACGAGGTGAACCGTGTTCATCAGCTGGACACTCCATGGACGCCTCAGCCACGTCGGCTATCCTCACCTACACGGGACCTGGGCGACGTAGCCCCCGGGTCCTTACGTGTTTGTACGGCCAGCAGCCGGCACGACGCGGGAAGGAGGCACCGTGAGCAATCTCCTGCTGCTCACCAACGCCCTTGAGCCCTCCTCAGAGGTGCTCCCGGCGCTGGGACTGCTCCTGCACTCGGTGCGGGTCGCCCCCGCGGAGGCCTCGGCGCTGATCGACATCCCGCCCGCCGACGCCGTACTCGTCGACGCGCGCCGTGAGCTGGCCCACGCCAAGGGACTGTGCAGGCTGCTGCGGACCACGGGCATCACCTGCCCGTTGCTGGTCATCGTCACCGAGGGCGGCCTGGCCGCCATGACCGCCGAGTGGGGCGTCGACGACGTCCTGCTGGACGGCGCGGGCCCCGCCGAGGTCGAGGCCCGGCTGCGGATGGCCGTCGGCAGGCTCGACCTGTCCGCCGCCGAGGAGGTCCCCGACGAGATCCGCAGCGGTGACCTGGCGATCGACGAGGCCACCTACACCGCGCGGCTGCGCGGCCGGGCGCTGGACCTGACGTTCAAGGAGTTCGAGCTGCTGAAGTACCTCGCGCAGCACCCCGGCCGGGTCTTCACCCGCGCCCAGCTGCTGCAGGAGGTCTGGGGCTACGACTACTTCGGCGGCACCAGGACCGTCGACGTGCACGTCAGGAGGCTGCGCGCCAAGCTCGGCGCCGAGTACGAGTCGCTGATCGGCACCGTGCGCAACGTCGGCTACCGTTTCGTCCCCGAGCGCGGCGGCGAGTCCGCCGACGAGCGCGAACCCGCCCACCACTGACGGACGCCACGCGGGACCACGACGGATCCCGCGCGACGCCCCGGGCCGTCAGGGAACGACGGTGATGTGGGTGGGAGCCGGGGGTGTGATCGTCGGGTTCGCCGCGAAGTAGGCGGCGAAGGAGTCGATGTCGAGCGGCCCGCTCCACACGTCCGTGCCCTTGGTGAACTCCGCGAAGGCGTCACCGCCGCCGACGAGGAAGTTGTTGACGGCGACCCGGATGCTCTGGGTGTCCGTCACGGCCACGCCGTCGATCTTGAGGTCGGAGACCTTCGAGCCCCACGCGGCACCCGTGCTGTAGGTGTAGGTGAGGTTCGAGGACGGCTGCAGGATCTTGGTGAACGGCTGCGCGTTGGGGCCGCCGGGGAACTGCTGCTCCAGGACGGTCTTCAGCTGGGCACCGGTGAGGGTGATCACCTGCACGAGGTTGTTGAACGGCTGCACCGTGAACGCCTCGCCGTAGGTCACCACGCCGTCGCCCTCCCCCGCCGGGGAACCCGTATAGGTGAGGCTCGCCCGTACTCCGCCCGGGTTCATCAGGGCGATCCGCGCGTCGCCCCCGCTCCTGGACGCGGCGAGCTGGCCGTCGGCGATGAGGTTGCCCAGGGACGACTCTCCCGAGGGGGCCGCGGCGTTGGTGACGTCGGCGGTGATCCTGCCGATCGGCTTGTTGGCCACCGGCGCGACGCGCTCCTTCCAGGTCTGCACGAACGCGGCGATCTCCGGGTCCGGGGTGACCGTACGGGTCACCACCTGGTTGTCGGCCACGACCGAGGAGCGCACCACGTCACGGGTACGGACGTCCACCCGGAAGTCGACCTTGGTGATCACGCGGCCGAAGGAGCCGCCCTGGCTGAACAGGCGGGTGCCGCCCGCCGGGTCGGTCACCTGGCACAGGTAGGCCTGGTGGGAGTGGCCGCTGAGGATCATGTCGATCTCGGGGTCGACCTGGGTGGCGATCCTGGTGCCCGCGCCCGGCTGCGCGCTGCAGGCGTCCGGGGACCTGCCGGGGGTGACCTGGTCTCCCTCGTGCACCAGCACGACCTGGGCCCTGACGCCGACCAGCTTCAGCAGCTTCGAGGCGACGTTGGCGGCCTTGACCTCGTCGACGAACCGCAGGTCCTTGATGCCCTCGGAGGTGACGATGCCCGGGGTGGACTGGGTCACCAGGCCGATGAAGCCGACCGGCACGCCGTTGACCCAGCGGACGGCCACCGGCGGCAGAGCCGGGATGCCGTACCCCTCCAGCAGGTCGCGCAGGGACCCGCTGTCCTTCCCGCCGAGCGCGGCCAGCGCCTCCCGTTCCGCTCCGCCGCCCGGGTTCTTGAAGAGCACGTTGGCGCCCAGGTAGCTGTAGCGCGCGCCCTTCCAGGGTCCGGCGGGCGAGCAGCCGTCCGTCGGGTGGCAGCCGCCGTACATGACGCGCCGCAGTTCGGAGTAGCCCTCGTCGAACTCGTGGTTGCCCACGGCGGAGGCGGTGACGCCGATCTTGCCGAGGAACTCGACGGACGGCTCGTCGTGGTAGGCGGCCGACAGCAGCGGGCTGGCCCCGATCAGGTCTCCCTGGGCGACCTTCAGGGTGTTCCCGTCGGTCAGCTGCTTGAGGTGGGTGGCCACGTAGGCGGCGCCGCCGGCCTCGACGGTCGCTCCGGTCTCGTCGACCATGCGGCCCGAGGAGCCGGTCGGCGGTTCGAGGTTGCCGTGGAAGTCGTTGAGGGAGAGCAGGCGGACGGGGACGGTCCTGGAAGCCTTGTGCGCGTTGTGCGCGCTTCCCTGGGCCGCCGCGGTCGCCGGGCCCATCGCGAGCATGAGGCCCGCTCCGGCGAGAGCCCCGGCCATGGCCAGGCGCTGGAAGGTACGAGACGTCATGAACCACGACATTAAAGTGACGATCTATGCAAGGAATGTCCTAGAGGTAACGATTAACCGTCCCTAATGGTGGCGGCTTTTGCCGCTCCCCGACCACCGGTTGAAATGCCACTGCGCATAAAGTCCAGAACATGAACGTGCGCGTGGAACACAGGGAACGACTCTCCGATTCTCAGGTGGCCGCCGTCCTGGCGATGGCCGAGGCCGCGACGGAGGCGGACGGCGTGGGACCGCTCAACGAACAGGCGCTGCTGCAGCTGCGCCACGGCGGTGAGAGGACGCGTTCCGTGCTGCTGTACGCCGGGGACGACCTGGCCGGTTACGCGCACGTGGACCTGACCGACTCGACCGCCCCGGGTGGGGAGCTCGTCGTCCACCCCGCCTTCCGGCGGCGAGGTCACGGGCGTCGCCTGCTGCTGGCCGTACTGGAGGAGACGGAAGGGCGCCTGCGCGTGTGGGCGCACGGGGGGCATCCCGGGGCCGAGGCCCTGGCCGCCGTCGCGGGCTTCACCAGGGTCAGGTCGCTGTGGCGGATGCGCCGCCCGCTGACCGTCGAACTCCCCGCCTTCGAACTCCCCGAAGGCGTACGGCTGCGCGCCTTCGAACCCGGCTCCGCCGACGAGGAGGCCTGGGTCGCGCTCAACGCCAGGGCCTTCGCCGACCACCCCGAGCAGGGCGCCTGGACCCTGGAGGACCTCAGACTGCGCGAGAGGGAGCCGTGGTTCGACCCGGCGGGCTTCTTCCTCGCCGAACGGCGCGACCCCGCGGAGGGTACGGCACGCCTGGCGGGGTTCCACTGGACCAAGGTGCACGACGGCCCCGAGCCGATCGGCGAGGTCTACGTGGTGGGCGTCGACCCCGCCGAACAGGGCGGCGGCCTGGGCAGGGCGCTCACCCTGGCGGGCCTGGCGCACCTGCGCTCCCTGGGGCTGGCCCAGGTGATGCTGTACGTCGACGAGAGCAACACCGCGGCGGTCCGCCTCTACGAGAGGCTGGGCTTCACCCGCTGGGATGTGGACGTCATGTACCAGCGTCTCTGACGGGGTCGCGGGGCGCCGAAGGGCGCCCCGCGCCTACTCCACCATCCAGTGCAGCGCGTAGTAGGACAGCGCCGCGACCAGTGCCGCCGCCGGGATCGTGAGAACCCAGGCGGTCACGATGTTGCCCGCCACCCCCCAGCGCACGGCCGACAGGCGCTTGGTTGCGCCCACGCCCATGATCGCGCTGGTGATCGTGTGGGTGGTCGAGACGGGAGCGCCGAAGCCCAGAGCCGCGACGTAGAGCACCGCGGCCGCCGCCGACTCGGCGGCGAACCCCTGCGGCGGGGTGAGGGCGATGATCCGGCGGCCGAGCGTCCGCATGATCCGCCAGCCACCGGCGTAGGTGCCCAGCGAGATGGCCGTCGCGGCCGAGAGGATGACCCACTGCGGGATCGGGTCCCCGTCGTGCTGGAACCCGCCGACCACCAGGGCCAGGAAGATCACACCCATGGTCTTCTGCGCGTCCTGCAGGCCGTGGCCGAGGGCCATGGCCGCGGCAGAGAGCGTCTGGGCGTGCCGGAAGCCCCGGTTCGTCTTGGCGGGCTGGGAGCGCCGGAAACCCCATAGGATGGCGATCATGATGATCGCCGCGAGGAAGAACCCGAGCACCGGCGACAGGATCATCGGAATGACGACCTTGTCCACGACGCCGTCCCAGTGGACGACACTCGACGAGGCGATCGCCGAGCCGACCAGGCCCCCGATGAGGGCGTGGCTGCTCGACGAGGGAAGACCGAAGTACCACGTGATGAGGTTCCAGGCGATCGCGCCGATCAGACCGGAACCCACGATCACCAGACCGTGGGTGCCCTTCGGGGCGTCGATGATGCCCTTGCCGACGGTCGCCGCCACCTGTGTGCCGAGATGGGCGCCCAGGAAGTTCATCGCGGCGGCCATGAAGAGGGCCGCCCTCGGCGTCAGCGCACGCGTCGAGACCGAGGTCGCGATCGCGTTCGCCGCGTCGTGGAAACCGTTGGTGTAGTCGAACGCCAACGCCACGACCACCACGCCGATGACGAGTGCGAGCGTGAGGTCCACTTAGCTTTCCTTGACCGCGATCGACTCGATCGTGTTGGCCACGTGCTCGAAGGCGTCGGCGGCCATCTCAAGCTGATCGATGACCTCCTTCATCTTCAGGACGGTCAACGCGTCGTACTCGCCGCCGAAGAGTTTGGCGAGCAGGCGGCGGTAGACCTGGTCTCCCTGGTTCTCCAGCCGGTTGATCTCGATCCAGTACTCGTTCAGGTTTCGCATCGAACGCAACCGGGGCATGGCTTCCGCCGTGAGCTCCGCGGCACGTTCCAGGACCTCGACCTGACGGACGACCTCCTTGGGGAGGTGGTCGATCTGGTAGAGGACGATGAGGTCGGCCGCGGCCTCCATGTAGTCCATCACGTCGTCGAGGTTCGAGGCGAGGCGGTAGATGTCCTCACGGTCGAAGGGAGTGATGAAGCTCTCGTTGAGCCGGTTCATGATCGCGTGAGTACGCTCGTCACCGGCGTGCTCACAAGCGCGCATTTTCTCGGCCAGGGCTTCCCTGTCCGACCCGTCGCTGATGATCTCTACCAGCAGTCGGGACGCTGTGACGAGGTTGTTCGCCGAGTCGGCGAACAAGTCGTAGTAGCTGTCCTCACTAGGCGTGAGACGCAGGCGCACGTCGTTCTCCAGATGTGCGGGGATGGTCCGCAGAGAAGGGTACGGGTTACCAGCGGAAATGCGAACTTCACCCGCTAGACGCCTACTCTTCCAGCTGTCGCTACCCGGCGTATACCTGGCAACACGCGGGTTGAGTGAGCCTTGGGTGCATCTTTCCGATGACCGTTATGCTGGTTTTGACCCATATTACGTGGAAACTGGTCATCTATGGAGCCGCCCGAGGAGACGGTGATCGGTGCGTTACCGCCCCGACGCCCCAGGTGTCGGCCTTGTAGCCGTCAGGTGATTTCCATCACCCCTGAGATGGGGGCCGTCCTCGGACGACGGTTCGCCCTTGAACGGGGGGCTCACCTTCGGACGCCTTCGGGCTGCGGGCCGTCTTCGGACGTCTTCAGGCGGGTCCGTCTTCAGACAGGAGCTCGCCTTCGGGCGGGAAGTCGCCTTCAGAGGGGGCTCCGTCTTCAGGCAGGAGATTCACCTTCGGGCGGAGGTTCGCCTTCAGACAGGCGTTCGGTGGAAGTTCAAATACGAACGGCTTGGCGTCGGCCCCCGCTGCCCCTGGTAGCGCGAGCCGTACTTCTCCGAGCCGTAGGGGTGCTCGGCCGGCGAGCTGAGCCGGAACATGCACAGCTGGCCGATCTTCATGCCGGGCCAGAGCTTGATCGGCAACGTGGCGACGTTGGAGAGCTCAAGCGTGACATGCCCACTGAACCCAGGGTCGATGAACCCCGCGGTCGAGTGGGTGAGCAGCCCCAGCCTGCCCAGCGAGCTCTTGCCCTCAAGGCGGGAGGCGATGTCGTCCGGCAGGGTGACGACCTCGTAGGTGCTCGCCAGCACGAACTCCCCCGGATGGAGGATGAAGGGCTCGTCCCCCTCGGGCTCGACCATCCGCGTCAGGTCGGGCTGCTCGACCGCCGGGTCGATGTGCGGATACCTGTGGTTCTCGAAGACCCTGAAGTAACGGTCCAGCCGTACGTCGATGCTCGACGGCTGGACCATCTCCGGCTGGAAGGGGTCAAGCCTGACCCTGCCGGAGTCGATCTCGGTGAGGATGTCACGATCGGAAAGCAGCACGTGAGGCAACCTACCAACCACATGCCCACCGAAAGCAGGCCCACAGGTGAGCGGACACCCTGAAGTTTCCGCTACAGTAGGGGACGCGGTTCGCCGCTTGCGGGTGTAGTTCAATGGCAGAACATCAGCTTCCCAAGCTGACAGCGCGGGTTCGATTCCCGTCACCCGCTCCACTCATAAAGGCCCGGGTCAGGGATGGATTTCCGATCTGGGCCTTCGTTGTTTCCTGAGACGTTGGTTGCGTCCGGCGGCGCCCCGGGCCGTAACCGCACCGCGCGCTCGCCGTACCCAACGCACTCTCCGACTCCAGCGGCACGCCGCCGCCCGCACCTCAAGCCCAGGCAAGACACCTCAGCGGCAGACCAGCGTTATCGACCCCGCGCCCGTTGTACCGCAGGCCCGAGGCCCATCCGAGCAGGAACTCCGTCATGCTCTCGTAGACCGGCCCCAACTCCAGATCAAGGCGGTAGAGCACGAGCACCGGCCATTCCTCCGGCTCGCCCACGGTCAGCCACCCGAACGTCTCACCGTCGATCGTGCTGCCCCAGGCGACGAAGCCACCGGGCTCCGGCCACATCGCCAGCGGGTAATCCTCGGGCGAGTCATCACGCAAGTCACGGTACTCCTCCCCCCACAAGGCCAGATCCCACTCGCCTTCCTTGGACGGTTCTCTGGGGTCGTAGATCGCCATCCACCGGGCGAACTCGCAACGGCCGTAGCGTTCGATGAAGGCCATGTAGTCGGCGGGAAACCTGACCCCCGTGTCAGCGGTCAGCTCTTCCCAGCTTCCGGTGCCGAAGACCGGCTCAGCGGGCGGGGGAACCAGAGCGATAAGACGGTCAAGCGCACTCTGATCGTCACTCATGACCCGACTGTAGTGATGCGCTGTGACGATCAGCCTCCGGCGGGGGCACTCAGCTCCGGGATGATCGCCAGAACGGACCGGAAGACCGTAGGTGGCTGGGGTGGGCCTGATCGTCCCGTCCGCGCGGGGCTCTCCGGCTGTGCCCGTTGCGTGCCCGTCAGAAGGGTGATCAAGGGGGACTCACGGGGAACCACGGTCACTCACCCCACTCCCCCACAGGACAGCATCCTCCCAGCTCAGCGGCCAGGCGCGATAGAGACCTCCCAAGCTGACAACGCCGTTTCCGTCTCCCGTTGGATTCCACTAAGGTGACAATCTTCGGACGGTGTGACCTTCCGGAGTCTTTGAAGGCGAACGCCCGCGATGAACTTTGACCAGACATCCGCACGATTCCGTCTCGACGTCGCGTTGAATCGTATGGCCGTCACCTTCCGTGGCATGACCGCCCGCCGCAACGAGCACAACTGCGAGTGCCACTGGGGCAGCGCGGAGGAACTCGCACGGTTGAAGGAGCCGGACACGGAGCTGGACCTTGATCTCCTGCATCGCACTTGGCAGGCCGCCGATTGGGACGATCACGCGTCGGTGCTGCGCCGCATTCTGCCTCAGCTGTCGAGAGCCCTCGTCGGCGGCCTCGTCGAGCCTCTCTTCGGCATGGAGGAGGTCGGGCGTTCATTCGCTCGTGGAGAGTGGCAGCAGTGGCCGGCCGATCAGACAGCAGCGGTGCGGGAATTTCTGAACGCCTGGTGGGCCCACACTCTCATCGACTCGGATCCCGCCGTGCCCGCCCACCAAGTCCTCGCCCTGTGTGCCGAGGCCTCCGCCGCAATCAGCCCATGGCTGCACGCCTGGGAGGCGCAGACGCGCGCCGTGGCCGACCGCCACCTGGTCGAAGCGGTGACGTACTGGGAGTACGACCTGCTGGGAGACCAGCTCCCGTGGCAGAGCTGGAGCAACGAGGAAGAGATGCGTACCGAGTTGACGGCCTGGCTGATCCGTCACGCCCCTGCCCGGCTCCAGGCCGCGAACGCTCCCGCGGAGTTGCTCCACCGGATACGACTGCTCGGACTTACCGACCTCGCCCGCTGGACGGATCCTCACTGGCCTGACGACCGCTACTGAATCAGCACCCACCACAGACCGGCCCCCTCCTGGCCGTCATACAGAGCAAGATCCGGAGCATACACGGAATGACCTCGCCGCAGTCGAAGGAGATTTAGTGATCACATGCGGGTCAACGCGTCCTTGACCCATGAAAGGGCCATCCACTTTTAATCCGCAGCATCATGATTCGAAGGACGTCGCGTTCAAGGGGCCTTGCCTCAAAGGGCTCTCATAATCGTGCGCCCGGCAAGCAAGTATGTACAGGTTGCAGCTCACCCTGCACCAGCTCGTTCTAGGAAGACTGAGGAGTCGTTGGTCCAGGTAAGTAGACGTGCTAGTGGGCCAGGGTGCACATCACATACCGAGGTCAGCCAACGAGACCCGCGACAGAGTAAACGAATTAATATCTACACATGCAGCACAAGAAAAATCAAGTGCAGAATTTTGAATACAGGATGGGTGACGTGCGGGAAAAGGCGGTTAAGGCGGCCGGGCGGGGAAGTCTAATTACTTTCTTATCTCTGCTCGTCGTCGTAGTCGTTGCCGCTTCTGGACCGTTGCCTGCTTGGGTGCCAGTGGCTCGTCTCCGAACGTTGCTGGGCATTTGATCTGACGGGGTGAGCCCGGAAGCCTGGTCCCGGAGTCGTTCTGGGAGGTGGTCGTGGCGCGTAAGCCCGAGGTGTTCGTCCGTGCGTTGACGATGGAGGAGGGACGGCGCCTGCAAAGGATCACCCACTCGGCCAAGGATCCGGTGAAATTGCGGCGGGCGATCGTGGTGCTGATGTCCGCGCAAGGGCAATCCGCTTCCGCCATCAAGGCATTGATGCAGGTCAGCGACGACTACGTGCGCCAGGTGGTGCACGCGTTCAACGAGCGGGAGTTTGATGCCCTGGACCCAAAATGGAAAGGGGGCCGTCCACGGAGGATCAGTGAGTGGGTGCGCGAGCGCATCTGCCTGATCGCCCGGACGACCCCCGCCGAGTGGGGCATCACCGCCTTCTCCACCTGGAGCGCGCCGCTCACCTGGTCGAGGTACGGCTGGTGACCTCGATCAGCCGCCAGCACGTGGCGCGGATCCTCAAGGCCGGCAAGGTGTCATGGCAGAGCACCACGACGTGGAAGAGCAGCAACGATGCGGACTTCGTCGCCAAGGTGCAGCGTGTCCTGGCCCTCTACGATGCCCCGCCCAAGGACGGGCGGGTGATCTGCGTGGATGAGTTCGGCCCCTTGAATCTGCAGCCCCGCAAGGGCAAGGCCTGGCGGCCGGGCAAGGATCCCCGCCGCCTGCGGGCCACCTACAACCGCTACGGCGGGGTCATGCACCTGCTCCGCGCCCTGGACCTGGCCACCGGGAAGCTCTACTACCGGATCCGTAAGCGCAAGCGCTGGCGGGAGTTCCTGTCGTTCTGCACGTCCCTGCGCGAGCACTGGCCCGGCGGCACCCTCTATCTGATCGTGGACAACTACTCGCCGCACAAGCATCCCCAGGTCAAAGCCTGGGCCGCCGCCAACGACGCCGAGCTGGTGTTTCTGCCGACCTACAGTACGACCGCGGCGTGGTCTTCCGCCTGTACCTGCTGACCCTCACCGGCACAAATGAGAGCCTTCGGCAGTTTCGCCGCGTCATGCCGCGTGTTAGACCCGCCGCTCGGAATCGCTTCAAAAGGCTACGGTGATAAATCACAGACTCGCCGGGGCCCTGGGGGAGGCTTCATTTCGCGCCTGCGAAGGTCACGCGGATGGAGTAGAGATCTCCGGCCGAGTTGGTGATGAACAGGTTGTTTCGCTTGATTCCGCCAAAGGTCAGGTTGCTGGCTGCCTCGGGCAGCGGCAGCTTGCCGATCAACGTGCCGTCCGGGTCGTAACAGTGCAGCCCGTCGAGGGCCGCGGCCCAGATCCGGCCGTAGCAGTCGAGCCGTATGCCGTCGAACCATGCCTCCGCGAACACCCGGCCACCCTTCAGACTGTCGCCGGTGACGTCGAACACCCGCAGGTGCCGCTTGCGGGTGTCGACGACGTAGAGCTGTGACTCGTCGAGGGAGAAGGCCAGGCCGTTGGGGCGGACGAAGTCGTCGGCGACGACGGTCAGTTCCCCGGTGTCGGGGTCGAGACGATAGAGGTGGTCCGCGCCGATCTCACTCTCGGCAGGTGTGCCCTCGTAGTAGCCGGTGATTCCATACCGGGGATCGGTGAACCAGATGGAGCCGTCCGACTTGACCACGATGTCGTTGGGGCTGTTGAGCTTCTTGCCCCGGTAGTTGTCGGCCAGGACGGTGATGGCGCCGTTGTGCTCGGTCCGTGTGACCCGGCGGGCGCCCTGCTCGCAGGTGATCAGCCGCCCTTCACGATCGACGGTGTTGCCGTTGGCGTTGCCTGACGGCTGGCGGAAGACCCCGACCGCGCCGGTGGTCTCGTCCCAGCGCAGTAGGCGGTCATTGGGGATGTCGCTCCACAGCAGGTAGCGGCCGGCCGGGAAGTAGGCAGGTCCTTCGGTCTTCCTGCTTCCGCCGTGGAGCACCTCGACATGAGTGTCTCCGTCGTAACCCGCGAACCGCTCGTCGAGCGTCAGGAATTCCGCCTTGAATCGACTCGTCATCAAATTTCCTTCAGTCATAGCGTACTATCACTGAACAGTATCAAGCTATGCCGAGACCGGAGTGAACATGGATCAAAACGATCATGTGCTGATCGCACAGTTGCAGCGAGACGCGACACAGTCCTACGCCGCGCTGGGGCAGAGTGTCGGCCTGTCCGCGGGCGCCGTTCACGAGCGAGTGCGGAAGTTGCGCGAGCGGGGAGCGATCCGCGCCACGACCGTGGATGTGGATCCAAAAGCCCTGGGCCTGGAGGTTCTGTCCTACGTCATGGTCAACTCGAACGCCTGGATGGGCGATACGGCAGCGGCCTTCGCCGCCCTGCCTGAGGTACAAGAAGCGCACGTCATCGCCGGTGCCGCCTCGGTTTTGCTTAAGGTCCGTACCCCGACAACTGAGCAGTTGCAGGACGTACTCCGGCGGATCTACGACATTCCCGGCGTCTCCAGTACGCAGGCGATCGTCGTACTGGAGACATTTTTCGAGCGTCCGATTACGATCGGCTGATCGCCAAACAGAAGGTAGGGCTGGGACCGGATTGGCGGGCCATTGGTAGGGGTGACGAGGGGGCAACCGCGGTTACTCATGACCTACCCTCCACCCAGCTCGGCGCCCCAACGACTCATGATCGACGCAGTTCCCAAACTGACAGCGCGGGTTCGATTCCCGTCACCCGCTCCACTTCTCCACCGAGCCTGACCAGGCGATCCCTTGATCACCGGTCAGGCTTTTGATCTTTATGGGCTCACCATGGGCTCACACCCGCCGAACGATCTTCTGAATTTCCTTTGGCATGCCCTATGACCAGCTGAAACTGGCCCCATGGCACGCGTAGAGACCCGCGTCCGCAAGGACAGGAAAACCAAGACCTACCGAGTTCACTGGCGACTTGGCGGCGCCAGAACCGGCACCTGGCAATCGGAGTCCTTCGACCAGAAGGCAGCCGCCCTCACCTTCAAACTGGCTGTGGAAGCATGCGGGCACCACTGGCCCGAGAACTGGATCCGCGGCTTCGGCTGGGCACCCCCACCCGAGGAGCAGCCCGTCAAGGCCGACCCCGTTCTCTTCGCCGAATACACCCAGCGGTTCGTGGTGAATCTATCCGGCATAGAAGAACGCACCCGCCACGACTACGAGCGTGACCTCAAAAACCACATCGTGCCGACCTTCGGCGGCCTGGACCTGCGCGACGAAAGCCCGGCCTTCGACCGGACGACCGCGTCCGCCTGGGTGAACGACCTCCACCGAGGCATCCCCGACCCGGGCAACCCCCGCGCGTGGCTGCGACGGCCGCTGGCGCCCAAGACGATCCAGAACCTGCACGGCCTGCTGTACGCCATCCTGCAGGGAGCGGTCGAGGCCACCCCGCCCATCCGTGTCTCCAACCCCGCCGCCCGTACCCGCCTGCCCCGGCTGGACGACGGTGAGGGCGACGAGATGATTTTTCTCACTGAGCAGGAGCTCGCCCTGCTGCGCGCCTGCGCCAAACCGAATGTCCGCGACATGCTCACCGTCTTCGCCGGAAGAAGTGGGACCGTACTTGCTCAGCCGACTCCAGGAGGCCCCCATCCTCACCTCCAGTGGCTGTAGGCGAGCGAGGCGCCCTCGGCGAAGAGCGCCCGGAACGCCTCTCGATCGATGCCGGTGACGTGGTCGCTGACCAGGGTGATGTTGCGCGTCGGAACTCCAGCTTCGGGTCCGAGTCCTCCGTTGGGAACGCCTTCGACAGTGGTGGCCGATGGGCCGGGGAGTGTGTCCACCAAGATGATCGGCTCCTCGACGCCTTCGTCTCGCAGGAGGAGCGCGGTGTGAACCGGCGCCCACGATGGTGATCGGTGCGCCGGTCATCACTGGTCCTCCGGCAGTTCGACGGTGATGTCGTGTGCGGGAGCGGGGAGCTGGCAGCTGAGCCGGCTCGTTGTGCGCCGTTCCGCCTTGGTGCAGGTGAGCATCTCATCCTCGTCGGCGCTCATCGGCGGGAAAACGTCGACGTCGGACGCCCCGACGTAGACGTGACAGGTAGCGCACATCACGTTTCCGCCGCACTCGCCGATGATGCCGTCGACGTCGCCGTCGATTGCGGCTTGCATCAGCCGGGTGCCGGGGGGAACGTCGATGGTGGTTTCCCCATCCGGCCCGCGGTAAGTCACCAAAGGCAAGGTGAGTTCCTTTCTGAGCGTGGTGTCTCAGACCGCGGCAACGGTGGCGTCGTGGGTGCGCGTGTGTCCGAGTCCGTCGATGGTCGCTTCGACGATGTCGCCGTCGGTGAGGTAGCTGGGCGGGTCCAGCTGGAAGCCGCGCCCCGGGGGCGTGCCGGTCAGCTGGATGTCCCCCGGCCGCGGTGCGATCGATGCGCTGACCGAGGAGATGAGTCCGGCGACATCGGCCACCATGCCGACAGTGGTGCTGTCCTGTCGAAGCTCGCCGTTGGCCCGGAGCCGAAGGCGGGCATCGCTCGGGTCGAACTCGTCCGGGGTGACGAGCCGGGGACCCGTAGGGCAGAACGTGGCGGAGCTCTTGGAGCGAGCGATCTGCACGAGCAGGGGGTGCTCGCGGCAAGCCGACGTGCCTGCGTATTCGCACCTGAGCGCCTGCTCACCACGGCTCTTCACCTTCTCCCTGCGGGCGCGACCAGGTGCGCATCAGCGACCCTGCGGAGCGACGGTGAGCCGGGTGATGGTCGGGAAGATCAGGTCCGGGAACCGGGGCGGGTTCTCCTCCAGCACCTCAAGGTTCGGGAGGCGCTTCGGAAGCTCGCGCAGAAGAATGTCGCCTTCGAGCCGGGAGAGCGGTGCTCCGATGCAGTAGTGGCTGCCGGCCGTGAACGAGAGGTGGCGGTTGTCGGGGCGTGAAAGGTCGAAGACGTCAGGGTTGTCGAAGCGGCGCGGGTCACGGTTCGCCGCGGCCAGGCCGAGCAGCAGGTGCGACCCCTGCGGGATAGGCGTGCCGTCGAGCTCCAGTCCTTCGCCGGCGTAACGCCAGAGAAAGTGGATGGGCGTGTCGAACCGCAGGTTCTCCTCCCAGGCCGCAGCGGCCAGGGTCGGGTCACCGGCAAGGAGCCGGTACTGGTCGGGGAAGCGGGCGGTGGAGTTGACCACGTTGGTCATCGCCACCATCGTCGTGTGGTAGCTGGCGATGAAGAAGCCGACCAGGGTGACCACGAGCTCGTTTCGAGAGAGGCGGTCCCCGGCCGCTTCCGCGTTGATGAGAGCGCCTACGGCGTCGTCGTCGCCGACCTTGCCGCGAAGCGTGTCGACGATGTCGCCGATGTAGTCGAAGTAGAACTGTGCGACCTCATCGGCCTCGGCGAGCTGCTCCGAGGTGAGGTCGCTTTGGCTGAAGATGGCGTTCAGGGCCGGCACCCGCTGCAGGACGGTTCCCGCGTCTTCCATGGGAGCGTGCAGCAGCCGGCAGGCGATCCGCGCTGGGACCTTCATCGCGAAGTCGTTTACGAAGTCGACCTCGCCGTCGTGCTGGGAAAGCTCGTCGAGGCCGGCGATGATGAGCTCCTCCACCCAGGATCGCATTCGGGTCACAGCCCGCGGTTGGAACGCCGGAGCCACGAGCTTGCGCAGGCGGGTGTGTGCGGGGGCGTCGGTGGACGGCATCGACAGCCGGTAGAACTCGGATGCGGGGCCCTCGCCGATGTGTGCCGGGTGCTCTCCGGGGCGTGGCTGCACGGTGTTCGTCGGGAACTTGAGCGTCTTCTCGACCTCGGCGAAGCCGGTCACCAGCCAGGAGTCCTGCCCGTGCACGACAGTGCGCATGACCGGTGAGATGTCTCGGATGCTCCGATAGGCCGCGTAGCGGTCTGCGGCGAAGGCGGGGTCCGCAGGGTCGAGGTGAACGAGATCGGATGTGTTGGTCACGGGTGCACCCTCTTCTGTGCAGGCTCTCCGACAGGGCTTGTGATGGGAACCAGGCGAAGCCGAAGCGACGACCTATGTCGGTCGCTCCTCGTGGGCCCTCATGCCGCCGCCCCCTGCTTCCCGAGAACCGCGAAGCGATGGCGAAGGGCCGCGCCACAGAGCGCCGGTCAGTGACCACTCCGCTGCCGGTTCCCCCGCCTCCGCCTGGCTCCTGCCGTGCACCACAAGCAGGAAGATCACAGAGTGGTCGCCACTGTTCTTCGCCGGGATCGACTGGGCGTCCACCGAGCACGCCGCATGCGTACTCGACCGGGACGGTCGCAAGGCCGCCGCGTTCACCATCGTCCGCACCGCCGCCTCGGCGGCCTCGCTGACCGAGAATCGGCTGGCCGGGTTCTGCGCCAAGAATGCTGCTCCGGTGAGAGGTTCGCCGCGATACTGCTGTGGAGCTGCGGGTAGAACGGCACATCCTGCGATCCGGCCTTGCGCAGCGGTGCCCGTCAGGGAGCTGAACAGCAGGTCGCTGCCTGACTTTGGTTTTGAGATCGGCACAAGGGGTGTCATGACGCATTCCTCTGACAGCCGTGGCGAGTCGGCCGGGAGTGCCTCCAGTTTCATCGAAAGCAGACGTGGGGCACGTCACAATTCATGGCTGCAACCGCAGGTTTCTGGTCATTGATTTGTGGTTTCCACGACGGCCTGGGAGACGAGCGGTAGAAGGAAACGACAAGAAATGCAGCGCGGCGGCCGACGTCGGCTGACCGCTGCGACGAGCCAACGAAGTCCGCAATGTCCTACTGAAGCTTAGCGAACCAGTCGGCCCAGAGCGGCTTGCCACGAAGCCAGGCATCCATGGCCGGCTCGTCGTTGATGTTCTGGATCTCGATGCGCAAGCCGCCCGAGTTGCGGAAGTAGGCAAAGCCGAGAATGTCCTCTGGGGTGCTCAACGACTTCCAGACAGTCAGGCGCATAACCTGACAGAGAGCCTGGAAGAGGTAAGTACGCGACGCGACGTCGCAGGCGGTTCTCGCCCGAGTTCAAGAAGGAAGCCGCCCGCATGATGCTGGACGGCCCCCGCACGGTCGCCTCAATGGCCCGCGAGTCCGGCATGAACCCCACCGCCTTCAGTAGCCGGGTCAACATGCACAAAACCATCCACCCCGACGCCGGGCAACCGCTGTCCGGGCCGGAACGCGCCCGGATCCGCGCACCGGAACGCGAGAACGCCGAACGGCGCGAGAAGCCGACGTTCCTGAAAAAAGCAGCCGCCTTCCTCGTCGCCGAGACGCGATGACGCTCGCCACATACGAGCTGATCGACGTGCAGAAGGCCAGCCACGGCATCGTCCGGATGTGTCGATGACCACAGGTGTCCCGCTCGGGCCACCACGAATGGCGCCGACGGCCCGCCCCGCCCACCGCCCAGCGACGCGAGCACCTCAACATGCGCCTCTCCGGCAGCCACCAGACCTACGGCCACCGCCGCGTGCACGCCGCACCGCCCCGAACCGGGCAGCACTACTCGGCGGAACCGGTCCTGGCGCTGATGCGCGAGCCGGAACCGACCCCGGTCCAGGCGCGGGCGCTCCGGCCGGCCACCACCCAGCAGGGCGACTTCCGCGGCATCCCCGATCTGGCCCGCCGGGACTTCACCGCGCCCCGGCCCGGGACCAAACCGGTGGGCGACATCGCCCATATCCGCACCCGGGAAGGGTTCGTCCACCCGGCCACCGTCATCGACCGCCACAGCAAGGCCGTCATCGGCTGGGCGATGGCCGGCCACTACCGCACCGAACGGGTCAAAGACGCCCCGCGCATGGCGATCGACACCGGCCGAGCCGAGCCGGACGCCGTCTTCCCCACCGATCACGGCTCGAACCACACCAGCGACGCCTCCGGCCGATACTGCGCCAACCGGCGGATCCACCGCCCGGCCGGCCGCACCGGCGTCCGCCACGACAACGCGATGGCCGAATCGTTCTTCACCGCGATCAAAACCGAGTGACCGGACCGGTTCGTCCTCACCACCCGCGCCAAGGCCAGGCAGCAGGTCATCCGCTCCATCGAGGGCTTCTGCAACCGGCGGCACCCGCACCCGGCGCTCGGCTACCGCACACCCCTTGAGGCACTCGCCGAGCATCCACGAGCCGCACAGGCTCAGCCCACAGGCCGACTGCCCGGAAAATCCCGGGCATCCCATTTTCGATCTGTCCGGCCTCCGTGTCTGATCCCTCCCGGCCTCTCTCGTAGAGGACCTCCTGAGCGAGCATGCCCGTACCATCGGCGGTCTCCCTCGGTGCGGGTAGATGAGCGTGGCCTGGGTGGTCAAGCGGCTCATACGGTTCCTCAGTTCCCGCAGCGTCGCACCCGGCTGGGAGGCGAACCGTTGTCCGTGTGACGCAAATCATGGAAGGGGCTCCGGTCAGGCCCCTTCTTGAGCTTCCTGGCCCACGACCGGGTGAAGGCCGACAGCCGCGTACTTGTCCACGTGGGTGTGAAGCTTCGCTCGGGCAGGGCCACCGTACGGCCCGGCAGCGGACTTGGGCGGCCCGATGGTCACCGATGCGTCTTTGGGCTCGGTGTCAGGTCGAGGCGCTTCTCTAGACGACTGTGGCCGTGACCGGCCACGCCCCGCGGCCCAACAGGTCGAGAACGAGTGCCGCGATGTTCCACGCGTCGTCCTCGCCGCGGTGATGGCGTCCTTCGAGCGGCAGCCCGGCGATCTGTAGAGCGTGGTCCATGCCGGGTTTCTTGCGCAGCCCGTACGCCGCGGCGAATACGGCCTTGGCGTTGGTGTGGGTGCGTTCCGTTGGATAGCCGAACGGGTAGGCCACCCCGTCGGCCTGACTCTGCCGAGCAAATTGCCGACGGTCGTACTCTCCCCAGCTCGCCCAGGGACGCCTCCCGGCCTCGTACTCCTCGACGAGGATCCGGCATGCCTCGGCGAAGGTGACGCCCTGTTCCACCTCGGCCTGCGTCAGGCCGGTCAGTTCGGTGCAGAAGTCACTCACCGCCGACCGGACAGGACGTACCAAGACACGATGCCGGGACACGCGGCGCCGTACCGACAGGTCCACGACGGTGAGACCAATCTCGATGATCTCGTTCACAGAACCGGGCGGCGGCTGTCCGTCCCAGCAGGTGGCTTCCACATCGATGACGTTCAACAGGGCGGATTCGCGGCGCATGGGGCCGAAGTTAGGGGTGCGTGCCCGGTTCTGGCACCTCAATTTCCACATGCCCGCACCGTCACCGCCAACGCAACCTCTTCGAACCGGACCTCCAAAGCCTTGGGCTACGCGGTGGAACTGGGAGACCAGCGCGTCGTCTCTTACCCTTGATGACTCAGCTGTCATTCGCCGCGCCGCATAGCCTCCGCATACCGATCCACGGTGCCCTTGTCTAGACGGCGGTTCCTTCCGTTACGGCGGAGTAGTTCCCGGGTGCGCCCTGGGTCAATGTTTTCGATGGAAATGATCATCCACCCCTCCTCCAGAGAGGGGATGCACACGACCTCTTGGTCATACACGGCATTTCAAAAAATCCCCCACACCTCCACCAATGAGATGGAATGCCCTATTTGCAAAATAAGTTTCTTTTATCCATATAATAAAACTTTCACACCTCGCAAGGCTTGAACACTTCGTCCCACTTAGAGATCAACTATGTTTGGTGACTTACTGGAAGGAATCCGTTGATCGCGTCCTACACCGGGGCATCTGTCCAGCCTCGCAAACTTGATCGCGTGCCAGATCCGCGCCAGGACAGGTAGGAAACCTCGGTCGCTCAAGGGAACTCACAGAGAACCCTTCCCTACCTACCTGCACCCCTGTTTTCCCAGCTCAATCCCTCAAGGTCACAGCCGACTCCCAAGCTGACAGCGCGGGTCCGAGATCCTGTTACCCGCCCTAACGTCAAAGACCCAGCTCAAGAATGTGATCTAGAGCTGGGCCTTCCTCGTTCCTCTGGTGCTGACAACTTCGGGGCAAACCTGTCGCGGTCGAAGACCGCTACCGTGGAAGGAACAGCGGAAGCCTACGGACTGTGCCTCGATATGGCTGCCTGCAACTTATGCGGTCATGAGCTGTCGGTGATGCACCGTTAGAGGCTCGATTTCAGTGGTGTCGTCGTCGACGATGAGCTCGACGCGGAACCGAACCCCCATTGCCGCACCGAGACGCAGCAGTGTCGCTATATCCGGAATGCCGCCTCCTCCCTCGATGCGAGACAGGGCGGGTTGGGACATCCCGGAGCGTTCCGCTACGACCTTCTGAGACAGACCTCGGCGCTTACGGATCTCGCGCAGCTGGTCTCCGAGTTCCAGGTCGCGGCCTGCCTGCTCGTATTCGGGGTGGGGCTGCGCATCCGCTTCCATCGCGCGCAGACGCTTCGCCTTGTAAGTTTCCCAACGGCTGTGACCCATCATGCGCTCCTCTCGAACACGTGCGTGGTGGTCAGGTCGTGCTCTGCCTCACACCGCTTCTTAGCAGCGATCGCTCGGGCGATGTCGGCGGTCTGCGTCCCATCCTGTGTCTTGCGGAAGACCGTCAGGACCACGATCACCTCGTTGGCCGGCTTCCAGAAGGTCAACCGCCAGGTCGTACGGTCGAGAGAAACACGCAGCTCGTGCACACCTTCGGCATCCTTCAGCTTCTTCACGTGATCCCCATCAGGGATGCCACCGGTGACGAGGTAGTCGTCTACATTCCGCATAACCCTCTGGTAGAGCGGAAAGGAAAGTCCGTCCAGCCAAGACTCCACCTCCGGCTCCAGGTCGATCTCCCACCGAGGAATACCATCAATAGTATATGCACTCGATGGTAACTCGCGGCGAGGATGAGCACCAGCCCCGTCCGCTCCTCGATCTTGGTTACTCAGTCAAATGCGTGCCAGAACAGGCGGGGAGCCCCGATCGCTCGCGGAGACTCACGGGGAAGTACACCCCATCTACCTGCGCCCCCGTTTCCCCAGCTCAGCCCACCGACACCAGCAGTCGACTCCCAAGCCGACAGCGCGGGTTCGATTCCCGTCGTCCGCTCCGCTTACGAATGCCCAGGTCATGGACGGTTTCCGGATCTGGGCCCTGATTGTTTTCTGGGTTGATTCTCAGCGTCGTGTCAGAACAGGTGATCTTGCTCCTCGGTCGCTGGGTACGGGCGCACCCGCCGAGCCATCGCCTGCCACAAGTGGCCAGGAGCACCAAGGCGCGGCATCGCATCCGCCAGCGCGAAGTCCATCGGCACCGTGAGGACCGGGCGCTCCACGCCCGCCTTCTTGATCAGCTCACCGGCAACGGCGGTGCTGAGGATGCCGCGCAGGAGGTGATGCGCCAAGACCGTGCTCGGCCAGGCCCGTGTGCCGGATGCGGACCTGACGGGATGTGATCTCTGTGATTACGCAGCCGCCGAAGATCGGGTTGATGCGTCCTTTTGCCGGAATGGCAAGGAACTTGGGCCCTGACCTCCCTCGACCCTATAGTCGGGGCGACCGACGAGCCCTGGTCGAGGAGGGACGATGACGGCGAAGCACCGGATCCTGGAAGCGGGCGCGGAGCGGATTCACGTCGTAGAACAGGGCAGCGGCCCGCTGGTTCTGCTCGTCCATGGTTTCCCCGAGTCGTGGTATTCCTGGCGGCGGCAACTTCCCGCGCTGGCGGCAGCCGGTTACCGGGCCGTCGCGCTCGACGTACGGGGCTACGGGCGTTCGTCCAAGCCGCAGGACCCCGCCGCGTACCGGATGCTCGACTTGATCAGTGACAACGTGTCGGTGGTCCGGGCGCTCGACGAAAGCTCCGCTGTGATCATCGGCCACGACTGGGGGGCGACGATCGCTGCGCAGTCCGCACTCGTTGAGCCCGAGGTGTTTCGTGCGGTCGGATTGTTGAGCGTCCCTTACACCCCGCCCGGCGGGCCTCGGCCAAGCGAAGTGTTCGCGGGAATGGGCGGCGAGCAAGAGTTCTATGTCTCCTACTTCCAGCGTCCCGGACGAGCCGAGGCCGAGATCGAGCCCGACGTGCGCGGCTGGCTCGCTGGGTTCTACAGCGCCCTGTCGGCGGACACGATGACTGCGGCGGACTCCTCAGACCCACACTTCGTCGCCCAGGGCGGCACACTGCGCGAGCGTTTCCCCACCGGCGCGCTGCCGTCCTGGCTGACGCAGGACGACCTCGACTTCTATGCCGCCGAGTTCGAGCGCACGGGCTTCACCGGTGCCCTCAACCGCTACCGCAACATGGACCGTGACTGGGAGGACCTGGCCACGTACGCGGGTTCCCCGATCAAGCAGCCGTCCCTCTTCCTTGGCGGCACCCGCGACGCCTCCACCATGTGGCTCTCCGACGCCATGGACGCCTATCCGCAGACGCTCCCCAACCTCACCGGCAGTCACCTCCTGGACTGCGGCCACTGGATCCAGCAGGAACGCCCCGACGACGTCAACCGCCTGCTCGTGGAGTTCCTCGACAGCCTCTGACCGGGACTTCCAAGCCGTCGGGCCGAGCCATCCCGAGTCGTCGTAGAGATCATTTGGGGCCTTCCGATCAGAAGGGAGCGTGCCAGAGCGGGTAGGGAGCCACGGGAACTCGACCAGCCCTGGCCTTCACCCCTGTTTTCCCAGCTCAGCCCCTCAAGGCCGGCAGCCGATTCCCAAGCTGACAGCGCGGGTCCGGTTCCCGTCACCCGCTCCGAACACGAAGACCGAGGTTCGGGGCTGAGTCCCTGAGCCGGCCGTGATCGTCACCTGAGACGTTCCTCACTCAAATGAACGGTGGACCATCGCCGTCGTTTCTCCGAGGAGCGTCAGCCGGGATCTTCCCACCAGCCTCCAAACGTGCCCCTCGGTCACGACATGGACCTCAGGGGCGGGTGCTGCATCGTTATCCCCGGCGGCTGAAGCAGGGGCAGGGGTTCGGGGCCAGGATCCTCGGCGAGGACGACACCGGCGGCCGTGTGGTCGAAGCCGACGGGCCAGCGAGTGCGCTCGCTGGCCACCGCACCGGTCAGACGTGCCTGGAGAAGGTCGGCCGTGCTCAGGTCGGCTCCACGCAGGTCGGCTAGGCGCAGGTCTGCGCGGCGGAAGACAGCGCCGCCCGCGTCGGCCTTGCGCAGGTTCACCTCGCGCAGATCGGCCTCGGTGAAGTCCGCGTCGCGCAGGTCGGTTTCGACCAGCCGTGCGCCTCGCAGGTCGGCCAGGGCGAAGCGGGCACGGCGCAGGATCGCGGTCTTAAGGTCGGCGTGCCGCAGGTTGACCGAGACGAGGGAGGCCTGCGTCAGGTTGGCGTGGTACAGACCCGCCGCCTCCATACAGGAGCGATCCAGGTTGACCCCGGGCAGCCAGAGCCCGTCGCAGTCGGCCCGGCGCAAGTCGGTGATGCTGAGGTTGACCCAGGGCTGCTCTCGATACCGGCCGCCGCGAGCAGCGGCCGCCTGGACAGAAATTTGCCCTGACCTGGTCTTACTTGGGGATTTGTCGCGATTTGCTATGTATGCTGGCGATTTAATCTTGGAGAGGTGTGCCAGGAACGACGTCGGCTGCAGGTTTCGGGGGATCAGCATGGCCGCACGCACCGAGCGGGTCTTTGAGCGGTTCTACGAGGGACAGTCGACAGAGGGGAGTGTTCGGCCTGCCATCTTGAAGTCGTGGCGCAGGTGTCAGGAACTCGGGCTCGTCCCGGAGCGGCTCGAATTCGCCGATCCGGTCGAGGTCGACGTGGACTGCGCCCTCGCCCGGGTGGCCAGGCCGGTGTTCGAGCGGTTCCGGGTCGCGATCGCGGACACGGGTACGGCTCTGCTCCTCACCGACGAACGGGCCAGAATGCTGCAGCGTTATGAGAGTGATCTGCAGCTGAAAAGAGCGCTCGACCCCAGGTGTCACTTCCCGGGCGTGGAGTACTCCGAAGCACTCCTCGGGACCAACGCCGCGGGCACTCCCCTGCGTGAGAAACGCTTGGTGCAGGTGGTGGGCTTCGAACATCTGGCCGGATGCATGCAGCCGTTCACCGCCACCGGTGTCCCCATCCTCGACCCGCTCACGGGGCACGCGCGCGGTGTGGTGACGATCTCGTGCCTGAACAAATACACGCATCCGACGATGAGCGTGTTCGCCCGGCAGGTGGCCGAGGCCATCGAACAACGGCTCCTGGAGCAGAGCACCGCACAGGAACGCGCCCTGCTCGACGCGTACCTGCGAACCGCGGACCTGCCCGACCTCCTGCCCGCTCAGGAGGCCGACTCGCTGCTCCGCGATCTCCCCCTCGGCGATCGTCTCGCGCTGGAGGAGAAGGCCGCCGAGCTGATCGCGTACGGGCAACGAGCGGCCGTCGAGGTCTCCCTGTCCCACGGCCGTAACGCCACACTGCGCGCCCTGCCTGGGCCGGAACCCGCCGGTATGGTCGGCGTCGTGGCGCAGGTCCGGATCCAGGGCGGCCGGTGGCAGTCCCTCGCCGACGACCCCGTCACGTCGACATACGATCGGCTGGGCCGTTCGACGGCCCCGTCGGTGACCGTCGCACACCACCAGAACACCGCGAACGTGGATCTTGTCGTCAACGGTAGCGCCGCAGGCGGTGGTGATCCTGTGAGGATCGCGCCCGGCGCGGACCACCTTCCGGTGGTGGGCGACGTGGAGCTCGGCATGGGCGAGAAGGACGAGGCACGGCCGCCGTCCGGCTCCCCGGGGGAGGCGCTCACCCCCATCGCCCCGTGGCTGCTCCTCTTCGGCGAACCGGAGGTCGGCAGACTCGCCACCGCGGCGCGCAAGCGCCTGAGGTTGCTGTGCGAGGCCGCCATGAACATCGGTCAGACCCTCGACGTGGTGCGGACGGCCGAGGAACTCACCGGGGTGACCGTCTCACGGTTCGCCGACCTGGTGACCGTCGATCTCAGCGAGGGCGTCGTGCGCGGTGAGGAGCCCGCGGCGCTCACCGGCGGCCTGCGCCGGGTCGCCGTCCGGAGCGCCCAGGAGAACGTGAGCCCGGTCGCCGCGGGCGAGCCGGTGCGCTACCTCCCTTCCTCCCAGCAGGCGCGCTGTTTGGCGAGTGGGGAGACGGTGCTCTGGCCGGATCCGGGCGGCTCCCGGCCGGTGCGGGTGACCGGAGAACCGGCCTCCTCGGTCATCGCGGTGCCGTTGCTGGCCCAGGACAGGGTGCTGGGGGTGGTGACGTTCACGCGGCGGCAGGCGTCCGATCCGTTCGAGGCCGATGATGTCTCCCTGGCCGAGGCACTGGTCAGCCGTACGGCGGTGTGCATCGACAACGCCCGCCGCTACACCCACGAGCGCTCCATCTCCCTGGAACTGGAACGTGCCACCGCGTCGCTGCAACGGTCCCTCGAACTCCAGCGGCGGTTCACCACCGATGCCTCCCATGAACTGCGCACCCCGCTTGCCGGACTGCGTGCGCAGTTGGAGGAGGCACAGCTGCATCCCGACCAGACCCACCTGGGCGAGCTGATCGACCATGCGCTGCACGATGTGAACCGGCTCCAGGCCATCATCGACGACCTGATGCTGCTGGCCCGGCTCGGCGCCGACCCGCCTACCGCCTTCAAGCGCGTCGACCTGGCCGAACTCGCCGAAGCCGAAATCCGCAGCCGTACCGGCGACCGCCACGAGGTATGCCTGGACGCGCACCCCGGTGTGATGGTCGATGTCGTCCCCCCGCAGATCTGTCGGATTCTGCGCAATCTGCTCGACAACGCCCAGCGTCACGCCGCGCGCAGCATCGTGGTGCGGGTACGCCACACCATCGGTAAGGCGGAGCTCAGCGTCACCGACGATGGTCCGGGAGTCCCCGAAACCGAGTATGACCACATCTTCCAGAGCTTCACCCGCATGGACACCGCCCGCAGCCGTGATCACGGCGGCACCGGACTGGGACTGGCCATCGCCCGCGGCATCGCCCACGCCCACCACGGCACCCTCGACGTCCAGAACGCGCCCTCTCACGGGGCACGCTTCGTCCTTCATCTGCCACTCATCAGCCCGTCCCCCGCGGAGCAGGGAGCATGATAGCCGTCCTCTTTCACGGCGCCGCGCCGTCCAGCTGGGGAAACTCCATGGCCACGGCCTGGTCCCCGGACGGAACGGGCGCCCTTGGGCTTCCCTCCGGGCTCCGCACCCCACGGTCGCCCGCGACGCACGCCGGAGCAGGGACAGGTCTCAGACACTGACCTGGATCACGGTCCCGACAGTGCCGGGCCTCCTTTCTCGTGATCACTCACAACGTGCGACTTCATGTCGCCGGCGGTCAGGGCTGGTTGTCCTGCGCGTTGAGGTGGGCCTGCGGGTCCTCGGCGTCGAAGGGATCGTCGGCCATGAGGTCGGCGGCGCGTCCGTCGAGTTCGGTCTGCATCTGGTGGGAGCGGGGGATCATGGTCTTCTCGTACGCGCGCAGGGCGTCGTCGATGACGGGGTTGTGAGCGAGGGCGAGGGCGAGTTCGAGGGCGTCGAGCATGGCGAGGTTGACGCCGAGTCCGAGCGGGGGCATGAGGTGGGCGGCGTCGCCCAGCAGGGCGATGGTGGGGCTGGGCTCCCAGATGTGCGGAACGGGCAGGGCGTTGATGGGGCGCTGGAGGTAGCGGCCGTCGTTGTCGGTGATGACGCGGCGCAGGCCGGGCGCCCAGTCGCGGTAGGCGTCCAGGAGGAAGGCGCGGATGCCTTCGGTGTCGTCGTGGGTGAGACCGGCCTGGGCGAGCCAGTCGAGGGCGAGACGCTGGATGAGGTAGACGCGGATGTGGCCGCCGCCGTTGTGCTGGGCGAACATGCCGCGCGCGCCATCGCCGGCGATGGCGCTGCCGTTGCCGACGAACTCGGCGATGTCGGGGTGCCGGGTGTCGGCGTCGTGGAACCAGGCCTCGACGAAGGTGATGCCGGTGTACTGCGGGAGGGCGGCCGAGATCGCGGCTCGGACCGGGGACCAGGCGCCGTCGGCGCCGATGACGAGGTCGGCTTCGGTGGTGGTGCCGTCAGTGAAGCGCAGCAGGCGCGGGCCGTCGGAGGGGCCTTCGACGGCCCGTAGGGCGTGGCCCCACCGGACGGTGCCGGGGGTGAGGGAGTCCAGCAGCATGTCGCGCAGCACGCCGCGTTCGATCTCGGGGCGGTGGGCCTCGTCTTCGTCGGGGACGTGGTGGAAGCCGAGCTCTCCCGAGGTCGCGTCGTACTGGCGCATCTCCTGCCCTTCGGGGCGGCTGAGGGCGAAGAAGTTCTCCAGCAGGCCGGCCTCCTTGAGGGCGAGCTGACCGCTGTCGGCGTGCAGGTCCAGGCTGCCGCCCTGGTCGCGGACTCCTGCGGCGGCGTCGGCTTCGTGGACGGTCACGGCGATGCCGTGCTTTTGCAGGATGGTCGCGCAGGTCAGGCCGCCGGGGCCGGCGCCGATGACGGCGATGCGGGGTGTGTTCACGGTGGTGCTCCGTTTCGTGGTCCGGCCTGGCGGCCGGTGGTGACGGGAGAAGAGGGGTTCAGGCCCGTGCGGGGGCGGGGCGTGCCTTGCCGAACGGCGCTTCGACGGTGAACGGCGCGGCCACCACGGCGACGGCGCCGGTGGAGATCGGCACGGCGAGCACCGGGGCGGGCTCGGGGACGGTTTTGGGCATGGCGAGATCACTTCCTGTTCTCAGGGGCTTCGGTGGAGAGGCAAGGGCTGCCGACCGCTGCACCGAGAGAACCACACCAGATTCAAAAGTGCAACAAGTCAACTTTTTAACCTGAGCAACAAATGGTGTAGGTTGCTTTCATGCTTGATGACAGCCCTGCTCCCATCGGGCGCCGTGAGCGCAAGAAGGCCGCCACCCGCCAGGCCATCGCCGACGCCGCCCTGCGGCTGTTCCTGGAGCGCGGCTACGACGACGTGGGCATCCGCGAGATCGCCGACGCCGCCGACGTGTCCACGACCACACTGTTCAAGCACTTCCCCGTCAAAGAGGCCCTCGTCTTCGACGAGGCCGAGGACGTCGAGAAAAGCCTGCTGTCGGCCGTACGCGACCGCCCTTCCGGCCAGTCGATCCCGGCCGCGCTACGCGAGCACGCCCTGCGCTTCCGGCGGGCCGGCGCCAACAGCACCCCCGAGTTTCGGGCCTTTCTCGACCTGGTCAACAGCACCCCGGCACTGGGCGACTACCATCGGGCCCTCTGGCTGCGCCACACCACCTCCCTCGCCCAGGCCATCGCCGAGGACAGCGGCCTGCCCGCCGACGACCCCGCCTGCACCGCCCTGGCCCACTTCGCCCTCGAAGCGCCCAGCTCCGTGCGCGACCACCACGACGCCGACGAAGCCATCACCAGCGCCTTCGACCTCCTCGACCGCGGCTGGCAGAACATCGCCCCCCAGCCGTAGCCGACGGGCCCGCCCCTCCGCCCCGAGACGGCCGGACGAGCCGGCCGCCTCCTCCCGGTCAGGGGAGGGCGCGGCCGGTCGCGGCGGCGGCGTAGCGCCGGGCGAGGTGCTTGAAGGCGTCCCTGAGCTCGGGCGGGCCGACCACCTCGAAGTCGACGTCGAACCTGCCGATGGCGGCGGCCAGGGCGACCCAGGACCACGAGCCCAGGACGAGGCGGCAACGGTTCGGGCCGACCTCCTCGACGAGTCCGTCGTGGGTGTACTGGGACACGACGGCGGCGGGCAGGTCGAGGATCACCTCGCCGTGGCAGGACCAGTCTCCGCCGGAGCCCCGGAACCTGCCGTTCACGAAGGCGGCCACGTCGCCTCCGGGCAGCTCGCGCGGGGTGAAGCGGGGTCCCGCCGGGGCGCGGGGGGTGATCCGGTCGGCACGGAAGGTGCGCCAGTCCTCACGGTCGAGGTCCCAGGCGACGAGGTACCAGTGCCCGCCCCGGCTGACGAGGTGATGCGGCTGCACCCGGCGCGGCGGGGGCCACTCGCCGCCGTCGTCTCCTCTGTGCGGCGAGTAGTCGAAGCGCAGCACCTGGCAGGCGTGCACCGCGGCGCTGAGCGCCATGATCACACCGCTGTCGGTCGGCGAGTCCGTCCGGCTGCCCGGCCGCTCGACGGTGGTGATCCGAAGGGTGTCGATCCGGTGGCGCAGCCGAGCGGGCATGACCTGTCGTACGGTGTTCAGCGCCCGTACCGCGGCCTCCTCGATGCCGGCCCCCGACATGGCGGCGGTCTGGAGCGCGACGGCCAGGGCGACGGCCTGCTCGTCGTCGAACAACAGTGGGGGCAGGTCCGTACCCGCCTCAAGCCGGTAGCCGCCGTCGGGACCCTTGGTCGCCATGATGGGGTAGCCGAGCTCGCGCAGGCGGTCGACGTCCCGGCGCACGGTACGCGCGCTGATGTCCAGCCTTTCGGCCAGCAGTGCCCCCGGCCAGTCCCTGCGTGCCTGGAGCAGCGAGAGCAACGCCAGCAGTCGCGCGGAGGTCTTCGGCATGGCCCCATACTGCCCTGAGAAGCGGCCACAACCTGTCCTCTTCATCTGTGACTGTTGTCTCGCGCCGGACAACGGCGTCCAGAGACGACAGTCAATGATCAGGAGCCGATATGACCGTCAAGTCCGTGACTCATCTGAACTTCCGTGGCGACGCCCGCGCGGCACTGGAGTTCTACCAGTCCGTTTTCGACGGTGACCTCGCCGTCGTCACCTACAAGGACGCCGGGAGCGTGCAGGACCCCGCAGAGGCCGACCAGGTGATGTGGGGGCAGGTGCTCGCCGACAACGGCTTCCACGTGATGGCCTACGACGTGCCCTCGCGGATGCCGTGGAACCAGGGCGAGAACTCCTTCTTCCTCTCCCTGCGTGGCGAGAGCGCGCAGGAGATCACCGCGTACTGGGACAAGCTCTCCGAGGGCGCCACCGTCGTGCAGCCGTTGGGGCCCGCGCAGTGGGCCCCGCTCTACGGCATGCTCAGGGACCGCTTCGGCGTCGTCTGGGTCGTGGACGTCGTGAGCGAGTACAACGGCTGAACGTCACACGTGGTGCGGGAGTGCGCCTCCCGCACCACGCCCCGGGGCCACCGAAGAAACCGAAGGAGACAGCCGGAATGAGAACGCGTCCGCTGGGGCGGACCGGAATGCAGGTCAGCCCCTACTGCCCGGGCACCATGATGTCCGGCCGGGTCGGCAATCCTGACCACGACGAAAACGTCATCGACACCGCCGACGTGTACTCCTACAGCGAGACCGAGGACATCGTCGAGGCCCAGATCCGATGACCGTTCTCGACATCAGGGCGCTCAACCGCGCGACGCTCGCCCGGCAGCTGCTGCTCGGTCACGCCGACATGCCGGTCCTCGACGCCGTCACACATCTGTGTGGCCTGCAGGCGCAGGAACCGCAGGAACCGTTCGTGGGGCTCTGGTCACGGGTGCGTGGGTTCGACCCAGCGGTTCTGTCGGACCTGCTGATCCGGCGGAGTGTGGTGCGTACGCACCTGATGCGCCGCACCGTCCACCTCCTGGCCGCCGAGGACGTCCTGGCCTGGCGGGCGCGCCACGACGGCATGCTGCGCCAGCGCGTACTCGGGACCTACCGTAGTGAGCTCGCCGGGGTGGACCTCGACGAGCTCGCGGAGGCGGGCCGGGCGGTGACGGCCGACGGCGAGCCCCGCTCGATGGCCGAGCTGGCGCAGACGCTGGCCGGGCGCTGGCCGGAGCCGGGGCCGCGGGCGCTGGGCGAGATGCTGGTCGCCGCCCTGGTTCCGATGGCGCAGATGCCGCCGCGTGGCCTGTGGCGCAGAAAGGCGGGGGTGCGCAACGTTCCGCTCTCGGCCTGGCTGGGCCGCGAGGTCGACCCCCTCTCCCCGGACGGCCCCGACCTGGCCGGTCAGGCACTGGTACGGCGTTACCTGGCCGCGTTCGGCCCCGCGGCCACCGCCGACCTGCGCGCCTGGTGCGGCCTGGCCGGGCTGCCCGCGGCGGTCGCCGCGATCCGGGACGAGCTGGTCGGCTTCCGCGACGAGCGGGGCCGGCACCTGCTGGATCTCCCCGACGCCCCCCGCCCCGATCCCGGCGTCCCCGCCCCGGTACGGTTCCTGCCGGCCTTCGACAACGCCGTCCTCGGCTACCACGACCGCACCCGCGTCATCGACGACGCCCACCGCGGCCTGTCGGTCACCGGCGCCCGCTTCGTGCTGGTCGACGGCCGGGTCGCCGCGACCTGGAACGTCGAGGGCGGCGCCGTACTGGTCAGCCCACTGCGCCGCCTCTCACGAGCCGAGCGCGACAGCGTGGCCGAGCAGGGGCAGGCGCTGGCGTCGTTCCTGTCCGACGGAGACAGCAGGCGCGTGGAGTTCGCCGCCGTTCCCTGAGATCGAACCACTGTGAGGTTCCGCGAACGCGTTGGCCCGCGGAGCGCGAGACGCCCACTTGGTGATGAGGACGTCTCCTGTGACGGCCCCGGCCCTGACCGGTCTTCGGTTCCCGGTCGTCGTGCTCGATGCGCCGGCGGATCGTGGCCAGGGTGACCAGGTCGACCGGCGGAGTGTCTTCGGGCAGGTTCGGCAACCGGTACGCGGCCGGCTCGGAGGCGTTTCGGGGCCACTCGGCTGAGCGGCGCTACCGGCCGCCCTCTTCCTTGTCGGCCGCGGACATGGCGAGCATGTCATCGACGCACCTGCGCATCAGTTGCTCGAACTGGACGAGGTCCTGGTCGCTCCATTCGGCGAAGGCGGAGCCGACGAGCCTCTGCCGGGCCGCCTCAAGCGCGTCCGTGACGCGACGGCCCGCACTGGTGATCACGGCTTCCCTGACCCGTCGGTCCGCCGGGTTCGGACGCCGCTCGACCAAGCCGAGCTCGGCGAGTTTGGCCACCTGCCGGCTGACGGTGGTGTGGTCGCGTCCTGCCCGTTCGGCGAGTTCGACCACGCCGATCGGCCCGAACCGCCGGATCCCGACGATCAGTTTGAACAACGAGCGGTCGAGATCGATGCCTGCCTCGGCCATGAGGGCCTCGTCGCGTTGCGGCAGGTTCATCAGCGCGACCAGGTCGACGAGCGATTCGTGCAGGCGCCGGAACGCGATGTGCCGGCGGTGTTGGGAAGCCATGCTCGCCACCGATGCCTTACGTGCCCTTGCGGACGGACGGGGAGATGCCAAGGCGAGGATACCGGCAGCCTCCGGTAGGCCGACGGTGCCCGGCGGGGACGCGGATGCGGGTGGCAAGGCGTGGCGGAGGTCGTGCCGTTCCCGCGACGGGTGATCGGTCACCTCATGACCGGCGTGGGAACGGACGGCCACCTCCGGGTAGATGCGCTCATTACACACATAATTCTCCACCAGCGCTACCACAACACTTGGATCGGGATTTCTTCCACGCACCAAGGTTACGAAAGGCCAGTTCAGACTGCTTTTCCCGATGGCCGGAACACTGCCGGGACGATGCGTCGCCCTCAAGGGAGGGCTTGACGACCGCTCTGGTTGCGGAACATACTCCGTGCTAAATACACATAAATCTGGATCGGACGGGATGGCTGCCCGGCCGACCGTCACCGACGGAGAGGTGAACCGTGACACGCGACGAAGACCTTGATGTGATCATCTGTGGTTCCGGCGCGGCGGGATTGACCCTCGCCATCGATCTCGCCCGCAGGAACATCGCGTTCCGGTTGATCGACAAGGCGCCGCACCCGTTCATCGGCTCACGCGGCAAGGGCATCCAGCCGCGCACCGAGGAGGTGTTCGAGGACCTCGGCGTGATCGACCGGATCGTCGCCTCGGGGGGTGAGTATCCTCCCCTGCGCACCTACACCCACGACGGGCCGGTCGACAAACACGCCGGGATCCTGCCTGAGCCGACGCCTGCCGAGCCGTACCAGATCCCGCTGCTCGTTCCGCAGTTCCTCACCGAGCGCCGGCTGCGGGAGCGGCTGACCGAACTCGGTCACGCCCCGGAGTACGGCTGCGAGCTCGTTGGCTTCGACCAGGACGCCGACGGCGTGACCGCGCGGATCGCCGCCCCCGACGGGGAGCGGACCGTGCGGGCCGCCTACCTGGTCGGCGCCGACGGCGGATCGAGCTTCGTCCGCAAGGCCCTCGGCATCGAGTTCCGCGGGAAGTCCCTCAACGTGCGGGCGCTCGTGGCCGACGTGCGGGTCGACGGCGCCTCGTCGCGCGTCTGGCACCGCTGGGGCGAGGAGAAGCCCGAGCGGAGCGTCTCGCTGTGCCCGCTCCACGGCACCGACATGTTCCAGTACATGGCCCCGGTCCCCCTCGACGTGGAGGTCGACCTCTCGGCCGAGGGGCTCACCGCCCTGCTCCACGAACGCGGCGGCCAAGACGACGTCGTGATCCGCGAGGTGTCCTGGGCATCGGTGTTCACGATGCAGGCCCGGCTGGCCGACGCCTACCGGCGTGGGCGCGTACTCCTGACCGGGGACGCCGCGCACTGCCATCCGCCGACCGGCGGACAGGGCCTGAACACGAGTGTCCAGGACGCCTACAACCTTGGCTGGAAGCTCGCCGCCGTGCTCGACGGCGCGCCGGAGTCGCTGCTGGCGACCTACGAGGAGGAGCGCCGACCGGTCGCCGAGGCGGTCCTCGGCCTGTCCGAGAAGCTGCTCGAAGCGGCCAAGAACCGCGACATGCGCCGGGGCCGCGAGGTGACCCAGCTCGACGTCGGCTACCCGGGCTCGTCCCTGTCGCTGACCGGTCTGGAGCCCTACAAGGGCGTGGCGTCCGGCGACCGCGCGCCCGACGCTCCCGTCACCGGCGCGGGCGGGCTCGCCACACGGCTGTTCAGCCTGTTCCAGGGACCACACTGGACCCTGCTCGGCTACGAACCCGGCGACGCCCCGGTCCCGGAACCGCGCGAAGGCCTGCGCATCCACGTCGTCGGCGGCGACATCCGCGACACCGGAGGCCACGTCCGGAGCGCGTACGGGCTGTCGCCCGAGCAGTGGGCGCTCGTCCGGCCGGACGGATACGTCGCGGCCGTGGTCGGCACCGCCGAACTCGGCGCCGTCGAGGCCTACCTCGACGGCGTCGGCGTCCGTCCCGTGCGGTGACGCGTCTCCGGTCGTCCCTGCGCAGGCGGGGGTGGTCCGGCCCTTTCTCTACACCTCGAATCGACCGGGGCTTCGCCGGTGGATCAGCACCAGTCTCCCGGCCTGGCCCAGGTGAGGAAGCCCTCCTGGGCTCCGGCGGGCGACGCCGGGGGCTCGGTGACGGTGTATCCGCCCCGGTAGAACAGCAGGGGCCGCTCGCCCGGACCGGCGCCCAGGTCGTGCACCCGGCCCACGGCGATGTAGTGGTCGCCTGCCTCGTACACGGCCTCCAGCGAGCAGTCCACCCAGGCAAGCGCCCCTTCCAGCAGTGGCGAGCCGCTGGGCGAGCGCCGCCAGGGGGTGCTGGAGAAGCGGTCCGCACCGCCCCGTCCGAACAGCGTGCTGGTCTCGCGCTGGTCGTGGGCCAGCACGCTGACGGCGAAGCGGCCTGACCGTTCGACGTCCGGCCAGGTTCCTGACGACCTGGCCGGGCAGAACAGCACGAGCGGCGGGTCGAGCGAGAGCGCGGCGAAGGACTGGCAGGCGAAGCCCACCGGCCGCTCGTCCCGCATGGTCGCGACGACGGTCACGCCCGTGCAGAAGTGGCCCAGGACCTGCCGGAAGAGCGAGGGGTTCACAACATGCCCACCGTGACGTCCTCGCCGAACTCCCCGTCGCCGAAGAGCTTGAGCGCCGCCTCCGGGTCGTTGGCGACGTGTACCCGTGCCGCGTGCGCGTCGCGCCAGAACCGCTGGATCGGAGTGCCCTCGGCGAGCGCTCCCGCCCCGGAGTTCTCGAAGAGCTGGTCCACGGCCGCGATGCACCGTTCGGAGGCCCGTACCTGGTCGCGGCGCAGCCGCAGCCGCAGAGCGGTGGGGATCGGCTCGCCGCGCCGCGCGGTGTCGTAGACCTCGGTGATGTTGCGGGTGAGCTGCAGCCATGCGGCGTCCACCTCGCTGGCCGCGCGGGCGACGCGGACCTTCGCGAACGGGTCGTCCTTCACCTTCTCCCCCACGAACACCCGCACGCGCTGCCGCTGGTGCGCCACGTGCGCCTCGTAGGCGCCGGTGGCCATGCCGACCAGCGGGGTGGCGATCGTGGTGGTCATCAGCGAGTAGAGCGGGATGCGGTACAGCGGGCTCGGGTTCACCTCCTGCCCCGGACAGACGCAGCGGAAGGAGTCGGCGAAGCTGAGCACGCGGTGCGCGGGAACGAAGACGTCCTCGACCACCACGTCGTTGCTGCCCGTGCCGCGCAGGCCCACGGTGCGCCAGACGTCGCGGACGGTGTAGTCCTCGCGCGGCACCAGGAAGGCCACCCAGTCGGTGGGCCTGCCGTCCTCGCCCGTGATCAGGGCTCCGAGGATGGCGGCGGTGGCGTGGTCCACCCCCGAGGAGAAGTTCCACGTGCCCGAAAGGCGGTAGCCGCCGTCGACGACGGTGGCCCGGCCGACGGGCGCGTACGCGGAGGAGACCAGGGCGGCGGGGTCGCGTCCCCAGATCTCCTCCTGCGCCGCGGCCGGGAAGGTGGCGACGTGCCACGCGTGGGCGCCGAGCACCGAGGCGACCCAGCCGGTGGAGCCGCAGGCGCCGGCGATCATGCGCACCGCGGTGTAGAAGGTCACCGGATCGGCCTCGTGTCCGCCGAAGCGCACGGGCTGCAGTAGACGGAAGAAGCCCGCCTCGCGCAGCTCCTTGATCGATTCCGCGGGAACCACGCGGGCGTCCTCGGCCGCCTGCGCGCGTTCTCTGAGGACGGGCAACAGGTCGCGGATCGCGGTCAGCACGTGTTCGCTCATCTGGCTGGGCTCCTGTGTCGGAGGGACGGTGGCCAGAATCTTCCAGCCGACCGGACAGGGCCGCTAATACCGGTTCGCTCGTGGCATATGCCCAGAGTGCGATGGTCGGCCAGGGTATACCGGCGGCTCGAAACGGTATTGGCGGCGAGCGGGGGCCACGCAGGACGCTGGGAGCCGTGAACACCCTGACCGCCCTTGACCACGACGTCACCGGCTCCGCCTGCCCGACGCTGCCTCCGCTCAGCGGCTGGTGCCTGTCTCCACCTCGCACGGCGGCTGGGCGGCGCCGGAACTCGCCGACCGGCTGGGGAGCGTCCGGGTGCCGCGGGTGGCGGCCAGCCTGCCGCCGTCGGTCGTCCGCGCGGTGCTCCCGGTCGGTGGCCTGTTCGATCCACGCCCGCTCGTCCGCACCCAACGACACCACTACGACGTCATCCTGGACCTCGCCGACGCGGATTCCACGTTCACCCGTGCCCTGCTAAACCTGTTCTGATCCCCGTCGGCCACCGGTTCCAGCGTGGAGGCGCGTTCGCGCAGGAAGCCGAGCAGCAGCCCGGCCGCCGGCGTCAACGACCTCTCCTGCGGGACGGTGACGCCCACCGCCCGCCGGATCCCCTCCAGCGGTACGGCGAGCGGCGCGAGGTCGCCGTCGGCGGCGGCGACCAGCTCCGGCAGTACGGCGATCATGTCGGTCTCCCGCACGAGAGTGCGCACGGTGAGGATCGAGGTGCACTCGACCACGTCCGCGGGCAGGTCGAGGTCCTCGGCGCCGAAGGCCCGCTCCACCTCCTGGCGCAGGGCGGTCTGCGCCAGCGGCAGGATCCACGGGTAGTCGAGCAGGTCCTTCAGGCCCAGTCCCGCCCGCCCGCGCACGGGGTGGTCACGGCGGGCGACCAGCCGCATCGCCTCGCTGTAGAGCCGGATCTGCCGCAGACCGCCCAGGCCGTCGAGCGGAGTGAGCCTGCCCACGATCAGATCGAGCTCCCCGGCGAGCAGCCGTAGCACCTGTTTGTCGAAGGTCGCCTCCGACACCACCACGGTGACTGCCGGATACGCCCGTTTGAGGTCGGCGATCGCCCGGGGCAGGAGCTGGCTGGAGCCGGCCAGCAAGGTGCCGACCCGGACGGTGCCCAGGCGCCCGTCGGCGAGGTCGGTGATCCGCTCCCCTGCCCGCCGCAGCTCGGCCAGCGCGGCCCGGGCGTGCTCCAGGAACGCCTCGCCGTAGAAGGTCGGGCGCACCCCGCGCGGCCCACGGACGAACAGCTCCACGTCCAGGATGCGTTCGAGCTCGCGCAGGCAGCGGGTCACGGCGGGCTGGGCCAGGCGCAGGTGGTGGGCGGCCCGAACCACGCTGCCCTGCTCGGCTATGGCCACCACCACGATGAGGTGACGGAGCTTCAGCCGTCCGTTGAGTAGGTCGATCTCGGGCTCCTCACTGACTCGAAGATATGATCCAAAGGTGGATACATCTGACAGGTCGCGAGCGGGTGACGCGGTCGCACTCGTGCACGAGGAGCTCCGGGAGCTGATCCTCAGCGGGCGCATCCTGCCCGGTCAGCGGCTCACCCAGCGCGAGCTCGGCGAGCGGCTCGGTGTGGGCCGTACCCCGCTGCGCGAGGCGCTGCGGATGCTGGAGGCTGAGGGGTTCGTGCTCTCCCGGGCCAACCACGGCGTCACCGTCGCCGGACTCGATCTTGACGAGGCCGAGGAACTCTACGCCGCGCTGCTCATGTTGCAGGCGCCGATGGTGCCCCGGGCGGCCCGGGAGATCTCGGAGGAGTCGCTGACCCGGATGGCTGAGCTGTCGGCGCTGATGCGCGACAGGCCGCAGGAGCCACGCGACTTCCACCGCGACCACGCCGCCTTCCACGCCCTGCACGAGGCGACCTTCGGACCCACTCTGTCCAAGATCGCCCATGACCTGTATCTGCGGCTGTCGCGGCTGCAGCGCTTCTATTACCGCAGCCGCCGCATTCCGGCCTTCGCCGTCGAGCTCGACCGGGCCTTCCTGGAGGCGATGCGGCGCCGGGACGGCGCGCGGGCGCGGCGGGTGCAGGAGTTGCACGTCCTCAGCTCCGCGATCGGGCTGATCACCGACGCCGACCCCTGGCACCGCTTCGGGCCGCTGGCCGACGCCGCGGCGGGGCTGGGGATCACCGTGCCCCTCTCGGCGAACGGCACGCTCGCACCGCCGGTCGAGGTCACCTGGGCCGTGGATCTGCCGGGTTACGAGCCGGTGACCACGGACTACGTCGTGGACGTGACATCTGCCCATGTCCACTCCCACCAGGGCCGAAAATTGGATCCACTTTAGGATACCTCTGCCGCCATCCTGCGCCGCCCGCCTGACGTTGTCCAATACGCTTTCCGTCGCGAGCCATAACCAGGACGAGATACCTCCGAATCGGCATACCTGACCGCCTAAGCGGCATTGGCGCACCTCACTCCCCCGCGGCCACCATCGGACCGTCACCCGACCCGTTCGAGCCGCGGAGCCGTACACGATGAACCGCACACTGATCACCGGCGGACATGTGATCACCATGGACGACGCCCTGGGCGACCTGCCCGGCGGAGCCGTCCTGGTCGAGGGCGACCGGATCGCCGCGGTCGGCCGCACGGCCGAGGAGTTCGCCCACGTCGACGCCGAGCGCATCGACGCCGCGGGCGGCTTCGTCCTGCCCGGCATGATCGACAGCCACCGGCACACCTGGATGGCGCTGCTGCGCGGCCACTCAGCCGACCAGTCGCTCCTGGAGTTCCTCGCCTCCACCTTCTACGGCATCGGCTCGCTCGTCACCGCCGCCGACCTCGGCGCCGCCGCGCAGGTGGGCGCCCTGGAGGCACTCGACGCCGGTGTCACAACCATCCTCGACTGCTGCGACTGCGTGAACAGCCCCGAGCACGCCGACGCGGCCGTGGAGTCGCTGAAGGCGTCCGGGATCCGGTTCGTCTACGCGTACGGCATGCAGGCCTTCGACTTCCAGCCTCCCGTCTTCGCCGGCCACGCCGACCGGCTGCGCGACGCCCACCGCCTGCGCGCGGAGCACTTCGCCACCGACGGCCTGGGACGGATGGGCCTGCTCTACAGCGACTTCGGCATCCTGCCCTTCGAGCAGACCGCCGAGGAGATCCGCACCGCCCGCGACCTGGACGTCCTCGGCGCCTCCCACACCGGCGCCGCCACCGGTTCCATCCTGCTGCGTGGCCTGCGCGAGCTGCACGACCACGACCTGCTGCTCCCCGGCCACCTGCACATCCACTGCCCGGCCCTGACCGATCAGGAATGGAGGCTCCTCGCCGAGACCGGGGGCAAGGTCACCATCGCCCCCGAGACCGAAATGCAGATGGGCATGGGCCACCCGCCTTTCCGCGCCGCCCTCGATCACGGCCTCACCCCCGCGATCAGCACCGACATCGTCTGCGTCGGCTCGGGCGACCTGTTCTCCCAGATGCGGCTCGGCCTGCAGTTCCAGCGCTGCCTCGACCACGACGCCGTGCACCGCACCGGCACCATGCCCGTCCGCGTCGGTCTCGGCGTGCGCGACGCGCTCGACTGGGCCACCCGCAACGGCGCGGACGCCCTCGGCATCGGCGCGCTCACCGGCTCCCTCACACCCGGCAAGCAGGCCGACCTCATCGTCGTGGCCCCTCGCATGGACCTCGTCCGCTCCAGCCACCCGATCGGCTCCGTCGTCCTCCAGTCCACCGCCGCGGACGTCTCCACCGTGCTCGTCGCCGGTCGGACCCGCAAACTGCACGGCAGGCTCACCGGAGTCGACCTCGCCGCCGTACGCCGCCGTGCCAACGCCGCGCTGGACCGGCTGCAGCAGGCCGCGCTGACGCTCCCCTCACTGGCTCCGGAGGCTGTCCACGGGTGGTTCACCCAGGCCGAGCGGATGGCCTCGGCGAACTTCGCCCGCGCCTACACTCAGCGGGCCCAGCGACTGTCCGGCAGGTCTTGAGAGGTACCTGAGATTCGTTCGCCCGCGAGGCCACAGGCGACCACCGGCGGGTCCTTGCCCGGTCTCTCGCACGATCCCTCCGGACCGAAGCCGCGTCTGGTCCCTCCCTCAGGTCAGGCCTCCACCGCCCGGGTGGCTGACAGGAGAAGCCAGAGGTCCGGCCGATCGGGCAGATGCCTTCCAGTTCGTGCCAACCGGGTGGGAACGGCACCACCGCCGGAACCGACGCCCGGCCCTCATCGGCGACCTCCGCGAAGTCCTCGTCCAAGAATTCCACGAACGCCAGCCGGAGCTGCCGGACCGACGCAGCGGATTTCAGGAAGACCGCCGGGGTCGCTTCGCTGAGAACATCACCAGCCCTGTTCCTGACACGAGAAATCCACACGACAGTACGAGTAATGCCAGGTCCTGCCACGAGCCCGGCTCCATCGCGTCCGAACCCAGCGTCGAGGTGAACCCGAAGGCCGCTATCAGCAGAACTCCCCATCCGTAACGTCGAGGCGCATAACGGGCGGCGCGGAAGAAAGGCAGGCGCGGCAACCGGTTGGTCACCAGCGCGTAGACGCCGATCCCGGCGATCAGGCATGCCGCTCCCAGCGTGACTACCTGCACCGCTCCGAGATCCACCTGAGTCAACTCCTTTGCCGTAAAGGAAATATCCACCACTCTAGAAACAGGTTGCCGAATTGTCCCTGTGAAAATCACAGCGACGGCACACCGCGCCGCCGTACCTAACGCGCTCGCCGACCCTGCGACACACCACCGAGAACCGTATGCTGCCCGGATGGACGCGATCACAATGCTCGGTTGGCTTCTGGAGCGCGATGTGAACGCCCTGATCAGAGTGGACGCCGAGCGCGAAGGTGTTCGCCCTTGGACCTTTCATGCAAGTGGCGGACCTCAAGACGACCGATGGGCCGTGCGAGCCGATGCCCACTCGGCGGAAGAATGTCTCCAGCGGGCTCGTAAGGCGCTCAGGGCTCATGGACTGGATCTGCCCGAGTAAGGGGCCGGTTGAGGTGAAGCACCTCCTCACGATCGCCTGGCGGTGGCTGATCTCCATACAGGGCCAGGGGAGCTTCATACCTCGACCCCAGACCACCGGGCATCGCACAAGCGGCCAGACGACAACCGGCGGCAGTGGATAAGGACATCACCTCACGAACTGCTAGTCCTCATCCGCGTAGCTCCACTTCTCGATCACCCATGGGGCCGATGGCGACGACCTTCGAGCCGCGTACCCATAGGGCAGGCCGACGGTCTCCTCGATGCTGGGGTCACTCTCCACCAGGTGACGAACATGGCTGATGACCGAGGCCTCGGGGTCGCTCGCATCGGTTACGTCGTCCCCGATCAGCCAATCACCGTCATCGTCATGGATCACAATGAGCGCCGGCAACTCCCCGCTGATGACCGTGCGCTGCACGACAGCCCCAAGCTCGGACGGAAACCTTCCATCGCTGAAGGGGAACGTCATCCGCCTGATGATCTCGCTCATGACCGACAGCATCTCAGTCGTGCCCGTCAGGAGGGTGATCAAGGGGGATCACGGCCGCTCATCTCGCTCCCGCAGCTCAGCGCCCAGCCGCGACAGGGACCTCCCGAGCTGACAGCGCGGGTTCAACTCTCGTTGCCCGCTCTGAAAGGGAAGGCCCAGGTCATGGGCATGGACATCGGTCTGTTCGGTCTTATGGTTGGCGGCATGGGTCGAAGCGGTCCTGCGGGGCCGGAAACGCGTTGCGGGGGCGGGCTGAGGCGCGGGAGGCTGCCGACGTGAAGATGCACGCCGATCAGCTGACGGTGTCACCGGAGACAGCGCGCACGTTGGTGGATGAGCAGTTCCCTGAGTGGCGGGGCCTTCCTGTCACGGGCGTCACCCACCATGGGACGGTCAACGCCATCTTCCGCATCGGCGACCGCTTCGCAGCCCGGTTCCCTCTGCAGCCCGGAGAGGTCGACTCGACGCGGCGCCTGCTGGAGGCCGAGGCGGAGGCGGCCCGCGAGCTGGTGGGTCGCACGCGGTTTCCCACGCCCGAGCCGGTGGCGCTCGGCGAACCCGGTGCGGGATACCCGCTTCCATGGTCGGTGCAGACATGGCTGCCCGGCGTCGTGGCCACCGAGGAGGACCCGGGCGAATCAGTCGCGTTCGCCCACGACCTGGCTGATCTCATCAATGACCTGCGCGCGATCGACACGCGTGGCCGTACGTTCTCCGGCAAAGGCCGGGGAGGCGACCTCCGGTCCCACGACGCGTGGATGGAGACCTGTTTCAGGAACAGTGAACAGCTCCTGGACGTTCGCCGGCTTCGCCGGATGTGGGAGAACCTTCGGAGCCTCCCCCGCGAAGCGGGCGACGTGATGAACCACAGCGATCTCATCCCCGGCAACGTGCTTGTGTCCGCCGGTCGGCTGGCCGGGATTCTCGACGTCGGCGGCTTCGGCCCGGCCGACCCCGCTCTGGATCTCGTGAGCGCCTGGCATCTGCTTGAGGCCGGGCCGCGCCAGGCGCTCCGCCTGGACCTCAGGTGTGACGACCTCGAATGGGAGCGAGGCAGAGCGTGGGCCTTCGCACAGGCGATGGGACTTGTCTGGTACTACCTGGAAACCAACCCGGTCATGAGCCGGATGGGCCGACGCACCCTGGAACGCGTCCTGGCAGACACCCCCTCGCGGCACCGATGAGGAGCACCGCCGTGCCGGGCCGTCCAGGACGAGAGCGACATTCCTTCGTCTACTGTCGTCCCGGCCGTCTGTGGCATCCTCCGTCCCATGGCGATCAAGGCTTTGCTGTTCGATGTCGACGGGGTGTTGCTCGATTCCACCGCGACGCATCGCCGGATCTGGGACGCCTGGTCGCGCATGCGCGGGCTGGACGGAGACCTGGTGTGGAGCCTCACTCACGGCCGTCGGCCTGAGGACACCGTCCGCGATGTCGCCCCCGACCTCGACCCCGCCGCTGAGCGCGGGGTGTTGAACCGGTTGATGGTCGAGGAGGGCGACGCCTTCCCGGCGGCGCCCGGGGCTGCGGCCCTGCTGGGCGAGCTGGACCGGCGGCCCTGGGCACTGGTCACCTCGGGCAGCCGAACCCCCGTTCACCGGCGCTTCCGGCTCGCCTCGCTTCCGTTGCCCCCGGTGCAGATCTACGGCGAGGACGTCGAACGGTCGAAGCCTCATCCCGAGGGCTATCTCAAGGCCGCCGAACTTCTCCTGATCGATCCGGTCGACTGCGTCGTGATCGAGGACGCCCCACACGGGGTGGCCGCCGGGAAGGCGGCGGGGTGCACGGTGATCGCCGTGGCCACCACTCACGCTCCCGGCGAGCTGGCCAAGGCGGACGAATGCTTCCCCTCACTTGAGGAGGCGGCGCCGTACCTCCTATCGCTGAGTGCTGCGGCGGCGGCACACGGCCACTGACATCGCATTCGACCGGTACCGCTCCGGTTCGGGGAAGACCTACCGGTCCGGACGGCATGCCCGTTGCGTATCCGTCAAAGAAGTGACCACAGGGAATCACGGTCACCAGCTCGGTAACCAGACGCGATGAGAGATTCCCGAGCCGACAGCGCGGGTTCGGTTCCCGTCTCCCGTTCCAAGGGTGAAGGCGAGTCCGGGTTCTGTGGTCCCTTTCAGGAGAGATCTCGCAGCCAGGAGACAATGGCCGCCCCGATTTGGTCGGGAGCGTCTTCCTGAACCATGTGGCCACCCGTGATCGTGATGTGTGCCTGATTCGGCCATGACCGGGCAACGGCCCGGTGCGTTTCGAACATCGTTCCTGGAACCGCCTCGATGAACAGCTTGGGAACCGAGGACTCGGCGAGCCACTCCGCGTAACGCGTGATGACGTCGTGAACATCGCGTGGTTCGCCCGCGACGGGAACCTCGCGAGGCCAGGTCAGCGTCGGCCGGCGTGACTCGCCCGGTTCCGTGTAGGGGCGACGGTAGACGGCCATCTCCGCCTCCGACAGTCCTCGCAGCACCTCTGCGGGCAAGACCTCGTCGACGAAGAAGTTCCGGTCGAGGACCATCTCCTCACCCACAGTGGAGCGGATCGCCTGGAAGAGCGCGATCGCAGGCTCCGGCCAGTCGCTCCACGAGGGGATCGGAGCCACGAACGCCTCCATGTAGGCGATTCCCCGGAGTGCGGAAGGGTGGCGGTACGCCCAGTCGAAACCCAGGGCCGAACCCCAGTCCTGCAGCACCAGGACCACCCGCTCACGCACACCGAGGGCCTGAAGGAACGCGTCGAGATAACGGCGATGCTCGACGAAGCGGTATGAGCCCGGCCCGCTGGCCGGAAGTTTCGCGGAATCGCCCATCCCGATCAGGTCCGGGGCTATGCAGCGCCCTTTGCCCGCCAGGTACGGGATTACGTTCCGCCATACGTACGACGACGTCGGGTTGCCGTGAAGAAAGAGGATCGGATCGCCTTCTCCCTCCTCGACGTATGCCATTTCAAGCCCATCGACCTCAACACGACGCTTGCGGTACCGCTCCTCAGCCGAGGTCATGACTCTCCTCATTTCCGTGGGTTCTCACTTCGGTCGGAGATTCTGCGGCACGACCCGGGTCTTGCCACAAGCCCCTCGGTGCGTCATAGTGTGCGGCCGCTGTCGGCCTTGGCCTCACGAGGGACCCCCGGCGACGTGCGTCGCGAGGGCCAGGGAGGCGAGGGCACCGGCGAAGGGCGGACGGCCGGTGGAGGAGGCTGCCTGCACGGCCGTGACGATCACCCTCGATGGACCTGGTTGTTGATGATGCAACACCGAGCCCTCGCCTACTACGATCTCCCCATGTCCGAGCGCGCGAACGTCAGGAATCTCGTCCCCATAGCCGAGCTGCTGTCTTATCGCCTGTCACGCACATCGGCGGCCCTCTCCCGCAGCGCGGCCCTGCGCTACCGCCGCGAGTTCGACGTCACCCTCGGCGAGTGGCGGGCGATCGCCCTGATCGCGTCCGATCCGACACTCACCCTGAACCGGTTGGCCAGGCGCGCCGGCCTGGACAAAGCGCAGATGAGCCGCATTGTGACCAAGCTGACGGAGCGGGGTCTGGTCAACCGGACCGCGGGGTCGGGGCGGACGTCCCAGCTGGCGCTCACCGAGACGGGCGTGGAGGTCTACCGCGGCCTCATACACGCGGCGAACGAGCGCGACGCGACGTTCCTCGCCGTCCTGTCCCCGGAGGAGCAAAAGGTGCTGGTGCGGGCGCTCGACAAGCTCGCCGACCTCGCACTGGACATGGAGCACCAGGAACGCGACCACACAAACGATCCCTAGAGTGTTGACAACGTCAACAGATTTGCGTACTCCTAGAGCCAGCACGAGGAGGTGGCTCGATGACCGACGCGATCACTGTCTGCGCGTACGTCGCCCCGGGCGGACCACAGGTCCGGCGCACCGACTCCGGGACGGAGGAAGCTTGATGGACCTCAGAACGGCGTGTCCTGTCACCGCGCACGAAGCGCTGGACCGCGCCGCGTTGCTCGCTCCCGACGTCGAGGCGGTGGTCACCGCCGAAGAACGGATCACCTACGCCGAACTGGCCGAGGAGGTCGCCCGCATCCGCGCGGCCCTCACCGCCGCCGGCATCGGGCACGGTGACCGGGTCGGCGTCTGCCTCGGCAACGAGCCACGCTGGGTCGCCCTGTTCGTCGCCCTCGGGAGCGTCGGAGCCGTCACCGTCCCGGTGAACACCCGGTTCACCGCCGGTGAGGTGGAGTACACGCTGCACCACGCCCGCATCTCCACCCTGTTCGTGGCCGACCGGGTCCTGCGCGTTGACTTCATCACGATGCTGCGCGAGATCGGCATCGGTCACGACGGGACCCCGGCCTGCCCGGCCCTGCCCGAGCTCAGGTCGGTCGTCGTACTCGGCGAAAACGTCCCCGAATGGGGGACCGCGTGGTCGGACTTCGTCGAGGCGGGGAGCGAGGTGGGCACCGTACCGCCCGCCGCCGACCCGGACGACGTCCTGCTGGTCCAGTACACCTCCGGCACCACCTCGCGGCCCAAGGGCGTGCTGCTCACCCACCGCAGCATGTGCGCCGACGCCTTCTTCGCCGGGGTACGCCTCGGTCTGCGCCCGGGCGATCGCTACCACAGCGCGCGGCCGTTCTTCCACGTCGCGGGGAGCACGCTCTCGGTGCTCGCGTCGATCCAGCACGCCACCACCCTGGTGACCATGGCCCGTTTCGAGCCCGCCGAGGCGCTGCGCCTGTTCGAGGCGGAACGGTGCACGCACTTCTCCGGCAACGACACCATCGCGCTGATGCTGCTCAACCACCCCGACCGCGCCCGGCGGACGCTGTACCTGCGGGGAGCCTGGGTCGCGGCGTCCTCCACCGTGATCCGGCGCGTGATCGACGAACTCGGCGCCACCGAGTGTGTCGCCGCCTACGGCCTGTCCGAGGCCTCCCCCAACGTCGCGCTGTCCGCCTGGTGGGAGGACGAGGCCGTACGGGCCTCCGGCGCGATGCGCGTCCAGCCGGGTGTCGAGGTCCGCATCCGCGCCCTCGACGGCAGTCGTGACTGCGCCCCCGGCGAGCCGGGTTCGATCCTCGTCCGCGGCTGGAACGTCATGCGGGGCTACCTCGACGACGCCAAGCAGACCGCCGCGACCATCGACTCCGACGGGTGGCTGTTCACCGGCGACATCGGCGTCCTCGACGAGGCCGGGCGGCTGCACTTCGTCGGACGCACGAAGGACATCATCAGGGTCGGCGGGGAGAACGTCGCGCCCGCCGACATCGAGGACGCCCTGCACCGTCACCCCGGCGTCCACCAGGCCGCCGTGGTCGGGGTCCCCGACGAGCGGTTGATCGAGGTTCCCTTCGCGTTCGTCGTGCTCACCGAGTCCGGCGACGCCACCGAGGAGGAACTGCTCAGCTGGTCCCGCACGCACCTCGCCGGGTTCAAGGTCCCCCGTTATCTCCGCATCGTGGACGGGTTCGAGGACATCGGGATGACCGCGAGCTCGAAGGTGCAGAAGAACCATCTCGCGGCCCACGCGCGCGGGCTGCTCGACCAGGAGCGCAGCGAGGTGGGGGCGTGATCTCCACCTCCGTCACCCGCCTGCTCGGAATCGACCTGCCGATCATCCAGGGCGGCATGTCCTGGGCCTCGTCCAACTCCGCCCTGCCGCTCGCCGTGAGCCGGGCCGGTGGACTCGGCGTCGTCGCCGCCGGCCCGATGCGGATCCCCGACCTGACGCGCACACTCGACGAGATGGCCGCCGGGACCGACCGGCCGTGGGCCGTCAACCTTCCCCTCTACCGGCGGGGCGCCGACGAGGTGATCGACCTCCTCCTCCGGCGCAGGCCGCCGATCCTGATCGCGGCCCAGGGCGGGACGCAGCGCTACCTCGATCGCTTCCGCGACATCGGCACCACGTGCCTGCACGTCGTCGCGGGCATCGAGCACGCCCACAAGGCCGCTGCGGCGGGCGTCGACGGGCTGATCGTCGTCGGCGCGGAAGCGGGCGGCCACCCGCCGCCCGCCATGGTCACCACGCAGGTCCTCGTGCGCGCCGTCGTCACCGCGGTCCCCGGCGTCCCCGTCATCGCCTCCGGCGGCGTCGCCGACGGCGCGGGCCTCGCCGCGATGCTCGCCCTCGGGGCCGACGCCGCGCAGTTCGGCACCCGGTTCCTCGCCAGCCACGAGGCGGGTGTCCACCCGAACTACAAGGCCGCCGTCCTCGCCGCGACCGTCGACGGCACCCGGGCCGTCGGACGTGGGCTCGGCGTCACCCGCGCGCTCGCGAACGAGTTCACCGCCCGAATGATCGAACTTGAGGAGTCCAACGCGGACATCGACGTGCGGGGCAAGGCGTTCCAGGCCTCGACGCTGCGGGACGCCGCGCTGTACGGCGACGTCACCTGGGGCAAGGCCGAGGCGGGTCAGTCCGCCGGGCTCATCCACTCGGTGCTCCCCGCGGCCGAGATCGTCGAGCGGATCGTCGCTGAGTACGTCGAGGCCTGTGAGCGGCTCCGCCCCCCGCTGTGACGGCCGCCGACACGCTCCGGAGCACACCGTCGGCACCGGACGTGCGGCGATCACCCGATCCGGTGCCCGCTCAAATCACCTTGACAGCACCGAACCTGGCGGGATGCCATATGGGATCGGCAAGCTTTGCCCTTGAGGCAAGGGAGGTAAGTCTTGAACGATCCTGTTCAAGAGGCGCGGATCGGTCACGTCGCCACGGCGTTCGCCGGGTCCCACCGCGCCGTCTCCGTCTCGTTCATCCCGCTCCACACAACCAGCGTTACATCTGACGACCGGCGTACAGCCGCGCGCTTACTTACAGACCAGAGTCCGCCGTCGCGGACGAAACCGAGCTCGATGAGCCGAGCGGGAGCCACTGGCGCTGCCCCATCCGCGCCCGTGGCCTCCTCGCTCACCCTCGCCTCCGTCTTCCTCCGGTGAGGAGAACCATGATCAGCGACCTTTCCGAAGCCTCGATCCGTCAACCCATCCACGGACTCCTCGCGGCCGCGGACATCGGTCTCACCAGAACCGATCCGCCGCCCGCCCTCGTCGGCCGCGTGGTCGTGCTCTACGACGACCACGGCACCCGCATCACGCACCGTTTCGGTGCGGACACCGTCACGTGGACGCGTAGCCCGGGGCGCGGAGACGACGTCTCGGCCTCAGGAGAGGGCCGCTACGACGCGTTCCGGGTCGCGGACGATCTCTTCTACGTACAGTTCCGCCACACGCAGACGCCGACGGAGTCCGTGAGCCTCGCGCTCGACTTCACGAGCGGGCACGCGCTTTCTGTGCTCACCCTGGCCGGCGATCCCTCACCGGGCCGGCCCCGGGTCCTGCAGTGCTTCGCGACGGCGCGGATCGAGGGCGTCGAGTCGACCATGCTCCCGCCCGCGCCGTCCACCGCGCTCACCGGCCGCCGTGTGCTGTGGGAGTACGGCCACGACCGCGTGTACGAGCACATCTACCTCGGACCGCGGCAGTACGCCTGGCAGTGCCTGGCCGGTTCCGAGGAGGGGCTCGCGGACACCGACGAGTGCACCGCCTACGAACTGCGCCCCGGCATCTTCCTGTTCGCCTGGCGGGAGAAGGCGCTCCCCTGCGCGGCGGTGACGGTCGCCGACCACCGTGACATCCGCAGCGTCCGTTCGCGGGGCGTGCTGTTCGGGCTCGACGAATCGCGGCAGGTCCTCGACCATTTCACGCTCGACGGGTTCGGCAGGCTGATCGGCACGACGGTCTATCCCGCCGAGTTCGACCCGGCGCGTTAGACCCGGTTTCCCGGGCCGGACGGCGTGTGCCGTCCGGCCCGGGCGCCCCATCACATAATAGATGAATTGATACATCACATCTAGTATCTAAGCTGTTTTCCCCTCGAAACGGCGTCACGCGCCCGGCCGGACGCGGAACCGGGGCCTGCGAGCCCAGGGGCGCCGAGCCTCGGACGACCCCCCTCGCAGGCCGGTTTTCCCCGACGCGAGGACGCGGCCGTTCCCCCTGCCCGAGACCCGAAGGAATCCCGATGACCGTGACACCCGTCCCGTTCGACCCCGACCTTCTGCCCGCCTACGAGGCGCTCCACGTCGGCGGGGGCCCGCCGCTCGGCCCGGAGACCGTACGCGCGGGACGCGACGGCGGCGGGTCGATGACCAAGCCCATCGAGGAGATCCTCGGCGACCGTCCGGTGGAGTTCGAGGACCGGGTGATCCCGGGCCCGGCGGGAGCCCCCGACCTCACCGTCTCGATCCTGCGCCCGAAGGGCGGGGTCACGACGTCGGCCGCGCTGTACAACATCCACGGCGGCGGGATGTGCATGGGCAACCGGTTCTGGTCCATGGAGAGCTTCGTGGAGCTCGTCGACGTCTACGGGCTCGTCGCGGTCTCGGTCGAGTACCGACTCGCGCCCGAGCATCCGCATCCCGCGCCGGTCGAGGACTGCTACGCGGGCCTCGTCTGGGTCTCCGAGCACGCCGGCGAACTGGGCTTCGACCCCGGACGGATCGTCGTGATGGGGCGCAGCGCGGGCGGCGGCCTCGCCGCGGGCGTGTCGCTGCTGGCGCGTGACCGGGGTGGGCCCGCCATCGCCGGGCAGGGGCTGTACTGCCCGATGATCGACGACAGGAACACCACGGCGTCGAGTCACCAGTACGACGGGATCGGCTGGTGGGACCGTAACAGCAACCTCTGGGGCTGGCGTTTCCTGCTGGGCGACGACGCGGGCGGCCCGGAGGTGTCCCCGTACGCCGCGCCGTCGCGGGCGACCGACCTGTCCGGCCTCCCGCCCGCCTACATCGACGCGGGCGCCTGCGAGGTCTTCCGTGACGAGGCCGTCGACTACGCGACACGCATCTGGGCGGTCGGCGGCCAGGCCGAGCTGCACATCTGGGCGGGGGCGTTCCACGGCTTCACGGAGCAGGCTCCAGGAACCACGGTCAGCCGGGCGTCGAAGGCCGCCCGCGGCTCCTGGCTCGAACGCGTCCTCGACCTCCCCCGCGCGACCGCCTGGGAGGCCGGGGACAGCGGGCCGGGCGGCGGGGCGCACGGGTGACGACCGTCGCGCTTTATACGCACCAGATTTGACATGTGATATATCAAGTATAGAATTCAAAGGAAGACTTCACGCAGCACCGCCGCCGTCGGCCCCGGCGAGGACCGGGGCCGGGCCGTCCGGCGATCCCGACGAAGTGAGGAGCGATCCATGACGATGAACTTTCGCCCCGAAGACCTTGATCTGAGCGACTCGAAGCAGCGGCCTCTCGTACCGCCGAGTGCCACGCCCATCGAGCCCGCCGAGATTCTCACCCGCAACCGCGTCCTGCACATGAGCGAGGACAAGAAGTTCATCATCGGCACCTGGGAGTGCGCGCCCGGCTCGTCCCGTTGGGAGTACCCCAACCGGGAGGAGTCCATCTACGTGATCTCCGGCAGCATGACCGTGCAGGAGGACGGCGGCGAACCCGTCAAGCTCACGCCCGGGTCGAGCGCGGTTTTCCCCGTCGGCTGGAACGGTACCTGGACCGTCCACGAGACCTTCCAGAAGGTGTACCACATCTACCGCCTCTAGTTTCCGGCGCGGGAAAGGCCCGGAAGCCGCCACAGCGGCTTCCGGGCCTTCGGCGTTTCGCGCACTACTCGCGGACGGGAAAGTGGCAGGCGTTGAGCACGCCCAGCCCGGTGCGGTCGAGCAGTCCGGGCTCCTCCTCCGCGCACACGTCGGCGGCCTTCCAGCACCGGGTGCGGAACCGGCAACCGCTCGGCGGGTCGGTCGGGCTGGGGACGTCGCCCTCAAGGATGATCTCCTTCCTGGAGCCGCGGGAGCCGACCTCCGCCGAGGGGATGGCGCTCAGCAGTGCCTGCGTGTACGGGTGACTGGGATCGGACAGCACCTCGGGGCCCGCCTCGACGATCCGGCCCAGGTACATCACCAGCACGCGGTGGCTGACGGCGCGCACGACGGCCACGTCGTGCGCGATGAGCAGGTAGGCCAGTCCCAGCTCGTCCTGCAGGTCCATGAGCAGGTTGATGATCTGGGCCTGGATCGACACGTCGAGCGCGGAGATCGGCTCGTCGAGCACCAGCACCCGCGGCTTCAGCGCGAGCGCGCGCGCGATGCCGATGCGCTGCATCTGCCCGCCGGAGAACTCGTGCGGGAACCGGTTGGCGTACACGGGCTGGAGCCCGACCATCTCCAGGAGTTCCTCGGCCACGTACTTGTCCCGTGGGAGCCCCTGCACGCGCAGAGGCTCCTCGATGATGTCCCGCACCCGCATCCGCGGGTTGACCGACGCGAACGGGTCCTGGAAGACGATCTGCACCTCCCGCCGCAGCATCCGCATCTGGCTGCGGCTCGCGGTCCTCAGGTCCATGCCCTTGTACCGGATGGACCCGGCGGTCGGGCGGGCCAGCCCGACGAGTGACCGTGCGACGGTCGACTTGCCGCACCCCGACTCCCCGACGAGCGAGACGGTCTGGCCCTTGTGCAGGGTGAAGTCCACGCCGTCGACGGCGTACACCGTCTCGGCGTACCGGCCGCGTCTGCGCCTGCCGAGCGGGAAGTGGACCTTGAGTCCCTCGATCCGCAGCAGTTCCTCACCGGCCGGTTCCGCGGGATCCACCACGTCTTGTTGTGTGCTGTGGAACATCAGTTCCGACTCCTCACCGTCGAGCACGAGCGCGGGGACACGCTCAGGGGGTGACCTCTTCAAGGAAGTGGCATGCGGACCGGTGGTCGTCCGTCGGCGCCGGGCGCAGCTCCGGCTGTTCCAGGAGACACCGCTCCCGGTCGCCGCGGAGAGTGCATCGGGGCGCGAAGGAACATCCGGGGGGCAGGTCCGTCGGGTTGGGCGGAAGGCCGTGGATCGGCGTGAGCCGCCGCCGGACGGAGTCCGCAGGCAGCCGGCTCGGCGTGCACCGGAGCAGGCCGACGGTGTAGGGGTGCTTGGGGTTTCCCAGCACCTCCTCGACGGTGCCCATCTCCACCACCCGCCCCGCGTACATGACCAGGACGCGGTCGACGTTCTGTGCCACCAGGCCGATGTCGTGGGTGATCAGCATGATCCCGACGTTGGTGCGCTGCTGTACCTCGCGCAGCAGCCGCATGATCTGCGCCTGGATCGTGGCGTCGAGCGCGGTGGTCGGCTCGTCGGCGATGAGCACCTTCGGGTCGCAGCTCATCGCCATGGCGATCATCACCCGCTGCCGCATGCCGCCGGACAGCTCGTGCGGATACTGCCGGGCGCGCCGCTCCGGCGCCGGCACCCCGACGGCCGCGAGCAGTTCGACGGCCCTGCGCCGGGCCGCCTCCCTGTCGGCCTTCGACGGCCTGCGCCGGTGGGCCAGGATCCCCTCGGCGATCTGCGCCCCGATCCGGTGGACCGGGTTGAGCGAGGTCATCGGATCCTGGAAGATCATCGCCACGTCCGACCCGCTCGCCGCCCGCAGGCTGCGGCGGTCCAGCGCCAGCAGGTCCTTCCCGTCCACCCGGATCTCGCCGGACACGACCTTGCCCGGGGGCTTCGGGATCAGCCCGAGGATGGACATCGCGGTCACGCTCTTGCCCGACCCGGACTCGCCGACGATCCCCAATGTCTCTCCGGCACGCAGGTCGAAGCTCACATCGGTCACCGCCGCCACGGTCCCGCGCTTGGTCGTGAACACCGTCGTCAGGTTCCGCACGGACAGGCATCCGTCCGGCGCCGGGGTCCGCGGATGTTCGTGGATTTCGGACTCGGTCACGTCGGTCATCGACACACCTTCGGGTCGGCCGGTCTCCGGCAGGTCAACTGTTCGCGGTCCGGGGGTCCAGGGCATCCCGCAGCCCGTCACCGAGGAGGTTGAAGCCCAGGGCGGCGACGAAGATCGCCAGTCCGGGCACCAGCGAGAACAACGGGTCTGTCTGCAGGTAGGTGGTGCCGTCGCGGAGCATGCCACCCCACGTGGCCGTGGGGGGCGGCAGACCGAGGCCGAGGAAGCTCAAGCCCGCCTCGATCCGGATCGTCACGGCCGCGGTCATGCTGGCGATGACCACCATCTCGCTGCGCAGGTTGGGCCAGATGTGCTTGTACAGGATCCACGGCGCCCGCGCGCCGAACACGATGCTGCTCTTCACGAACTCCCGCTCCCGGAACGCCAGGGCGGGACCGTGCGCGAGCCGTGCGAACACCGGGATGATCCCGATCACGATCGCCAGCGTGATGTTCCAGACTCCCTGCCCGAACAGGGCGACGAAGAGCAGGGCGAGGATGAGCCCGGGGAACGCCATCTTCACGTCGACGATCCACATGATCACGCGCTCGGTCTTCCCACGGAAGTAGCCGGCGATCATCCCGACCGGAATGCCCACGGCCATCCCCAGCAGCACCGACGACACCCCGATGACCATCGAGACCTGGGTGCCGTAGATCAGCCGCGTGTAGATGTCCCGGCCGAACTGGTCGCGGCCGAGCCAGTGTTCGGCGCTCGGCGGCTCCAGCTGGGCCGCCAGGTCCTGCTGCGCCGGGTCCTGGGAGGTGAACAGGGCCGGAAAGAGCGCGACGAACACCAGAAAGGTGATTATCAGCCCGCCGATGATCAGCAGCGGATTGAGCCGGCGCAGTCCCCTCCTGCGCGGCTGCGAGACATATCGTGAGCCGCCCTTGTCCGGCGGGGGGACGGCGGCGGTCACCACCGCTCCCGAGTCGTTCGTCGTCATGCTCGTACCGGCATTCGTGTCGTCTCGACGTCGCTCGGGCGCCGAGTGCTGTGGATACGGAGCGGCCGGATGCCTGTCGGATCCATGGAGGACCTCACACCGTCTTGGTTCGGGGGTCGAGGACGTGGTAGAGGGCGTCGACGGCCGCGTTCACGAGGACGATCACCGTGGTGATCACGATGATGCAGCCCTGCACGGTCGCGTAGTCACGTGCCTGCATGGCGTTGACCATCAGGCTGCCCAGCCCCGGGCGGGCGAACACCGTCTCGATGAGCACCGCGTCCCCCACCAGGGTGATGAACGAGATGCCGGCGATCGGGACGAGGGGAAGCGAGCCGGGCTGGAGCACGTGGCGCACCAGGACGCGGCCCTCCCGCACCCCTTTCGCCCGCGCCGTACGGACGTGGTTCTCCCCGATGACCTCGACCATGAGCGAGCGGGTGATTCGGGAGGTGTAGGCGGTGCTCACGATCCCCATGGCCAGGGCGGGCAGCAGGATCCGTTGCAGGTTCGCGCCGAGATCCGTGAAGGAGGCGACCCCGTTGGTCGGCAGACCGAGTGGCAGCGCGATGAACAGGATCAGCAGCACGGCGACGAAGAAGCTCGGGAAGGACAGCCCGATCAGCGACAGGATCCGCCCGATGACGTCGGGCGACCTGTCCTTCCACACCGCTTCCACGATGCCGAGGGTGATGCCGCCGAGCTTGCCGATGAGGAGTCCCGCCACCGCGAGTTCGAGCGTGTGCGGGAGCACACTCAGGATCGTCTCGCTCACCGGCAGGCCGTTGGTGAGCGAGTTGCCGAGGTCGCCCTGGGCGAGCTGCGTCAGGAACTTCCAGTACTGCAGGAACACCGGGTCGGTGAGCCCGAGCTTCTCGTTGAGCCGCGCCACCGCGTCCGGGGACGCGTCCTGGCCCAGGATGGCCACGGCGGGACCGCCGGGGGTGAGCCGGATCAGGAAGAAGACCGCGGTGGAGACCACCGCCAGGGTCAGCAGCAGCCGCCCGAACAGCTTCAGGAAGTAACGCGCCATCAGCCGTTCTCCGCTCGTGAGGTCACGGGTGCGCCGCAGGCGGCTCGCGATGCCGCGAACACGTGGGCGAGCATGGGCAGGTTCTGTACGGAGGTCCGCGCGATGATCGTCGTGGCGACGCAGTTGTGCCACCGCGTCTCAAGGTCCCGCTGGACCTTCTCGGGCGGGCCGACCAGCGCGATCGCCTCGACCATCTCCGTGGGTACGGCGGCCGCCATGCCCTCGCGGTCACGGGCCTTGAACCGCTCGGTGATCTCCCGGCACGGTTCCTCGAAACCGAGCCGGGCGATGGAGTTGTAGTGGAAGTTCATGCCTTCGGCGCCGTTGGCCGCGACCTGGAAGGCGATGCCCGGCCTGAGCTCGTCGGCGGCCGTCTCGACGTCCGGCCCGAACGCGACGGCCACGCCGGGGGCCACCTCGAAGTTCTCGGGGCGTCCCCCGGGCCGGCGGCGGAACCCGGCCTCAAGCCGTTCCCGGTACCAGTGGTCGAACTCCGGGGAGAAGTTCGTCGGCAGCCAGCCGTCGGCGATCTCGGCGGCCAGCGAGATGTTCTTCGGCCCCTCCGCGCCCAGGTAGATGGGGATGTCGGTACGGGCGTCCCGGATGCCCGGACGGATCGAGCGCCCCAGCCCGGTTCCGCCGGTCGCCGGGAGCCTGTAGATCTCGCCGTTGTGGGAGACCCGCTCCCGCGCGAACGTGTCACGCATGATCGCGACGTACTCGCGGGTCCACCGCAGCGGCCGTTCGAAGGGCATCCCGTACCACCCCTCGACCACCTGCGGGCCGGACAGTCCCAGGCCGACGACCACGCGCCCGCCGGAGAGCCGGTCCAGCGTCATGGCGGCCATCGCGGTCGCGGTCGGGGCGCGGGCCGCCATCTGCGCGACGCCCGTGCCGAGGCGCATCGTCCTGGTCTTGGCGCCCCACCAGGCCAGGGGGGTGAAGGAGTCGGTGCCGTACGACTCCGACGTCCACCCCGACTCGTAACCGGCGGCCTCGGCGACCTCGGCGGCTTCGGCCCCCAGCGTGTAGATCGAGCAGGCGAGCTTATCGATCACTTGGGGCTCCTTCCGGCTCGGTCGCCGCCCGTGGTGTGGTCACCACTGGAAGTTCGCCCCGTTCTCCCGCCTGGCCAGCTGCGCGGTGCGCATGACCCGGTAGCCCGCCTGTACGGCGGCGCCGTAGGGGATGTCGGCGGACTCGTAGAAGAACCTCTTCGCCATGTGCACCGCGTAGGCCGGGTTCGCCGCGATCTGCCGCGCCACCTCCATGGCTCTCTCCTCAAGCCGTTCCGCGGGCACGACCTCGTTCACGATGCCGATCCGCAGGGCCTCCTCCGCGGGTACGCGCCTGCCGGTGACGAGCATCGACATCGCCGCCCGCGTGCCGACGATCTCGCGCAGCCGCGGGATGCCGTTGCCCTGGACCAGGCCGTGCGTGACCTCCGGGTGCCCGAACACGGCGTCCTCGCTCGCGATCACGAGGTCGGTGAGGTTCACGACCAGCGTCCCGAGACCCAGCGCGTAGCCCTGCACCGCCGCGATGATCACGGGCCGTGCGTACCGGAAGTTGTGCGACATCTCGGTTCCGGTGGACACCTCGAACGAGGGCGTCCTGCTCTGCCCTAAATGGTCGCCCAGCTCGCTGAGGTCGGTGCCGCCGCAGAACGCCCTGCCCTCGGCCCGCAGCACGACCGCGCGGCAGTCCTGCAACTCGTCACCGGTGAGCACCGCCGCCAGCTGCCGGTGCATCTCGAAGTTGAACGCGTTGAGCTTCTCCGGCCGATTCAGTGTGATGACGCCGACGCCATCGGTCACGACCTGGAACTCGACCTCGGCCACTACAGCACCTCTCTTCCGCACAGCTTCTCCGCACCGCGTGGGATCAGCAGTCCTTCGCTTGGGCATCGACGGTGGACTTGTAACTCGGCTGCCAGTTGCCGGGAATCGTGGTCGGCGGCTCGACGCCGCCCATGGTGAACCCGCAGACCGCGCCGTAGGCCTGGTAGGCCACGAAGAGCGGCTTCGCCGCGGCGTCCGAGAGGATCTTGTCGTTGATCTCCTGCCACAGCCGCGCCTGCTCCGCGGAGTCGGACGTCTTGGCCGCCTTCTCGATCAGAGCGTCGGCGCCGTCGTACCCGCCGAAGTTCTGCGCCGGGTGCTTGCCGCCCCGTACGGCCGAGGGGCCGTAGAAGAAGTCCGTGTACGGGATCTGCGGCGTGGGCCGGTAGGAGATGAGGGTGAGCATGAGCGGCTCCTGGCCGGTCATGATCGCCGTCTGCCAGGTCGGCACGTCCACCGTCTTGATCTTGACGTTGACGCCGATCGCCTTCATCTGGGCCTGGAGGACCTGGAAGGTGGTCGCGTTGCTGGGCGCGGTGACGGTGACGTCGAAGCCGTTGGGGTATCCCGCCGCCGCGAGCATCTGGCGGGCCTTGGCCACGTCGAACTCGTACGCCAGGCCTGCCTGCTCCACGTGGGCGTCGGGGACGCCGCCCGGCAGCTGGGCCCCCCACACGCTGAGCGTCGGCTTCGCGGTCCGCTTCCCGGTCAGGGTCACGTAGTCTTCGCGGTTCACCGCATAGGCCAGCGCCTTGCGCACCTCAGGGTTGGCGGTCGGGCCGACCTTCGTGTTGAACAACAGGTACCAGGTGCCGAAGAGCGGAGTCTCGACGACCTTGAACCCCTTCCTGGAGTCGATGACCTCAAGGCCCTTGTCGCCGGTCGCGGTGGGCGACGCGACGTCGAGGTCACCGCCGAACAGGGCGGCCTGCCTGGCCGTGTCGTCCGCCATGAACCGGATGTCCCACCCGGCGGACAGCGGCTTGCCCAGGTAGTAGTCGTCGTTGGCCAGCAACGTGATGCGCTGGCCCGGGGTCCAGCTCTCGAACTTGAACGGCCCCGGCCCCACGGGGCGCTTGCCGAAGTCCTCGCCCTCGGCCTCGACCGCCTTCTTGCACACCACGAGCCCGCCCTGCCAGTTCGAGATCGTGGGCAGGAACGCGGCGGGCGAGACCGGCTGCTTCATCGTCACCTTCACGGTGCCTGCGTCCACCGCCTCGACCGTGTCGTAGGCGGCGAACACCGAGGCGAACGTCGACTTCTCGGGGTCGGCCGCCCGCTTCAGCGAGAACACCACGTCGTCGGACGTCAGGTCGTACGCCGGGGTCTTCTGGCCCGCGGGACACTTCACGCCTGTGCGGAGCGCGATCGTCCAGACCTGCTTGCCGTCCTGCGTCGCGGACTGCGGGATCTCCTTCGCGATCCCCGGCTCGAACGGCGCCGTCGCGTTACCCGGCTGATAACGGACGAGGCCGTCGAACAACATCATCGACAGGCTGCGGTCGACCGGCTGTACGGCACGGACCGGGTCCATCGACGTGATGCCCTCGGTGGCCACGCCCCATCGGATGGTCGGCCGCTCGTTCGTCGCCGGACCTTCACCACCACCACAACCGGCGGCCGCCAGTATCGTGACCAGCGCGGCAGGGGCAACAACCCTGCGTACCTTCATTGTTCGCTCCCATGTCCCGGGCACTGACCCGATTCCGAAAGTCCAAGGAATGATTGATAGGGGTCGTGCCGAGACGGCGGCGATCCCGTCCCCGAGTGATGGAAATCCGCGCTTGGCTGATTTCTCTTGCGGTATAGCCTTGAATGTTACACCTGAAATATCACATGTACAATGGCTATTCCGCGGCTCGGTTCTCCGTACCGGCCGGCGATCTCGTCACCCCGAGACCGCCGGTCATCGCCTCGCGGGTCATCAGGCTGACGTCGCGGGCGTACTCGAAGGCGTGGTCGTAGTCGAGCTCCTGGACGGCCCGGAAGACCCGCTTGGTGAGGCGGATCGCGGTCGGCGACTTCTCCGCCAGGGCCTGCGCGTAGCCGACGGCCTCGGTCATCAGGTCGTCGGCGGGGACGATCCTGGTGACCATGCCCATCGCGTGGGCCTCGGCCGCGTCGAAGAACCGGCCCGACAACAGCAGGTCGAGGGCCTGCAGGCGCCCGACCACCCGGCTCAGGCCGACCGCCACCGTGACCGGGGCGATCCCGTGGTTGGTCTCGGGATAGCCGAACCGCGCCGTGTCGGCCGCGATGACGACGTCGCACGACACCGCGAGCGCGCAACCGCCGCCCACGGCGAACCCGTTGACCGCGGCGATCACCGGCAACGGCACCCGCGACAACCGCTCGTAGATCCGGTCGTTGTCGACCGCGTGCGCGTACCGGTCCCACAGCTCGTCAGGCCGGGGACCCGTCCCGGCCTCCTTGAGGTCGGCGCCCGCCGAGAACGCGGGGCCGTTGCCGGTGACGACGATCGCGCCGACATCCGGGTCGGCGACGGCGTCGTCCACCGCCTGGTGGAAGCGCCGCATCATCTCGCCGTTCAGCGCGTTGCGGACCCGGGGACGGTTGAGGGTGATGACGCGCACCCGCCCTTCGGTCCGGCACAGCACCACCTCTGGGTTGTCAGTCACTCGTTCTCTCCTGACGTCGATGGAACATGGCTGGGATGGGAGGGATCAGGAGCCGACGAGAAGGCGCACGGGGTTGTCCACCATGATGGACTCGACGACCTCCCCGGGGACCCCGGCCTCCAGCAGGTCGGGCACGACCTGCTTCAGCGCGTACGCGTATCCGGGTCCTCCCGCGCCGGCGCGATCCCCCGGGATGCACACGTCGTGGGAGATCAGCAGGTGCGACGCCCAGCCCCGGCGGATGAACTCCACCATGTTGCGGATGCGCCGTTCCTGCTGGTGGGGGTTGCGGGGGCCGTTGCGGTCGTAGCTCACCAGCGCGCCGCGCTTCGCGAGCAGCTCGTGGTAGTCGAGGTAGGGATACATGTCGCAGTGGGCCACGGCGACCCGCCGCAGGTCGCAGCCCTCCTCCTCAAGCACGTCGAGCTGCCACCTCCCGACGTCGCTCTTCACCGCGTGCAGGACGAGCCCGAGATCGGTCTCCTTCTGGACCCTCGCCGCGGCGCGCAGCACCCGCTCCTCGACCGCGGACAGGTAGCCGTGGTCGGCCCCGATCTCGCCGATCACGCCCGGCCGGATGCCGTGCACCCCGGTCCTGACGTCCTCAAGGAGGATCTCGGTCAGCTCCGCGACGCTGACCTTGTTCATGTCCTCCTCGTAGAAGGACTCGCGGTACCAGCCGCAGCCCATCACGATGTGCACGCCGGTCTGCTCAGAGACCGAACGCAGCAGGCCGGGGTTCCTTCCCAGGCCGTTGTTCGTGCAGTCGATGATCGTGCTGCCGCCCGCCGCCTTGAACTCCTTGAGGTCGGCCACGGCGTCCTCGGACTCGTCCAGGGTGGGGTCGGGACGCGGCCGGTCCTTGATGAGGTCGCAGACCACGTGCTCGTGCGGCAGGATCCGGCCCAGTTCCGACGCCGCGACCGGGCCGCGTACGGTCTCGACGGTCGGGCCGTCCGCTACGCCGCGTGCCACAGGTCGTCCCTGTCGCTCTTGAGCGTCACCTCGGCGATGCCCTCCGGTGCGGCCACGAGCTCCACCTCGGTGAGCCGCTGGGCGTCCTCAAGGCTCCAGCCGGGCACGAGCTCGCGGACGATCGCCCTGCCGTCCTCCAGATCGATCACGCCGATGTCGGTGACCAGCCGGTCGACGCACCGCGGCGCGGTCATCTCCAGTTCGAGCCGGTTGACGAACCGCCGCGGGCGCGGCAGCAGCTGCATGGCGACGATCACCCGCCGGGCGCAGAACGCGAGGTCCTGGGCGCCGCCGATCGCACCCGCGATCGCCCCGGGCAGCCAGAAGTTGGCGAGGTCGCCCTGCACGCTCACCTGGAACGCTCCCAGGATCGTCGCGTCGAGGTGACCGCCCCGGATCAGGGCGAAGGACTCGGCGTGGTCCATGACGACCATCCCGGGACGGGGGATGATCGGCTGCCGGCCTGCCGTGGCCAGCGACGGATCGACCTCGTCCTGGGTACGGGCCTGCCTGCCGTGCCCGAGGACGCCGTGCTCGCTGTGCAGGAAGATGTCCTCGTCGTCCTCGATGAAGAGGCTGCACAGCATGGGCACTCCGACGCCCAGGTTGATGACGTCTCCCTCACGGAAGTCCTGTGAGATGCGTCGCGCGATTCCAACCCTGGTCAGGGATGGCGCGGAGGGGTGTTGAGCTGGCGTCATAGCCTGGCCGGGGGTTCGGGCCCAGTGTCCCCCGAACTCCTTTCCCGAGGATGGATTCACCCGAGGCCGCCCGACCGCCTCGGTCCTGGAACTCGCTGGACCGCTGGTCACCTCACCATGAGGCGCCTGTCACTCAGGACGATCCGGTCCACGTACGGACTGGGGGTGACGATGTGCTGCGGGTCCAGGTAGTCGACGACCTCCTCGACCTCCACGATCGTCACGTTGCCGCTGCCGGCCACGACGGGGTTCGTCGTCCTGGCGCCGTGCCGGTAGACGAGGTTGCCGAACCGGTCGGCCTGGTAGGCGGAGATGATGGCGAAATCGGGGCGCAGCGCCGTCTCAAGAACGTGCGGCACCCCGTCGAAGTGACGGATGTCCTTGCCCGCGCCGATCTTCGTGCCCGCGCCGACCGGGGTGTAGACGCCGCCGAGGCCCGCGCGCCCGCAGCGCAGCCGTTCGCACAGGCTGCCCTGCCCGATCAGCTCGATCTCCACCTCGCCCCGCCGGACACCCGCCTCCAACGGCCCGTCGAAGTTCGGGTTGTTGAGCGAGGAGAAGGTGGTGATCGCCTTGCGCACCTGGCCGAGCTCGGCGAGGTACCCGACGGGGTAGACGCCGTCCTCAGGCTCCGGGATGTACGGCTGGCCGCCGCCGGGGACACCGTACGACTGCGCGCCGGCGCGACCGCGGCCTGACTCACACGCGATGATCGTCAGGTCGCGCAGGCCGCGCTCGGCGATCGCCTTGATCAGGGTGCTCGGGACACCGGGCACTCCGACGAAACCGCCGAAAGCGATCATCGAACCGCTTTCGATGTCGGCGACGGCCTCGGCCGCCGACTCCACGACCTTGTTGATCATCTGGCACCTTCCGTGCGTTTCGACAACTTTGAGTAGGCGGTGGGCGCCGGGTCGCCGTTCGGCTGCTCCGACACCACGAGAAGGCGCACCCGTGCGGTGGCGTCCAGCATGTGGTCCCGCATGGCGACGTAGGCGGCGTCGGGATCACCGGCCTCGATCGCCTCCGCGATGGAACGGTGCTGAGCCGCGGACTCGGTGAGCCTGCCCGGCTGGCTGAGGTTGCGGAACCGCAGCAGGCGCACCCGCCCGTCGAGCACCGCGAACGAGTCTCGCAACCCGTCACTCCTGGCCATCGTGAGCAGTGCCTCACGGCGTTCCTCCAGCGCCCGCACGTATTCCTGGACGTCGTTGGAGTGAGCCAGCCGTTCGAGCTCGTCGAAGGTCCCGCGGAACGCGGCACGTTGTTCCCGGGTGCCGCGTACGGCGGCCCACGCGGCCATCATGGGTTCCAGCGCGGTCTTGATCTGGTAGACGTCGGTGATCTCCTGCGGGCTGATCTCCCGGACGAAGACGCCGACGCGCGGGGTGATGGTGACCAGACCCTCCACGCTCAACTGCTGCAGAGCGTCACGCACCGGCGTCCGGGACACACCGAACCGCTCAGCGAGTTCGTCGGTCGAGATCCGGTCGCCGGAGGTCATCGTGCCGTTGTGGATCAGCGCGCGGATCTCTTCGATGACGACGTCCTTCGCCGAAAGAACACGGAGTCTCAGGGAAGTGCGCACAAGCTCAAGTGTGAGCGCTGATGTACTACATGTCAAGGATCAGCATCTCAGATGCGCCCGACGACACCGCCCGATCGCCACTGGCCGCCCCTTCCGGGCGGCTACGATTACCTCAGGGGGTTCGCACATCAGCGCTAATGGAGTAGGTGAAATCGTTGGATTCACAGGTCCGGATTCTCTCGGCCAAGGACGTGGTCGCCGAGGAGATCCGCGCGCTGATCTACAACGGCACGATTGCCTCCGGTGAGCGGATCTCGACCGACGATCTCGCCGAGCGGTTCGGTGTGTCCCGGACGCCGGTGCGTGACGCTCTGCAGCAGTTGAGCGTGGAGGGTCTGGTCACCATCACCCCGCGCGTCGGCGTCTTCGTCCGGGAGATCAGCCCGCAGGAGATCACCGACGTCTACCAGATCAAGACCGCGCTGGAACCCATGATGGCCGCGTGGGCCGCCGTACGCGGCACCGTGGAGCAGCGCAACGCCCTGCTGCTCTCGGTCGCCGATCTGGAACGGGCCGCCGAGGCCGAGGACGTCCCCGCGTACGTCCGCATGATCGAGGAGCGGCACGAGAAGATGCTGGCGATGGCCGGCAGCGGCGGGTTACGCGACGCCCTGGGCGTTCTCGACGGGCGCGTGCGCCTGCTGCGGTTCCGCAACCTCAGCCAGCCCGGCAGCCTCGCCGAGTCCGTCGCGGGACACCGCGCGGTCGCCGAGGCGATCGCCGCCGGCGACCCGCAGGCCGCGTACAACGCGATGCAGGCCCACAAGACACGTTCCACCGAGAAGGTCGAGGCGCTGATGCCGGCGACCGACAGCGACACACCGTCGATCACCCAGCTGGCGGCGGGCAGGCGCGGGACGTCCCGGTCCACGCGCGGGCCCAGGAAGCGCCCGTCCGCGACCTCGATATAGGTCGTGTAGGCCGTGTAGGCCAACGTCAGGCCGGGTGGGGCCCCCGATGTCCCTCGCTCACCAGGGGACGCCCACCCGAGATCACCGGCCCGGCCCGCCGTACGCGTCACGAGCGGTGGCCGTGCCTACCCACCGCTCGCGCTCCTGCCGATCCTGACCGAGACGAACTTCGACTGGGTGTAGTGCCGCAGTGCCTCCACACCCTTCTCCCGGCCGTGGCCGCTGTTCTTGTGGCCGCCGAACGGGCCCTCGATCAGCCCGGCCGTCCACTCGTTGACGTAGACCTGTCCCACCTGCAGGGCGGCCGCGACGCGGTGGGCCCGGCCGAGGTCCGCCGTCCAGAGGCCCGCCGCGAGACCGTAGTCGGAGTCGTTGGCCTTGGCGACGGCGTCGGGCTCGTCGTCGAACGGGATGACCACCAGGACCGGGCCGAAGATCTCCTCGCGGGCGATCCGCATCTCGTTCGTCACCCCGGTGTAGATCGTCGGTTCGATCAGCCACCCGTCGCCGGTGGCCCGCCCGCCGGTGACCAGCGTGGCGCCCTCCTCGCGCGCGACGTCGAAATAGGACAGCACCTTCTCGAACTGGTCCTTCGTCGTCTGCGAGCCGTAGTCCTCGCCCGGTTTCACCGCCCGCACCCGTTCGGCCAGCCGCGCCACGAACTCGTCGTGGATCTCGCGGGCCAGCAGCAGACGGGTGCCGTTCGAGCAGACCTGCCCGGCGTTCCCGACGAACGCCCTCGACGCGCCGGCGACGGCGGCGTCGAGGTCGGCGTCGGCGAACACGATGTTCGGCGACTTCCCGCCCAGTTCGAGCGTGACAGGGATGATCTTCTCGGCGGCGGTCCGGCCGACGATGCGACCGGCGCGCACCGAACCCGTGAACGCGACCTTCCGGACGTGCGGATGCTCGACGATCGCGCTGCCCACGACGTCGCCCATGCCGGTCACCACGTTGAGCACCCCCGGCGGCAGCCCGGCCTCGGCGGCGATCCTCCCGAGTTCCAGCGTGGTCGACGACGTGAACTCCGACGGCTTGCAGACCACGGCGTTGCCGACCGCCAGCGCGGGCGCCACCGCCCTGGCCGCCTGGTTGAGCGGGACGTTCCACGGGGTGATGACCCCGACCACGCCGAACGGCTCGTGCCGCGTGTATCCGTGGTAGCCGTCGCCGAGATCGATGATCTCCCCCGTCGGCACGTTGACCAGGCCCGCGTAGAACTCGAAGAACGCCGCCGCGCCCCTGATCTCGACGTCCGCCTGCCGCAGCGGCTTTCCGGTCTCGGCGGCCTCCAGCTCGGCGAGCCGCTGCCGCTCACGCCGCAGCCCCGCCGCGATGGCCATCAGGACCCGGCCGCGGCGGATCGGCTTCTCCGCCGCCCACTTGGCGAAGGCGGCGTTCGCGGCGGCCACCGCCCGGTCGGCGTCCTCCCGGACACCCAACGGGATCTCGCACACGACCTCGTCCGTGCCGGGCCTGGTCGACGTGAGCCGCTCCCCGCCCGCCGACGGCGTCGGTTCGCCGTTGATCCAGTGCTCGTACCTCATCACCATTTGCGAATTCCTCACCGACCGAACGGTCATACGAATCAGGCGGGCTGCCCCTGCGCGGCGCCCGTGGTTGTGCGGAACACCTCGGCCAGCTTGAGCAGGTCGTCGACGCGCGCCCTGGCGATCAGGCTCGTCGCGACGCATCTGTTCCACTTCGTCTCCAGGTCGGCCCGGATCTTCTCCGGCGTCCCGACCAGCGCGACCGCCTCGACCATCTCGGTCGGCACCGCGGCCACCATGCCCTCACGGTCCCGTTCGACGAACTTGGCCCGGATCTCCCGGCAGGGCTCCTCGAACCCGAGCCGCGCGATGGCGTTGAGGTGGAAGTTCATGTTCTCCGCCCCGTTCGCCCCGACCTGGTAGGCGATGAACGGGCGGATCCGGTCGGCGGCCGACTCCAGGTCCGGGCCGAACGCCACCGAGACCGCGGGTGCGATCTCGAAGTTCTCCGGCCGGCCACCGGGCCTGCGGGCGAAGCCCAGCTCCAGCCGCTCCCGGTACCACTCGTCCGCGATGGGCGAGAAGTTCGTCGGCAGCCAGCCGTCGGCGATCTCGGCCGCCAGCGAGATGTTCATCGGCCCCTCGGCGCCCAGGCAGATCGGGATGTCCGTACGGCCGCCGCGCAGCGTGGACCGGATCGGGCGGCCGAGTCCCGACCCTCCCTCAGCGGGAAGCCGGTACGTCTTGCCCTCGTACGCGACGCGCTCCCCGGCGATGGTCGCGCGCATGATCGCGACGTACTCCCGGGTCCAGCCCAGCGGGCGTTCGAAGGGCATGCCGTACCACCCCTCGACGACCTGCGGCCCGGAGAGCCCGAGCCCGATCACGGCCCGCCCTTCGGACAGCTGGTCGAGGCTCATCGCGGCCATCGCCATCCCCGTCGGGGGGCGCGCCGCCATCTGGGCGATGTCGGTGCCGAGCCGCATCGTGCGCGTGTGCGAGCCCCACCAGGCCAGCGGCGTGAAACAGTCGGCGCCGAACGCCTCATAGGACCACGCCGACTCGTAGCCCGCGTCCTCGATCATCCGCACCGTCGCGGCGACGTCCCCCGGGTGCTCCGGGTCGGCCAGCCCGCCGATGGCGCATCCCAACCTTTCGATCATCGTGCATTCCTTTCGTCACCGGCCTCGTCACCGGCCCCGTCATTGGCCCCGTCATCGGCCCTGTCATCGGCTTCGTGATCGGCCCTGTCATCGGCCCCGGAAGTTCGCCCGCCGGCCCTCGCGCGCCGCGGCCAGCCCTTCGAGCCGGTCCGCGCTCGTGAGGAGCCGCTCGTACAGCTCGGCCTCCAGTGCGACCCCGCTGTCGATCTCCAACTGGGTGGACAGGTCGATGGCGCGCTTGGCCTGCGCGACCGCCAGCGGTGCCGCCGCGCTGATCTCGGCGGCGAGCGCGCCGACCGTGGTCTCAAGGTCGGCGGCGGGCACCGCGTGGTTCACCAGCCCCCACTGCCTGGCCTCGGCGCCGGTGAACCGGCGGCCGGTGAAGATCAGCTCCTTCGCCCTGGGGATGCCCACGAGCCGCGGGAGCAACTGCGTGCCGCCGCCCGCGGGCATGCTGCCGAGGGTCGTCTCGACGAGCCCCATGACGGCGTCCTCGGCGGCGACCACGAGGTCACAGCTGAGCGCCAGCTCAAGGCCACCGCCCAGCGCGTAGCCGTGCACCTGCGCGATCACAGGTCGCGAGCAGTGGTACATCGCCGAGAACACCCGGGGGACGAGCCTGCGCCTGCGCCGCAGGTCGTCGTCCGTCATCTTGGCGCGTTCCGTCCGGTCCGCGCCGACGCTGAAGGCCCTGCCCCGCCCTCGCACCACGACGCACCGGATGTCCGCCCCTTCCTCGATCTTCGCGAAGACCGCGAGCAGGCACCGGTACGTCGGCGTGTCGACCGCGTTGAGCACGTCGGGCCGGTCCAGCGTCACGGTCGCGACGTGACCCTCGATTCTCAGGTCCACGGGCTCCTCGGCCCCGATGCCTGCCGCTTCCATGGTCTACCGCCGGTGCTTACCGATGAACGACAGCACCGTCTTGTTGAACTCGCGGTAGGACTCCCAGTGCGGGGCGTGCCCCGCCTCGCTGAAGATCGCCACCTCGGCGTTCCTGACGTGGCCCGCCATCTCGCGCAGACGCGCCGGCGGGAGGTACAGGTCGCAGTCGCCGGTGAGCAGGAGCGTCGGCGTCCTGATCGACTCGATCGCCGGCCACGTCAGCGTGTTCTGCGGGGGCTGCTGCACGGTCGTGACCGGCAGCTTCGTGTGCTCGATCCACGTCGTCATCGCCTGCGGCCGCGCGGCCCGGTAGGACGGGCCGAGCTCGCGGAACGTCTCGGGCAGTCCGAACCAGCCCTCCGGCAGGATCGCCGTGGTGACCTCGTTCCACGACGGCTCCTGGATCCCGCCCAGCGTCGCGCCCACCGTGCAGCTCAGCAGCCGGTCCGGGACCGACAGGCCGGCGTCGAACGCCGCGAACGCGCCCGCGGCCAGGCCGACCAGGTGGAACCTTCCGACGCCGAGCGCGTCCATCAGGGCCGTCAGGTCCCCGACCATCGTGCCGGGCCGCTCCGCGGGGCCGGCCTCAGAGCCGTGGTATCCCCGCCGCGAGTAGCTGATCACCCGGTAGCCCGCGGCGGCGAACGCGGCCTGCTGGTAACCCCACGAGCCGCCGTTGCCGGTGTGCGGGTGCATGAGCACCACGGTCTGGCCCCTGCCCGGACCCCTGCCTCCGGCGCCGGTGTCCCAGACCGCCAGCCGCACGTCGGGGATCTGTACCTGCTTCATGCCGGTCATCGCGGGCACCGGGTCCCACGACGTCTGCGCGGGCAGCACCTTCTCTCGCCCGCCCGGCTTCGAGCCGCGGGCCCTCTCCTCCGCCGCGAAGGCGGCCGACGGGGCGAGCGCGACGACGCCCGCCCCCGCCACCCCGGCGAGCAGGAGGCGTCGATCGATCGTCCGACCGGTCCTGTCGTTCATGGCATCCTCACACTTTCTCGGAACGTGACAGAACAGGCGCCAATGCATCCGGCAGGGTCGTCCCCGAACGTTCGAGCCGGGAGAAAAGGCGTTCCTCAGTTGCCGTCGGGACGGTGCCCGGCGAGCAGTTGCAGCGGGTTCTCACTGAAGATCGTCTCCACGACGTCCTCGGGAACCCCGGCCGCGATCAGGTCGGGGCCGACCTGCCGCAGCACGTACGAGTAACCCGGCCCACCACGGCGTTCGCGCATGCCCAGTACGCAGACGTCGTGGGAGAGCAGCAGGCTCTTTGCCCATCCGCGGCGGATCAGCTCCACCGCGTTCGCGATCCGCTGCTCCTGGAGCAGCGCGTCACCCGGGCCGTTGCCGTCGTACATCACCATCGCGCCGCGCTCGGCCAGCCGCTCGTGGTAGTCGACGTCCGGATATGTGTCACAGTGGCCGACCGCGACCCGGCTCAGGTCGCAGCCCTCGTCCTCAAGCACGTCGAGCTGCCAGGCGCCGACCTCGCTCTTGACCGCGTGCAGGATCAGCCCGAGCCCGGTCTCCTGCTGAGCTCGGGCGGCCGCGCGCAGCACCCGCTCCTCGACCCCGGAAACCCACTCACGGTCGGCGCCGATCTCGCCGATCACGCCCGGCCGTACGCCGCCCTCGCCCTCGAAGATGTCGATCAGCAGGCGGTCGGTCAGCTCGGCCGTGCTCAGCTTGTTCATGTCCTCTTCGTAGTAGGGCTCCCGGTACCACCCGCAGCCCATGACGATGTGCACGTCGGCACGTTCGGACACCGACCGGAGCACGGCGGGCTTACGGCCGAGCCCGCCGCTGGTGGCCTCGACGACGGATCCGCCGCCGAGTTCCTTGAAGACCTTCAGGTCCCGGACCGCCTCGTCCGGGTCGTTCAACGCGGCGAGACCCATCTGCCGTGTCACGCGGAAGAGGTCGCACGCCACGTGCTCGTGCGGCAGGACGCGCCCGAGCTCGGACACCGGGACCGGTCCGCGTACCGTCTGCACCGTCAGTCGCTCAGCCACTGCCCATCCTCTCCTTCGTTTCTCTCGATCACCGCGCGGCCGACGGTGCTGACCCCGCCGTCAGCGGAGACGCCGTACAGCGTGAGGTGACGCGAGGGCCCGTCCCCGTCGCCGTCGTCCGCCCGGGCGAGCACGCGAAACGGCGCGCCGACCCGGTCCATCCCTCGGTAGGAGGCGCTCAGCTCCCGCACGAACGTCCCGTGTCCGCCCCACTGCACGGCGGCACGCGCCAGGTAGGCGAGCTTGAGCAGGCCGTGGGTGATCGTCCCCGGCAGACCCCTCGCCCGCGCGAACGCGTGGTCGTAGTGCACCTCGTAGAAGTCGTCGGTGGCCGCGGCGTACCGCACGACCTCGCGGCTGCTCGGGGTGACCTCGATGACCGGTACGGCGTCGGCGGGCGGCTCCGTGCGGTGCCCGGAACCGCCGCGACCCTGCCGGGCGCCCGTGCGGATCGTCGTCGTGGACGTGCGCGCGACCACGTCGTGCGTCATGCGGCGCCGGTACGTCGTCGCGAGCTGGTAGAACGTCAGGTCGCTGTCGCGGCCCGGCTTCGTGGTGACCGACTCGATCACCGTGCGCCGCTCCAGGATCTCCCCCGGCGTCACGGGCGCCTCCCACCGGCACCAGTTGCCGGCGTTGAGCCTGACCGGCGCGTCCGGGACGCCCATGGCGTCCGGGTCGGTCCGATGGGCCACCAGGAACGTCGGGGGCAGCAACGCCAGGCAGGGCACGTTTCCGTCCGCGTACGGCGGGCCGTACAGGCCTGTGATCTCCTGGAGCACCCGCGCCCGCCACTCGTCGCAGACGAAGATCTCCCACCCCGGTTCCGGCTGTGGCTCCACGGCCTCCGACACCGCTCACACCTCCGGTTCGATGCGGCTCGCGGTCCGCAGCGCGGCGCGCACCGCGGGGGCGAGGGGCGATTCGAGCTCCTCGCCGATGTGCGCGACCAGGCCCGCCGTACGGCTCATCAGGGCGAAACCGCGGTGCAGTCGCCAGGGCACACCCACCTCAAGCAGCAGCGCGGCGGCGGCGCCCGTCGCGTTGAGCGGCAGTGCCTTGCCGGTGAGCGCGGCGGCCCGCTCGACGACGAGCTCAAGGTGCTCGACGTGCCGCGCCGCGACCTTCTGGTCCCGCGCGACGTCGAGCAGCTTCCCGGCGCGCGGGTCGCCGTCGCGGTGCAGGCTGTGCCCGAGGCCGGGAATCCGCCCACCCGCGTCCACGATGGCGCGCAGCCGCGTCTCCACCGCGTCACGGGCCGCGGCGCCGCCGGCGACGTCGTCGGCGATGTCCGTGAGCAGGCGCCCGCAGCCCTCCATCGAACCGAGCAGCACGCTTCCCGCGCCGAGCAGACCGGCCGCGACGGCGCCCTGGATCGCCTCGGGAGCCGACCAGAACGTCAGCCGGGCGGCGAGCGCGCTGGGCGTCAGGCCGTGGTCGAGCAGGCTCACCAGCACCGCGTCGACCACCTTGGTCTCGGCGGGGGTCGGCCTGCGGCCGGTCACCGCGAGCAGCGCGACCTCGGTGTAGGTCAGCTCGCCGATCAGGTCGTCGACGAGATCCAGCCCGCGCACCTGCACGTGGTGCTCGTCCGCCGCTCCCACGGCGGTGCCGATCTCCAGCCGCACACTGCGCCCGCTCACCGCGACGTCTCCTCGGCGCGCGTGGCGGCTGGATCGTGCGGGGAGCTCACTGTCGGCCGAGCGTTCATGTTCCGTCTCCCACTTCGAGGATGTCCGTGGTCTGGGGGTCGGACGCGGCCGGCGTCGGCAGCCCGAGCGCCGCGAACCGGCGCAGCGGCGTGACTCCGAGCCGCTGCCGGACCGCGCCGGTCACGTCGGAGTAGGTGAACTCGTCGGCCAGGCGCACGCTCTCCTGCTCCTGGGGAGGCTCCCACCGGGCGAGTTTGCGACCGGCCGCGGTGAAGGTCTGCCCGGTGATGTGGCGGTTGGCCGGGTCGAGCAGCGCGCGTACGAGCTCGGCGACCAGCTCGGGGCCCTGCCGCTCGGCGCCGGGCCTGCTGGCCTGCATCCGGTCGGTCAGTCGTGAGGTCATGCGCGTCGCCGCGGAGGGGACGACGCAGTTGACGTTGACGCCGTAGCGTCCCATCGCCAGCGCCGTGCTCTGGGCGAGGCCCACGATGCCCGCCTTGGCCGCCGCGTAGTTGGCCTGCGCCGGGCTGCCTTCCAGCCCCGCCGCCGAACTCAGCAGCGCGATGCTTCCGCCGCGCTGGCGGCGCATCTGCTCCGTGGCGAAGCGCACGCAGTTGAACGTGCCCTTGAGGTGGACGGAGACGACCGAGTCCCACTCGTCCTCCGTCATGTTGAAGATCATGCGTTCGCGCAGGATGCCGTGGCAGGTGACAAGGCCGTCGAGCGAGCCGAACTCCTCGACCGCGCGCCTGACCAGGTCGGCCGCCGCGTCGAAGGAGACGACGTCGTGCTGGTGGGCCAGGGCGCGACCGCCCCGGGCCCGGATCACCTCGGCCACGGACTCCGCCACCTGCCCGTCCGGGTCGTGGCCGTCGACGGACACCCCCAGGTCGCTGACGACGACGCCGTAGCCCGCGGCGGCGAGGCACTTGGCCACCTCGGCTCCGATGCCCCCGCCCGCACCGGTGACGATCACTCCGCCCGGTACGGTCACCTCACACGCTCGCCGAGGACGTGGCGGAGCGGTCGAGCGCGCCCGAGGCCGCCGACCCTGCGATCCGCCCGAACACCGAGCCCGCCGTGAGCCCGCTGCCCCCCGGGTAGTTGAAGTAGAAGATCCCGCCGACGATCTCCCCGCAGGCGTACAGCCCGGGAATGGGCTCGCCGGTGACGTCGATCACGCGCGCCGACGTGTCGATCCTCAGGCCGCCGAAGGTGAACGTGATTCCGCACGTCACCGCGTAGGCCTCGTACGGCGGCGAATCGAGGGTGTTGGCCCAGTTCGACTTCGGCACCGCCAGCCCGGAGGTGCCCCGCCCGTCCTTGACGTTGGGGTTGAAGGGGACCGACTGGTCGACCGCCGCGTTGTACTCGCCGACCGTCCGCAGGAACCGCTCCTCGTCGATGCCGTCCATCCGCCGGACGAGCTCCTCCAGGGTCGGCGCCACGATCTTCGTGACCTGCCGGATCCGGTACTCGTCCCGCAGCAGGTGGTTCACCTTGCTGTCGAAGACCTGCCAGGCGATCTGCCCCGGCTGCCGCAGGACCTCCTGGCCGTACTTCGCGTAGGTGTAGTTCCGGAAGTCCGCGCCCTCGTCGACGAACCGCTCGCCGCGGCTGTTGACGATGATCCCGAAGGGGTAGCTGTGCTTCTGGAACCCGTCGCCGACCACGCGGTCGCCGAACGCGGGCGCGTTGCTGTCCCAGCCGACCGCGTGGCAGCCCGACCAGTTGCCCCACGACATGGCACCGATGTCCATCGCCATGCGGTGTCCGTCGCCGACGTCGAACTGGGTGCCGCGGACCTTGGCGAACTCCCACCCCGGCCCCAGGTAGCGGGTGCGCCACTCCGCGTTGGCCTGGAATCCGCCGCAGGCCAGCACGACGGCGTCGGCGGAGATCGTCCGGATCTCCCCGCCCGCCCGGACCACGACGCCGGTCACCTTGCCGCCGTCCTCGGTGAGGCCGATGGCGCGGTGGCCGTAGAACACCTTGCCGCCCGCCGACTCGAACGCGTCGAACAGCGAGTCGACGAGCCCGGGACCGCCTCCGTTGGCCTCCAGCGTCAGGCCGCCCCAGAAGGTGAACTTCCCGTCCACCTGGAACGCCTGCCTGCCGTAGATCGGCAGGAACCGCACTCCCTTGTCGCGCATCCACTTCAACGTGTCGAAGCTGCGTGTCACGAGCAGTTCGACCAGGTCGGGGTCGCAGCGGTACTGCGTGACCCGGGCCATGTCGTCGAAGAACTGCTCCTTCGAGTAGCTGCCGAAGTCGGTCTTCGCGAGCTGCTCCTCCGACAGGTCGGGGACGAGCTGGACGATCTCCTCCCTGCCGTCGTAGGCGAAGCGCATGGCCCCCGCGGTGAATCCGGAGTTCCCACCACGCTCGGACTCCGGGGCGGCTTCGAGCAGTGTCACCTCGGCCCCACCCTCAAGGGCGGCCAACGCGCTACACAAGCCGGCGTTACCGCCGCCGATGACAACAACTCGACTCTGACCCATGCCTACCCCTCTCCTTGCATGTGCAACGTAAACTCTAATATATCAGATGTCAACGCTCCAGCAAGGAGGCCAGGGTGGGTCCCAGGACGCCGCCCACCCGGCGGCGGGCGGGAGCCCCTACCCGCCCAAATGACAGAAGGCCCAGGTCATCGACCTGGGCCTTGCTTGTTTCCCGCTTCGCACGCTCGGACTCGACCGGTTCCCCGCCGACGTCACCCGCGTCCGTTCACCGGCGGAACGGTCAACGGGTGGCGGCATCCGCCTGCGGTGCGGGCTCGGGTGTGACAACGGCGCGGGCGCGGCCGGTGAAGAGGCTGCGGGCCAGCGCGAGTACGGCGAGCACGGCCACCAGCAGGCAGACGCCGCCCCAGCCGAGGGCGGAGTAGGCGCGGACCCCGAGCCAGGAGCCGATGCTGCCGCCGAGAAAGGCGCAGGTCATGTAAGCGGTGTTGAGGCGGCTGCGGACCTCGGGGCGCAGGGCGAAGATGCGCGCCTGGTTGGCGACCTGGCCGGACTGCATGGCCACGTCGAGCAGCAGCATGCCGACCGTGACGCCGATCAGCCCGGCGGGACCGCCAAGACCGCCCAGGGTCAGCAGGGCGGCGGCCGCGATGACGCCCACCATGCAGACCAGATTGACCGGGTTGGGCCCGTGACGGTCGACCAGCCGCCCGGCGATCGGGGTTGAGAACATGCTGGCGGCCCCGACCAGGGCGATCAGCCCGACCGCGGAGGCACCGAGATGGTAGGGCCCGGTGATCAGCAGGGCCAGGCTGGTCCAGGCCGCGGTGAAGCCCGCGAAGATCAGCGCCTGGTAGAGGCACGAGCGGCGCAGGTCCGGCTCGGTGCGCATCAGACGCAGCGCGGTGCCGATCAGGGCGGGATAGCGCTCGCGTGACGACGGGGTCGTGGTGGGTACGGCGAACGCCAGGATCACGGCGAGCAGGATGACGACCGCGGCGGCGACCAGGTAGGGGGCGCGCCAGCCGAGCCACTGGCCGAGGCCGCCACCGAAGGTCCGGGCCAGCAGGATGCCGCCGATGAGCCCGCTCAGCAGCGTGCCGGTCACCGCGCCGCGTCGCTGCTCGGGGACCAGCCCGGCCGTCATCGGGATGATGATCTGCGGGACGACCGTCGCGGCACCGATCAGGACGCTCGCGGCCACCAGGACCGGCAGCGTGGTGGCGAGACCGGCGACCAGTGAACCGAGCCCGGCGATGGACAGCAGCGTGACGATCAGTTTCCGGTGCATCAGCCGGTCGCCCAGGGGGACCAGCAGGAAGATGCCGGCCGCGTAGCCGAACTGCGCGGCGGTCACGACCGTGGCGGCCGTGTCGGGAGACACGTTCAGGTCGGCGGCGACGAGGGGGCTGATGGCCTGCGGAAAGTAGATGTTCGCGACGCCGACACCGCAGGACAGGGCGAGCAGGAGGATCATCCTGCGCCCCGGCGCGGCGGCCCCTGACCGGGGCATGTCGATGGGCATGAAGGTCCTCTCTGACCTAGAACCAGTTTGACCGGTTCCAAAAACGGTACCAGTTAAACCGGTTCGCAAGTAGGGTTGATTCATGACGCCAGCGCCGAGCTTCCGATCCGGATCAGGCCGGTTGTGCCTGGACTTCATCCGTACGCTGCGGCATCGCGGTACGGCCCGGCCCGAGGAGGAACTGCCGGACCCGGCGGCGCTGGCTGCGTGGGTGGGCCGGTTCGGCCCCTGGGAGTCGGTGCCCGAGGCCGCGGCGGTGGGTCACGACGCCCAGGCGAGACAGCTGCGGGAGGCGATCCACACGCTGGTCGCGGCGGCGCGTGAACCGGTGGAGGGCGGTACGGCCCGCGCCGCGGCCCTCACCGCGGCCCTCTCCACGGCCGGGGACACCGTGAACCGGATCGCCGCGCTCCCGGTCCCGGCGCCCCAGCTCGACGGCTCGGGCCGGTTGCGATGGCTGGCCACCGCCCCGGTCCCCGCGGTCCTCGCGCTCATCGCCAGGGACGCCGTGGACCTGGTCGCCGGCCCCTCCATCGACCGTGTCCACGAGTGCGCCGACCCCGACTGCCACGCCCTGTTCCTCGACTCCTCACGGCCCGGCACCCGCCGCTGGTGCTCGATGAACACGTGCGGCAACAAGGCCAAGAAGCAGACGCTGCGGGGCCGGAGCGTCAGCCGTCCTGAAGGATGAGCTCACTCGCGCGTTCGGCCAGCATGGTGACCGGGGCGTGGGTGTGCGCCCGTACGATGCTGGGCATCGCCGAGGCGTCCACCACACGCAGGCCGGAGGCGCCTCGCACGCGGAAGCCCGGGTCCACGACCGACAGCGGATCGGCCCCCATCCGGCAGGTGCTCACCAGGTGGTGGATGCTCAGCCCGGTCCGCCGGATGTACGCGGCGATGTCCGCGTCGTCGGTGGCCAGCGCGCCCGGGGTCAGCGGCTCTCCGCGCCAGCGCGCGTAGTCCGGCCTGTCGAGGATCCGGTGGGCCTGGCGCACGCCCGCGATGGCCGTCCGCAGGTCCGTGCCGCCCGGGTCGGACAGGTAGCGGGGGTCGACGACCGGCGCGTCGTGCGGGTCGGCCGAGCGCAGTTCGACGCTTCCCCGGCTGGCGGGACGCAGCACGATGACGCCCAGCGCCAGGCCGTCCCTGGCGGCCGACTCGTGCTCGCCGAAGGGGGTCGTCAGGTGGACGATCTCGACGTCCGGGGCCGTCAGCTCGGGGCGGGTGCGCAGGAAGAGCAGTGCCTCGGAGATGATCGAGTTCAGGGATCCGGTCCGCTCCTTGAGGTAGAGCCGCATGTCCTCCAGGTCCGCGGCGGCGCCGGGAGACTCGAACCCGCGAGCGGCGAAGGCGAGGGGAACCACCAGGTGGTCGGTCAGGTCGCGGCCGACTCCGGGGGCGTCCACCCGTACCGGGATGCCGTGCGCGGCCAGCTGCCCGGCCGGGCCGATCCCCGACAGCATGAGCAGGTGCGGGCTCCCCACCGCTCCGGCGGCGAGGATCACCTCGCGGCCGGCGCTGATCTGGAGAATCCCGTTCTCCGTCTCCACCTCGACGCCGGTCGCCCGGGTCCCGTCCATGAGCACCCTGCGCACCAGGCCGCCGGTGACCAGGGTGAGGTTCGGCCGCTCGCCCGGCTCGCGGAGATAGCCGTCCGCCGAGCTCCAGCGGAGGCCGTCCCGGTGGGTGGCGCGGGCGAGGATGTACCCGTCCTGCCTCTCGGCGGCCGGCTGGTACCCGAGCTGGGCGCAGGCGCTGAGGAAGTCGGCGGTCGGGGGGACGGGATGACGCATCCCCGCCAGCCGGATCCTCTCCTCGGCCCGTTCGAAGTACGGCAGCAGGTCCGTGTGCCCCCATCCGTCGAGCCCGGCCGCCGCCCAGCCGTCGTAGTCCGCCGGGTGGCCACGGGTCCACAGTTGCGCGTTGATCACGGAGGAACCGCCAAGGGCCTTACCCCGGGGAATGGGAATGGTACGGCCGTCCAGCCCGGTCTGCGGCACCGTGGTGAAACCCCAGTCGAGCACGCTGCCGAACATTCTGGGGAACAGCACGGGGACCTGGATCTCGGGGTGCTCTTCGGGCCTGGGGCCTCCGGCCTCCACGAGCACCACGCTGATGCGCGGGTCGGCACTCAGCCGGTGCGCGAGGACACACCCCGCGGAACCGGCCCCGACGATCACGTAGTCGGCGGTTTGCACGATGTCGTTCTCCACTTCTCTAAGGGCGTCAGGAAAGGGCGGCTGTGGCTTTGAGACGGGTGAAGGTGCGGTCGCAGTACAGCAACGGCATCCGGTGCGGGTCCGTGTGAAGCTCCTCGACCCGGCCGACGAGAATGCTGTGGTCACCGCCGTCGAGGACGGCGTGCATGGAACAGGCCAGACGCACCAGCGCGCCGGGCAGCCCCGGCAGGTTCATCTCGTACGGCCGCATGTCACCGGCCGCGAACCGGTCGATCCCGGAGGTGGCGAAACGCTGCGCGACCTCGACGTGCTCGGTCGCCAGGATGTTCACCATGAAGCGGTCGGCGGAGGTGAAGGCGTCGTGCGTGCTGGCGAAGCGGTCCAGGCACAGCAGGACGAGGGGTGGGTCGAGCGACAGGGAGCTGAAGGAGCTACCGGTGAAGCCCCATCGGCGGCCTGCCGCATCGACGGTCGTGGCCACGGTCACCGGGCCGGGGACCCGGGCCATGGCTTGTCGGAACGAAACGGCGTCAACGGACATCGGTGATCTCTTTCTCTGCTGAAAGAAACGGTGCGGGAGGCTCGGCGGACCTGACCCGCCCGGCCGTACCGGTTGACCGGTACGGCCGGAGGTCATCGGCTCAGCGGGTGACGCCGTACCCGGACGCCCGGCGGCGCGATTCGCTCACGCGCCGCCGGACGCCGGTCACCGTGTGGATCGCCGGCGCGGGCACAGACGTCATCGCCTCCGGCGCGCGGGTGGATCAGGCGGGCCGCGACATCTCGGCGGCCGTGCCGGAGGACTCGCCGGACTCGGCCCGGATCACCAGGCGTCCCCCCGGAAGTCGACCACCGTCTTCAGCCCGGTGGTCGTACGGTAGTTCTCCAGGATCTTGACGAGACCGTCGTAGTCGTCGAACGGGTGGACGGTGGACAGCAGGCGCTTACCGTCGACGATCCCCGAGACCAGCATCTGCATGGCGGCGGTGATGACGTTGGCCGTGTGGTGCATGGGGAAACTGCTGACGTCGAAGGGCGAGGCGCTGATGTTGATGCCCTTGGCCAGCATCAGCCACGTGTCGAAGCTCTGCATCTCCTGGGACGCGCCGTACAGCACGTACCTGCCGCGCGGTTTGAGCTTGCGCATCGCGACCCGCCTCGGGTCCTTCGCCGGATCCGCCACATTGACGGTGGGCAGGCAGTCGAAGACGTAGTCGAAGGTGCTCTCCTGCACTTCCTCGATCAGTTCGTCCGGGAAGTAGGCGCGCTCGGAGAAATGCGCCTCCGCATGGGTGTTGCGGTGCGGATTGGCGTCCACGGAGACCACCGAGTGCGGCGCCAGCAGTTTCTTGATGATGCTTCCTGCGATGATCCCGATGGGCCCGGTACCGAGAATGAGCACCCGGTCGCCGATCCTGGGCGCGTTGGCCAGCACCGAACGCAGAACTCCCGTCGTCGGCTCGATGAAGGAGGCCTGCAGGTCGTCGAGCTCTTCGGGCACTTTGACGGCGGCCGCCCGCCGATCGTCATAGAAATTACGATCGGCCTCGAAGACATCCGTTTTGATCTCTCCGGAGAATATAGGACGCAGTGTCCGATATTCAGCGAAGCCGTCGTAGTCGGTCTGTCCCCAGTAGACGATGCGGTCGCCGACCTCGATACCCGGACCGGTGAACTCCGAACCGATCTCCACGACCTCGCCGAGATACTCGTGGCCCAGGACCACCGGATATTCGGAGGGGAACAGGTGACCTTCGAAGAAGGAGACGTCGGTTGAACAGATCGATACGCATCGCGTCTTCATCAGCAGCCCGTCGGCCGGAACCGTGGGCTTGGGAAGTTCGGCCAGAATCGTCTTACGCGGGGCGAGAAGCTGTACGGCCTTCATGGTCTGCATGACTCTCTCCTCTGTACGTGACCGGCGTTAACGTCGCATCATCAGGGGGCCGCCCAGCAGGTACTGGCCGACCGTCTCGAAATGGGTGTGCGACAGGGTGATGTGTTTGACGGCCGTGTGGACGTCGCGGAAGTAACGCTCCAGCGGGCTTGAGGTGTAGATCGCCGTGGTCCCGGCGAGGCGGAAGGCGGTGTCCACGACGCTCGTGGCGTTCTCCGCGACGGTCGCGGCGGTGAGCCGGATCAGCGCGCTGAGCGCGTCGCCGCCGTCCTCTCCGCAGGTTTCCGCGTGCCACGCGGCGTCGACGAGCGCCAGGCGGGCGGCACGCAGCTGCGCCTCGGCCCGCCCCAGCTTCTCCTGCACGGTGTGACTGCCCGCCAGGGGGTTCGTCGCCGCCGCCGGTGTCTTCCTCGTGGCCAGTGACTTGAACGCCTCAAGGGCGCCCTGCGCGGTTCCCACGGCGGTCGACGCCGAGGTGAACGGCCCGAAGTCGTAGTAGCCGATGGCGTACGCCCGGGACGGCCGGGCGGCCGGCGGCCGGAGCATGTCGGCGACGGCGACGGTGAAGTCCTCCGTGACGAAGGTCTCCTCGATCTCGAAGTGCTCGCTGCCGGTGCCCCGCAGGCCGATGGTGTGCCAGGTGTCGAGCATCCGGCACTCGGATTTGGGGACGAAGAGCATGCGCGTCTCCGGCCCGGTGTCCGTCATGTGGGGGGTCCCGTCCTCGCCGGTGACGACCGCCGCGCAGATCAGCCAGTCGGCGTGCGCGGAGCCGCTGGCGAACGCCCAGGTGCCGCTCAGCCGGAACCCGCCGTCGACCGGGACCGCCCGTCCCGACGGGTTGACGCCGCCGACCACAAGCGTGTCGTTCTCCGCGAAGAGCTTGCGGGCGGTCTGCTCGGGCAGGTAGTCCGACAGCCGTCCGATCGCCCCCTGCACACCCATCTGCCAGGCGACCGACGGGTTGGCGGCCGCCAGCCGCTGGATGACGGCCGATCCGGTTCTCAGGCTCACCTGGCCGCCGCCGAAGTCCTTGGACACCCACATGCGGTGGACGCCCGCGGCCCGGAGCGCGTCGATGACGGGCGCGGGAGTCACCCGTTCGTACTCGGCCTGCTCCCGGTGCTCGTCGATCACCGACGCCAGCGCGTCGGCTTTGGCGAGCCAGTGATCGGTCTCCGCGGTGGCCGGTGTTTTGTTCAACAGTCGTTTTGGCTGCTCGTTCACGTATCCCCCGGTCGTGGAAATCAACGCATTCATTTCCTCTTCTTTTCTCTGCCGCCGCCCCACAGTCGGGGCTTCGCGAGGATCCGGCTCTCGCCGTCCGTCTGCGAACCATTCCTAGCCATAGTTCGTTGTCCGGTATCGAAGGCTGCACACCAGACAACAAGCACCGGACAATGGCTCGGTGACCTGATGGGCGGGGGTGGAGATGCCACGAGCTGAGCGTCCCTTGGACGACAACGACAGTGCGTTAACGCGTTTCGCTGCTGACCTGCGGCTGTTACGCGCGAAATCGGGGGGACCTCCTTATCGAGAATTGGCGAGCCGGGCTCACTATTCAGCGGCGACGCTGGCCGACGCGGCGGCGGGCCGGAAACTACCGAGCCTCGCCGTGACGATCGCCTATGTACAGGCATGCGGGGGTGACGTGCATGAATGGGAGGAGCGATGGAAGACGGTCGCCGCAGAATCGGCCGAAGGGAACACCAAGGCCGAAAACGATAAGAAGCGGAATCCCTACTTCGGCCTGACTGCTTTTCAAACGGAAGACGCCGATTGGTTCTTCGGCAGGGAGCGGCTCACCGAGGAGCTGATGACCTGCGTGCGCGAACACCGTTTTCTCATGGTGCTCGGCGCATCAGGGGCAGGAAAGTCGTCGTTGTTGCGGGCCGGGTTACTGTCCGCGTTCGGCAAGGAACAGAAAACGGCTTCCTGGCCGACGTTGCTGTTCACGCCCGGACCGCATCCCCTGGACGAATGTGCCGCGCGCCTGGCCACCTTGGGTCATGAATCGGCCGCCACCCTGCGCAAGGAACTGGACGAAACCCCGCGTGCCCTGCATCTGGCCGTGTTGCAGGCGCTGACCGACCGGCCCGCGGACAGCGAACTGCTGGTGGTCGTGGACCAGTTCGAAGAGGTCTTCGCCCTGTGCCGAGACGCCGACGAACGCGCCCGGTTCATCGAGGCGCTGGTCACCGCCGCCCGGGCGGCCAACAGCCGCGTCCGTGTCGTCCTCGGGGTACGCGCCGACTTCTACGCCCGCTGCGCCGAACACACCGATCTCCTTGAGGCGCTGCGGGAGTCCCACCTGCTGGTCGGGGCGATGAACGTCGAGGAGCTGCGCCGAGCCATCAGCCGGCCCGCGGTGCAGGCGGGCTGTGTGGTCGAAAGCGCGCTGCTGGCCCGCCTCATCGCCGACGCCGCGGGGCAGGCGAACGTCCTGCCGCTGGTTTCGCACGCCCTGCGGGAGACCTGGCGACGCCGTCGCGGCAACGCCCTGACCCTGTCCGGTTACGAGCGGGCCGGCGGCATACATGGGGCGATCACGGCCACCGCCGAACAGCTGTACGCGAACCTGTCGGACGCCCAGGCCCACCAGGCACAGCGGATCCTGCTGCGGCTGATCAACCCGGGTGAGCAGGCGGCAGACACCCGCCGCCCCGCCTCCTACGCCGAGCTGCTTCCCGACACGAGCCCCGACGCCGCCGAGGTGCTGGAACAGCTGGCCGCCACCAGGCTGGTGACCCTGCACGAGGACACCGCCGAACTCGCTCACGAGGCTCTCATCTCCTCCTGGCCGCGCCTGGGCGAATGGATCGATCAGGAACGCGAGCTGTTACGCGTGCAACGGCACCTGACCGAGGCCGCCACCGGCTGGCAGGAACTCGGTGGTGACCCCGGTGCCCTGTACCGGGGAACCCGCCTGAGCGCCGCCCGGCCCCTGCTGACCCACCCGCAGGACCTCACCTCACTGGAGATCGCCTTCCTGCGGGCCTCCGTCGAGGCGGCGGACCAGGCCGAACGCGCCACCGTCCGGCGCAGGAAGCTGGCACGTCTGGCGGTGGCCGCGCTGACCGTCCTGAGCGTCCTGGCCTCGGCCGCCGCCGGGGTGGCCATCACCGCGGCCCGCCAGGCCGACGCCCGCGGCCGGGAGGTCCTGGCCCGGCTCGTCGCCAAGAGCAGCGACGAACTGGCCGCCACCGACCCGGCCCTGGCCGGACTGCTGGCCGCGGCGTCCTGGCACTTCACCCCCACCGCCGAGGCCCGCTACACCATGCTCACCACACTGACCGGCTCCCTGGACGGCGTCCTGAACAACCCGGCCGGGGGCGTCACCACCGTGGCCTTCAGCCCGGACGGCCGCCTGCTGGCCACCGCGGGCACCGATGGAAGTGTGCAACTGTGGCAGGTCGCCGCTCATCACCTCGTCGCCACTCTGCCCGCCGGTCCCGCCCGCGACAGCGATGTCCGCACCATGGCCTTCAGCCCGGACGGCCGCCTGCTGGCCACCGCGGGCGCCGGCGAGGACGTACGGCTGTGGGACGTCGCAGGCCGCCGCCTGACCGCGACCCTGTCCACCGGTCACACCACCGCCGTCGCCCTCGTGGTGTTCAGCCCGGACGGCACCAGGCTGAACACCGTCGGCGACAGCGGGAACGTCCAGGTGTGGGATGTCGCCACCCGCCGCCCGGCCGTCACCCTGCCCGCCACTCCCGCCCACGGCGTGACCGGCGTGGCCTTCAGCCCCGACGGCGCCACTTTCGCCACCAGTTACGTCAACGAGACGCACGTGCAAAGCTGGGACCTGGCCACCCGTCGCATGAACGGTCCGTTGTTCGACGGCGACGTCGGCCCCTCCCCTCGGGTGAGGTTCAGCGCCGACGGCACCACCGTCGCCACTTTCGGCGACAACGCGAACGTGCAGTTGTGGAACGTCGCCACTCACGGGCGGGTCGGCCATCCGCTGCCCACCGGCTACACCAGCGAACTGGCGTTCAGTCCGAACGGCGCCACGCTGGCCATCGTCGGCAAGGGCGAAAAACGCATCCAGTTGTGGGACGCCCACACCCAGAGCTCCATCGGCGTCCCGTTGAGCGGCCACACCGGCCCGATCACGGATATCGCGTTCAGCCCGGACGGCGGCATCCTGGCCAGTTCCAGCGACGACGGAACCATCCGGTTGTGGAACACCTCCGCGCGCCACGAGAACAGTGTCCTTCTGACCGGCCACACGCTCGATGTCACCACCGTGGCCTTCAGCCCGGACAGCCGCCTGCTGGCCAGCGGCGGGAACGACAAGACTTTCCGGCTCTGGGACGTCACGGCACGCCGCCCGATCGGCGTTCCCGTGACCGGCTCCGCCGGCGGCATCGCCACGCTGGCCTTCAGCCCGGACGGCCGCCTGCTGGCCGCCTCCGGCAGCGACACGAGCGTTCACCTCTGGAGCGCCGCCACCCGCCGCCCGATCGGTACCCTCACCCCCAAGGGGAACCAGGGCGCGGTGAACACGCTGGCCTTCAGCCCGGACGGCACCAAGCTGGCCACCGGGAACTGGTACGGCGCCACCCAGCTGTGGGACGTGACCACCCACCAGCCGATCGGCGCCCCCCTCCTGAGCCACAGCGGCGCGGTGAACACGGTGGCCTTCAGCCCCGACGGTCGCCTGCTGGCCACCGGCAGCTGGTACGGCGTCGTCCAGTTGTGGAACGTGGCCACCCACCAGCCGATCGGTACCTCCCTGATGGGACACGGCAGTTCGGTGAACACGGTGGCCTTCAGTCCCGACGGCACCACCCTGGCCAGCGGTGGAACGGACAGGACCGTCCGCCTGTGGGACGTGGCCACCCGCCACCCGATCGGCGCCCCCCTGACGGGACACAACGGCTCAGTGAACACCGTCGCCTTCAACCCGGACGGCACCACCCTGGCCAGCGGCGGAGAGGACAGGACCATCCGCCTGTGGGACGTGGCCACCCGCCACCCGATCGGCGCCCCCCTGATGGGACACAACGGCTCAGTGAACACCGTCGCCTTCAGCCCCGACGGCACCACCCTGGCCAGCGGCGGAGAGGACAGGACCATCCGGCTGTGGCAGGAGAGGATACCGGAGGACCCCTCCGCGGAGGTCTGCGCCGTCGTGGGCCGTTCCCTCACCCCGCAGGAATGGCGGCAGTACATCCCCGGACAGCCCTACCAGCAGGTCTGTCCTTAACGCGTTTCCGCACGTCATCGGCCTGAACGGTACGGCGGGGCAGGGATGGCGCCCCGCCGTGCCCGGCCCTTCGTCCCCCGCCACCTGGTGGCGTACGGGTTCGGCCTGATCACGGCCCATCCGTTCCGAGGCGGGCGCCGATGGCCACGGTACCGACACGACCAATTTTCTATTGACAATCCTACGATCGTATTCATTACGATAGTTACATGAAAGCAAGGAAGCGGGTCGGACCACTCTGGATCGCCCTCGCCTGCGTGCTCGTCCTGGTCGCCGGGGCCGGTGCGTGGATCGTCGTGCAGAACGATTTCGCCGTACGCGAGGTGCGGGTGACCATCCCCGGTCCGAAGCAGCCGCTGGAGGCGGTGCTCGCGCTACCGACGGAGGGGAAGGGGCCGCGAGGGCTGGTTGTCCTCGCTCACGGGGACGGAGTGGCGGACGCCTCCAGGGACGGGTTCTACCGGCCGATCTGGGAGGCGTTCGCACGTGCCGGATACGCCTCGCTGTCCTGGAACAAGCCCGGCGTCGACGGCGCGCCGGGAAACTGGCTCCACCAGAGCATGAGTGATCGCAGCGCGGAGGTCGACGCCGCGCTGGACTGGGCGAAGCGGCGACCGGAGATCGACCCGAATCGGCTGGGAGTGTGGGGGATCAGCCAGGGCGGCTGGGTGCTGCCCAAGGTGGCGGGAGACCGTACCGACCTGCGCTTCATGATCCTGGTAGGGGCTGCGGTGAACTGGTTGCGGCAGGGCGAGTACAACCTGCGGGCCGAACTCCAGGACCAGGGCGCGCCGGGCGACAGGCTCGGCGCCGAACTCCGCCGGCGTGCCGCCCAGATCCGCCTTCTTGAGGAAGGCGCCGGGTATGACGAGTACCTCGCCTCCAGGCTGGACGACCCGCCGATGAGCAAGGACCGGTGGGGGTTCGTTCTCCGGAACTTCCGCGCCGATGTGACGGACCAGCTTCCGAGAGTGCGCACCCCGACTCTTCTCGTGCTCGGGGACCACGACCGCAACGTCGACGTCAAGGAGACCGAGGCCGCCTATCGCGCGGGCGTCCCCCAGGGCCTGCTCACGGTCGAGACGCTCCGGGGCGGCTCCCACAGCGCGGCCAGGTACGAACTGGACACCCCCGGCAGCGTCCGGGGTCTGATCACGTACGTCGCCGCCCCCCGTTCGCTCTACGTACCCGGCTACCTCGACTCGCTCACCGACTTCGTGAAGAAGCACGGGCGGTGAGGTTTCGATGGGCGAGCGATACCGTGTGGTCGCGCTGGGCGGAGCCGGAGCGATGGGCGGACCCGTCGTCGAGGCGCTCGCCGGGCGCGCGGACATCGCGGAACTGGCGATCGCCGACCGTGACACCGCGGCCGCCGAACGCCTGGCCGCCCGTTTCCCGGGCGTCTCGGTCGCGCCGGTGGACGCCTCGGACCCGGTACGGCTCCGCGAGCTCTTCCACGATGCCGACCTGGTCCTCAACACCACCGGCCCCTTCTTCCGGCTCGGTGTGCCGATCCTGCGGGCGGCGATCGAGAGCCGTACCCATTACGCCGACATCTGCGACGACTGGGAACCGACGCTGGACATGCTCGCCATGGACGCCGAGGCGCGGGAGGCGGGCGTGATCGCCGTGGTCGGAGCCGGGGCCAGCCCGGGCACCGGCAACATGCTGGCCGCGCTGGCGAGCCGAGAACTGGACACCGTCGAAGACGTCTTCACCGCCTGGCCGGTGGACGTCCCGTTCGTCGGAGACGACCCCGCCGACGACGCGTCCGACGGAAACTCGGCCGCCCTCGTCCACTGGATGCACCAGCTGTCAGGAAAAATCATGACTTGGTCGGGCGGGGAACCCGCCGAGGGCCCGCCGCTCGAACCCGTCCGGCTCGACTACCCCGGGCTGGGTACCGGAACCGTCTACACCGTCGGCCATCCCGAACCGCTGACCCTCCCGGCGACCTGCTCGGTCACCCGCGACTCCGCCTGCGTCATGGTGGTCAGGCCGGAGACGGCCGCCTACCTGATGACCCTGCGCGATGAGGTCGACCGGGGAAGGCTCTCCCTGGAACAGGCCGCCGCCGCGATCGAGACCCCGACCGCCGCCCGCTTCGCCCGCTCGGCCATACGTCGGCTCTCTCTGCGCGGCCCCGGCTCACTTCCCCCCTTCTTCGCACTGGCCACCGGACTCCGGTACGGCCGGCCGTACCGGGTCGGCGCGAGGCTGATCGCCTCGCCGCGCGGGATGGCCAGGATGACCGGGATCCCTCTGTTGCTCGCGGCGGCGCAGATCCTCGACGGCACGGTGCGCACCCCCGGTGTCCACCCGCCGGACGCCGTACTCGACCCGGCAAGATACTTCGACGAGTTGGCCGCCCACTGCGACCCGCCCCGCACCGGCCGCGACGAGGTCGTCAGGGTGGACCACACCTCATGACCACGGATCATCGGCTCCCGACACAGAATCTTTCATGCATTCGACTATCGAGCCCAATACGATAGTTCTTTTGGAGGGCCGCAGCATGGACGTCCATGTCCCCACCCGGATGCTCGTCGAAGCGCTCGTCCGCACCGACCTCACGGTCGACGCCGGCGACCTCTACGCGACCGCGAACCTGCTGCGCATGAACGACCAGCAGGTTCGCCTGTGCATCAAACGCCTGGTCGCCGAGGGACGCTTCGTCCAGGAGGGACGAGGGCGCAAGGCGATCCTGCGCGCCACCGGCGGCACCGAACGTGCGATGGGCCTCGACGTCGAGTTCGTCACCCACGCCTTCCGCCAGGACGCCGGGCTCGCCCCCTGGGACGGCGCCTGGCACCTCGTCGGCTTCGCCGTACCGGAGAGCGCGCGGCCCGCCCGCGACGCGCTGCGCGCCTGCCTCACCTTCCTCGGCGGCGCCGCCATCCACGGGGGCCTCTACCTCAGCGCCAATCCTTGGGAGCCGTACGTCGAGGAGCACGCCCGCCGCCTGGACATCCTCAACCACGTCACCTTCCTGACCACCCGGGACCTCCGTCGCGGCGAGGAGACCGATCCCGTCGCGCTCACCCGCGCCATGTGGCCGCTGGACGAGATCGCCGAACGTTACGACCGGCTCGCCGCGGTGGCGGAGCCCCGGCTCGCGCTCATCGAGGATTCCGCCGATCTGTCCGGGGCGCAGCGGCTGACCGTCGCGGTGGAGCTGGCCGCGGAGTTCACCCGCGCGATGGAGGCGGACCCGCTCCTGCCTCCCGAGCTCCTCCCCGCGTCCTGGCCCGGCGCCCGAGCCCGCGCCCTGACCGCGCGCTGCTGGTCGCTGCTGGAGGAACAGAGCGACCACGACGACAGCGGTATCCGCCTGTTCAGGCTCTACGGCGACATAAGCCGTCCCGACGCCCCCACGGCGACCTAGCGAGTTCGACGGACAGCGGGTCACCCCCAGGCGACGCACCTCAGCGGACTGTAGCCGCGGGCCCTGTCAAACGGTCGGTGTCAGTGGCTGCCGGACAGTTCTCCGGACAGGGCGTCGTGCATGCGGGCGCTGGGCCGGTTGAGCCCGGTGATCCGTACGGTCTTGCCGCGGGCGGCGTACTTGGCCTCGACGGCGTCCAGGGCGGCCACCGAGGAGGCGTCCCAGATGTGGGCGTCGGTCAGGTCGATGACCACCTCGTCGGGGTCGCTCGCGTAGTCGAACCGGGAGACCAGGTCGTTGGACGAGGCGAAGAACAGCTCGCCGGTGACCGCGTAGACGACCTGGCGGCCGTCGGGGTCCACGACCGCCGAGACCTCGGCCAGGTGCGCCACCCGGCGGGCGAAGATGACCAGGCCGGTCAGCGATCCGGCCACGACGCCGATGGCCAGGTTGTGCGTGGCGACCACGACGGCGACCGTGATCACCATGACGCCGATCTCTCCGGCGGGCATGCGCCTGAGCGTGGCCGGGGCGATGGAGTGCCAGTCGAAGGTGCCGAAGGAGACCAGGACCATGACGGCGACCAGGGCGGCCATCGGGATCCGGGAGACCAGCGGGCCGAAGACGATGCACAGCACCATGAGCATGACGCCCGCGGTGAAGGTGGACAGCCGGGTACGGGCGCCGTTCCTCACGTTGATCATGGTCTGGCCGATCATGGCGCAGCCGCCCATGCCGCCGAAGAAGCCGGTGACGATGTTGGCGACGCCCTGCCCGACGGACTCACGGGTCTTGGAGGAGCGGGTGTCGGTGAGGTCGTCGACCAGTTTGGCGGTCATCAGCGACTCCATCAGCCCCACCAGGGCGAACCCGACCGCGTACGGCGCGAGCAACGTCAGGGTGTCGAGCGTGAACGGCACGTCGGGCAGGCCGGGGACGGGCAGCGACGAGGGCAGCGCGCCGCGGTCCCCGACGGTGGGCACGGCCAGGTGGGCGCCGATGGTCAGGGCGGTGAGCGCGACGATGGAGATCAGCGGAGCCGGGACCACCTTGGTCAGGCGGGGCAGGAACACCATCAGTACGAGCGCGCCGCCGACCAGCGGGTAGACGGCCCACGGCACGTCGACGAGTTCGGGCACCTGCGCCATGAAGATCAGGATGGCCAGGGCGTTGACGAAGCCGACCATCACCGAGCGCGGGACGAAGCGCATCAGCTTGGCCACGCCGAGCGCGCCGAGCACGATCTGGACGAGGCCGCCGAGGATGACGGTGGCGATCAGGTAGCCGAAACCGTGTTCCCTGGCCAGCGGCGCGACGACCAGGGCGATGGCGCCGGTGGCGGCGGAGATCATGGCGGGACGGCCCCCGACGACGGAGATGACCACGGCCATGGCGAAGGAGGCGAACAACCCGACGCTGGGGTCGACACCGGCGATGACGGAGAACGAGATCGCCTCGGGGATCAGGGCGAGGGCGACGACCAGGCCGGACAGGATCTCGGTACGGGCCACCGAGGGCGTCAGCCAGACGGGGCGGCCGAGCCGGGTGGGCATGCGCACGTCGTTTTCCTTACTGGGGGCGGGCGCGGCACCGCGGCGAAGGCTGCGCGGGCCGGGGTGTGACCATGCGGGACGAAGTCATACGATCCCGGACAGCGGCGACTCTACCTTAACGTTAGGGTAGAGATCTGGCGGGGCGGACCGCCCGGCCGTACCGGCCCAGATCGGTTACGTAGCGAGAGCGGGCAGGAACATGGACGAATCCACGGCTCCCGGCTCCCGAGTGGAGAATCCGCCCGGCGTGCACGGTGGTGAGGATCACATGCACATCGGGCAGGTGGCCGAACTCACCGGGCTGTCGCTGCGCACCATCCGCCACTACGAGGAGGTCGGCCTGGTTCCGGCCTCGGCCCGCAGCCAGGGCGGGTTCCGCCTCTACACCGCCGGCGACGTGGAACGGCTGATGGTGATCCGCCGGATGAAACCGCTGGGCTTCACCCTGGAACAGATGCGAGAACTGCTGCGGGTCACCGACCTGCTCCAGGATCACGCCGCGGCCGGTCGGCTGAGCGAGGCCGAGCTGCGCGGCTGCCGCGACCGGCTGGAGTCCTTCGAACGCACGGCCCGCGAGCGGTGTGAGGTCCTGCGCACCCAGGCGCGGTGGGCCGAGGAGTTCGCCGCCGACCTGCGCCACCGCGCGATGGAGATCGCCCCCGCCCCGGCCTCTCCTGGCAACCGGTGAACGACGCCGACATCGGTGTCACGCGGTTCGAAGGCGGCGAGGACCGGGAGTAGGCGTGCCACAAGACCTCCTATTTACTGAAGGCATATAAATAAATGCCTTCAGTAAGAGGCCTGTGCACGGACTTGTCAAGAGGCTCCGCGGATCGCCGCCGGTGTCAGCGGGGTCGCGCTGTCGAGGGCGGTGATGCGCTGTTCGATGGTGTCCAGGGCGAGCCGCACCGCGCCAAGACCGACCGATTCGTCCCCCAGCTCGGAGGTCTCCATCCGAGGGGCGTGCGGACAGGTGTCGGTCAGCTGTTGCCGGAGTCGCGGCAGGAGTAAGTCGGCGGCGTGCGCGAAGCCACCACCGATCACGACGAGGTCCGGGTCGATGGTCAGGACCATCGCGGTCAGACCTCGGGCCAGGTCCATGCTGAACCGCTCAACGGCGAGCCGGCATTTCACGTCGCCGTCCCGCGCGGCGGCGAAGACCTGCGCGGCGGCCCGGTCGAGGTCGGAGGCCGGGCCGGGCGCGGCCGCCGCCAGCCGCTCCGCGGCGTCGTGCCAGCCGTACTCCCGGATCTCGCCGATCTCACCGGCGGCGCCGGCGGAACCACGATGCAGCTGACCACCGATGACCAGCCCGGTGCCGAGCCGTACGCCTGTGAGCAGGTAGATCATGGTGTCGGCGCGGTGGCCGTGCCAGCGCTCGGCCAGCACGGCGAGGTTGCAGTCGTTGACGACCGACACAGGGCAGCGCAGCAGGTGCGACAGCCGCGCCCCGGGGTCGACCCCGGTCCATCCGGGAAGCACGGCCGACTTGCTGACCACGCCGTCCGGGCCGATGATGCCGGTCGACCCCACAGCGGCCGCCCACACGCCCGTCCCGTCGAGCCGGGCGGTCGAGAGCGCCGCCCGCAAGGTCGCCTCCGCCGTGGCGAGCCTGTCGGCCGCCGAATCGCCGGGTGACACCGACACCTGGTGCCTCCCGACGACGGCCCCCGCGAGATCGGCGATGAAGACACTGACGGCGTGCGCGGCGATGTCGATGCCGGCCACGTGGCCGACATCGGCTCGGAAACGGTAGCGGCGGGCGGGCCTGCCCAGGCGCTTGCCATTGGTGTCGGCCTCACCGATCAGCCACCCGTGCGCCTCCAGCGATTCGGTCACCACACTCGCGGTGCGCCAGGACAGCCCCGTTTCGTCGGCGATCTCCCGCATGACCCGTGACGTCCCGTCGCGCAGCACCGCGAGAACGGTCAGTTCGTTCGCCCGGCGCAGCATGGTCTGATCCCGGGCGGCACTGGGCATCGACTCCGACACGGCGTTGTCTCTCCTGTCTTCTTCATTCTCGGCTTGGTGGCATCTCTTGACCAGGCTACGAAAAGTACCAGGGTTGCTTGATCATGATCGCCCATGGCGATCCATCTGGGCCAATACTCGCCCCCTCCCCCCAATAGGAACGAATCGGTAACGGCGTGGCGGGTTCCCCTTGACGACGGGCCGCCCAAAAGCCTTTACTTCAACCACTTATTTACATGCCTATCATAAATATCGCCAGCTCGCGGTGATGACGTCGTGCGCTGGCTCGGGGGCCGGGTGCTCCGGCCACGAGGAGGCCTGCGGATGAAGACGGAGTCGGCGGTCAGCCGAACGATCCAGACCGGGACGGAGTCGGGCCGATGAGCACGGTGCGGTTGTCACACATGGCGATCCCGGTCGCCGATCTCGGTGAGGAGAACCCGCTTCCTTCGCTGCTGACCACCGAGCTGGCGGCGGGACCCCCGCGGGTGGCCGAGGCCGACGAGGAGATGATCGGCAATCTGGCCTACGGACGTGTGGCATCGGTCCTGCCGTACACCATGCAGGACGGGTACACCCGGGATCTGACCGACAGGGCACTGTCCACCGCGGTGGTGGAGAGCGATGTCCTGCGCGCGGAGTTCCTGCTGGGCCTGGGCGGGCGGATGTGGTCCCTGGTGCACAAGCCGACAGGGCGCGAACTGCTCCACCGCAACCCGGCCGTGCAGCTGGCGAACCTGGCACTGCGCAACGCGTGGTTCGCCGGCGGCGTGGAGTGGAACCTCGGTACGACCGGCCACACGGCCCTGACCTGCGCGCCGGTGCACGCCGCCCGCGTGGTGCGGCCGGACGGCGTCGAGGTGCTGCGGTTGTGGGAGTGGGAGCGGATGCGCGGGCTGACGTACCAGCTCGACGTCTGGGCACCGCCTGGATCACCGGTCCTGTTCGTCCAGGTCAGGATCGTCAACCCGAACCGGCACGAGGTGCCTGTCTACTGGTGGTCCAACATCGCCGTACCCGAGCAACTCGGCATGCGGGTGCTGGCGCCCGCCTCCCACGCCTGGCGCGGGCACGACGGCATCCACCTCGACTACGTCACGGCCCCGGACAGCGACCCCTTCACGATCAAGCGTGCCACGGATCATTTCTTCGACATCCCCCACGGGAACAGGAAATGGATCGCCGCGCTCGGCGCGGACGGTACGGGTCTGGTGCACACCTCAACCGACCGGTTGCGTGGAAGGAAGCTGTTCGTATGGGGGCAGGGTACGGGCGGGCAGCGCTGGCAGGAGTGGCTGTCCCCACCGGGATCGCCCTACCTGGAGATCCAGGCCGGGCTGGCCCGGACCCAGCTTGAGCACCTGGCCCTGGCCGCCGGTGAGAGCTGGTCATGGGTCGAGGCGTACGGACTTCTGCACGCCGACGGAGATCCGGAAGCGGCCCTCGAGTCCATGCTTCCACGGTCGGCCATGGACGACGTCGAGGGCTGCCTCGACCGGCCGCCGACGGAGATCCTGCACGCCGGCTCCGGCTGGGGCGCGCTGGAGTCCCGGCTGCGCGAACTCGCGTCGCCCGCCATCCCTTTCCCTGACTCGACGCTGGGCGCGGAGCAGGAGCCCTGGTCACGACTGCTGCGGACCGGCGAGATGCCCGATGGCATGCCGAACACCGCGCCGGTGTCCTACCAGGTCGGGCCGGACTGGCGGGCGCTCCTTGAGACGGCGCCCCCCACCTGGTCGGGGCTGCTCCACCTGGGCGTGGCCCGCTTCCACGCGGGCGATGCCGAAGGAGCGGCCGCGGCGTGGGAGTCGTCGGCGGCTCTCACCCGCAACCCTTGGGCGCTGCGCAATCTCGCTGTTGTGGCACGGCGGGCGGGCGATGTCGAGTCGGCGGCCGTCCTGCTGCGCGAGGCGCACTCCATGGCGCCCGCGGTCCGCGCGCTGGCTGTCGAGACCCTCGACGCGCTCACCGAGGTCGATCCGGTTGAGGCGCTCACGTTCGTCGACGGACTCGCCTCCGACGTGCGTACGCACGGCCGGATCCGCATGCTCGAATGCGCCGCCGCCATCAGAGCGGGCCGTCTGGAACGGGCACAGCGCATCGCCGACTCCAGCCTGGTCGTCGACGACCTGCGTGAGGGCGAGGACTCTCTCGGCGACCTGTGGTTCCGCTACCACGAGGCCCGGGTCGCCGCAGCCGATCCGGCGTCCACTCCACAGCGTGTACGCGAGGAGAACCCGGTGCCGCGACCCTACGACTTCCGGATGGGGTGACACGAGCCCCGTGCGTCCCGAACCGGCAACCAAGCAGAACGACCTCGAAGGAAGGGCGACAACCATGAACATGGCCTGGAAGCGGCACAAACTGCTCGCCGTCGCGGTTGCGGCGATGATCGCGGCACCGTTGACCGCCTGTGGCGCCGACGGCGACGACAACCTCTCCACCTCCTCCGGCGGTGAACTCACCTACTGGTCCATGTGGAAGCAGGGTGAGGACCAGCAGAAGGTCATCCAGGCCGCGATCGACGAGTTCACCACCGCCACCAAGATCAAGGTCAAGGTGCAGTGGACCGGCCGGGACGTGCTCCAGACTGTGGCGGCCCGGATGAACACCGGCAACGTGCCCGACCTCACCGACAACGGCGGCGCCGAGATCAGCGGCGCCCTGGTGAAGGTCGACGGGGTCACCGGCCTCGCCGACGTCTACTCCTCGACCATCGACGGCGAGGACAGGAAGGTCGGCGACGTGATCCCGGCAGGCCTGGTCACCCCGTACAAGACCAGTGGCGGCGAGCCTTGGATCGTGCCATACGAGATCATCGGCAACACCCTCTGGTACAACGGCGCCAACGCCGACAACGGTCTGGCCGCCAAGCAGCCCGCGACCTGGGACGAGTTCATGGCCTGGCTCGACGCCCAGAAGGCCAAGGGCCGCACCTCCATCGCACTCGACGGTGACGTGGCGGGCTACGTCGCAGGCTGGACCACCTGGTCGGTCATCCGGCACGGCGGAGTCGGGCTGCTGAACAAGGCGGCGCAGGACAAGACCGGTGCCACCTTCGACGACCCGGCTTTCACCGCCGCGGCCACGGACGTCGAAAAGCTGATCAAGGGCGGCTACATCGTCAAGAACTCCAACGCCACGAAGTGGCCGGCCCAGCAGAACAACTGGGCGGCGGGTAAGTCCCCGACCGATGTCCTGCTCATGGGCACCTGGGCACCGAGCGAGACCGGCCCTCAGGCCGCGCCCGGATTCCAGTACCGTTCCTTCCCGTTCCCCACGGTCACCGACGGCAAGGGCGACAACGCCGCCAGCACCGGAGTCATCGGCTTCGCGATTCCCGCCAAGGCCAAGCACTCCGCCGAGGCCAAGAAGTTCATCGCGTTCTTCATGAACAAGGACCGCATCGGCAGGATCGCCTCCGAGGCCAAGAACCTCACACCACGAAACGACGTCGCCGCGCCCGCGGAACTCGCCGACTTCCAGAAGGAGTTCCTGGCCGCGGGTGAGAACGTCTTCCCGCCGAACGACAACGTCTCCGCGGTCGCGCCGCAGTGGGCGACCAACGTGTGGGAGCAGACCAACGCCGACTTCTTCAACGGAAAGCTCGACGCGGCCGGTTTCGTCAAGCAGCTCAAGGAGAAGACCGTCCAGCTTTACAAGAACGACCAGTAGAACAGCGTATGCGGACCAAGATCGCGGGCGGCACGACCGCCGCCGCCCAGACCCCACGCCTCATCCGTTCACGGTCTGCTTCGGACCGGTCCAGCGCCCTGAGCCGGCAACGGAAGAAGCTGTACTGGCCGTTCGTCACACCGGCGTTGCTGGTCTATCTGGCGCTGTTCTTCGGGCCGGCCCTGGCCGGGTTATGGATCAGCTTCCAGTCCTGGCGGGGCTCCGGCGACCAGATGCGGTTCGTCGGAGCGAAGAACTACCGGCGTCTCTGGGATGATCCCGCTTTCATGACGGCCTTCGGCAACTCCCTGAAGATTCTCGTCGTCTGCGGCGTGGCGATCTTCGTCCTGGCGTTTCTCATCAGCGCCTTCCTTCGCCACATGAGACTCCGCAAAGGCCTGCAGGCTCTACTGTTCCTGCCCTACATCATCTCGCCGATCGCCATCGGGGTCGGCCTCGGCCTCTTCCTCGACCCCGAGGGCCTGCTCAACGGCGGTCTGCGAGGAGTCGGCCTGTCCTCGCTGGCCAAACCCTGGCTGGCACCGGACCAGCTCTTCACGACCATCCTCGTCGGAATCATCTGGGTCACCACCGGCTTCTACGTCATGCTCCTCATGGCCGGTGAGGACCGCATCCCGAAGTTCTTCTACGAAGCCGCGCAGGTGGAGGGCGCGACACGATTCCAGCAGTGGCGGCATGTGACGGTTCCGCTCAGCTGGGACGTCATCTCGGTAGCGGCCGTGCTCTGGGTCATCAACTCGCTGAGGATCTTCGAGTTCGTCTACGCCTTCACCGGCACCGCGGGCAATCCGCCCGAGCAGGTCCGCACGGTTCCGATCTACCAGTTCCTCATGACGACGGGCGGCAAGAACCCCGCCTACGACATGGGCTATGGATCCGCCATGGGCGTGGTAATGGTGGTACTGATCGTCATCCTCGTCGTCTTCATGCGACGGGTCATGCGCCGAGAGGCGGTGACCTTCTGATGGGAAGGACACTCAGTCCGGTCGTCCGCGCCTTCGTGTGGCTGTGGGTCATATCCAACGTCGTCCTGTTCGTCTGGATCTTGTTCACGTCGCTCAAGAGCAGTGGCGAGGTTTTCGGCTCCCCGTTCAAGCTCCCCACCAGCCCGGAGTGGACCAACTACGAAAGCGCCTGGAGCGTTTCGGAGATGGGCCAGGGCTTTTTCAACTCGGTCGTCATCGTGACCGCGGCGTCTGTGACCACGATCGTCCTGGCGGCGCCGACCGCGTACATGCTGACGCGCGGCGGTACGCGCACCGCCGGTCCGCTGACCGGCTTCTTCGCGGTCGGCATGGGCATTCCGATCCAGGCGGTGATCGTCCCGGTCTTCGTCCTCATGCAGAACATCTCGATGACCTTCAACGAGGCCTTCGGCTGGTGGGACGACCGCATCAGCCTCAGCGCCATCTACGTGGCCACGTCGCTGCCGTTCGCCATCTTCCTGCTCACCGGGTTCTTCCGCACCCTGCCCGGCGAGATCGAGGAGGCCGCCGCCCTCGACGGCGCCGGCGGAATCCGCATCTTCGCCCAGATCATGCTTCCACTCGCCCAGCCAGGCCTGATCACCGCGTTCATCCTCACGGTGATCAGCCTCTGGAACGAGACCCTTCTGGCCCTGATGCTCATCACCGACACCGAGCAGTACACGCTGCCGCAGGCGCTTCTCGGCCTCTACCAGACCATGCAGTACACATCCAACTGGGGCGGGTTGTTCGCCGGCGTCGTCATCGTCATCCTGCCCATCATCGCCGTCTACATCTGGCTCAGCCGCCGGATCATGGAAGGCATGACCCTGGGCGCGGGCAAATGAACCAGGAGACCGAACCGCTCCAGGTCAGATGAGGTCCGATCTCTCGTATCGGATCCGAGCCGTGCCACCGGACGACGTGTGTCCACCGGTGAGCCGGGCGGTACGGCACGAGCGAACCGGTGGCCGAGGCCCCTGACCGTCGAGCCGTACTCGAATCCGGCGGCCTGGGGCCGGCAACGTGGTACACAGGCGCGATCCTCCGACCGGGTCCGGCTTCGAAGCCGTGTGGTTCCGGCGATGGGGAGGCCACGCAGAAGATCTGCGGCGGCCTCCCTTTTTCTGTGCGGCCATGAGCCGCCGGCTCCTCTCTGTGGAGATCCCTCGGACGGGTGTGGCCGGGCCCGGCACGACGCTGTTGACGAACACCTGGGGCGCGGCTGCGCCGTTCGCAGGACCGGTGCCGTGAGGCCTTGAGAATCCCGGCAGGGCCGACGTATGGGACCCCCACCTCGGTCTTCCGGGAAGCGATGAGGGCCGCGTACGCTCACCGGTCCGCCGCCTTCCTGCCCCGCAGGGCCGCCGGGCGTCTGAGCACCTCCGCGCCCCATCCCCGGCTCGTCACGCTCCCTGACCTGTGCGGCCCGCCGCCTGAGCGGCCTGGCCGGTTCCGATCCGCACCACCACACCCGATTCCGGCAGGCTCACGAGCGTCTGAGTACCCGCCTGTTCGGACGGACCCGGGCATGCCTCTGCTCCGCCCCCGGTGTCGACGGTGGGGGCGGAGCAGAGATCTGTCAGGACCGTGGTCTACGACCTCAGGTCAGGGCTTGGTTCCGTTGACGACGACATTGGTGATGTGCCCGCTGGGGTTGGCGGAGTTGGCGGTGACGTTCACCCGTACGTACCGGGCGGTCGTGGCCAGTGGGTAGCTGTCCCCCGCGCTGGTCGCCGGGGTGGTGGTGTTCTTGGTGCCGACCGTGGTCCACGTCGTGCCGTCGGTGCTGACCTGGACGTCGTACTTGTAGTAGCGGCCGTCGGCGTAGTAGTTGGTGACGGTGACGTTGCTGAGCCGGTAGACGTCCTGCAGGTCTACCTGCCACCACCCGGGCAGTGGCCAGGTGGCCCAGTACGACCCGGCGTCGGCGTCGACGGCCATACCCGCGGGATGCCCGGCCTCGCTGCTCTGCGCGGTGGCCGGCTTGTTCAGGGCCAGGTTCACGGCGGGGGTTCCGTTGACGACGACTGTGGCGAGATGCCCGTTGGAACCGGCGGAGGCGCCGGTCATGTTCACCCGTACGTACCGGGCGGTCGTGGTCAGGGGATGGAGGTCACCGGTTTCGGTCGCCGGGTTGGCGTTGTCCTTGGTGGCGACCGTCGTCCACGTCGTGCCGTCGGTGCTGACCTGGACGTCGTACTGGTAGGAGCGGTTGCCGCCCGGAGGATTGACGACGGTGACGTTGCTGAGCTGGTAGACGTCCCGCAAGTCGACCTGCCACCACTGCGGCAGCGGGCCGTCCGCTGCCCAGGACGAGCCGGGGTCGGAGTCGACCGCCAGTTCCGCGGCGTGCTCGGCCCCGCTGCTCTGCGCGGTCGCGGGCTTCTTCAGGGCCAGGTTCAGGGCGGGGACGCCGTTGACGATGACGTCTTCGAGGCGACCTCCGTCGCGCTCCGAGCTGCCGGTCAGGTTGATCCGTACATACCGAGCGGTCGCGGACAGCCGGTGACTGTCTCCGGTTTCGGTCGCCGGGTTGGCGTTGTCCTTGGTGGCGACCGTCGTCCACTTCGTCCCGTCGATACTGACCTGGACGTCGTACCGGTAGGAGCGCTTGGGCCTGTGGTCGTTGACGACGGTGACGTTGCTGAGCTGGTAGACGCCCTGCAGATCGACCTGCCACCACTGCGGCAGCGCCCCGCCCGCGCCCCAGAACGTCCTGGCGTTGGAGTCGACCGCGCGGCTCGCCGCGTGTCCCGGCCTCTCGTTCTGTGCGGTGGCGGGCTTGTTCAGGGCCAGGTTGGTGCTCTGGCCGGCCGCGCGAAAGGCGACGGTCTGCTCACCGGCCGTACGGTTGCCGCCGACGGCGTTGCCAGTCTCGTCGGTCCACGACCGCGTCGGCGTGGTCTCCGCCAGCCGGTCGGCGTCGGACGACATGCCCAGCACCAGGCCGCTGTGGCGGTTGACCAGGCGGTAGGAGCCCGCGGGTGAGACGTTCTTGACGATGAACCACTGCTGCCCGGCCGTACTGTCGGAGGGGACGACGGTGAGCTTGGTGCCCCAGGCGCGGGAGGTGGTCGTGGCGGAGTCGACGCCGAGCGCCTGCCCGCTCGCCACGTTGACGATGCTGTAGGCGCCGTCGCCCGTGGGCTGGAACGACCACTTCTCGCTCGCCGAGCCGGTGGGCGAGGCCACCGAGGTGGTCGCCGTCGAGCCGGGCACCTGGGCCAGGGTCCTGCCCGACGAGCTCGTGATCTGGTAGGCGAGACTCGGGCTGACCGGCGTGGCGGGGGTTGTGCTGTCGACGGTGATGTTGCGCCATTCCGACCCGCCGCTGGGGCAGCCGAAGTCGCAGTACTCGCGGTAGGTGCGACCCGTGACGGTGCCGCCGATCTTGCCGACCGGATCGACGAGCCAGTGGTACCAGTAGTCGGCGTACTTGACGTCGCCGGTGTCGCCGATCTTGTACCACTTCTGGGTGGCCAGGTCGTCGGTGACGTAGATCGGCATCGGGCTCTTGGGGGAGGCGTCGGTGTTGACCGGGTTGGCGGTGCCCATGTAGAGGCCGAGGTAGGCGTTGTAGGTGACGCTCATGTAGAGCAGCGGCGACTGGCCGGGGATCTTCCCTGCGGCGATCTGCTCGGCGACCGTGCCGGTGTTGAGAGGGTCGTACTCCTCGGCCGCCGGGGTGTAGCCGTTGGGATTGGACGTGGTGACCGGGACGATGTTGCTTTCCTTGCCGCCGATGCCGGGCTCGGTCCAGGCGCCGTTGTACCACTTCTGCCAGGTCCCGGGCGCGAGCTTGCCGGACATGGGGGCCCGGGCGACGCGTTCGTGGCGCATGTTCCAGGTGCCGGGCGGGAAGCCTTTGTTGAGGATCTGTGTCCCGTAGTAGACGTAGAAGTAGCCGGACGCCGGGTCGGCGAACAGGCGCTGGTCGCCGCCTCCCATGTAGTAGGTCTGGTTCGGGAAGGCCACGTTGTCCCTGCGTACCGTGCTGTACGGCGAGGTGATCACGTGGTCCTTGATGTCCCATGTCTTGCCCTGGTCGGTGGAGACGGCGTAGTCGATCGAGTCGTAGTGCATGCCGTCGCCGTGGGGCGCCATCGTGAACTCGTTGTGCACCAGCCCGATCCAGTCACCGGTGTCCGGGTCGACCCAGGTCCCGATCAGGTCGCAGTAGTTCTTCTGCCAGGTCGTGGGCGGGGGCGGGTAGGAGGCGATCTTGCCGGTCGGGCTGTTGTTGCAGCGCCAGGTCGTGTCGTTGTTGCGGTCCAAGGGGTTGTTCGGGTTGACCGCGTCGCTGATCGCCGCCGAGCGTTTGGCGTCGTCGAAGTCGGTGCCGGTGAAGAACGCCCAGTACCGAGGGTCGTTGGCGTTGTACAGGGCGGCGGACTGCTGGGTGTAGAACGTTCCGTCCTTGTCGACGAACGGCGAGGCAGGAGAGTCGGTGGAGTACTGGTTGGGACCGGTGGCCCCGGTCGTGACCGTATAGGTGGCGGTGGGGGGAAGCGGGGGTGCCGCCGATGCGGATGACGGTCCCGTCGCGACGACGGCTGTGGCCGCGATGGTGACCCCTAGAGCCGCGACGACCGGGTGTAAGCGGGGCATGGACCCTCCCGATTTTCGGAAGTCACATAAATAAGTGCTTGCAGTAAAGGAGGCCGGTCGCACGTTTGTCAAGGGTTCTTCCACGGCGGGCTCCCCTGCCCCCCTTCGTGCGCAGGCCCCTGGCCGTACGGTCGCGCCACACCGGGCCACGGCCACGACGACGTCCTCCACGCCTCGGCGACCTCGCGGCGCGATCATCGCCCCGGGCGTCGGTTGCCGCGACGTGTGGGCGATCACGCGGCTCGGCCGCCACCGGCCTCGGCGACGGACGCCCGACGGGTCCTCATCGCCCCTGCCAGGGGTCACGACACGATCGGCCGCACCGAATTCTCACGGCCCGCCCATCTCTACCACTCCAGCGAAGAGTCACATATGACGTAACACGCGGCTTTCATTGCAGTCAGAGGCCCGGTGAGACGGGATAGTGGCCTTGCCTTCGTTGACGCGACTGCCAACAACCAGGAAACCGTTGGCAATTTCCGCGCGTTCGCCACCCGCCCCGGCGGCCCTTGTGACGGATTCGACGGCGATGACCAACCGGAGTGCCGCGGCCCGCGTGCCCTCATCCAGGATCACCCGCCACACCCCGCCCAATCGGCACCTCGGCCCCTCGGCAAGGCCCACATCCCGGCGGAGACAGGGAAATCCGCCGATCAGGTTTCCTTTCCCGGCATCGCGGTACGCGATAGGGAGTCGGACAAAAAGGGAGAAACCGGATGATTACCCAGAACCAGATCTCAACGGTGATCGACCAGACCGTCTACGACAACCACGGGGACAAGATCGGCAAGGTCAAGCACGTCTACCTCGACGACAACACCGGTCGTCCCGAGTGGCTGTGCGTGCGGACCGGGCTGTTCGGCATCAACGAGACCTTCGTCCCCATCCAGGGCGCCGACGTGGTCGGCGACCACGTCGAGGTCGCCTACGACAAGGACCGCATCAAGGACGCTCCCAACATCGACGTCGAGTCCGGCGGCCACATGTCGCCGCAGGAGGAGCGCGAGCTGTACAACTACTACGGCATCGACCTGGACGCCTCCTGGAGGGAGGCCAACCAGCCGGGTGAGACCGGCTGGGCGCACACCGGCGGCCAGCGGGAGCGCGAGCGCCTGGGCTCCGTCGGCCGGGAGCGGGAGGCCGGACGCGCGGACCTCACCGGCGACGACGCGATGACCCGCTCGGAGGAGCGGCTGACGACCCACACCGAGAGCCACGAGATCGGCCGGGCGCGGCTGCGGAAGTACGTGGTCACCGAGGAGCAGCAGGTCACCGTGCCGGTCACCCGAGAGGAGGTACGCATCGAGCGCGAGCCGATCACCGAGGAGAACCGGGACGCCGCGCTGCGGGGCCCGGACATCTCCGAGGCCGAGCACGAGGTGACCCTGCACGAGGAACGGGCGGTGGTGGAGAAGAACACCGTCCCGGTGGAACGGGTCCGGATGACCACCGAGAAGGTCACCGACGAGGAGACCATCACCGAACAGGTCCGCAAGGAACGCATCGAAGCCGAAGGAGACATCGGCGAGGACGGCCGCGCCTTCTGAGCGCGGGGGCGACCCGTCCGGAAGCGCCCTCACCGCTCCACGCCCGCCGTCATGACCGGCCGACCGCTCGTCTCGAACCGACGGCTGCGTCCAACAGGTGTCCAGCAGGTCCCGCACGGGGCGAGCACGGCCGGTCAGTCCTCCCGCGCCTCTCGTCGGCTCCCGGAGATCGGGTCGCCTGCCTGTATTCGGGAGCGGCCCTCCTCACGTCGATCGCCCCGGCCCATGCCGTCCCTGGCCGGAGGTGAGGGCCGGAGAACCGGGCGACACAGCTGGAGTTCCAGGACGGCCGGGAGCCGACCGTCACGACGAGGAGGCCCGTAGGGGTATTACGCCAGTCTGAAAATACCAAAAAACACCGTATTAAACCCCATGGGATTCACGAGACGGCACCCTCGGGAGCCTTCTGACCGGGGTTGTTCCGGCCCTGGGAGGCCTTGACGGACCACCCCCCGACGCCCGTCCGCGACCGGCCAAAAATGGGCGAATTCCCAAATTCGGCAGAACTTTCGATAGACCGTTCGACACAGCTCCAGGTTGTCGGCCGCCTGTCCGTTTCTTCGGATCTCACCAGGCTGAGCTATGTCCGGATCCGGAACTTCGTTCACATAATGACAGATTTAATGATTTAGCTATACGATCGCCGTTCGTGGTTGGAGTTAATCCCCCAAGAACCCGATTGGCCGACGACCTGTTCTTTGTCATGCATGACAACTCGACCGGCCGGCTGCGGCTTCACGCCCGCCTGGCCGGTCTGGGGCTGGCCGCCGCCATCCTGGGAGAGCTGATGCTCGCCGGGCGGACAACCGTGGGATTGGCAGCGGGGCAGATACGGCTCGTCGTTCTCGACACGGCGCCGCCCGGAGACGCGGTCACCAGGACCGCCTTGGACCACATCATCGCCGAGCCCGCCCACCGCCTCCATACCTGGTTGCAGTTCTTCGCCCGTACGGCGCTCGCCGACGTGGCGGCCCGGATGACCGCCGACGGGCTGCTGCGCCCGCCCGGCAGACGCCCGTCGCGGAGGCAGGCACCGGTCGACGTGAACATCGCGGCGTGGCCCGGTGGACGCGTCAACCTGGCGATCCAACGCCGTGAACCGCTCAACGTCCAGGACAACGTCCTGCTGGGGCTGCTCGTCGTGACCGGCGGCAGCCGGCTCGTCCTGTGGGAACAGAACCCGGGATATCTCTCCGATTCGGTCGCCGCCCTCCCGGCGCCGCTCCAGGAACTGATCGCCCAGACCGAGGCTGCCGTGGGTGACTCCATCATCAGCCGCCGGTGAACCCACCCCCCTCACTCCAAGGATCCTCCCCATGTCCGTGACAGAACGAAGGGCCAGCGCCGTCTCCGCCGCACTGGCCCAGGACCGCCTCGGTGTGCCGTCGGTGGTGTTCTTCGTCATCTCGGCGGCGGCGCCGCTGACTGTCATCGGCGGTTCGGTGACCTCCGCCTACGCCGCGACCGGCGTGACCGGCGTACCGCTCGCCTTCATCCTGCTCGGAGCCATCCTGGGCCTGTTCGCCGTCGGCTACGTGACGATGGCCCGTTACGTCGTCAACGCCGGGGCGTTCTACGCCTACACCGCGAAAGGACTCGGCAGGCCGATCGGAGTGGCGACCGCGTGGGTCGCGTTGCTGGCCTACAACGCGCTCCAGGTGGGCCTCTACGGCATGATCGGCGCGGCGGCCCAGCAGCCGATCACCGACTGGTTCGGAAGCTCCCCTCCCTGGTGGGTCATCGGACTGGTCGCCTGGGTGCTGACCGGGGTGCTCGGCCTCATGCGGGTCGACGTGAACGGGAAGGTCCTGTCGGTCCTGCTGCTGACGGAGATAGCCGTCGTCATCGTGTTCGACGTCGCGGACCTGATCAACCCGTCGGCCTCGGGCTACAGCCTCGACGTCTTCTCCCCCTCAAGCCTCTTCGTCCCCGGGATCGGTGCGGTGGTCGCGATCTGCATCGCGTCCTTCGCGGGCTTCGAGTCGTCGGTGGTGTTCTCCGAGGAGACCAAGGACCCGAGGCGTACGGTGCCGATCGCGACCTACGTCGCGCTCGCCGTCATCTCGGGCCTCTACGCCGTCTCGTCCTGGGCGATGACCGTGCCGATCGGCTCGGGCAAGATCGTCGACGCCTCACGTGAGCAGAGCTCGGCCCTGCTGTTCAACCTGGCCGGGCGGCACCTGGGGGCGACCATCGCCACCATCGGCTCTCTCCTGTTCGTGACGAGCCTCTTCGCCGCGCTGATCGCCTTCCACAACACGATCTCCCGTTACATCTTCGCCCTCGGCAGGGAGAGGGTGCTTCCCGAGACCTTCGGTCGCACCTCCCCCGGGACCGGCGCCCCGATCAACGGCTCACTGGCGCAGAGCGTCATCGGGCTGATCACGATCGTCGTGTACGCGGCCTTCGGCCTGGACCCGGTCGTCCAGCTGTTCTTCACCGTCGGATCGTTCGGCGGCCTGGGGCTGCTCATGATGCTGGCGGCCACCTCGGTCTCCGTGCTGGTCTTCTTCTCCAAGAACCCCAACGAGGAGAACGCCTGGCGGACCAGGATCGCCCCGGGCATCTCCTCGGTCCTGCTGGTCGTGGTCATCGCGCTCGTCATGATCAACTTCGACACCGTGCTCGGCGTGGCCTCCGACTCCCCGCTGCGCTGGATCATGCCCGCCGTCTACTTCGTCGCCGTGGGGCTCGGCGTCGTGTGGGGACTCACCCTGCGGTCCAACCGGCCGAAGGTGTACGCGAACATCGGGCGGGGCGCCCAGGCCGCCGTGGGAGGGGCCGAATGACAGAGATCATCCGCATCCAGAACGTTCCCGGAGCGGCCGAGGCCGTCGGCGCGATCATCGCCACCTCCTTCCACGAGCAGGAGATCTCGGCCTGGATGATCCCGTCGGACGACGATCGCCGCCAGGTCATGCCCCCCTTCTTCTCCATGGCCACCGAGAGCGCCCTCGTCCACGGCGAGGTCCACGCGACGGCCGACATGACCGCCGTGGCCGTGTGGTTCCACAAGGGCGTCGAGCCGCTTCCCGAGATCCCCGGCCGGGACGCCCGGGTGGCGGAGCTGGCCGGTCCTCACGCGGAGCGCATCGGGCGGATGGGAGAGGAGATGGACAAGCGCCATCCTCACGAACCGCACCACTATCTGGCGTTCCTCGCCGTGCTCCCCGGGCACCAGCGGCAAAGGACGGGGACCCGGCTGCTCCAGGGGTACCACCACGGGCTCGACGAGGCGGGCATACCCGCGTACCTGGAGGCCAGCAGTACCCACAGCCGCAGGCTCTACCTGCGCCACGGTTACCAGGACCTCGGCGACCCGATATTCATGCCCGGCGGCCCGCCGATGTTCCCGATGTGGCGCCCGCCGAACCCCTGACCCGCGTACGGCCCCGCCCCCCCGCCTGACAGGCGCCGGGCAGGCCTCGGGCGGTCTCGCCGACGCCCCTGTTGCCGGCGAGACCGCCCTCACGTCGTCGGATCCCGAACCGGGCGCCCGACGATCACGGCCGACCCGGCGGAGGGTCGGGACGGGCCTGGGAGGCGTTTCCCGAGCCCGCCGGCCCCTGCGCCGGTGGTGATCCATGTGCTTGCCGTACGGATGACCACAGGGAACGCGAACACCGAGCCGTACCAGGTGGTCCTGTCGTCGGCTTCGGAGTCGAAGCCGTATTCGCCCTTTTCCCGGTCACCGGCCTTCGTGTCGCCGATGCCGTAGGAGAGGCGGCGGTGCCGTTCCACGGTCTCCGAACCGATCAGCCTGCTGATTCGGGCGGCTCACCGGGGACACCCGTTGGTGAGAGTGGTGCGGTCCTTGTCCGAAAGCCGATTTTCGGCACGCGCGAAAATGGGCCGGTCGATGCGGTCGTCGATGCCGACGACGGCCTACGAGGCCTCGCCCGCGTCGACGGTCACCGCGGGCCGCTCGGCCGCCGGATCGTCCGGCGCGGCCAAGGCGGAAAAGGCCGTACCGACGACCATGTCGGTCAGCGTGATCTCTGAGATCAGGAGCAGGCGACTGACGAGCATTCCAGGTCATCTCCTTGGGGGTGGACATGGCTCCGTTCCGTTCCTGCGGTGGGATGCCCGTCGGCCGAACGGCCCACCGGTCTGGGATCGTCCCGTCTGCCCGGCCGGTTGAACCGCCACGGAAACGCCTTGGGAGAGGGCGTCTCCACGGTCGGCCGAAATCAAGCTGTTCCGGTCTTTCCAGGTTTCCGGTGAACCACCCGCCTCCGGCGGCCGGCGTGTTTCCCGCATCCGCTCTTCCGCTTTTTTGGTGGAACGAGAACCACTGTGCGCCATTGCCTGTGGACGAACCTTGGGCCAACCTTGAACCGGCTGGTCCGACCGGCTGTCCCGGGCCGGAATTCCCGCTGGAAAGGTGAACGGAATGGCCGTGGAGTTCGGCTTGTTCGGTGGCGTCGAGGCGCGAGCCGACGGTCGGCCGATCGAGCTGGGCCACGCCCGGCAGCGATCCGTGCTGGCGGCGCTGCTGATCGATGCGAACCGGGTGACATCGGTCGAGCAACTGGTGGACCGGGTGTGGGGCGAGCGTTCTCCCCAACGGGCTGAGGGAACCCTGTACAGCTACGTGTCCCGCCTGCGTCAGGCACTGGCTCCGGTCGCCGGTGAGGCGCGTCTTTCGCGGGCCTCCGGTGGCTACGTCCTCGCGGTCGACGCCTCCACCGTGGACCTGCACCGTTTTCGCGACCTGACCGCCCGGGCCCGCACGGCCGATGACGACGGCACCGCCGCCTCCCTGCTGGAGCAGGCGCTCGGCCTGTGGCGGGGAGAGCTCTTCCCCTCCCTGGACACCCCGTGGTTCAACTCCGTACGCGAGTCCCTGGGAAGGGAGCGGTTCGCCGCCGAGCTGGATCTGGGCGATGTCCTGCTGCGGCTCGGACGGCACGCGGAAATGCCCTTCGAGCTGGCCGCCCGCACCAGGGAACATCCGTTGGACGAGCGCCTGGCCGGTCAGCTCATGCTGGCCCTGTACCGCTGCGGCCGTCCCGCCGACGCCCTGAACCACTACCGGGACCTCCGGAGCCGGTTGGCGGATGATCTCGGTATCGACCCGGGCCCGGAGCTGCGGCACCTCCATCAGCAGATCCTCACCGCTGATCCGGCCATCGCCGTACCGTCCCCCGCCGACTCCCCCACGACCGGCGCCCACCCCGCGCCCACTCCGGTGCCGCGGCAACTTCCGGCACCGCCGCCGATGTTCACCGGCCGGGACCTGGAGGTGAAGGTCCTCTGCGGAATGCTGGATCCCGACGAGCCCCGGCACGCCCACGTGGTGGCCGTCGACGGAGTCGCCGGAGTCGGGAAGTCCGCGCTGGCGCTTCATGCGAGCCATCGGATGGCACACGGGTTCCCCGACGGGCAGCTCTACGTCAACCTGCAGGGCGCGTCTGCCGCGGGAGCGCCGCTGACGCCGTACGACGTCCTCGTCCAGTGGCTCCCCCAGCTCGGTGTGGCGGGCACGGATGTGCCCGGCGAAACAGGGGCGGCGAGCGCGCTGTGGCGCTCGGTGCTGGCGGGGCGGCGCCTGCTGCTGGTGCTCGACGACGCCTTCTCCGCCGAGCAGGTCCGTCCGCTGCTGCCCGCGGAACGCGGATGTGTGACGGTCGTGACCAGCAGGAGCGTGCTGTCCACCCTGGACGGAGCCGAGTTCGTGCACCTGGAGCCGCTGGCCCAGGAGGAGGCGGTGACGTTGCTGGAGCGGCTGGCGGGTGCGGGCCGGGTGGTCGCGGACCCGACGGCCGCCGGCGACGTCGTCGGGTTCTGCGAACGCCTTCCGCTCCTGCTGCGCATCGTGGCCGCCAGGCTGGCGGCCCGTCCGAGCTGGTCGATCCGGGTGATCGCCGACCGGCTGGCCGAGGAGCACCGGCGCCTGAACGAACTGCAGGCCGGTGAGCTGAGCGCGCGGGCGAGCCTCGCGGTGAGTCTGCGGGAGACGAGTGAGGAGGGCGCGCGGGTCTTCGCGTCTCTCGCGATGGTCGGCGTGACCGAGCTCGACCTGCCGCTGGCGGCCTCGCTCGCCGGCCTGCCCTGGGCCGCCGCAGAAGCCGTCCTGGAACAGCTCGTCGACGCCCGCCTCATCGACTCGCCCGTTCCCGGCCGTTACCGGATGCACGACGTGGTCCGGCTCTACGCCCGCGAGCAGGCCCGCGTGCGGGCCGACACCGCCGGGTGGAGCGCCACGCGACGCCGGGTGCTGGATCACTACCTGGCCCTCACCCAACAGGCCGCCCTCCTGCTGGACCCGGAGGAGGCCTCCGCGCTCACGACCGGACCGCCGCCGGCCCATCCCTCCGGTTTCGCGTTCGACGACCGCTCCGAGGCGAGTGCCTGGATCGACTTCGTGGCCCCCCATCTGCCGATGATCATGGACGAACTGGCCGGTTCCGACGACCTGACCGCCGACATCGCCCTGCTCGCCCTGGAGGCCTATCCGGCGCTGGTGGTCCGCGACCGCTGGACGGAGCTGATCCGGCTGAGTTCCATCGCGGTCAGGACCGCCCGCGACGGCGACCGGCGGGTCCTTGAGGCACGGGCCCACAATCTGCTGGGCATGGCGTACGGCAACACCGGCCGGTTGGACGAGAGCCTCGCCGAGTTCGATCTCGCCCTCCGGCAGTGGGAGGAGATCGGTGACCGGCACCAGATGGCCCGCGCCCTGAACAACCTGGGCCTCGTCGCACGCCTGCGCGGCGACCTGCCGGAGGCGGTGCGCTGCCACGAACGCAGCATCCTGCTGTTCCAGGAGGTCGGGGACTCCAACGGGCAGGCTCGGGCCCTGTCCAATCTGGGTCTCGTCCACCAGCGCATCGGTGACCACGATCAGGCGATCGTGGCGCACGAGGAGGCCGCCGGGATATTCCGGACCCTGGGCGACCGGTACCGTCTCGGCCTCATCCTGGGCAACCTCGCCCGGTCCGTACGGCTGGCCGGCCGGATCCGCGAGTCCCTCGACCGCTACCAGGACAGCCTGAGGGTCATCCGCGAGACCGGTAACCGTTCCGGTGAGGCCGAGCAACTGTGGGGACTGGCACAGGCCCTGCACGACCTCGGTGAGTCCGACCTCGCGCGTGCGCAGTGGCGCGCCGCCCTGGACATTCTCCGCGAGTGCGGTGACCTCACCGCCAAGGAGGTGGAGGCCATCCTCGCCCAGCCCGTTCCACAGGCGCCGGCGGCCATCAGCAGGGGGGTCTGAACGAGGATCGGCCGTCCGGGCCGGACCCGGGAGCGGTCAGAGTGCCGTGTGGTGGTCGTTCCTGGAGGAATGCATCGTGTCGATTTTGGCGTGCAGCCGGGCCAGGTCCTCGGCGATGGCTGCCAGCCGGTCCTCGGTCCGCTGTTCCTCCGTCGAGGTGTTCTGGTCGTCCATCGCGTTGACCACGACGGCGATCAACAGGTTCAGCACCACGAAGGTCGTCATGAGGATGTAGCCGACGAAGAACACCCACGCCCACGGTTCCCGCCCCATGACCCTCTCGGCGATGTCCGGCCACGCCTCACCGGTCATGACCTGGAACAGGGTGAACAGCGAGGTGGGCAGCTCGCCGAAGTACTCCGGGGCGATCCCTCCGAACAGCTGTGTCGCCAGGACCGCCGAGACGTACATGACCAGAACGAGCAGGCCGACGATCGACAGCATGCCGGGGATGGCGGACAGCAGGGCGTTGACGACGTTGCGCATGCTGGGCACGGCCGACACCAGGCGTAACGCGCGCAGGATCCGCAGGGTGCGCAGTATCGAGGTCGGGCCCGAGGCGGGAACCAGCGCGACGCCCACGATGATCGTGTCGAACCAGTTCCACGGGTCGCGGAAGAAGGCCCCACGGTAGGCGTACAGCCGGGCGGCCAGTTCGACGGCGAAGACCGCCAGGGCGATCCTGTCGACGACGTGGAGCAGTCCGCCGACGTGATCGACGAGGTAGGAGGACGTCTCACAGCCGATCGTGATCGCGTTGATCACGATGACCGCGACCACGGCCCGCTGCAGGAGGGAACTCTCAAGAAAACGGCGCGTCCGTTCCCGTACCGGCACCTGGTCGATTCCTGAAGGATGGGGGTTCACCCGACGATCATCGCAAACCGCCGTCCACGATTTTCGGACAGATCCCCCTATGCGGCTCATCACAGGAGAATTCGACCGATGATCGGCAGGCGCCGCGGCGTCTACGGGAGGTCGAAGGGGGCCGGGAAGTGGTCCTCCCAGATCCGGCGGGAGGCCTGCTCCGGGTAGGGCAGGGTCTCCGACGGGGCGTCCAGGACGCGGGTGAGCCGCCGGTCGGGCCGGTGGGCGGCCCACCCCGCGTCACCGGTGGTGACGAAGCGGATCCACGCCTCCTTCAGCTCGCGGGAGAGAGCGACGGCCTCGGGGGCGGGCTCGTCGCCGAGGAGCTGTGTGCCGACGGGGCTGTCCAGGGTGCCGAACGCCAGGGGGACGTCGAGGCTGTGACAGGCGCCCAGGGCACCGCCGAGGGCCGGAGCGCTCCAGCGCAGCTCGAACAGGTACGAGGTGCCGCCCGCCGCGGCGTTCGCCTCGGCGAGCTTCTGCGACGGCATGCGGAAGAGCGCGTCGGAGTACACCGCCTCCACCAGTTCCTCGGGGCCGGCCTGCGCGAACGCGGCGCGGTACGCCTGCGCGCCGTGCGGCTGGGGGGCGAGCAGTTCCAGTGCCGTGCGGGCGTCCTGCTCGGTGAAGGTGCCCCGCCGTCCGCCCATGACGCTGAACAGCCGGAACTCGTCCCGGGTGTGGCCGGCGAGCAGTTCGGTCCCGCTCGCGCGCGTACCGGTCAGCGCGGGCCAGGGCGTCTCGGGAAGGACCTCACCGTCGACGACGGGGCACAGGGAGGTGCCGGTTCCCGTGATCCGCCCCCAGCTCTCCCGGTGCGCGTGGAGACCGGCGTTGAAGGAGGTGAGCTCCGCGGCCAGGCGCCAGGGGTCGACGTCGCGCAGGGCCGCGGCGGTGGGGGCCGCCGCCCCGAACCGGTCCGCGAGCGCGGCGGTGATCCGCCGTGCCAGCGCGGGGGTGCTGTGCAGTCCCGGCACCGAGTGGGCGATGGCCCGCCGGAACAGGCCGCGCGCCGGTTTCATCGTCAGGAGGGCGGCGACCGACCCCGCCCCGGCGGACTGTCCGGCCACGGTGACCTGGTCGGGGTCGCCTCCGAAGGCGGCGATGTTCCGCCGCACCCATTCCAGTGCCGCGATCTGGTCGAGGAATCCGCGGTTGGGCGGCGCGTCGTCGAGGAACGCGAACCCCTCCGCGCCCACGCGGCAGTTGACGGTCACCACGACGAGTCCCGCCTCGGCCAGCGCCGCCGGGTCGTACATCGGGTCGCTCGACATCGCCGTGACGTAGCCGCCCACGGGCAGCCACACCAGCACCGGCAGTCCCGCCACGCCCGGGTCCGGAGTGCCGACGTTGAGCGTCAGCCAGTCCGTGCCCCGCTGCGGGCCCACGTCGACCGGCAGGGACAACGGCACCGCGGGACCGAACTCCGTCGCCTGCCTCGTCCCCTCCCAGCGGTCCGGCGGGGACGGCGCGGCGAAGCGGAGCTCCCCCACCGGAGGCCGGGCGTAGGGGATGCCGCGGAACACCGCGTGCCCCTGCCGCCAGAGCCCCCGCACCGGGCCCTCCGTGGTCCGCACCCTCGGCTGTCCAGACATGACGTCTCCTTCCCTGAGTGGGGCCAGGATTATAGGTCAGCTGTATTATGTCAACTGTATTGGAAAGACTCCGGGACACGAGGGAGGGACCGGCGATGCCGAAACAGGTGGACCATCGTGAACGCCGCGAGGCGATCGCCCGCGCGTTGTGGCGGGTCGTGGAGCAGCGCGGCGTCACACACCTGACGCTGCGCGTGGTGGCGCAGGAGGCGGGCATCTCCCTCGGGCAGCTGCAGCACTACTTCGCCTCCCGGACCGCCATGCTCTCCTTCGCCATGGACTTCGCGTCCGAGCGGACCTCGCTACGCGTCGCCCAGGGCCTCGAAAAGCTCGGCGACCACCCACACCCCCGTGACGTGCTGCGACTGACGCTCATGGAGATGCTCCCCCTGCACGCCGACGCCCGCGCGACCAGCCGGATGAGCACCGCCTACGTCCTGGAGGCACTGCACGACGAGGCCGTCCACGAGCAGGCGCGTCACGGCCTCACCCAGGGACGGGCCCTTGTCGAACGGCTGGTCCGCCATGCGATCGCCGATGGGCACATCGCCCCCGGCCGCGACCCGGCGACCGAGACCAACCTGCTCCTCGCCCTCACCGGCCTCACCCCCCTGATCGAACTGAACGTGATCGAACCCCGGGACGCGCTCGCCGCGATCGACCTGCACCTGGACAGGTTGTTCGACGGGAACGACCGGAGGGCGTGACCCACACCCGAAGCGGATTCCGCGCCGGATCGGCGGACCGGTCGTCAACCCACGCCCGAGGAAGCGTTCCGCGTGACGGGAAAAGCCGTCAGAATCATTTCCACAGGACGGAACGCATCGGGAAATTTCGAATTCCAACCTCTTCGCAGAAACGCGCCGATCTCCATCGGCCCAATGGATTCCCTACGACGCGAAATCGGCGTTGTCAAGCCGGTGCACAGCCAATTTCCTGCGACAACGGCCAGCACAATGACGCTTCGCATCCACCCGGAAGCCAATCGTGCAAATCAAATTCACAGTTGATTTTCACACATGTGATCGGCCTATGCTGACCCGTCGGCTCCCTTGGTCCCACAACAAACCCATCGCGCGGGAAACGCGCCATTCGGCGTGCCCGCACGCCCAAAGTCACGAACGCCGGGCGGCACCCGCGCACCCCAGAGGACGACGAGAAGAGGAGAATTCGGTGCCAACTCACTCCGCCACCCGGGGTCACGGAGGACCACGGTCACGGTGGCTCACCGCGGCCCTGCTCTCCGTGGCCGTCGGCGCGCTGTCCGGCGTGGTCGCCGCGAATCCCGCCTCGGCCGAGCCCGCCCCGGCCTACGACCACAGCAAGGACAAGGGCACCGCCCCGGGCACCCACGCCCCCCTGCCCAAGGGCTTCTCCACGACCCAGCTCTCGGTGAAGTTCAAGCCCGGCCTCGCCGTACGGCTGCGCGGGCAGGGGCTGGTCGCCAAGGACTCCGGAGACGCCGCGGACATCCAGAAGGTCCTGGCCAAGTACAAGGACGCCTCCATCAGGCCCCTGTCCTCGACCTCCGAGACGAAGACCACCGAGCAGCGCCTCCAGCTGGAGAGGAAGACCGGCAGGCAACTGCCCGACCTCAACTCCTGGTTCGTCGTCACCGCCCCCAAGAGCGGCGTCGAGGGCCTGCTGAAGGACCTCAACGCCCTGCCCTCGGTCGAGATCGCCCAGGCCAAGCCGAACGTCCGCTCCTTCTCGGAACCGCTGCGCCCCCATCAGAAGTACCTCAACTCGGCCACCTCGGTGTCGGGCGGCGGGGTGGACGCCGAGTACGCCCACACCCAGACGGGTGGCAAGGGCGACGGCATCACCGTCACCGACATCGAGGTCCAGTCCACGATCATCCCCGCCTACGGCGGACAGACGATCTCCGCCGGAGACGACCACTCGCTGATGCTGGACTCCCTCGGCCATGTCTGGGCCTGGGGTGACAACAGCCAGGGACAGCTCGGCACCGGGGACACCGCGGCCAGGAAGATCCCGGTGCAGGTCCCCGGCCTGAACAACTTCATGTCCGTCGCCGCGGGCAACGACTTCTCCGTGGCGAGGAAGAGCGACGGCACCGTGTGGGCGTGGGGTGACAACAGCCAGGGACAGCTCGGTAACGGCACCCTGACCGACAGCTCCGTCCCGGTGCAGGTCGCCGGGATCTACAACGCCGCGAGCATCAGTGTCGGCCCCAACCACGCCCTGGCCGTCCTGACCGACGGCACCGTACGCGCCTGGGGCGACAACAGCCAGGGACAGCTCGGCTACGCCGGCTCCGACTCCCCCGTCGCCATCGCCGTCCCCGGCCTCACCGGCGTCATCACCTCGACCGGTGGAATCGCGGCGGGCTACGGCCACTCCGTGGCGCTCATCAACGACGGCACCGTCAAGGCCTGGGGCGGCAACGGCACCGGCCAGCTGGGCGACGGCACCACGACCAACCGCACCACCCCGGCCGCCGTCACCGGCCTGACCGACGTCAGGCTGATCAGCAGCCGGGGCTACCACACCCTGGCCGTCCTCACCGACGGCACCGTCAAGGCCTGGGGGGACAACGACCAGGGACAGCTCGGCGACGGCACCACCGTGGACCGCAAGACCCCGGTCGCCGTCCCCGGCCTGACCAACGTCAGCGACGTCTCGGCCGGAGCCCTGCACAGCCTCGCCACCACCTCCTCGCTCACCTCGACCACCTACGCCTGGGGCGACAACGCCCAGGGACAACTCGGCGACGGCACCACCGTCGACCGTCCCTCCCCCACCGCGATCTCCCCCTCCCTGGAATGGGTCGCGGCGGGCCGTACCCACAACATCGGCAAGGCCGGCTCGTCGTTCTTCACCTGGGGCGTCAACGGCACCGGCCAGCTGGGCGACGGCACCACCACCACCCACATCACCCCGACCCAGCTGAGCGGAGTGGCCAACCGCTGGAACCTCTGCCACGAGGACCTCGCGGGACGCGTCGCGGCGGGTCAGATCGTCCAGCTGCCGTCCGCGTTCGGTGACCCGTGCTCCACCGACGCCGGCACGATCTACCACGGCACCGCCGTCGCCGGGATCATCGGCGCCCAGGACGACAACGGCGTCGGCATGGCGGGCATCGCGCCGCACGCCACCCTGCACCTGACCGGCAACGCGATCCCCGACCCCGTCGCCTACACCACCGCCCACTCCCAGCCGGGCGACGTCATGCTCTTCGAGTTCGGTGCCGAACCCGAGGCGTACAAGCACTACCCCTGGGAGTACGACAGCAGCGTCTACGACCAGATCGTCCTGGCCGTCGCCGCCGGAGTGACCGTGGTCGAGGCGGGGGGCAACGCGAGCAGCAACCTCGACGATCCCCTGGACCCCTACTCCGCCGTCATCATGGGCCGCCCCGACTCGGGCGCCATCATCGTCGGCGCCGGAGCGCCCCCCAGCCCCGGCGGCACCAACTGCCTCGGCTCGACCCCGCCCGCCGAGCGGACCGCGATGTCCTTCTCCACGTACGGCTCCCGCGTCGACCTCCAGGCCTACGGCGCCTGCGTCGCGACGCTGGGCGTCCCCTTGGCGAACGACCTGACTCCCTCGGAGACCAACCCCAACAAGATCTACTCCGGCAGGTTCAGCGGTACCTCAAGCGCCAGCGCCATCATCGCCGGAACCGTCGCCTCCCTGCAGGGCGTGGCCAAGGCCAACGGCGGCGTGCTCACCCCCGTCCAGGCCCGCGACACCCTCAAGCTCACCGGAACGGGACAGCCCGCGAGCGACCCCCGCCACATCGGCCCGCAGCCCAACCTGCACGCCGCCATCGACGACATCCTGACCCCCTGACCTGCTGACCTGCTGACCTTTGGCCGGAACGACCTCCTGGCCGGAACCGAGGGCCGGTGAACGCGCGGGCCACGGGACGCCTCCCGTGGCCCGCGCCTCGTATCGTGGAGGCCTGTTCTACAACGGGAGACACCGGATGCGACTTGATCAAGCCCTTGTGGACGCGGCCGTCGCGCAGATGGAACGGCGCTGGCCCGCCGACGAACCGGGGGGCGCCGCGGCCGTCTACCTGGAGGACGGGCAGATCATCACCAGCGTCGGCCTGGACAACTTCAACGGCGGGGTTTCCCTGTGTCATGAGACCGGGGCCTTCTGCCAGGCCTACACGCTCAACAAGAGGATCACCGCCTCCGTGTGCGTCTTCCGGGAGTCCGCGCGGGACCGCGTCCTCTTTCTTCCTCCCTGTGGCGTCTGCCAGGAGCGCCTGGCCCTGTGGGGGCCCGACGTGCAGGTCGGTGTGCCCGACGACTCCAGCCCGGCGGGATGGGGCGTTCGCACCCTTCGCGAGGTGAACCCGTACTACTGGGCGCAGCAGTTCACCGAGGACGGCACCTGGCCCACCCTTGAGGCCCACTCCTCCTGAGCCGTCAGTGCGCTCCGGCGGCGCGGAGCAGGCCGGCTACCGCGGTCTGCCTCCTGGAGACCGCGTGGGCGAGTGGGGTGACGCCCTCGCGGTCACCGAGGTCGACGTCGGCGCCCGCCGCGATGAGCAGGCGGACGATCTCCTGGTAGGGCCGGCCGCCGTCGCCGAGGATGACCGCCTCAAGCAGGCCGGTCCAGCCGAGGTCGTTGACGTGATCGACCTTGATGCCGGTCTTCAGCACCTCCCGGACGTAGTCCACGTGCCCACGCTCACAGGCGGGGATCAGGGAGACGCCCCCGTAGCGGTTGCGTATGGTCAGGTCGGGCCTGCCGGGCAGAAGGGCCCTGAGCATCGCGACGCTTCCGGTCACGCCCGTGACCAGCCAGGGGGTGTCGTGCCTGGAGTCCAGCGCGTTCGGGTCCGCGCCGGCCGCGATCAGCAGTTCGGCGACCTCCACGTGGTCGCCCGCCACGGCGAGCAGCAGTGCCGTACGGCGGAGCCCGTCGCGGGCCCCGACGTCGGCCCCGGAGGTGAGCGCGTCCCGGACACCCGCGACGTCGCCTCGCGCGGCGCGCGTCAGCAGTTCATCGTTGAGCACCTTCTCCCCTTTCACCGTGCGACTCACCGTACGGCCGCCGCAGGCAGCGGCCAGCAGGCCGAGTCCGGAGAGCAGGATCGCCCGGCGCCTCATCCACATCGTCCCTCTCCCCTGCTTCCGATACCCGGTCTCTCGACCTCCGGCCTCCCGGATCCCTGACCTCCTGGTCCCCTGCCTCGACTCCCGGCCCCCGACGACGTCCGGCCCGGCGGGGCGGGACGGGTCGGTCAGCGGAGCCGACCGGCGACGGCCTTGAGGCCCTCCTGGGCGATGGCCTCGTCGATGTCGCCGCTCGGCGCGCCGCCGACACCGATGCCCGCGACGGGCGCGCCGCCGGAGACCACGGGAACACCGCCGCCGAGGAAGAGAGTGCCCGGAATGTCGGCGATGTTCGGGCCGCCGCCGGTCACGCCCTTGCCAAGCTCACTTGTCGTCTTACCGAAGGAGACCGCGGTGAAGGCCTTGCGCCGCGCCGACTCCTCGGTCTGCGGGCCCGCGCCGTCGCCCTTCAGCACCAGACGGGTCACGCCGGACCGGTCGACGATCACCACCGTGACACGCTGCTTCCGCCTGGCGGCCTCCTTCATCGCGGCGTCGGCGATCGTCAGGGCGGCGTCGGCGGAGAGCACGTCGGTCTGCACGACGACCTGCCCGTTCTTGGCGGGGGCGGCCTGCGCGGGGGAGGCGGCGGCGAAACCGAGGGTGCCCGCCATGATGGCGAGCCCCGCGAGGGAGCCGACGACCAGGCGGGGACGCGCGGAACGGACTGTCATTGGTTTCTCCAGGTGCGGGTCGGTGGAACCTTGCACACCCAAGGTTTCCGGAGACGGCGTTCCCGGCCATCGCAAGCATGGGTGGTTCCCGGACGCCGAAGGGTCGAGGAAGAAGTCAACCGATCGGTTGACGCGTGGCCGTACCGCTCGGGCCGATCCTCGCCAGGGGATAACGTCGAGAAAGACCAGACAAGGAGGGTGATGAGGGAACGTATCTGGCTCAACTGGGCCATGCACGCGGGGTTCTACCTGCTGCTCGCCGCCTCCGCCCTGCGGCTGGTGTCCCGGCACGACATGGGGACGCGGACCGTCGCCTCGCTGGTCGTCGGCGGTCTCCTGGCCCTGACCTACACGGCGGGCGTCGTCCTCTGGAACCGCCTCGGACGCGGGCGCGTCGTCTGGCTGGCGGGAGTGGCGGCGGTCTGGCTCGTGCTCGTGGTGCTCGCGCCGTCGTTCAGCTGGTGCGCGGTCCCCCTGCTCTTCCTGTGCCTGCGGTCGCTGAACGCGCGTGGTTTCGCGGTGGCCGCGGCCGCCCTCACACTGGTCGTGATCGCGGCCCAGCTCAAGATCGCGCGGGAGTTCGATCTCAGCCTGATCCTCGCGCCGATCGGCATCGCCGCCATGACCGCGGTGATCTTCTGGGAGCTCCAGCGGGAGAGCGCCGCCCGGCAGCTCCTCATCGACGACCTGATCAGCACCCGGGGAACGCTGGCCGACTCCCGGCACCGTACCGGCGTCCTGGAGGAGCGCGAGCGGCTGGCCAGGGAGATCCACGACACCCTCGCCCAGGGGCTCACCAGCATGGGCATCCTTCTGCAGGCCGCCGACCGCATGTGGGCCTCCGACCCCGAGCTGGCCCGCGCCCACGTACGGCGGGCGGCGGCAGCGGCCGCGGAGAACCTCGACGAGGCCCGGCGCTTCGTCCGCGACCTCCAGCCCCCGGGCCTGGTCGAGGCCTCGCTGCCCGAGGCCCTGGCCAGGCTCTGCGCGGACACCGGGAACGGCACCGGGCCTGACGTGCGTTTCCGTCAGGAGGGCGAGCAGTACCCGCTGGAGCCCGAGGTGCAGGCGGCGTTGCTGCGGGTGGCGCAGGGGGCGCTGGCCAACGTCCGCGACCACTCCCGCGCGGGCACTGCCATGGTGACCCTGTCCTACCTCGACGGTGAGGTCACGCTGGACGTCTTCGACGACGGCGCCGGGTTCGACGCCCCGGCCCCCGCGCCGGGCCGGGGATACGGGCTGCGGGCGATGCGCGACAGGATGGCGGAGGTGAACGGCGTCCTGGTCGTCGAGAGCGTCCCCGGCGAGGGAACGGGGATCGCGGCCACGGTCCCGACCGGCGCGCAGGCACGAGACGGGGAGGAGGAGCGATGAGGCTGTTTCTGGTCGACGACCATCCGGTGGTCCGGGCGGGGCTGGTGGCGCTGCTCGGCGGTGAGCCCGACATGGAGGTCGTCGGCGAGGCCGCCGGTGGGGACGAGGCACTGCGGGGTGTCGCCACGAGCTCCCCGGACGTCGTGCTCATGGACCTGCAGCTCGGCGACGGCGTCGACGGGGTCGAGGCCACCCGGCGGATCCGGGAGCTGCCCACTCCGCCGCAGGTCCTGGTGCTGACGACGTACGAGACCGACGCGGACATCATGCGGGCCGTCGACGCCGGGGCCACCGGTTACCTGCTCAAGGCGTGCCCGCCGGAGGAGCTGTTCCAGGGCATCAGGGCCGCGGCCAGGGGCGAGTCGGTGCTGTCCGCCAAGGTCGCGGCCCGGATGATGAGGCGGATGCGCGACCCCGGCCCGGCGTTGAGCGCCCGGGAGGTGGAGATCCTGGAGCTGCTGGCGAGCGGCGCGGGCAACCGGGAGATCGCCAGGCGGCTCTTCATCACCGAGGCGACGGTCAAGACCCACCTGGTGCACATCTACGGCAAGCTCGGCGTGGACACGCGTACGGCCGCGGTGACCGCCGCCGTCGAGCGGCGCCTGATCAGGCTCCCCTGAGGCGCTTCAGAGATCGTTCTCCTGCTCGTTGAGGATGGCGAGCGCGATCGTGACCGCGCCCGCCGCGTCGCCCGCCTCGATCGCCCGGTACAGGTCCCGGTGGGTGGAGTCGGCGTCGAGCACGGCGTGTTCCATGCACTGGTCGCGGCGGACCGTTTCGCGCACCGCCTCGCTCATGCCCCGGTACAGGTCCAGCAGCACGGGGTTGTGCGAGGCCGCGGCGACGGCCAGGTGGAAGTCAACGTCGGCGTCGGCGAACGCGTCGAGGTCGGCGGCCTCGTGGGCGGCGGTGCGCCGTTGCAGCGTCTCCCGCAGCGCGTCGAGGTCGGCCGGTTCGCGTCGTTCGGCGGCGAGCCTGGCCGCCACGAGGTCCAGGCCGCGCCGTACGTCGATGATGTCCATGGTGGCCGCGCGGTCCAGGCGGCGCCTGAGGGCGACCTCGTTCTCGTCGGTCGCGGTGACGTAGGTTCCGTCGCCCTGACGGGTGGCGAGCAGGCCGGCGTGGACGAGGACGCGGACGGCCTCGCGCACCGAGAGCCTGCTCACGCCCAGGGTCTCGGCCAGCCGCCCCTCTGTGGGGATCTTGGTGCCGACCGGCCAGACGCCGTTCGCGATCTCCTGGCGGAGCTCGTGGATGGCGGAGTCGACGAGGGAGGTCCGGCCCACGTGGCGCATTCTTCCTCTGCTTCTCTAATCATCTGATGTCTGATAATTCTAGGACACTGTCGCCCTCAGGTTAAGGGGATCAGCCGGTATGGCTCAGATTCTGTTCACCCATGTCCGCCCCCACGACGTCCTGGTCGAGGACGGTCGCGTCGTCCCCCTCGAACGCAGAACCGAGGACTGCGAGGTGGTGGACTGCGGCGGGCTGCTCGCCCTGCCCGCCCCGGTCGACGCGCACATCCACCCCGACAAGACCACCTGGGGGCAGCCCTGGCTGAGCCGTACCCCGGCCGGGACGCTGCGTGACCTGATCGAGGGCGACGTCGCGGCACGGGCCGGGATGACCGCGCCGGTCGCCGAGCGGGCCGGGGCGCTCATGGACAGCGCGATCGCCCGTGGCACCCGGGCGTGGCGGGCGCACGTGGACGTCGCCCCGGTGTACGGGCTGAGCAACGTGCACGGCGTGCGGGAGGCCGCCCAGGCGCGCGGGGACCTGCTGGACGTGCAGATCGTCGCCTTCCCCCAGCTCGGCCTGCTCACGGCGCCGGGGACGGCGGAGCTGATGGAGCGGTCACTGCGGGAGGGCGCCGACATCGTCGGCGGGCTCGACCCCGTGGGCGTCGACGGCGACCTGCACGGCCACCTCGACCTGCTGTACGGCATGGCCGAGCGGCACGCCGTACCCGTCGACATCCACCTGCACGACCGCGGCGAGGAGGGTGTCGCGCAGGTGGTCGAGATCGCCCGCAGGGCGAGGTCCAGCGGGGTGCCGACCACGATCAGCCACGCCTTCTGCCTGGAGGGCCGCGAGGACCTCGCCGAGACGCTGTTCGAAGCAGGAGTCTCATTGACCACCTGCGCGCTCGGCGCGTCCCCGATCCCGCCCGTCGGGCCGCTGCGCGAGGCCGGGGTGCCGGTCGGCCTCGGATCCGACGGGGTGCGGGACCCGTGGACGCCGTTCGGCGACGGCGACATGATCAACCGTGCGCACCTGCTCGCCTACCGCACCGACGCCCGTACCGACGAGGAACTGGCCGCGTGCTACGAGGTCGCGGCGCACGGGGGCGCCGCCCTGCTCGGTCTCGAACCGGTCAGGTTCCAGCCCGGCGACCCCGCCACCTTCGTCCTGGTCCGCGCCGAGTCCATGGCCCAGGCCGTGGTGGACCGGCCGATCCCCCAGGTCGTGGTCCGTGACGGCCGGGTCATCCAGGCCGGATCGTGAACGGCCCCGACCTCACCACCGGCCTCGCCGCCGAACTTTCCGCCGAGCTTTCCGCCGAGCTGGATGTCCGGCTGGCGGCGGCGGACGAACGGCTGCGCACGGCCTACCCCGGCGAGCCGACCGGCAGGCAGCCGGTGCACACCGTCTACGTCCCGGCCGACCGCTACACCCCGGACACCGTACGGACGTGGGGCGAGCAGGCCCGGACGGCGCTGGCCGCGCACGGCCGGACCGCCGAGGAGTTCGCCGACGCGCTCGGCCTGCCGCCGGGGACGGCGGCGGAGGTGTACGACCTGGTCCTGGCCAAGCTGGAGCGCGAACCGGTCGAGGACCTGAGGATCGACTTCGAGGACGGCTACGGCGACCGCCCGGACGCCGAGGAGGACGCGGCCGCCCGGACCGCCGCCAAGGCCCTCGCCTCCGGTGACGGCACGCCCTTCTGCGGAATCCGGTTCAAGAGCTTCGAGGCGCCGACCCGGCGGCGCGGCCTGCGCACCCTGGCGATCTTCCTGGAGGCCCTCGGCCCGCCGCCCGGCGGCTTCGTCGTCACGCTCCCGAAGGTGACCTCCGTCGAACAGGTGGAGGCGATGACGCTGACCGCCGAACGGCTGGAGGCCGCCCACGGGCTGCCGCACGGGAGCCTGCGGTTCGAGATCCAGGTGGAGACACCACAGGCGATCATGGGCGTGGACGGCGTCTCGCCGCTGGCGCCGATGATCCACGCCTCGGCCGGGCGCTGCACGGGCCTGCACTACGGCACCTACGACTACTCGGCGGCACTCGGGGTCTCGGCCGCCCACCAGAGCGTGGAGCACCCGGTCGCCGACCACGCCAAGGCCGTCATGCGGGTCGCCGCCGCGGGCACCGGCGTACGCGTCTGCGACGGCTCGACCAACGTGCTCCCGGTCGGCGACGGCGACACGGTCCGCGCCGCCTGGAGGCTGCACGCGCGCCTGGTACGGCGTGCCCTTGAGGACGGCGTCCACCAGGGCTGGGACCTGCATCCGGCCCAGTTGCCCAGCCGGTACGCCGCCGTCTACGCCTTCTTCAGGGAGGGGCTGCCGGGCGCGGCGGCCCGGCTGCGCGGCTATCTCGACCGCCGGGAGTCCGGCTTCCTCGACGAGCCCGCGACCGCCAGGGCGATGGCCGGGTTCCTCGCCCGGGGCCTCGACTGCGGCGCCGTCGGCGAGGCCGAACTGCGCGACCTCACCGGCGTCACCCCCGCCGAACTGCGGGCCGTACGAGGTGGGCCGTCATGCGCATCCTGATCGTGAACGTGAACACCACCCGGTCGATGACCGAGACGATCCGTGCCCAGGCGGCGGCGTACGCGTCGCCGGGCGTCGAGATCGTCGGCCTCACCCCGTCGTTCGGGCCCGAGTCGGTCGAGGGGAACTTCGAGAGCTACCTGGCCGCGGTCGCGGTGATGGACCGGGTCGTCCGGTACGCCGAGCCGTACGACGCGGTGATCCAGGCCGGGTACGGCGAGCACGGCCGCGAGGGGCTCCAGGAACTGCTCGACGTCCCCGTGGTGGACATCACCGAGGCCGCCGCGCAGGTCGCGATGCTGATCGGGCGCACCTACTCGGTCGTCACCACCCTCGACCGCGCCGTGCCGCAGATCGAGGACAGGCTGCGGCTCGCCGGGCTGACCGGCCGGTGCGCGTCGGTCCGGGCCGGCGGGCTTTCGGTCCTCGAACTCGACGAGGACCCCGGCCGGGCCGTCGGCGCGATCGTCGCCCAGGCCCGCAGGGCCGTCGAGGACGACCGGGCCGAGGTGATCTGCCTCGGATGCGGAGGGATGGCCGGTCTCGACCGGGAGATCGCCGCCGCCACCGGGGTACCGGTCGTGGACGGCGTCGCCGCCGCGGTCGCCCTCGCCGAAGGGCTCGTCCGGCTCGGCCTCACCACGAGCAAGGTGCGAACCTACGCGAAACCGCGCCCCAAGACCGTGACCGGATGGCCGGTCCACACCGGGGGTGCCTCCTGATGGCCGGGCTTGACCTGCTGTTCCGTGCCCGTCGCGTCGTCACCCCCGCCGGGGAGAGGGCGTGCGGCGTCGGCGTGCGGAACGGGACGATCGTCGCGGTCGAACCGCCGGACACGGATCTCGACGCCGCCGAGGTCGTCGAACTCGGCGACGACGAGGTGCTATTGCCCGGCCTCGTGGACAGCCACGTGCACGTGAACGACCCCGGCCGGGCCGAGTGGGAGGGGTTCGCGACCGCCACCCGGGCCGCCGCGGCCGGTGGCGTCACGACGATCGTCGACATGCCGCTGAACAGCCTCCCGCCAACCGTCGACACGGCCGCGTTGCGGGTGAAGCGGGAGGCCGCCGAGGGGCGGGTGCTCGTCGACGTCGGCCTCTGGGGCGGTGCCGTACCGGGCAACCTGCGTGAGCTGCGCGGGCTCCACGACGCCGGGGTGTTCGGGTTCAAGTGTTTCCTGCTGCACTCCGGTGTGGAGGAGTTCCCCCACCTTGAGCCGGACGAGCTGGCGGACGCGCTCAGGGAGATCCGGGCGTTCGACGCGCTGATGATCGTGCACGCCGAGGACCCGCACGTGATCGATCACGCCCCGGCGGCGCACGGCGCGAGCTACCGGGACTTCCTGCGCTCCCGGCCCCGTGGCGCGGAGAACCTCGCGATCGCACGCGTCATCGAACTGGCCCGCACGACCGGCTGCCGGGTGCACATCCTGCACCTGTCCAGCTCGGACGCGCTGCCGATGATCCGCTCGGCCCGGGACGACGGCGTCCGGATCACCGTGGAGACCTGCCCGCACTATCTGACGTTCACTGCGGAGGAGATCGCCGAGGGGGCCACCCAGTTCAAGTGCTGCCCGCCGATCCGCGAGGAGCCCAACCGCGAGTCGCTCTGGCGGGGTCTCGCCGACGGCACCGTCGACTGCGTGGTCTCCGACCACTCGCCGTGCACACCGGAGCTCAAGCGGTTCGACACCGGGGACTTCGGCGCGGCCTGGAGCGGCATCGCGTCGCTGCAGCTCGGCCTGCCCGCCGTGTGGACCGAGGCCAGGCGTCGCGGCCACACCCTGACCGACGTGGCGCGCTGGATGGCCGAGGGCCCCGCGAGGGTGGCCGGTCTGTCCCGCAAGGGCCGGATCGCCCCGGGCCACCAGGCCGACTTCTGCGTGTTCGCCCCCGACCAGGTGTTCACGGTCGACAGGGACCGGCTGCACCACCGCAACCCCGTCACGCCCTACCACGGCCGCGAGCTCACCGGCGTGGTCCGCGGCACCTGGCTGCGCGGCGTACGGATCGACATCGACGGCCCGCCGCAGGGCCGACTGCTCAACCGAGGAGAGGCATGACCTTCACCCACCTTCCCGACCTGGCCTCCCGCGCGCTGGCCGGCAGCGTCGTGTACGCCAACGACGAGTTGTTCGCCGAACGCGAGAACCTGATCAAGCCCGGTCCCTCGGTGTTCTCGACGGAGGACTTCGGCCACAAGGGCAAGGTGTACGACGGCTGGGAGACCCGGCGCCGCCGCGAACCGGGGAACGACCACGCGATCATCCGGCTCGGTGTCCCCGGCGTGGTGCGCGGCGTGGTGATCGACACCGCCTGGTTCAGGGGCAACTACCCGCCCTACGCCTCGGTCGAGGCGACCAGCGTCGAAGGAGCGCCGTCACCGGCCGAGCTCGAAAAGGCGACCTGGGAGACGATCGTCGGCAGGAGCGCGATCGAGGGCGACGCCGAGAACGCCTTCGAGGTGACGGACCCACGACGCTGGACCCACGTCCGGCTGAGCATCTACCCCGACGGCGGGGTGGCCCGGTTCCGGGTGTACGGCGAGCCCGTGCCGGACCCCCGCCTCCTGGACGGCACGATCGACCTGGCCGCGCTGGAGAACGGCGGATCGGTGATCGACTGCTCGAACACCTTCTACTCCTCGCCGGTGCAACTGCTGCTGCCCGGCAGGGCCGCGACCATGGGCGACGGCTGGGAGAACGCCCGCCGTCGCGACGGCGGCAACGACCACGTGTCGATCAGGCTCGCGGCCCGGGGGCGGGTCCGCCGGGTGGAGATCGACACGTCGTACTTCGTCGGCAACGCGGCGGGCTGGGCCACGCTGAGGGGGACCGACGCCGATCGTCCCGGCGAGGACACCGAGTGGTTCGACCTGATCCCCAGGACCAGGCTGCAGCCGGACACGCGTCACTTCTTCCGCCCGGTCTCCGCCGCCCCCGTGACGCACGTCCGTCTCGACGTCTTCCCCGACGGCGGCCTGGCCAGGCTCAGGGTGCACGGCGAACTGACCGCCGACGCCCACCGGGCCGCCGTCCTCGACTGGCTCACCCTGCTCCCCGAGGAACACGCCGTCCAGGTCCTCGGCGAGGCCGGTGTGCCCCGTCAGCCCGGCGAACTGCCTCCGGCGGTGCTCGCCGCGCTCATGGGAGAGTCCCGGTAGGAGCGCGCCTTCTTCGCCCGGTGGCGGCCGAGGCGGGCGCGGGAAGCTCGTCGCCACGGGCCGGTCGGTGGCCTGGGTCGGACCGGCCACCGAGGCGCCCTCCGGCACCGGTGACCGCCGTGATCGCCTGAACCGTGGCCTCCGGAGACCCACCTCGCCTGCCGGAGTGGGACGGCCCCGGCTCCTCGGTGCTCTCCCGGCGTGTATCCGGATCTTCGCCCTCGTCGCCGTGACCCCAGACGGTATCTTCGCCAGCGTGCCCCTCGACGCGAAGAACGCCCGCCCGGCACACCGGTTCCGGCCATCCCCGTCGCGCCCGGCCGTACCCTCCACGCCCCGGACCACGTCTCGCCGTGACCGCCTGACAACCACCGAACTCCCAAGGAGCGATCCATGGCACAGAACGTGACGACCGTCGATCTCCAGGCGAAGGCGGAGGCGTTGGCGAAGGAGGGCGTCGTCGGCATCACCATCGCCTGGGCGGACAACAACGGCATCACCCGCTCCCGTACGGTCCCGGTCGACCAGCTGGCGTCCGTGGCGGAACGCGGGGTCGGCGTCACCACGCTGTTCGCGGTTTTCGACTCCCACGACGGCATCACCTTCGGCCACCCGGGGCTCGCCACGCCGTCCGGCGACATCCGGCTGATCCCCGTCTCCGACCGGATCGTCCAGCTGGCCGGACAGCCCTCGTTCGCGTGGGTCCCCGGCAGGCAGGTCGCCGCCGACGGCTCCGCCTGGCCGTACGACCAGCGGGGCGCGCTGGAGCGTCAGGTCGGCCGGGCGGCGGAACTCGGCCTGGAGTTCCGCGCGGGCTACGAGATGGAGTTCCACCTCAGCCACACCGAGCCGGGCCCCGGCGGGAGCACCCAGCTCGCTCTCCCCGGCCCGGCCTACGGCCCCCGCGTCCTGCTCGACGTCGACGGCTTCGCCGCCCAGCTCCTGGGTGACCTGCGGGACAACGGCGTGCGGGTCAACCAGTTCCACGCCGAGTACGGCCCGGCCCAGTACGAGCTCAGCATCGCGGCGGCCGACCCCGTCACCGCCGCGGACCAGCAGTTGCTCGCCCGGCAGACCATCCACGCCGCCGCGAGGGCGCACGGGCTGCGGGCGAGCTTCGCCCCCCTGATCACCGGCGCCGGGGTCGGCAACGGCTGGCACCTGCACACCTCGCTGTCCCGCGACGGGGTCAACCTGCTCTCCGGGGGCGACGGGCCGTACGGCCTGACCGCCGAGGGAGCCGCCTACCTGGCCGGTCTCCTGCGCGACCTGCCGGCCATCACCGCCGTCACGGCGCCCAGCGTCCCCTCCCTGCACCGGCTCAGGCCCGGTTACTTCTCCAGCGCCTACACCTTCTGGGGGGTGGAGAACCGGGAGGCCGCCCTGCGGTTCGTCCCCGCCACCGAACTGCTCGGCGCCTCCCACGCCAACGTCGAGCTCAAGCCCTCCGACGCCTCCGCCAACCCCCATCTCGCGCTCGCCGTCGTCATCGCCTCCGGCCTGGCCGGGATCGCCGACGGCCTCACCCCGCCGGAGCCCGTCCAGGAGAACCCGGACATGTGGTCAGCGGAGCGGCGCGAAGCGGCGAACATCCACCGGCTTCCCGCCACCCCCGACGAACAACGCGCGGCCCTGCTCGGCAACGACCGCGTCCGCGACGCCCTGGGCGAGGAACTCCTGGGCGCCTTCGCCGCAGTCCGCGCGGCCGACCAGGCCTGGGCCGAGGGCAAACCCCTCGAAGAAGTCATCACCGCCCACCTGTGGCGCTACTGACAGCCCTTTCCAAGATCTCGTCGAACTGGTTCAGGGGTCTTTCCGGTCTTTGGAAAGGTTGTCCAGCTTCGGGTCATAGGTGGTGGGGGGTCCGGCGTGTGCGTCGACAGGCTCGGCGAATGCCGCTCATGATCTGAAACGGGTCGGGCCACGGCGTTCCGTGGTGAATCGCCGGCTCTTCCGGGGTGGTGAGGGGCGATCATGGCCGAGCAGGGGCGCGTGCACTGGAGGCGCTTCCTCCTGATCCTCCTTCCCGTCGCGACGGTGACGTCGCTGCTGGTCGGCGCCGTCGCCCAGGGGGTCGTCGGCGCCACGTTCGTCGTCTCAGGGCAGGCGTTCAAGCTCTTCACCGACGAGTTGCGCGGGCAGGACTTCACGTTGTCCGCCGGTGTGGTGCGCGACCGGGAGGGCCAGGCCATCCCGGTCATCGTGACCGGCGTACGGCGGGCGTTCGCCAAGGGCCTGTGCCAGAGCGCGCTGGTGCGGACCCCCGTGGGCACGGTGACCATCAGGATCACCGGCGGCCAGGACGGCAACGAGGTGACGATCGAGGACATGGTGATCGACACCGCGGCGGCCCGTGGCGCGGCCACGCTGCGGGGCGTCGAGCTGGGCCGCGACGCCTCCACCCTGAACGGGGTGCCCGCCGCCCGAGGCCCGGCGGGCACCTTCGGCGGCCAGAGCCGGACCTTCACCCTGCACGACGTACGGCTGAGCGCGCGGGCCGTCTCCGCCGCGACGCTGAGCCTGCCCGACCTCGGGCTGAGGATCCTGCGCGGCGAGCACGAATGCTTCTGACCCGCGAACGGCTCCTACCCAGCGAACCGCTTCTGACCCGTGAACCGCTTCTGACCCGCGAACGGAGGACCATGAGATCGTGGCGGCGCTCACGACCCTTCTGGGGCGGCCTGTTCATCGTGACGGCGGGCCTGGAGCTGCTGTCCGTCTCCCTGACGATCGACGCCCTGCCGGTGGCCGTCATGTTCGGCGCGGTGGGGGCGGGCTACCTGGTCGCGCTGGTCATGGTGCTCGCGGGAGTGCTCATCTGGTTGCAGCCCGGCCAGCGGGTCTTCCTCGGCCTGGTGAGCGTGGTGCTGTCCCTGGCCTCCTTCGTCTACTCCAACCTGGGCGGTTTCCTGGCCGGTATGGTCCTGGGCCTGCTGGGCGGCATGCTGGCGGCGGCCTGGGCCCCCGTCAACCGGCCCGCCGCCCGGCCGGGCGGTCAGACCGTCAGCCAGTCCGCCGACCGGGCGAACGGCCGGACCGTCAGCCATGCCGCCGACCGCTCGGGCGGCCTCTCAGGGGGTGACGATGGCGAAGTCCGGCGTGGACTCCTCCAGTACGGCGCCCAGCCTCCGCAGGACGGTGGCGTCCCCGTCATGGTCGACGCCGTCAAGACCACCGGAGCCGTCCCCGACGATCAGGTCGAGCAGCCGCTGCCTGGTCAGCCGTAGCGTCAGGTCGGCGCTCTCCCCCGGCGACGTCCGCCGGTGGGTCAGCGCGCCGTTCGACATCGTGGTGCGGTGGTGTTCGTCCAGGTCGGTGAGGTGCCAGTCGATGGCGAACCGCTCGTTCCACGCCTTCGGGCCGTTGACGCGGATGGCCAGGGAGCCGAAGATCTGCTCGGCGGACAGCGCGCTGAGCATGTCCGGTGAGGTGGTGTCGGCCGTACCCGCCGAGGGGCCCTCGGCCAGTTCGGCGGCACCGGCCAGATAGAAGTTGCGCCAGGTGGCGTTCTCGGCGCCGTGCCCGAGGCGGGTGTAGACCTCGGCCAGGAGTTCGCGGGCCTCGGTGTTGTCCTCGTCGGCGAAGACGGCGTGGTTGAGCAGGGTCGCGGCGAAACGCAGGTCCCCCTCGCGCACGTAGCGGCGGGCGTGTGCGACGACGGCCGCGGCGCCGCCCAGGCACTCGACGTAGCGTCTGGCCTGCGGAACGGGCGGATGCTCCCACAGGTGGGCCGGGTTGCCGTCGAACCAGCCCAGGTAGCGCTGGTAGATCGCCTTGACGTTGTGGCTGACGGATCCGTAGTAGCCGTGGGTGTGCCAGGCCTGCTCCAGGGCGGGCGGCATCCGCATGGTCTCGGCGATCTCGACGCCGGTCAGGCCGTGGTTCATCAGCCGTACGGTCTGGTCGTGCAGGTAGGCGTACAGGTCACGCTGCTGCGACAGGAAGGCGACGATGTCGTCCCTGCCCCAGGTGGGCCAGTGGTGGGAGGCGAAGGCGACGTCGGCCTTGTCGGTGAACAGCGTTATCGCCTCGTCCAGGTAGCGGGCCCAGACCCGCGCGTCACGGACCTCGGCGCCGCGCAGGGTGAGCAGGTTGTGCAGGTTGTGGGTGGCGTTCTCGGCCATGCACAGGGCCCGCCGGTCGGGGAAGAGGAAGTTCATCTCCGCCGGGGCCTCGGTGCCCGGGGTGAGCTGGAAGACGATCCGTATCCCGTCGATCGTCTCCTCCTGCCCGGTGTGGGTGACGTCGACGGTGGGCGGGATGAGGGTGACCGTACCCGCCGAGGTGCCCATCCCCAGTCCGCAGCCGAGCTGGCCCTCGGCGGTGCGCGGCAGGAGCTGGCCGTACATGTACAGGGCCCGGCGGTTCATCGCGGTGCCCGCGTAGACGTTCTCCGAGACGGCGTGCTCCATGAAGCCGGCCGGGGCCAGGATCGGGATTCCCTCGCCGTCGGTCACGCCGCGGGCTCCGCCGAAGTGGTCGACGTGGGAGTGGGTGTAGATCAGGCCGGTGACCGGCCGGTCGCCCCGGTGGTCCCGGTAGAGCCGCAACGCCGCCGCCGCGCACTCGGTGGAGATCAGCGGATCGATGACGACGACGCCGGTTTCGCCCTCCACGATCGTCATGTTCGACAGGTCCAGCCCGCGCACCTGGTAGACGCCCTCGGTCACCTCGAACAGCCCCTGTTTGGCGCACAGCTGCGCCTGCCGCCACAGGCTCGGATGCGCGTCCTGCGGGCAGTCGCCGTCCAGGAAGGCGTAGACGTCGTTGTCCCAGACGACCTTCCCGTCGGCTCCCTTCACCAGGGCGGGGCTGAGTTTCGCGACGAAGCCACGGTCGGCGTTGTCGAAGTCGGCACGGTCATGAAAGGGAAGGTCTGCCATGAAACCGTGCTGCCCCCACCCCCTCCAACCAAAGGCCAGGAAAAACCCAAAAATCCCCTTATACGGGCTTCGACACCGTCGTGGCGGCGACTCGCGTCCAAGGACGACGCCGCCGTGTCGGCAACGACACCGCGACCCCGGCGATCCAGATCGTCAACGACGGCTCCGTCCTGCCCGACCGCCTCGTCCGGCCCGGCCGTCGTCCGGCGCCCTGGCCGGGAACCACAACGAGGACGGCCGCTGGAGCGGCACCGCGGGTGACCGGCCGGACCGGGCCCGTGGGTGGTACGGCCCGCGGACCCGCGCCCCGCACCCGGCGCGTTACGCCGTGACGGCCTGGGCGGGCTGGGGCAGGCCCGCCGTACGGTCGAGGGCGGCGACGGCCGTGGCGCAGGCGAGACCGATCACCGTCAGGGCCAGCCACGACAGGGCGGGCAGGCCGGTGAAGGGACCGGACGACAGCGGGCGCGCCTCGGTGGCGGGCGCCACCGTCGCCGCCCCGCACAGGCTGTGGTCGTGCTCCGGCGGATCGGGGGCGGGGCAGCGCTCCGGCACCCGTTCCCGCGGTGAACCGGCCACGGTGACGGAAATGCCCGACTGCCCCGGGCCGGGTCCGTGATGGTGGTGCGCCACCCGGGTGTGGGCGGCGGAGAGGATCAGATGCGCGAGCAGGGCCGCCGCGAGCGCGGCCAGGCACAGCACGAGGGAGAGACCCGCGCGCTGTACGGCTCGTCGCATCGGTGCGATCACCCCACAACCGCACATCACCCTTCGCCATCAACTGATGACAGAGGGTAGCCATTCGGACCTGGGGTCAGCGTGGCGGTTGCCAATGCGACATTGGACGGCAAGATGGGACATGTGCCGCCCTTACCGATGACGTTGCGCCTGCTACGGGCGTTGGCGTTCACCACCGCCTGCCTGGCGGTCTCGGCGGGCGGGCACGCCTTCAGTGCGGGGGCCTCGCTTTCCGTCGCGGCCCTCGCGGCCGGCGCGGCGGGCCTCCTGGTCGTGGTGTTGCCGCTCGTCGGCCGTGAGCACCCACCGGCGGCGGTGGTCGGCACCACGATCGGCGCCCAGGTGCTGCTGCACGAGCTGTTCGCCCGCACCTCCGGCGGGTTCGCCGCCCAGGACGGGCACGGGCACCAGGCGGTCGGCATGGCGCTGGCCCACCTCGCGGTCGGGGCGATGAGCGGCTGGTGGCTGCACCGGGGCGAGAGCGCCTTCTGGCTCATGCTGCGCCTGCTGCGGCCCTCGTGGCCCCTACTGCTCCGGCCGCCGTCCGCCGCCTCCGACGACCCGCCGACGCCTCGGCCTGTCGCCCCCGCGTCGTGGCCCCCCTCCGGCCTCGCCCGGCGGTGGCTCACCTCCACGATCCACCGCCGTGGACCTCCCGCGGACGACGCCGCCCCCTCCGGGGAGCGGCGCACCCGTGTCATCGACGCCCGCACGCACGGACGTCACCTTCGCCCCGGCCATCGCCGGGCCGTCTTCGGGAGTTCCCACCTTGTCATTCCTGACCTCGGCGGCATCGCCGCGCCGAACCGTCGGCACCGTCCTGGCAGCCGCCGTCGGCTGCCTGCTGGTGCTGATCGGCACCGCCTCACCGGCGTTCGCCCATGACCGTCTCAAGAGCAGTTCACCGGCCGCCAACGCCAAGGTGACCAGCCCCGAGACCGTCACCCTGGAGTTCTCCTCCCGTATGCGCTTCGCCAAGGTCGTCCTGACCGGCCCCGGCGACGAGACGACCAAGCTCGACGCACCGGACGAGGGGAGCACGATCCGCGCCAAGGTGCCCGACCAGCTGGCCCCGGGTCGTTACCAGATCGCCTGGCACGTTGCCTCCTCCGACGGTCACCCCATCAGCGGCCAGATCCCCTTCACCGTGATCGCCGACCCCGACAGCCCCTCCCCCACCCCGGAGTCCCCGTCGCCGTCGGTCTCCACACCGGCGAGTACGGCGGAGGCCTCCGCCGACCCCTCCGAGGCCGTCCCTCCCCCGGCCGCCAGCGAATCCTCCGCCGCCGAGCCCTCTCCGGCCGCCGCGTCCGAGCCGAACGGCACCTCCGGCCTGCCCGGGTGGGTGTGGCCGGTCGGCGCGGTCGTCGTACTCGCCGGGGCGGGCGCGTGGCTGATCACGCGCCGCAAGGGGACCCAGGGGTAGGTCCCCCGCGCTCTCGGACACCCCGGCGTCATCGTGGGCATGGCGGCGGGGGCCGGGTGAGAGAGCGGCGGTGGCGCACCACGGTGTGCGCCACCGTCCGCGGCGTGCGCCGTACCGACCGGACGGACCAGCTGTGCCGACCGGGGCGGACCAGCCGTACCGACCAACAGGGACCAGCCGTACCGGCCAACGCGGGCCGGCCGGGCCGACCAGCACAGGTCAGCCGACCCGGCCACCGCGGACCCGCCGTACCGGCCCGGCCGACGCGGGCCGGTTGACAGCCCGGTGACCCCACTCGCTAATCTGCTCATATGAATACCTATTCAGATGTTCCATCGATTGACGGATGTGTCGTCAGGAAGGTCGATCCCGACCGGGTCGCCGACGTGCGGGAGCGCATGCCCGCCCCCCGTGATCTCTCCGACGTGGCCGACGTCTTCGGCCTGTTGTCGGACGCCAACCGGTTGAGACTGCTGGTCGCCCTGCTTGAGGGGGAGATGTGCGTGTGCGACCTGGCCGCGGTGACCGGGCAGAGCGAGTCGGCCGCCTCGCACGCGCTGCGGCTGCTGCGCGCCCACCGTGTCGTGACCAGCCGCCGCGCGGGCCGGATGGTCTACTACCGGCTGGCGGACCCGCACGTGCGGATGCTCCTCGACGTGGCGTTGGTCCACATCGAGCACACCGAGCTTCTGCACCCCGAGCGCGACGGAGAGGGCTGAGATGGGAACCGGACACGGCCACGGGCACGTCCAGGGACACGCGGGAGGCCGTCACCGCAGGCGGCTGGCCCTGTCCTTCGTGCTGATCGGCGCCTTCTTCGTCGTCGAACTCGGCTACGGACTGGTCTCCGGCTCGCTGGCACTGCTCTCCGACGCCGGGCACATGGCCGCCGACGTGGTCACCCTCGGCGCGGCGCTGGTGGCCACGAAGATCGCCACCCGGCCCGACACCACCGGCAGGCGCAGCTACGGCTCCTACCGGGCCGAGGTGTTCGCCTCCCTGCTGGCCGTGGTGCTGATGCTGGGCGTCGCGGTGTACGTGGTGGTCGAGGCCGTCGGCCGTATCGGCCAGACCGCCGAGGTCTCCTCCGGCCCGATGCTCGTCGTCGGCGCCATCGGCCTGCTCGTCAACCTGGTCGCGTTGCTGCTGCTGCGTTCCGGCGCCGGTGAGAGCCTCAACGTCAGGGGCGCCTACCTGGAGGTCGTCGCGGACACCGCGGGATCGGTCGGCGTCATCGTCGCCGGTTGGCTGGTCGCGGCCACCGGCCAGGTGCTGTGGGACACCGTCGTGGCGCTGGCCATCGGCGTCTTCGTCGCGGTGCGTGCCCTGTCGCTGGGCCGCCAGGTCTTCGCCGTCCTGGGCCAGCACGTGCCCGAGGGCATGGACGCCGCCGCGGTGGCCGCGGACCTGGCCGCCATCGACGGGGTACGCGACGTGCACGACCTGCACCTGTGGACGCTGACCTCCGGCATGAACGTGGCCACCGCCCACCTGGTCGCCACCGACTTCGCCGACGGCCATGCCGTACTGGACCGCGCGCGTCACCTGCTGCGCACCCGCCACGGCGTCGAGCACGCCACCCTGCAGATCGAGCCGGCCGACCACCGGGGCTGCGACGAACTCGGCTGGTAGCCGCGCCGGGACCATCGGCGCCGGTCGCGGGACCAATGGCCCTCTTTCGTACGGACTCGGCGGAGGAAGGCTGAAGGTACCTCTCGGGAAGGGGACCGACGATGATGTGGGGTTACGGAATCGGCTCCTGGCTGGTCATGGGCATAACGACGATCCTGCTGTGGGTGTTGATCATCGCCGGGATCGTCGCGCTGCTCCACTACGTCAGCGGCGGGCGGCGGACAGGCTGGCTCGCGGCGGGCGGGCGGGTCCCTCCGGAGGAGGTGCTGGCCGAACGGCTGGCCCGGGGAGAGGTCGACGCCGAGGAGTACCGGCAACGCCTTGAGGTGCTGCGAAACCGGCGATGACCGCCCGCTAAATCCCGTTGCGGGGCTTACACACGGCTCACCATGCTCGGGGACATGACCATCCCCTATCGCCAGATCCGCGCGGCCTTCACTGAGGAGGCCATCACCGTCTACCAGGCCTACGACCCCGCCATCGCGGACCCGGCCGTCGCCGCCCAGCGGTTCGTTCCGCCCTTCAAGCGCGAACGGATGACCTGGATCAAACCCTCCTTTCTCTGGATGATGTACCGCTGCGGCTATGCCACCAAGCCCGGTCAGACCAGGGTCCTGGCCGTCGACATCAGCCGGGAGGGCTTCGAGTGGGCGCTCCGGCACTCCTGCCTCAGCCACCCCGGCGACGGCGTCGATCCCGAGGTCTGGCGTCGGCGCCTGCGGGAGAGCCCGGTGCGCGTCCAGTGGGACCCCGAACGCGGCCCGCGCCACAATCCCCTGTCATACCGGTCGATCCAGATCGGCCTCTCCGGCGACGCCGTGACCCGCTATCTCGACCGGTGGACACTGCGGATCACCGACCTGACCGGCCGGGTCCACGACATCCGTCAGGCACTGCGCGACGGCCAGGACATCACGGACATGCTGCCCGTGGAACGCCCCTATCCCCTGCCGGACGAACTCGCCCGGATCACGGGGGCCTCCGAGCGTGCCGTCCCGGCAGGCCGGTGACGCCGATCGTGCCGCCTACGGGCGGCCCTCGCCGTACTCGGGGACCGGCACCCGCGTCTTCCTGTGCGCCCGGTTCCGCACCTGCTGCGGGAGCCGTATCCGGGGGGAGCGCGGTGCGCCGTCGCCGCCGGGGTGCGCCGGAAGGCGGATGGTGAACGTGGCGCCGGCGCCCGGCCGTCCGTCCACGCCGACCGTGCCGCCGTGGGCGTCCACCACCTCGCTCACCAGGGCGAGACCGATGCCCAGGCCTCCCTGGTGGGGCTTGCCGACGTGTCTGGCGAACAGGTGCTCACCGTCACGCGGGTCCAGTCCGACGCCGTCGTCCCGCACGCTGAGCTGGACCCATTCGGGACCCGAGCGGAGGGTCATCCAGATGTCGCCGCCCTCGCGGGCGTGCCGCAGCGCGTTGTCGAGCAGCGCGGAGATCACCCGGCGCAGCGCGGACCGCGCTCCGCGCACGACGTGCTCGCCGGGACCCTTCCTCACCTCGATCGTCACCCCGCGCTGCTCGGCGCGGGCCGCCTCCGCCGTGGCGAGTTCCTCGGTCAGCGCGGCCAGGTCGACCGGGCCGAACGGCTGGAGCCGCCGTCTGAGCTGGGTGGACAGCAGCAGGTCCTCGATCACCTCGCCGAGTTGCCCGATGCCCGCGGCCAGCTGGTCGACGTCGCCGACGGCCAGGAGCGGTTCCGACCCCCGGCGCAGGTGCCGGGCGGTGAGCTGGGCGCGGACGTGCAGCCGGGTCAGCGGGGTGCGCAGTTCGTGGCTGACGTCGGCGGTGAAGCGCCGCTGCCGGTCGAGGGCCTCGCCCAGTGGCGCGATCGCCCGGCCCGCGAGGACCTGGCCGATCAGCAGCGCCGCCAGCAGCCCGGCGAGTTCGGCGGCGCCGAGGGTGCTCAGCAGCCGTTCCCGGTCGGCTATCCGGAAGCGCAGGTCCATCACCGCCTGCACCACGACGTCGTCACGTCGCTGGGTCCTGATCAGGTAGGTCAGCCCGCCGACCTCGGCGACCTCGACCCGGGGCCGCCCGTCCGCGGCGACCAGGTCCATGAACGCGCGCACCGGCAACCGGTCCGGGGACCCGGGAGACCTCCGTACGGTGCCTCCGCCCAGCTCGAACAGCCACATGCAGGGCGGGGGCTGGGTGATCGAGGCCGACCGTGCCGCCACGAACAGGTCACGCCGCGCGGCGACGTCCTGGCCGTTGACCGTGACGTAGTAGACCATCGCGCCCATGAGCGCGAGCACGAGGGTGAATCCGCCCGCGATCTGCACGGTGATCCGGCGGCGGGTCCGGATCAGCAGCCGCCGTTCCGGGTCGAAGCGCCGCCGCCCGTTCACAGCTCACCCAGGCGGTACCCCACGCCCCGTACGGTGCGTACGACGCCGTGCCCCAGTTTGTTGCGCAGGTAGTAGACGTAGGTGTCCACGACCGACTCGGTCTGGGCGCCGTCGAAGACCCGCTGCCGCAACGAGTCGCGGGTGTGCACCTGCCTCGGGCGGACCGCCAGCGCGTGGAGCAGGCGGCACTCCTGACCGGACAGGGTCACCTGCTCGCCGGAGGGCAACCGTACGAGGTGGGAGTCGGAGTCGAGCCAGGCCGCGCCGAGCGGCAGCAGTCTGGCCTGGTCCAGGTTCCTGCGCCGCAGGGCGCGCACCCTGGCCAGCAGCTCGTCGATCTCGAAGGGTTTGACCAGGTAGTCCTCGGCGCCAGCGTCGAGTCCGCTGACGCGGTCGGCGGTCGTGCCGAAGGCCGTGAGCACCAGCACCGGCACGGTGACGGCCTGCCTGCGCAGCCGTCGCAGCAGGTCGAGCCCGTCGATCGCGGGCAGTCCCCGATCGATGATCATGATGTCGTAACCGCGGCTCAAACCCAGGTGCAGGCCACGTTGCCCCTCCGGTGCCAGGTCTACGGTGTATCCCTGGTCGGCGAACACTTCGGCCAGCATGTCCGCCAGATCACGGTCGTCTTCGACGAGCAGCAGCCGGGAAGAGCGCGGTTCGGATGTCGCCGGTATCCGTGCCACTGGTCAACAATTGCACTGATATTGGTAAATTTCTAGTCAACTCTGGCGCAAAGGCAGGCGTGGCGCAGGCGTGGCGCGTGCGTCGCGCCCGCGCCACAGCCCGTCACGGTCCCGGCGACCAGGCATGATCATCAGCTCACCGGTGTCGCCTCCCGTCCGCGCGCCCCCTCACCGGTCCCGGCGGGCTCTTGGATGCTCGCCCGCTCGTGGCGCTCGGGCATGGCCAGTTTGTACAGCGGCAGCGCCCCCGCCGTGGTGAGCACCGCCACCAGGACGAGCATCGCGAAGACCTCCTGGGTGATCAGGCCCTGGGCCAGGCCGATGTTGATGAAGATGAGGATCATCAGCCCCCGGGCGTTCATGATGGCGCCGATCGCCCACGACTCACGCCAGCCGAACCCCAGCGCCCTCGTGGACAGCGCGCAGCCGAAGTACTTCCCGCAGAAACCCGTGAGCAGGATCGCGACGAGCACCAGCAGCATCGAACCGCCGGTGATGCCGCCGAGATGGGTGTTCAACCCGGAGAAGGCGAAGAAGACCGGCAGCAGCAGCGTCGAGACGACGTCCATCATGCGGCCGTGCAGCGCCTGACGGAACGCCGCCTCGCGAGGCATGGCCAGCCCGGCGACGAAGCCGCCGAACACCGAGTAGACGCCGATCCAGTCGGTGAGCCAACCGGCCGTGAGCGGCACCAGGACGATCACGTAGACGGCGCCGGCGCCGAGACGGCCGGTGCGCTCGACCTCACGGCCCAGGGGGCGCAGCAGCGGGGCGACCACCCCGAGCATCACCGCCGCGAACACCACCGCCAGACCTATGGTGCGCAGCGCGTCACCGCCGCCCGTGCCCAGGTGGACCGCCGAGAGCACCGCGAGCAGGCACCACGCCACGGCGTCGTCGATGGAGGCCGCGACCAGGGTGATCCTGCCGATGCGGGTGTTCTCAAGGCCGCGTTCGTACAGGATCCTGGCGAGCATGGGGAAGGCGGTCAGCGACAGCGCGCCGCCGAGGAACAGGGCGAACTCCACACGGCCGACGTCGGGCCGGGAGAGACGATCCCACAGCAGGAACCCGAGGGCGCTGCCGAGAACCAGGGACGGAAGAATCCCCGAGGCGGCCAGCGCCATGGCCCTGCGCGTCTCCCCCGGCGTCCGGACGCTGTGGTCCATCCCCGCCCCGACCAGGAACATGTACAGCGTCAGCCCGATGGTGCTGAGCACGTACAGGATCGGCCGGACGTCGGCGGGGAAGAGGGCCTCCTGCGCGCCGGGGAACACGGCGCCCAGCAGCGTCGGCCCGAGCAGGACCCCGGCGACCATCTCACCGACGACCCGTGGCTGCATCACCATGGTCGCCAGCCGGCCGCACACCGCCGCCGCCAGCAGGATCACGACCAGGGCGGGCAGCACCCTGAGGACCAGCCCCAGGTTGGGATCGACCGGGGAGGCCTGGGTGAAGGCCAGGAAACCGCTCATGACTCGTGCCTCCGTACGCCGACCGGATGGGGTTCCTGCGCGAAGTGGCGCTCGCACAGCCGCAGCCTGCGCGCCTCCCACACCATGTAGGTGCCGAGGACGAGCTGCACGAGGCTGCGCCACACGTCCTCCCAGCGGTCCCTGAACCGCATGAACAGCAACTTCACCCGGACCTCCGGGCCACGCCCGGCTCCCAGCGGGGTCAGCAGGCACGGCCCCCTGTTGGGCAGGGACCGGGTGTGGGAGGCGGTCGAGTCGAGTTCGCAGGCGTGCAGGGTCTCCCGTACGGCCACCCGCAGGGCGATCGGTGCCAGCCGCCACGCGGGGCAGGGCCGGTTCGCGGCCATGCCGAAGGGGATGTGGTTGATCTCCCTGGCCGGACGCGCCGCGAAACGGGCCGGGTCGAAGTGGTCCGGGTCGGGCAGGCCCGCGCGGTGGAACTCGGGGTAGTTGAAGCACAGCACGGAACCGGCCGGGATCGCGGCGCCCTCGCCGAGGGGGATCTCCCCGGTGGTGACGCGGTGGGCGATGCCGAACAGCGGGTAGAGCCGCAGCGTCTCCGAGATCACCTGGTCCAGATACCGGTCGTCGCCGCCCCGCGCCGCCTTCTGCACCCCGGGGTGCTGGGCCAGGACCATCAGCACATGGGCCGTCGCCTCCGACATCTGGACGACCGCCGTGTTGAAGAAGGCCCCCTGCAGGTACAGCGCCTGTTCCCTGGCCGACAGGCCCTGGGGAAGCTCGTGCCGCACCTCGGGCAGCCGTTCGACGAGGTATCCGGTCAGCCGGTCACGCCGGTCCATGTGCCGCAGGCCGCAGCACTTGAGTGAGGTGACGACGTCGTCCGCGTTGCCGACGATCAGGTCACGGGCCTTCGGCGGACACGGTTCGCCGAAGACGAGTTCGTAGGAGAACTCCGCCCAGACCGGCATCATCAGGTCGCGCAGCCGTACCATCCCCCGCCTGTCCCGCAGCGCCCGGTTGACGCAGCGGCGGGTGAGCTCCTCGACCCTCGTCCGGGGCACGGCCAAAATCCGCCGGGTGGCCAGGGCGACGGCGTCGTAGCGCTCCCCCGCCTCCAGGTGTTCCTGGTGCATCTCGGGTCCCGGTGCCAGCCAGTACCAGAACAGGTCGGACAGGACGGCTCCCCTGCTCCGGCCCGAGGCGGCCGGGTGGGAGTAGACCTCCCTGAACCGGTCGACGCCGACCAGGTCACCGGGGACCGGGATGCTCTCCTCGCCGTTGATCCTGGTGAGGACGCGCACCCGCAGCGCGACGATCCGTGCGGGAAGCCACCAGGGCAGGCTGATCAGGACGGCTGCGAACGACACGGTCAGCGCGGTCAGCATGGCCGTACCAGCTCTGGGTCGAGGTCGTGCGCCGACGCGGCGCCGCACAGGACGAGGGCCCGCTCGACCTCCTCGCGCAGCAGCCCGAGCACCCGGGCCACGCCGCGCTCGCCGTCGGCCGCGAGACCCCAGAGCACCGGGCGGCCGACCGCGACCGCCGAGGCTCCGAGCGCCATCGCCTTGACCACGTCCGCCCCGCGCCGGACCCCACCGTCGAGCAGCACCGGTACGGCCCCGCCGACGGCGGCCACGATCCCCGGCAGCAGGTCGGCGGTCGCCGGGAGGGTGTCGAGCTGCCTGCCTCCGTGGTTGGAGACGAACAGCGCGGAGACGCCGTGGTCGAGCGCGCGGCAGGCGTCGGCGGGACGCACGACGCCCTTGAGCGCGATGGGCAGCTCCGTCATCCGCCTGAGCAGGTCGATGTGCCGCCAGGAGATGTCCGGCGACATGACGATCGGCCGCACCCGGTCGCCGTCGCGCAGGTTCTCGCAGCACATGCCCTCCGGCAGGTCGTCGAAGCCGTTGCGCAGGTCCCGCTCCCGCCGTCCCCTGCCGGGAGAGTCGACCGTGACGACCAGCGCCGTGCATCCGGCCGCCTCGGCGCGCCGGACGATCCTCTCGGTGAAGGCCATGTCCGGCTGGACGTAGAGCTGGAACCACAGGGTGGCCTCCGGAGCCGCCGCCGCGACGTCCTCGACGGCGACGGTCGAGGCCATGCTCACGATCATGATCGTCCCGGCGACGGCCGCCGCGCGGGCCGTGGCCTTCTCACCCTCGGGGTCGGCGAGCCGGTGGAACGCGGTCGGCGCGACCAGCACCGGCATGGCGGCCCGGTCGCCCAGCAGGGTGACCCCGGTCCTCGGTTCGCCCGCGCCGCGCAGCACACGTGGCAGCAGGGCGAGCCGCGCGAACGCCGCCTCGTTGGCCCGGACGGTCGTCTCGTCACCGGCTCCACCGGCGAAGTAGTCGTAGTGCGCGGGATGCAGGCGGTCGCGGGCGGCCTCCTCGAACTCCCTGACGTTCAGTGGGGGGCGCATGGCCGTCACGCCGGGACCGGAAGGCTCTGGCGCTGGAAGAACTCCCGCAACGGCCGCAGGTGGACCTCCTCGGAGGTCCAGTCGTTCTCCAGGTTCTCGGTGACGTGGTGTACGGCCACGACCACTCCTCCCCGGTAGTGGCGCACCACCGGGTGCAGGTAGTGACCCTCGTGGGCCCGGGAGGCGTCGCCCTGCCTGATCCGCGACACGGAGATGTCGAACGGGTCGACCTTGTCGTGGTCGGGGCCGTACTCCAGGGTGATCGCGAAGTGGCCGCCGTCGCCGATCGGCGGGCCCTGAAAGTCGACCGGCAGTTCCTCCAGGTAGCGCGCGCCGCCGTCGCCGTCCGGGACGATGACGTCGGCCAGCACGCCGAACTGCTGGAACAGCCCGGAGCTGCGGTTGACCCGTTCGAGTACGGCGTCCGCGAACGCGCCGGGGTCGGCGGGCAGGTCCCGGCCCGGCCAGGGGGCGTCGTGGTGCCTGGTCTCCAGGATGCGGTGCAGGGCGCGGGCGCCGTACCGGAAACCGTGGATGAAGGCGTTGGTGCCGCGCTTGAAGTCGCGGGACTGCGTGATGGTCCCGGCGAAGTACAGGCCGGGCACGTTGACCGACTCGTAGGCGGGGGTCAGCGCGGGGAAGCGGTTCCTGATCGTCAGCTCGGGACGGCACTCGGGGGAGAAGATCGAGGCGTCGAACCGGAACCCGGTGGAGACGATCACCCGGTCGTACGGGATGTCCTTGGTGACCTCGTCGGCCCTGGCGAAGCTCACGGTCACCAGGTACGTGCCGTCCGCGCGGCGCTCGATGCGCCTGACGTCGCCGTCCAGCACCGCGTTTCCCAGTTTGAGCTGGTAGGTGTCGAGAAAGTTGCTGTTGACCGCGCGCAGGTGCCCGAGGAAGTGGGTCCGCCAGGCCAGCCGTACCGAGTGGGGGCCCGCGACGTGGATCACCGCGGCGGTCTCGATGAGGTTGTCGGCCGTCTCGAAGGCCGAGTTGCCCTTGCCGATGACGAGCACCCGCTTGGCCGTGTAGTCCGCCGGGTCGACGGAGGCGGTGTCGTAGCCCTCGGCCGTCTCGATGCCGGGGATCTCCGGGACGTTGGTCTTGGAGACCCCGGTGGCGACGACCACGTGCTCGGCCTGGTGGGTCCGGCCCTGCCCGTCGATCACCCGGAACGGCCCCTTCGCGTCCGGGCGGGAGACGTCGACGACCCGGGCGCCGTAGGTGATCCGCAGGTCGAGGGCGGCGGCGAAGTCACCGAGGTAACGCACGAGGTCGTCGGCGCCGGGGAAGAAACGGTCGCTGTAGCGGGTGAACACCAGATCGGGGTCGTCCGAGAGCAGCGAGTTCCAGTCCACCCGGAAGTTGAGCTCCGGGTCGTGGTGTCCGGTGTGCTTCTTGTTGATGGAGATGAGCATCCGGTGGCGGGGGAAGGTCCGGAAGAACTGGCCGGGCTCGGGGCCCGCCTCCAGGATCCGGTACCTCCGCCCCGCCCGGTGCAGGAAGTGGCCCAGTTGCAGGCCCGCGGGCCCGGCGCCGATCACCAGATAGTCAAGGGTGTTGTCAGACACTGATGCCTCCGTCACTGCGTACGGTCGAACGGGACGACATCAGTGTTGGCGCGTGATTCTCAGAGATTGATCAGAGTCGTCCTGCCTCCTCGGCACGGCCGGAGCCGTACCGTTCGAGCAGGGCGCGCTTGTCCGGTTTCCCGCTGGCCGCGACCAGCGGGGCGGGGATCGACATGATCGTCCGGGGGACGCTGTCGGCGCCGAGTTCGGTGCCGACCAGCGCGGTCAGCTCGCCGAGGTCCGGGACACGGCCGGGGGCGGGCACGACGAAGGCGTGTACGGCCTCCCCGGTCCGCTCGTCCATGGCGCCGGTCACGTACGCCTCGGCCACGTCGGGGTGACCGGCCAGCACACGCTCGATCGGCCCGGCGTAGACCACCATCGCGTTGACCATGATGACGTCCCTGGTCCTGCCGACCAGGTAGAGCAGGCCGTCCTCGTCGAGGTAGCCGAGGTCGCGGGTGCGCAGCCAGCCGTTCCGCAGCACCGCGCGGGTCTCCTCCGGCTGCCCCCAGTAGCCCGCGATGAGGTAGTCGTTGCGGACGTGGATCTCCCCGGTCCGTCCCGTGGCGACCGGACGGCCCTCCTCGTCGAGCACCCTGATCTCGACCCTGGGCTGCGGGCGGCCGACCGAGGCGAGGGCTCGGTCGGGGAACCTCGCGAAGTCCCCGGGGGTGAGCATGGAGATCATCCCGGCCTCACTCGACCCGTACGCCTGGTAGACGACGGGCCCGAGCCGCTCGACCGCCTCCGCCAGCCGGTGCGGGCTGATCGGCGACCCGGCGACCATCAGCGCCCGCAGGCTGCTGACGTCGACCTGTTCCGTGCGGAGCAGGTCGAGCATGCGGCACAACCTGGGCACCGGGAGGATGGCCCCGGTGATGCGGTGGCGCTCGATCGCGTACGGGAACGGCGGCCGTCCGTCGTCCTCGGGGATGACCGCGACACCGCCTCCGAGCAGGCACAACGCCAGGAACTCCTGGACCACCAGGCTGGACAGGGTGCCGAGCAGCAGATAGCGCCGGAACGCCCCGGCCAGCTCGGTCGCCAGCGGCGACCAGAGCCTGGGCTGCCACGACCAGCTCTCCCCCAGCGCGCGGTAGGTGAGCGCGCACCCCTTGGGCTGCCCGGTGCTGCCGCTGGTGAAGGCCATCAGGGCCACGTCGTCGGGGTGCCCCAGGAGGGCGGGCAGCCGCACACCGCCGTGGTGGGCCAGCAGGTCGACCGCGCCGGGAACGTCCCCGGGGAGGGGGCCGAGGGTCAGTATCGTGGCCGCCCCCGCGGCGGCGAACACCTCGGGATCCGCCGTCGAGGCGTCCACGACCACGGCGTCCACCCCCGTGTCGAGCATGTGGGCGAGCTGGCCCGGCGTCTGTCCCGGGCGTACGAACACGACACGACAGCCCAGCACGTGCGCGGCCGTCTGCGCGGCGAACGCCTCCGGCGAGACGCCCGTGTGGACGGCGACGCCCCGGGCGGGGTCGAGCCCGGCGTCGAGCATCGCACCGGCCATGTGCCCGACGAGGTCCAGCAGCTCACCCCGTGAGACGACTCGCGTCCCCTGCTCGAAGATCGGACTGTCGGGCGAGCTCCGCAGCGCGTCAAGGAGCGCGTAGGGGAACGGCGGTTCGGGGGACCCGGCGGGCCGGACGGACTCGGTGAACGACGGGAACTCGTACATGACTGGCTCCTCTTGTCTTCTGCCTTCTGCCTTCGTGGACCTGTCCGGTCACCGGACCGTCGGTGCGGAACCGGTGCGTTGTCCGCGACAGTAGGCAGCGCAGATCAGAGCCAGATCAGAACGACCGGTCGCCGGAGGGTGTCTCGCCCAGGTCCAGCACCCCGACCGTCTCGCCCCCGGACGTCTCGCCCGTCAGCTCGAACCCGAGCCTCCGGTAGAAGCCCTCGGGGCCGTCCTCCCCCGGCTCCCAGGTGACGTACATCCGCCTCTCGCCCCGGCGCCGCACCTCGGCGGCCACCGCCTCGACGGCGAAACGGCCGACCCCACGTCCCTGCGCCTCGGGAACCACGTTGAGCCGCCACAGCCCGGAGCGGAAGTCGGCCCCCTTTCCGTCCCAGTCGATGTTCAGGAACGCCATGAGGAAACCCACCGGACGATCACCGTCGAGGATGAGACGCGGCCAGGCCACCTCCCCGTGCGCGTAGGCCTCGGCCAGCGAGGTCGCCACCGGCGAGACGAACCGCTCCTGCTCAGGACGGACGTTCACCTTCATGGCCGCCTCGACGTTGGCGGGCGTGATGAGCTCAACCCGAAAAGTCACAGAACGACCATAACGGCCGTCACACAAGCACCTCCGGCAATAATCTGAACGCCGACGCATGTCGAGGGCGAATCAGACTGAAGTCCCTCCGGTCGATCGTCGCGACCTGGGTGATGCCCAGACGTTCCGCTCACACTGAGCGATTGAACCGCTCCACCAGCAGATCTTCGACCCGTTCCGACAGATCGCCCTCACCGGACGCGCCGATTCCGGCAATCGACAGCCGACGACGCCGAACCGGGCCGGACCGCTCCTCTTCTGTCGCTTCAGCCAGCTCCGGATCTGTCTTCACCAAGCGCAGGAGCCGACGCGCCTGGTCCGGCGACAGCCGATCCACCAGGTGGTGAAGCTCCTCATACGCATGCCCGGCGCTCATGACCACAAGTCTACGCTTACGGATCCAGCAGACGGATGCTCAGCTCAAGTCGTACCCGAACAGCGCGATCGGTGAGTTTTCAGTCGGCTCCTGTCACTTGCCCCACTGCTTTGTCTTCGGCTCGGTCTTAACACGCGCCTCCCGGTCAGCGGCTGCGCGACGACCTGCATCGCTCCCGCGGTTCCGAATTCTCCGTCATCTCCCGAGAGCGGGGGCCGGGTAGGCGGGGCGGCGGTCGATGCGCAGGAGGACCTCCTGGGAGCCGAAGTGGCGGTCGATACGGCGGGTGGCCTCGGCCCAGTCGCCCATCGACCGGGCCGACGACAGGGCTTCGGCCACGAACGGGTCGCTCCAGCGTGCGACGGCGCGCCGCCACAGTACGGCGGGCTCCTCCGTCAGGAGGCTGCCCACGGTCCCCTCGTAGATGGGCATCGCGCGCACCTTCCCGTCGGGCTCGACCTGCATCAGGGGAATCACGAAACCCTGCTCGACGAAGGCCGGACGCATCTGGAGGATGACGTTGTCCGAGGCCGACACCCGCACCGACGGCGGCGCCGCCGACACCAGGCGCTCGACGTGCTCGGCGCCGGTCAGCGCGCGGATCTGGTCGTTCGTGAGCAGCTCGTGCTCGGCGAAATCGGCCCGGCTGGCCAGACCGGACGGTACGGCGGCGCCGAAGTTCAGGAACCGGACGTGCGGGAAGCGAGGCAGGACGGCCGTGCAGAACTCCTCCGTCTGGTGGAGGTTGCTCCGCACGACCGCGCAGTCGATCCCGAACTCCACGGGGTCGGCGCCCTCCGCGACACGCCTGCCGGAGACGTCGTCGAGGAGGGCCAGGGCGTTCATCGCCCGGTCGAAGGAGCCCGCCCTCCCCCGGATCCGGTCGTGGACGGCGGCGTCGGCCCCGTCGACGCTCACGGTGATCCGGGAGAACACCCGGGTGGCCTGCTCGGCCATCCGTGCGGTGAGCGTCCACCCGCCGGTGTAGAGGTTCACCTGGACGCCTGCCCGCCTGATGTGTTCGGCGACGTCGAAGATCTCCCTGACCAGCAGCGGTTCGCCCCCGCCGAACTCCACCGCCTCCGGGCGCAGGGAGACGATCGCGTCGGCGACCCGGAGCATCTCACCGTGGCTCAGCTGCCGGGCCGGACGCCTGCCCGACTCCGAGTAGCAGTGCGCGCAGCGCAGAGGGCAGGCGTAGGTGACGTCCCAGATGACGTCGGTGGGTCCGGAGAGGATGTCGTCCATGTCAGAGGTTCCTTTCGTCGTTGCGGGCACGGCTCCGCCCTGCCGCCGTCGGCGGCGGGCGGAGCGGAAGGTCAGCGGGAGCCCTCAGGCGGCCGGTGCCCCGACGGGTCACCGCCGTGCCAGTGGCCGACCAGGTCGGCGTAGAGGGGCGATCGGGCCGTCAGCTCCCGATGCGATCCGGTGAGCGCGGCGGTGCCGTCCATCAGCAGGACCCGCCCGGCCCGGCCCGCTGAGCTCATGCGGTGCGCGATCACGACGAGCGTGCCCCCGCGGGCGGCGAAGGCCGCCTCGGCGCGCTGTTCGGCGGCCGGGTCGAGATGGCAGGTGGCCTCGTCCAGGACGACGATCCTGGCCGGGGAGGCGTGGACGCGGGCCAGGGCGATGAGCTGCCGTTCTCCGGCGGAGAGCGCGGCGGGTTCCTCGATCGTGGCCCGGAGCCCGCCGAGCCGTTCGACGAGCGCTCCGGCTCCCACGGCCTCGGCCGCGGCCTCCAGCCTCTCGCCGGCGACCCTCGTGCCCTCGGGGCGGAGGTAGGCGAGGTTCTCCGCCACGGTGCCGGTGAAGACGTACGCCTCCTGCGGCACCAGCGCCATCAACGACCGCAGCCGGTGTTCGGGGACCGCCTCGATCGGCAGGCCGCCGAGCAGGATCCGGCCCTCGGTGGGGCGGCTAATCCCGGTCAGCAGCATGGACAGGGTGGATTTGCCGATGCCGCTGGGGCCGACGACGGCCAGGTGCTCGCCCTCGGCGATCGTGAGGTCCAGGTGACGCACCACAGGTGTGGCCTCGGGCGCGTAGGCGAAGCCCACGTTCTCCAGGCGCAGCCCGTGGCCGACCGGCTTCGCGTCCACGACGGCCGCCGGGGCGACGCCGTACGGAGAGGGCGGGACGGGCGCGGGGACGGACGGTCCCGGCTGCGGTGCGGTGCCGTACGGAGCGGGGGGAACAGGTGCGGGGGCGGACGGTTCCGGCGGCGGGGCGATGGTCTCGCCGAGTCTGCGCAGGGTGACGGCGAGGGTCACGCCCCAGCCGCCGACGACGCCGGTGAGGGCGCGCAGCGCCGGGTCGAGGCCGGTGGCCAGGTAGGTCGCCGCTCCGACGACCTCTCCCGCGCTCAGGTGACCGTCCCCGATCAGGGGCCGGGCGGCGAGCAGCAGGGCGAGCAGCGGCAGGTGGGCGCCGAGCGCGACGACCAGACGGCGGCTCAGGCCGGCCCAGGCCAGGGCGTGGGTGGCCGCCACCTGGGTGTCGACGGCCGCCCGTACGGTCGCGTAGGCCTGCCGGCGCGCTCCGCAGGCGGCGACGTCGCGCAGGCCCGTCAGGATCGGGGTGGCCTGTCCGGTGAGCTCCTCGTCGGCGAGGATGAGCGCGCGCTGACGGGCCACGAGCACGCGGAGCAGCCGGACGAAGACGACCAGCGCCACGGTGACGGGCACGGCCGCGACGGCGGCGAGCAGGGGCGACAGGAGCAGCAGGCCGCCCAGCGCGGCGACGAGCGAGACACCCAGCGCACGGGTGCTCCGCAACAGCGCGGAGACCAGGTTTCGCACCGTCTCGACCTGTTCGGTGAGGCGGGTCACGGCGGCGGCGTCCGGTGGCCGCGCGCTCTTCGCGGCGCGGGTGACGGCGGCGGTGACGACGGCGGTGACCAGGTCGTCGCGGAGCGGTTCGACCACCGCCGCCAGGGCGGGGAACATCATCCGGACGGCCGCCGCCTGGACGAGCATCGTGAGCCCGAGAAGGCCGAGCCAGGCCAGACCGGTCCCCGGGCTCCCGGCCAGGAAGCCGCGGTCGACGGCGGTGGCGATGAGGAGGCCGGACAGCAGCGTCGGCAGCGCCTCGACGACGGACCAGAGCGCGGCCACCGCCAGGGGACGCGGGCGCGGACGCAGCAGCGACACCAGCAGCCGGAGCCCGCCGTCCCCCGTGAGACGACCGTCGTACGGCGGGGCCTGCGCGGGGGCGGCCCCGGACGGCGGGATGTCCCGCCCGGGCCGTGGGCGGGTCAGGGACGGACCGGGCACGGTTCCTCCTCGTGGAGCGGGTCGCCGCCGGTCGGCTCCCGACCGGCGCCGGACACCGGGACGCCGGACGCCGGAGCGGCGGACGCTGAGGCGCCGGGCACCGGGGCGGCGGCGGTGAACAGGGCGCGGTAGGCCGGGTCCCGCCACAGCTCCCGGTGGGGACCGCGGGCCCGCACCCGTCCGTCGTCCAGCCACACGACCAGGTCGGCGCGGGCGGCGGTCGTGGCGCGGTGGGCGACGACCAGCCGGGTACGCCCGCGCATCTCCTCCGTCAGGGTCCGGATCACCTGGGCCTCGGTCGCCGTGTCGAGACTGGAGGTCGCGTCGTCGAGAACGGTCAGGCGGGCTCGCCTGACCAGCGCGCGGGCCAGCCCGAGCCGCTGGAGCTCACCGCCGGACAGCGGGGCCGTGTCGGCGGGCGTGCCGTACCCCTGGGGAAGGCGGCTGACGACGCCGTCGACGTGCGCCGCGCGCGCCGCCTCGCGGACGTCGGAAGCGTCGGCGGGCAGGCCGTAGGCGACGGCCGACAGGAGGTCGCCGCCCAGCAGCACGGGGCGTTCGAAGGCGTAGGCGACGGCGTTCCTGAGCGCGTCGGGGTCGGCCTCCGTGAGGGGCAGGCCGTCGAGCAGCACCTGGCCGTGGTCGGGGTCCATCAGCCGTCCCGCCAGCAGGGCGAGGGTGCTCTTGCCCGCGCCGGAACGCCCGACGACGGCGGTCAGCGCCCCGGCGGGGATCTCCAAGTCGACGCCGTCCAGGAGCGGCGGGCCGTCGCCGGCCACCGTGACGGCGCGGAACGAGAGCGCTCCGGCGCCCTCGGGCAGCGGGCGGGAGCCGGGAACCTGGGCGGGCAGGGCGAGCACCTCCCCGACCCGCCGGGCCGCGGAACGGGCGTGGGCGAGATCCATCAGCGAGTCGACCCTCTCGACGACGGCCAGGGCCAGCGCGGTGTAACCGGCCGCGGCCAGCAGTCGGCCCGGCTCAAGACGCCCGTCGGCGATGCCGAGCCCGGTCACCGCGAGCACGAGCACCTCGACGAGCAGCAGGAACAGCGAGAGCTGCCACACACTGCGGGCCTGGGCGCGCCACAGGGCGTGCCCGCTGGCGGACAGCTCCGCCAGCGGGGCGAGCACCCGGGAGATCTCGCGGTCGGCGGTGCCCGAGGCCCGCACGGTACGGATGCCCGCCAGGGCGTCGGTGAGGCGCGCGGCCAGGCGGCCCTGCGCGTCCTGGTAGCGGTCGTACAACCCCGAGACCCGGGCGACGAACACGCGGATGACGACGATCGCGACGGGCACACCGGCCAGGAAGGTCAGACCGACCCGCCAGTCGATCAGGAACAGCCCGACGGCGCCGCCGATGGAGGTGAGAAGCCCGGTGACCGTGTACAGCAGTGTCAGCGGGACGTATCCGGAGATCGCGGTGTTGCTCACCAGGCGGTTGGCCAGTTCCCCGGTGGGGAACCGGCGCGCCTGGACGGTGTCGAGTCCCAGGACGTGGGCGGTGAGGCGGGAGCGCAGGGCCGACGTGGCGGACGCGGTGGCCGTCACCCCGGCCAGCGCGCCGGTGACCTCGGCGCCCGTGGCGACGGCGATGACGAGGGCGAGCCATGTCACGGCGTCCGCCGTTCCCCGTCCGGTCAGGACCGCGTCGACCGCGGCGGCGAGTGCGGCGGGCAGGGCCAGCGCGGCGGCGGAGGAGGTGAGGACGGACACCGTGGCCACCGCCAGCGGCGCCCACGCGCCACGCGTCAGCGACCAGAGGAGCCGGTCGCCGTGCTTGTGCGTCACTCGCTCTTCCGGCGCGTCCGACGCATGGTCTGACATCGTTGCCCTCTCTCGGTTCTCCGGCGGCGTCACTGCTGGGGAGCCACCCGGCCGGGAAGGGCCGCGCCCGGTTCGGTGACCGGGCGCGGCGCCGTCATGGCCGTCCTCCCGGGGAGACGCCGGGCTCCGGCGCCTCCCACGAGGCGGACGTGCTCAGGTGGTGGTCATGCTGCAGGTGCGGCCCTTGCAGGTGATGCCGCAGGTGGGGCCGCTGCACTCCCGCAGCTGGGACTCCTCCGCGGCGGCGGGGAGCAGGTCCAGGGCGACGATGTCGAGTTCCATGACTTCTGCCTTTCCATGGTTGGAGTCGCCGCGGGCGTTGCCGCCTCGCGGGCGATGTTCAGGTGTGCCTCCTGCGGGGCGCGTATCGCCCCGGAGGAGGTCCGGGCCACCGTGGTCGTGACGGCCCCGAGCGGGGCCGTCGTCCCCCGGGACCCTCCCGACGCGGGAGGCGTCAGAAGGGGTTGGTCCAGTCGCAGGTGGGACCGGTGCAGGTGTGCTCGCAGGACTTGCCGCTGCAGGTGACCTGGCACGGGTACAGGGGGCTCTCCTCCTCGGCGGGGAGCAGGTCCAGAGCGGTGATGTCGAGTTCCATGTCTTCTTCCTTTCCGTGGTCGGAATCACCGCGGGCGTGGACACGCCCGCGGTGTCCTTCTGGGAGGTGCGGACTCCGGGGATGGTCCGTGACGTTCCTTCGCCTCGGAGATCCGCGATCTCCTCGCGTTCCTCCCGCTGGGGAGGAGGTGTCACCGGTTGGTGCCCTCGCAGCTGAGCTGGCAGTGGTAGGTGTACTCACAGGAGTGGTTGCACGGGTACAGCCGGGACTCCTCCCTCTCGGGGAGCATGTCCAGGGCCGTGACGTCGAGGTCCATCGCCTTCTCCTCCTTTCTCTCCGGTCGCCGTCAAGGTCCGCGGGTGCCCGCCTCTTTCCCGCTCTCTCGGAGCGAGGAGAGGCGTCAGCTGCTGGTGACCCGGCAGGTGCCGCCGATGCTGCAGGTCCTGGCGCAGGTCACCGTGCACACGTAGAGGGGGGACTCCTCGGCGGGGAGCAGGTCCAGAGCGGTGATGTCGAGTTCCATGGTTTCTGCCTTTCTTGCTGTTTTCTGGGAGATGTCCGGCGCGAAGGCGCACCCTCTCCGGCGGTGTCGCGTGAACACCACCGCGCCGGAAGGGGCCGCGCCCAGGCCGGTGCCCGGGCACGGCGCCGTCAGGACCGTCCTCGGAACACGCCGGACACCCGGCGGCCACACGAGGACGGACGGCCTCAGGCCGAGGTGACCATGCAGGTGCGGCCGTGGCAGGTGACGCTGCAGGAGATCTCGCACAGCTGCAGCGAGGACTCCTCGGCGGGAAGCAGGTCCAGAGCGGTGATGTCGAGTTCCATGGCGATGCCTCTCCGTTGATTCGGTGATTTCGATGCCGGGTGACGCGAGGAAGACCTCACGCGGAGGTGTACAGGCAGGTGGGGCGGTTGGTGCCGCAGGTGCGCGGAGAGCAGGTGTTGTTGCACGGGTAGAGCGGGGACTCCTCCTGAGCGGGGAGCATGTCCAGGGCCGTGATGTCGAGTTCCACGGTGGTGCCTTTCTGCTGATCCGCTGGTTCTGATACCGATTAGTGCGAGGGAGACGTCACCATTCGGTGATCTGGCAGGTACGGCCGGTGCCGCAGGTACGCGGGTAGCAGGTGACCTGGCACGGGTAGAGCTGGGACTCCTCCTCGGCGGGGAGCAGGTCCAGAGCGGTGATGTCGAGTTCCATCGTTTTCCCTTCTTTGTGGTGGTCGTCAGGGCCGGCCGCCTTCGATGACGACGACCCTCCGTACCGGCCGGTCCCGGGTTCCTCCACCGGGCGAGCCCGTGGAGGTGCCCAAGCCGGCCGGGGCTGTGGCCCCGTCCACGCCGACTAGGCGGACGGGGGCGTCCCGGTGCGCAGGAAGCCGACGAGGCCGTCGCGAACGACCTTCCCGTCGCTCTCGGAGAGCGGGTCGTGGCCCGCACCGGGGATCTCCAGGTAGGCCGGGCCCACACCGTGGTGGCGGCTCCGGAGCAGCCGGTCGCGCAGGCGCCGGGAGTGGGAGACGGGGATGATCGGGTCCCGTTCGCCGTGGACGATGAGCAGGGGCGTTCGCAGGCGGTCGGCCAGCCGCAGCAGGTCGCGGGGCCCGAGGTCGTCGTGGATCTCCTCACGGCCGCCGAGCCGGTCGAGCATGGTGCGCACCGTGGTGGGCCCGTCCTCGTACAGCTCCCGCCCGGACAGGAACGGGGCGACGACCGCGGCGCGGGTCCACAGGTCCGGCCGCGCGGCGGCGGCCAGCAGCGCCAGGTAGGCCCCGTAGCTGGCGCCGTACAGCGCCGGTCGCTCCAGGAGAGGCCCTCGGGCGGCGCCCAGGGCGCGTCCCAGGTGGAGGACGTCGGCCAGGTCGGGGCCGCCCCACGCGCCCTGGATCGCGTCGCGGTGGGCGGCGCCGTATCCGGTGCTGCCGCGCTGGTTGGGGGCGACCACCGCGATCCCCTCGGCGGCCAGGCTCTGGAACAACGGGTCGAAGCCGAGCTGCCAGGCCGCCTCGGGGCCGCCGTGCAGGGCGATCACGACCTGCGCGGCGGTGGCCGGCTCGCCGTACACGACGGCCTCGATGGCTCCGGCGGGGCCGTCATAGGTGTGGACGCGGGCACCGGCCCAGCGGTGCCGGGACGGTTCGGGGACGGACGGGATCCGGTGTGCCCGCCGGGACACGGTGATCGGGCCGGGGGGCCGGTCGGGTGTGGTGTGGATCAGGTGCAGGTGGGTGTCGCCCCAGTGCGCCAGGGGGAACAGCGTCCCGCCCGGCAGGCCGCTCTCCTCCGTGACGTCCCCGACCAGGTCGTGCAGCAGGAGGTGGGAGCGGGCGCGGCGGGTGACCGCCAGGGCCAGCCGTCGCCCGTCGGGGGACAGGGCGAGCGGTGTCACGCCGCCCTCGATCGCGTTCAGCCGGTCGGGGAAGACGGTGGGCCTGTCGTCGTGCAGGAGACGCACGCCGAGCCGGTACGCGCCGTCGCGCCGGGCGGCGGTGAGCAGCGCACCCGTACGGGGCGCGGCCAGCAGCAGGTGCTCGTCACCGGACAATCCGGTCAGAGGTTCGAGGGCGCCGCGCGCCAGGTCCAGGACCGCCGTGCTCGCCCCCGTCCTGGAGCGAACGGCCAGGCGTGTGCCGTTCTCGTCGAGCCAGACCCCTCCGCCGACCAGGTCCGGCAGTACGGTGACCAGCTCGGGCGGTTCGGGCCTGCCGGACAGGCGCAGCACCCTGCTCTGCTCGACGCCGGTCGCGAAGGCCACGGCCGCCGTTCCCCCACCTGGCCCCGCGACGACCCCGAGGCCGTTGCCGAGGACGGTGCCCAGTTCGTGCTCCTCGGGCCGCCCGCCGTCCCGGGAGGGGACGGCGAGCAGGACGCGGTGCACGCCCTCGGTGCCGATGTGGCAGAGCAGGAGGTGCCCGTCGTCGGTGGCGACCGGCACCGTCATCGGCGTCTGCTCGTCGCGGACGCGCAGTTCCCGGGATTCCCGCCCGGTGTCGGTCAGGTCCCACATCTCGGGGGCGAGGCGGCCGTGACCGTGGTCGGCCAGGCAGGCGAGGTACCGGCCGCGCCCGGAGAAGCGGAAGTTGATCCGGCGGACGTCGGGAAGGCGGTCGGCTCCGGTCGCGAGTTCTGCCGCCGTACGGTCGGCGTCCGCCGTGCCGAGTTTCATCGCGCCCGGCCCGTGGCCGCCACGGGCACCGGAACGCCCTTCGGCTCGTCCGCCATCCATGGGCGTGGCCCACCGTGGCGCAGTCTCAGCAGGAAGTCCAGCACACCCGCCATGCCGGTGTTCCAGCCGAGGCTCACCTCGTGCCCGCCCTCGTCGGCCACGACCAGCAGCCCGTCGCGGAGCATGGCGCGTGCCCACAGGCACGCGGCCAGTTCCTCGGCCCGCTCGCGGTAGGCGGGCTCGTCGAGCAGGTCGGCCATGTCCAGGAGGAACTGCCCGTCACCGGCCAGCCCGTGGCAGGCGGCCGTACCCATGTGCAGGCGGCCGGAGTGCACGGCCACCGCGGCGGCCTCGGCCGCGTCACGGAAGCGCGGTTCGCCGGTCGCCGCGTACAACCGGACCAGGAACGTTCCCACCCCGGAGGAGCCGCTGCACCAGTGGGTTTTGCGGGCCACGCCGCCGGGGCTCTCGGCCCACCAGGCGGCGTCGTCCTGGCGGATGGCCGCGGCCAGCAGGGTCTCCCCCGCCGCCACGGCGGTCTCCAGGCAGTCGTCCCGGCCGAGCGCGGTTCCCGCCGCCAGCAGGTAGGCCCCGATCCCGGCCACGCCGTGGCCGAAGCCGTAGTGCAGCACTCCCGCCAGTGCGGAGTCGAAGTCCGGGGGAATGCGCCACAGCACGGCCTCCGGGGTGCGCTGGGCCACCTTCAGCAGGGCGTCGGCGCATCTGTCCGCCTTGTCGCGGAACTCGGTGTCACCGGTGGCGTGCCAGAAGTGCAGCAGGGCCAGTCCCGTTCCGGCGAGGCCGTGACAGATGTCCGGGTTCGGCCAGTCGTCCGGCAGGCCCCGGGCCATGTCGAGCCCCTGGGCTCGCAGGGAGGCGTCGTCGAGCGCGCGGCCCGCCTCGTACAGGCTCCACGCGATGCCCGCCCGGCCGAAGTACAGCCCCGGCGAGGGCCGCGGCTCACCGGCCAGGCGGCGCACGGTCCAGTCCGCCACCTGCCGCAGCCCCGCCGTCAGGTCCTCGCGTGAGCCCGCCAGGAGGTCACCGCCCGTGCCCGGTTCGGAGGACGACGGAAGCTCGGGATCCACCACGGCGGCGAGCAGGGTGAGCACCCCGGCCGAGCCGTACTGCAGGGCGCACGGGTCGGCGGTCGTGCCGAACCCGGTGACGGGCCACAGGGAACCGCGCCGCGTCACACCGCCCCCGGGTCCGGACGGCGATATCGTCCGCAGGACGTGGGCGAGCCCGTCCCCGAGCAGACGATCCTGGTCGGCCACGCTCAGGCGGTAGGCGCCCCCCGCGGAGGGAGACGGCCCGGCCCCGTCGGCCATCTCGTCCAGGAACGCCCGCACCCGGGTCAGGTCCCAGCGCAGGGAGGGCTCCTCCCTCATCAGTCCCAGGATCATCGGTGCCAGCGCGGTCGCCGTCGCGTCGTCGGCGGTCACCACGCCCAGCAGCGTGCGCAGCCGGGACTCCCACGGCCTGACCTCGGGGGACAGGTCCTCGGGAACCGACGGCTGGCAGCCGGTGGCCAGGAAGAACAGGGTCGTTCCCAGCGCGAACAGGTCGACCGTGGCATCGGGCGCGGGGCCGTAGTGGGCGGCCCGCACCTGCTCGGGCGGGGCGTAACCGGGTGTGTAGGCCCGGCCGACCGGCGTGCCGGGCACGGCGGCCATCTCCAGGTCGATCAGCAGGCACTCGTCGTCGGGGAGGACCATGACGTTGTTCGGCGTCAGGTCGCGCAGCACGTATCCCTGTTCGTGGACCGTCGAGACCAGCGCCGTCATCCTCCGCGCCAGGCCGACCACCGTCTTACGCCACTCCGCGCCGGGCAGGGAAGGGCGCCGCTCGTTGACCCAGGCGCTGAGCGGGGTCCCGGTGAGGTGCTCCTGCGCGAGGAACAGGTTGCCGCCGGTCTCGAACAGCGCCACCTCTCGTGCGGTGACCCCCAGCGGCCCGAACAGTTCCAGCATGCGGGCCTCGTGACGCAGCAGATCGCGTTCGTCGCGTCCGTCGATCGAGGCGCCGAGGTGGGGGCGGGCCTGCTTGATCACGACCATGCCGCCGTCGGTGCGGTCCTCCGCCAGGAACACCCCGCCCTTGGCGCTGTGCCGGAGGGCCTGGCGCACCACGAACCGGTCCGCCAGCAGGACCGCCTCGGGCGCGGTGGTCCTGACCGTCGCCTGTCCCGACTCGAAGGGGCAGGGCGCCCACGCGGGCGGGGAGTACCAGGCGTTGCGTTCGTCGGTCACCGGGGTGCCGTCGGGGGCGGTCAGCCGGGAGGCGTAGGTGCCGTCGTTGTCGAGCTCGCTGAGGGCGGAGAACACCCCGAAGCGGTAGTGCACCAGGCTGCCGGGCCGGTAGGCGCGGTCGGACAGGATCGGCGGGCCCGGCAGACCGTACGTGGCGGTGTGCAGTTCCTCGGCGATCGCCACGGCAGCCTCGTCGTCGGGCGGGTAGACCGTGACGAACTTGCCCATCGACCCGCGGTTCTGGTCGCGGGAGACGAGTCCGCTCAGTTCCGTGAGCGTGGCGGCGAACTTGAACGAGCAGCGGTGCCGGGCCAGCACCTCCACCACCCGCGCCAGCACCAGCGGCGCCGACAGCGGCGTCGCCGAGACGTGGAGTTTCCAGCCCTGCGGGCGGGTCACCGCGCTCTGCGGTGTCACGTAGGTCCAGGGCTCGCCCTGCTGGATCTCCCAGCCCGGGACGACCCCTCCCTCCGCCCGTGGTTGCGCCTCGCCCGGTCCGCTCACGGCCCTCGCCAGCGTCGCCGTGGCGACGTCCCGCAGGACGTGACGATCCTCATCGAACCGGTTTCCCCCGTTGACAGCCTGCATGTCCACGTTTCCCCATCGTCTTCACTCGATCTCGATCCGCGTCGTCCACGACGGACGCGAACGGCTCACCGTCCGGGTTCGGCTCCGGGTGAGCGGCGTCGGCACCGGTCTGCTCACCGGTCTGTCGAGACCACCGTTTGAGCAGGCCGGCCCCCGGCCGAGGCCGTCGTGGGATCCGCCGGCACCACCCCTGCCGGCCGGCCCCCCGATGCCGAACTTGACATCGACAAGATACGACGCGGATTCAATCTTGGCAACGGCAAGATTGAGGTGGGTCATTCCGGGGCCGATGTCCGCCCGGCCCCGAGCCCGTACGGCGAGCCGTCCGGCACGGCGGGCCACGCGGCCCTCGTCCCGGTTCTTCTCCGGCCGCCGAAGGGAGCCGAACGGGACCCGGCGAAGCCGTGATCCCGGAGGCGGCCCGCGTCGTGGGTTCCCACGAAAACCGGGACCCGGGGCGGCCGCCCGGCCGATGATTGAGCAGGTCCGCAGCCCTGAGGGGGCATTACGGCGTTCAGGCGGCCCCGGTAGGCTGATCGCCGTGAGTAAGCAGTCCTATCATCACGGGGACCTGCGGCGGGCCCTGCTGGACGCCGCGCTGGAGGCCGTCGCGAAGGACGGGCCGGTCGCGCTGAGCCTTCGCGAGATCGCCCGCCGGGCGGACGTCTCCCACGCCGCTCCCACTCACCATTTCCGCAACAAGGCCGGCCTGCTCACCGCGATCGCAGTCGAGGGTTACCACCTGCTGGCCGACGAGCTGGAACGGGTCCGGGTCACCGGCGGACTCGTTGAGCAGGGCGTCGCCTACGTCCTCTTCGCCACCGCCCACCCCGCCCACTTCGCGGTCATGCGCGTCCCCGACCTGCTCAACAGCCGTGACCCCGACTTCGTGGCCGCCCGCGACCGGGCCTGGCACCAGTGGCTGAGCGGCACCACCATGCCGGACGGCTCGACCGACTGGACCGCCGCCGTCGCCACATGGGCGATGATGCACGGCCTGGCCAACCTGCTCGTCGAGGGAAACGTGCAGCCCGAGCCCGGCGGTGACGTCGAGACACTGGCCCGTGCCGTCGGCCGCCACCTCGCCCCCCTGAAACCGCGGGCACCACACCGCGACTGAGATCCGGCGCCCTTACCGGCGACTTCCCTAACGCCAGCGAATTCCAAGTGGCTCGCAAGAATGTCCTCCAGCGAATTCCAAGTGGCTCGCAAGAATGTTCGGTGAACCTGGCGGCATCGGAACAACGCAGGTTTCCCCTCCGGACCGAGCCGCTCGAAGAAGAGCGCCGGCACGCTTCGTGTTTCGCCCGGTTCCTTCGACCCGGCGAACGCGTCCGGAGGCGGCCGACGAGAAGTCCGGACCGGCGGTGTCACCGATCGTCCTGAGCGACTCTCCGAGATGGATGACCGACTGCAGATGAGCGGCACACCCCTGCCCCCCTTCGAGGGCGTCCTCACCGCCGAGCACGAGACCCTCGTCGCCGGTATCCGTGACCAGTGGATGCGCGACGGCCTGTCCACCCGCCCCGTCGACAGGGGCGAGGCGGAGCGGGCGGTGCGCGAGATGTACGCGCTGGTCGGCCTGGAGCCGCCCCTTCTCAAGGTGTGGGTGGACTCGCCACCCGGTTGTTTCCCGATGGTCTCCGCCCTTGGCGGCTCCATCGTCCGCTGTGGGCACTTCGAGAACCGGCTCAAGGAGTGCCTGGAGGGCCGGCTCAGGGACCGGCTCGGGCAGCGGCTCTTGGACCGGCTCCGATGTCAGCTCCGCGCCCGGCTCTGGGAGCCGCTGTGGGGGCAGCTCCGCGCCCAGTTACGGGGGCAGCTCCTGAGCCAGTTGGGCGACCGGGCCGGATCCGATCCGTCCAGGTACGTGTGGGGGGCCAAGGACATCTGGAGGGACGCCTACTGGATCGCGTTCTACACCTCCGCCCTGCGTGTGGCCGGGGCGGGACCCGACGAACGCCTGGACGCGCTGGCGGAGGTGACCCGCAGACTCGGCTGGTGGATCCCCCTGGCCGGCGCGGTCGTCATGTCCGGACGTCCCGTCGCGATCCGGCGTGACGGCGACCTGCGGCTCCACTGCGAGAACGGGCCCGCGCTCTCCTGGCCCGACGGGCACACGCTCTACGCCTGGCACGGCACCCGCGTTCCGAAGTGGGTGATCGAGGCCCCGAACTGCGAGGCCATCGCGGCGGAGAAGGACGCCGAGGTCCGCAGGTGCGCCATCGAGTCCCTCGGCTGGGACCGCTACGTCGCCGAGACCGGGCTGCCGCTGGTCGCCTCGGCGGAGGACCCCCGCGATCCGGCCCTGACCCTCGCCCTGTACGAGGTGCCCGAGGAGGTTCTGGGGGAGCCCGCCCGGGTCCTGCTGCGCGTCGGCGACCCCACGGGCCCCGGCGGGTCGCGCGGGAGGGCCGGGCTGGTCGTCCCCGTGGAGACGGCCACCCCGCTGGAGGCCTCCGAGTGGGATCACCTCCGGCTCTCCTGACGGGACCACGACCTCGTCAGACGGGAGAGGCCGCCCTGCCGTACGCCCGTCCTAGACCACGGCGCACCCGTAGGCCGTGGTGAAAGGCGTGAGATCGGGAACGCCGAAGGTTTCGCACATCGCCTTGAACGCGACGACCTTGTCCTCGCCGAAGCGCCGGACCCGGGTGGCGTAGGACGCGGCGGAGACGAATGTGGGCGGGGTGGACTTGCTGTGGAACTTGTCGGCGTACATCACCAGTCTCTCCTCACCCGACTCGGCGACATAGTCGGCGACGGGGATGGGAAGCCCCTGGTTCCGCACGTCGTCCCGGCTGATCCCCACTCCGGTGTGGCAGGAGCAGAAGCGGCAGATCTCCTCAGGAAATCCCTCCTCACGGAGGAGTTCGTGACCGAGTACGCCATGCCGTACGTAATGTGTGTGATCGAGTTCTCCGTCGGCGCCGTAAAGCCGGTAGACCCCGATGTCGTGAAGCAGGCTTCCCGCCCGCACAAGGTCCCTGTCGAGGTCGGATCCGGTACGCGCGAGAATCTGCTCGGCGATGCCGCACACGATTTCGCAGTGGGTGAAGACGAGCTCGAACGCCTCCCGCGTGGGCGCGTACTTCTCGTGGAGCGCGCGAATCTGTTCGTCTCCAGGAATCCGCATTCCGGGAGTCTAACAACGGGTGAGAACGGCGTTCGAGTGGCTCAGCCGAGGGTGCTCGCGTAGGCGAGCAGGCCGACGACCGCCGTGCCGAGCAGGGTGAGCAGGACGGAGCGGCGGCTCGGCCTCGGCCCCTCACGCACGAGCCTGAACCCCAGCGGCAGGAACGCCACGCACAACCCCAGGGTCCCGGCGATCGTGAACGCGTCCGTCCCCTTGAGCACGCCGAGCGGCACCGTCCCCATCGAGGCGAGCGCGATCGAGCCGGTCAGGCCGAGGACCCGGCTGCGGTAGGCGCCGAAGGCCAGGACGTACCAGCCGAACATGATCGTGAACGACAGGTAGCTGAACAGATGGGTGTCCTGGTAGGAGTCCTGGACGAAGGCCGTCGCGGAGTCCAGGCCGCGCCGCAGCACCAGCCGGAACGCGGTCTGGTTGATCCCGGCGTGGAAGGTGCGCTCGAACAGCCCGAAGATGACGAACGCCCCACCCCACGCGGCCCACATGGGATGGGTCCGCCCGATCCCGCGGGCCAGCGTGACGACGGCGGGCCACATCAGCACGTTGCCCGCCAGGAACGCGGTGTAGCCGCCGATCACCAGGCCGGGAGCCCGCGGTACGGCCGCCAGTTGCTCGGTGAAGGAGAAGGGGAACGGCACCCGCGTCAACGCCCCCGCCAGCAGGAGCAGGGGTCCGACGATCATGGAGACCGCGCTGATCCGGCGGCCGGGGAAGCTGTGGTCGGTTGGCATGGCCCGACGATCGCACCGCGTCCACCCGGGGCGGATCAGCCCTCCGTGGACACTTCCCGGTCAGCCCCAGGGCTGTCGTTCATCCCCAGGGATGATCCTCCCTGGGTGGATGTGTCCTGGTTCGGCGGCGCGTTACCGTACCGGTCATGCCCGCAGAGAAGCCCACCCGCCGTCAGGTCGCCGCCGATGTCATGACGGCCGTCGCGCTCCTGACCGTGGACATCGGTCTCGCGGGCAACCTGCTCATGGACCAGACCGGGTCCCCGTGGCGGCTCCCGGTCTCACTGGCCGTCGCCGCCGCGATCGCCGTACCGCTCGCGCTCAGGCGGTACCGGCCGTTCGGGGCGTTCGTCGTGATCATGGGGCTTTCGGTCCCCGCCGCCGCGCTCGGCCTGCTGTGGGACCCGTTCGTCGCCACGGCCTGCGCCCTGTACACGCTGACACTCGGCGCCCGCAGGGAACTCGCGGCACGGGCCATGGCCTGCACCGCCGCCGCGACGGTGGTCGCCGCCGCCGTCGGTGACCTGCCGCTCCCCGGCGGCGCGTGGTGGTACGTCCTGGCCCTGCCGCTGCTCGGGGGTGCCTGGCGGCGGGCGCTCAACGTGCGTGAACGCCGTGACCAGGAGGCACGCCTGGAACGGCAGCGTGAGCACCAGGTGCTGGTCGACGAGCGGCTGCGGATCGCCCGTGAGCTGCACGACGTGATGACCCACGGGATGGAGTTGATCGCGGTCAAGGCGAGCGTCGCCAACCACCTGGCGCGGAACCGGCCGGAGGAGGCCCTCGACGCGCTGCGGGTCATCGAGGCGACGAGCAGGCAGGCGCTCACCGAGACGCGCAGACTGCTCGGGGTGCTCCGGGAGGACACCGGACCGGCCCCCGTGCCGACCCTCGGCGGCCTCACCGAACTCGCCGAGCGGGCCGCCATGGCCGGGGTGGACGTCGAACTGTCGGTCGAGGGCGGGGACGACCTCCCGGAACCCGTCGAGCTCGCCGCCTACCGGATCGTCCAGGAGGCCGTGACGAACGTCGTCAAGCACGCGGCCCCGGCCCGCTGCCGGGTGAACGTCCTGGCCGGGCAGGGGGTCGTGACGATCGAGGTGACCGACGACGGCCACGGCGCCCCGTCTCCCGCGACCTCCCCGGGACACGGCATCATCGGCATGCGGGAGCGGGTCACGATGTACGGCGGGCGGTTCGCCGCGGGGCCGCTGCCGGATGGGGGATTCCAGGTGAACGCGACCCTGCGCTACGAAGAGGCGCTGTGACCGAGCCGATCCGGGTGCTCGTCGCCGACGACCAGGCCCTGCTGCGGGGCAGTTTCCGGGCGCTGATCGAGAACGAGCCCGAGATGACCGTCGTCGCGGAGGCGGGCACCGGCGCGGAGGCCGTCGAACTCGCCCTCGCCCACCTGCCCGACATCGTGCTCATGGACGTGCGCATGCCGACGATGGACGGCATCGAGGCCACCAGGCGGATCTGCGGGACGCCGGAGACCCAGGGGGTGCGGGTCCTGATCCTGACCATGTTCGACCTGGACTCCCACGTGTACGCCGCGCTGCGCGCCGGGGCGGGCGGGTTCCTGCTCAAGGACACCCGGCCCGCGGAACTGTGCGACGCGATCCGCCTCGTCGCCCGGGGAGAGGGGCTCCTCGCCCCGACCGTCACCCGCCGGTTGATCGCCGAGTTCGCCCGCTCCCCCGAACGGCCCCCGGTGCTGACCCGCGAACTCCAGCTCCTGACCGAAAGGGAGCGGGAGGTCCTGACCCTGGTGGCGCGCGGCCTGTCCAACACCGAACTCGCCGAGCGGCTACAGCTGTCACCGGCCACGGTGAAGACCTACATCGGACGGCTGCTGGCGAAACTCCACGCCCGAGACAGAGCCCAACTCGTGATCATCGCCTACGAGTCAGGCCTGATCAGCCCGAACCGCTGACCTCCCTCCCCGAAAACGGCGTTCCGCGCCCTGACCGGACGCCGGTCAACGCCGCTCCTCCTCACCGGCCAGGAGATGGACGATGTCGAGGTCGCGGAGCCGGTCCGGATCGGTTTCGACGGCGATGCGGGTGATCTTCCCGTCGTGGACGGTGAACGTGATGACGGCCTTCGGCCGGCCCCGGTGTGACCAGACGGCCGCCGGGACGCCGTCGACCAGGGCGAGCCTGGCGGCCTGGGCCCGTCCGGCGAAGAACGCCGCCACCGCTTCGGCGCCGCGGATCTCTATGGCCACGGCCTCCGGATCGAGCAACTCGACCAGGGCGGTGAAGTCCCCTCCTCTGGCCGCGGCGAGGAACGCCTCGACGATCTCCCGCTTCGCCGATCGCGCGGCGTCGGAGGCGTCGGCCGTTCCCCGCACCTGGCGCCGGGCCCGGCTCGCGAGTTGCCGGGCCGCCGCCGGGGAGCGGTCGAGGATGGCGCCGATCTCGGTGAACGACACGGCGAAGACGTCGTGCAGGACGAACGCGAGCCGCTCGGCGGGAGTCAGCGTGTCCAGCACCACCATCAGCGCGACACCGACCGAATCGGCCAGAAGCGTCTCCTCCTCGGGGGTGGCCTGGCCGACCGGGTGGGTGCTCGGTCGCGGTTCGGCCGGTTCTGGCGGCAGCGCCCCGGCCGACTCCTCACGCCGGGCCCGGCGCGTCTCCAGCATGTTCAGGCAGACCCGGGCGACGACGGTGGTCAGCCAACCGGCCGGGTTCTCCACCTGGCCGGTTTCGGCGCGGCCGACCCGCAGCCAGGCCTCCTGCACCGCGTCCTCGGCCTCGGTCGAGGAGCCGAGCATCCGATAGGCCACCGCGTACAGGCGGTTCTGGTGCTCGGCGAACCGCTCGCTCAGCCAGTCCTGCTCAGCCATCTGTCACATTCCTCCGTCCGTGCCTGTCATACCAATTGACCGGCGAACGCACGCCGATGTGACATCCGGGCCCCGGCCCGGATGTCCGGCCCGCCGGCGCACACCACCCCACGCACAGGGAGCAAGGCATGAAAGCGCACGTCAGCTCGATCCTTCTCGGAGTCCGGGACATGGACCGGGCCAAGCGGTTCTACACGGAGGGACTCGGCTGGAAGATCAAGAACGACTACGGCATCTCGGTGTTCTTCGAGTCGGACGGCGCCTCGCCCGTCGGTTTCTACGGTCGCGAGGGCCTGGCCGACCAGGTGGGCACAAGCCCTGAGGGCAGCGGCTTCAGCGGACTGGTCCTGACCTACGTCGTCCGTGGTGAGGCGCGGGTCGACGAGATCATGGCGGAGGCCGAGAAGGCCGGCGCCACAGTCCTCAAGCCCGCCGGTGCCCTGCCGTGGGGCGGGTACGGCGGCACCTTCGCCGACCCGGACGGCTACGTCTGGAGTCTCGGTTACAGCCCCCGGGGAACGGACCAGCCCTACGCGGAGTGACCGCGGCCTTCTGCGCCAAGCCCGGGACGGCGGGACCACGCGCCGCCGTCCCGGACGGCTGCACCCCGGTGCGGGGCGTGTCGCGATCCCAGCGAAGAGAAAAGACGCCTCCGGCAACGCGGAGGTCTGACCTGCCCCGAAAGGGGAGAGCACATGTCGAAACACCTGAAGACTGGCCTGCACTGGTTCATAGCCCTTCAGTTCATGCTGGGCGCCGTGACCAAGTACTGGCCGGGAGACACGATATTCAGCACGGCGTACTCCGTGAAGTTCGCCGACTGGGGCTACCCCTCCTGGATGCGCTTCGTGGTCGGCGCCCTGGAAGGTGCCGCCGCCGTCCTGCTCGTGATCCCCAACCGGCGAACGCGCTTCCTGGGCGCCACAACGCTGATGTTCGTGCTCACCGGCGCGGTCACCACCCACATCGTCAACCACGACCCGGCGGTGGAAAGCTGGGCCGCGCCCACCCACCTCCTCATCATGGGCGTTCTCGCACTGGCCAACTGGCCCGCCGGCTGGCGGGACCTTCTGCGGGCTCCTACCGCCTCACCGAACGGATCACGGTCCTGAGCGTCCTGGTGGCACGCGACCTGTCCGGCACCGAATTCGCCGAGCGGCCACGGTGAGGACCTACATCGGACGGCTCCTGGCGAAACTCCACGCCCGAGACAGAGCCCAACTCGTGATCGTCGCCTACGAGCCAGGCCTGATCAGCCCGAATCGCTGAGAACACCCAGACCCCGAGGTCACTCGGCGGAGCGCCAGTCGCTGTAGGTGGTGGTGAAGTCGGCCCGGTAGATGCCGGCGCTTCCGGTGGGGAAGCTCCAGACGAGGTGGAACGCCTTCGGCCTGTCGTGCGTGTCAGTGGTCAGCAGGTAAGTGAGGTACGAACGAGAACCCTCCTTCATGACGTCCCCACCCATCCACGAGTCGAGAAGCTCCCGCAGGAGCCCGTTCGTCTTGTCGACGGCCAGGGTTCCCGAGTAGGTGTGTCCTTTGCGCTCCATCCGGGTGGAGTTGGCCACCACCTCACCGATGACGGACGGCCCGGCTGTTCCCGCGACCATGAGCACGGCCCACTCGGCGGTGCCCGCCTTCAGGCTCAACAGGTTCTTCTTACCGGGATAGAGGACACCGTCACGGACGACGACGTGACGATCATCGAACTCGTCGCCCCCGATCTTGATGTCGAAATCGTCACGGCCGGCGTGAGCGGTACGGTTCACCACCCTGCCGGTCACCGTCGCGACGGCGGAACTCTGGGTGAAACCGCCCTCGTAGGAGAAACTCGCCGAAGGGGTCATGGTCAGCGCCAGGTCGAGGGCGGCGGCAAGGTCGGCGGTCGTCTCCGGGGCTTCCGGCCGTATCTGAGTGGCCGGGGTCGTCGAAGGTGGCGGGGGCGTCGAGAGAGTCGTCGAGGCGGGCACGGTCGACGGGCTGGACGGTGGGGTGGACACCGGGGCGGACGGTGGGGTCGACCGTGGCGTGGACGAGGGCGCGGCGAACAGGCCGGCCCCGTCCGGCAGGGACCAGAGGACCGCTCCCACCACCCCCACGACGGCGACGGCCACGGTACCGGCCAGCACGCCCCGGCGACGGCCGCCCTTCCGCGTCTCCCGCCTGCCCTGCTCCCCCTGCTTGTCCGGGCTGTCCTGCTCTTCCTGCCCGGCTTGCTCCTCCTCTTCCTCCTTCCGCCAGGGGACGTCCTCGACGGGAGGCTCCCAGGTGTGGTCGAGCCGTGTCGTCAGTTCGTCGGTCCCGTCGATCCGCCACGCCTGCGACGCCTCCGCCAGGATCTCCCGCGCGGAGGGCCGCGACGCCGGGTCCTTGGCCAGTGCTCTGCCGACCAGCTCGCGCAGGGGTTCGGGGACTTCGGAGGTGTCCACCGGGTCGTTGAGGACCCTGAGCGCGAGGACCTCGGGACGGGCCGTGCCGTAGGGCGGTCTGCCGGTCGCCGCGTACACGGCGAGCAGTCCCCAGCCGTAGACGTCGGCGGCCGGTCCTGCCGACGTGCTGCGGTACTCCTCCGGGCTCAACCAGCCGGGGGTGCCGACCAGAGCCCCGGTGCGGGTCACGGACGTCCCGTCGAGGGCCCGCGCGATCCCGAAGTCCACGAGCTTGGGGCCGTTCGGCGCGAGGATCACATTGGAGGGCTTGATGTCACGGTGCACGACGTCCACGGCGTGGACCGCGACCAGCGCCTCGGCCAGCCCCACCACGAGGCCGAACCACTGATCCCCCGTCAGGGGGCCGTCGGCCCGGACGTGGTCGCCCAGCGTCCGCCCCGGCACGTACTCGGCGGCCAGCCAGGGGCGTGCCGCGTCCGCGTCGGATTCGAGGATCCGCGCGGTGCACAGGCCCCGTACCCGGGTGAGGACGGAGATCTCCCGCGCGAACCTCATCCGGAACTCCGGGTCTCCGGCGAGGGAGTCGTGGACGAGCTTGACCGCGACGCGGGCGCCGTCCGGGGCAAGACCGGCGTACACGACCCCCATGCCGCCCGCTCCCAATCTGCCCATGATGTGGTACGGACCGATTCGCCGAGGATCAGTGCCATCGATCGGGATCACTGAGAGTTTGTATCTCATTCCCGCCGTTGTGTGAACGAGCTGGCGGTCATCAGTGTGAAATCCGGCGCTTCCCTTGATAACGCCCCTGCCACAATGGTGGTGAATCGTGACCTTTGTACCGCCCCAAAGGCACACTAGGGTCAGGCGAAAACAAGCGCCGGAAAGCGGGAGTGGGATGGCGTGGGCAGCCAGGGCGGTCACCGTCGTCCTGGCCGTGGTGTCTCCGTTGCTCGTGACCGCGGCCATATGGATCTACGCGACCCTCCCCGAGGAGTGGAAGTCGCCCGAGACCGTCACGCCGCTGACGGCGGCGGGGGTGACCTTCCCCGCCGTCGGCGCGTTCCTCATCGCGCACCGGCCCAGGCTCAAGCTGGCGTGGCTGATGTGCCTGGGCGGGCTCGGCGGCGCCGTACACGACTTCTGCCAGGCGATGATGCTGCTGACCGCCTCGCACGGGCACCTCACGCTCGCGGGGTTCCTGAGGTTCGCGGTGTATCTGGGCTGGGGGGTCTCCGGGCTCGCGCTGGAGATGCTGCTGCCGCTGTACTCCCCGGACGGCAGGCTGCCCTCGCGGCGCTGGCGGGCGGTGGTGCTGCTCGGCGTGGTGTCCACCGTCGCCGAGACCACTCGCCAGTTCATCCGCCCCGACCCGCCGCTTGAGGGTTACCTGTTCCCTGCGGTCATCCACAACCCGCTGCAGATCCCCGAGCTGGCGCCGTACCACCAGACGATGCTGGTGGTGAACTGGACGGGGATCCTGGCGACGCTGCCGCTGGCGGCGCTGTCCATGCTGCTGCGTTTCCGCGGGGCGGACCCGGAGGTCAGGCGGCAGATCGGCTGGCCGCTGCTGGCGTTCGCCGGGTACATCGTGTTCATGTTCGTCGGCGTCGCCGCGCCTGAGCTGACCTGGCTGTCGATCCTGTGGGCGATGCTCATCCCGGTCGCGCTGCTGTTCTCGGTGATGCGCTACCGGCTGTACGGCATCGACACCATCGTCAGCCGGACCTTCGTCGCGGCGGGGCTGCTGGCCGTGGTCGGTGGGGTCTACTTCGGCGTGGCCGCGCTGTCGAGCCTGCTGGTCTCCGGCCTCGACCAGATCGCCGGGCTCGCCGCGGCCCTGTTCACCGGCGCGTTCTTCCAGCCGTTGGGCCGGACGCTGCAACGGTCCATCGACCGCCTGCTCTACGGTCCGGTCGGCGACCCGCGTGTGCTCGCGGAACGGCTGGTCCAGGAGGTACGCCGGGGGGATCCGGCGCAGGCGCTGGCGTCGGTGATCGGCGTGCTGCGTGAGGGCCTGGCCGTACAGGGGGTCACGGTCGAGGTGACCGGCGGCGAGCCGGGACAGCGGGTCGGCGTGGCGAGCGCGACCAGCGGGCAGATCGGCGACGCCCCCCGTGAGGTGCCGCTGGTCTGGCACGGCGAGCGGGTGGGGCGGCTGCTGGTCGGACCGCCGACCCCGCGCCGCTTCCCCGCCGCGCACGACGAGCGGGTGCTGGCCACGCTGGTCCCCTACGCGGCCGACGTGGCGCACGCGCTGCGGATGTCGGCCGACTTGCAACGTTCCCGGGAGCGCATCCTGAGCACCAGGGAGGAGGAACGGCGGCGGCTGCGCCGTGACCTGCACGACGGCCTCGGGCAGACGCTCAGCGGGCTGGCCATGACCATCAACATGGCCCGCCTCAGCCTGAAGACCTCCCCCGACGCCGCCGACGGGCTGCTGCGTGAGCTGCGCTCCGGCATGGACTCGGTCACCGGCGACATCAGGCAGCTCGTCTACGGCCTGCGCCCGCCCGCCCTCGACGACCTCGGGCTGGCCGCCGCCGTACGGGCGCTCGCCGGACCCGCCACCCCCGAGGGACCCGTCACCGAGGTGAGCGTCGAGGGCGAGCTGGACGACCTGCCCGCCGCCGTCGAGGTGGCCGTCTACCGGATCGCGCAGGAGGCGCTGACCAACGTCCGGCGGCACGCGAACGCCACCCACGTCCGGGTCGAACTGCGCCGCGAACCCGAGGCGCTGCGCCTGCTGATCGTCGACGACGGCGCCGGGCTGGCGCCGGATCGCCGCGCGGGTGTCGGCCTGACCTCCATGCGCGAGCGCACCTCGGAGCTGGGCGGGCTCTGCCTCGTCAGCGGCGGCCCCGGGGAGGGCACCACGGTCGAGGTGACGCTCCCCCTTCCCGCGGTCCCCTTCGCCGACACGCGGCCGGTGCCCCAGCACGGGTAGCCGGTCCCGCGACCCGGGGTCCGGGCGTGGCGCCGGCCGAGGGCCTCACAGGGAGGGCACGTGGCCCTGGTCGTTCGTGGAGCGCTCCCGGGCCTCGTCGAGCGCCTGGGCGAGGCTGTCGCGGATCATCAGGATCCGCGACAGGCCGGTCAGGTCAAGGACGTGGCGCATGAAGGGCTGCGGGGCGACCAGCAGCAGCGTCACCCCCCGCTGCTGGGAACCGGTGAAGGCGGCGACGAGGCGGCTCAGGCCGACCGAGTCGCAGAAGGTGGTTCGTTCCAGGTTCAGCAGCAGGTGGTCGCCGTCCAGCTCCTCCCACAGCCTGTCGATCACGGCGCCCAGCACGGGAGAGGTGTCGTAGTCCAGCGCACCGCACACGTGCACGATCGTCGGATAGCCGTCTGTACCGGCCTCCACGGTGAAGGCCTGCTGCGCCTGCCCCGTCTGGTCGTTCTGGTCGGCGTGGTGCGACATGGCTTCCCTTCCACTGACAGGCGCCCCCTGCCGGTACACGGCTCTGGGACCACGGTAAGGCACATCCGGGCGTCCTGTGCGCCGCGCCGGCCCCGGGTGCCCGCCGGGCTCAGGCATGCGGACGGAGCGGGACGCGTACGGCGAGCATGGCGACGTCGTCGTCGGCCTTCGGCCCGGCCATCTCGTCGGCCAGTGTCTCCAGCAGCTCGGGCAGCGGCCGCTCCCCGTGGGCGGCCAGCAACGCGCGGGTGGTGCCGATGGCCTGCTCGACGTCCCGGCCGGGCCGGTCGACGAGGCCGTCGGTGTACAGCAGCAGCGTCGAGCCGGGCACCAGATCCATGCGGTGGTCGGTACGCGGTGGATGGCCGAGACCCGGATAGAACAGCACGTCGTGCTGGTCGAGCCGCCGGGTGCTCCGGTCGGGCAGGAGCAGCAGCGGAGGCGGGTGACCGGCGTTCGACCAGGTCAACGCCCATCCGGCGTCGCCGTGCTCCAGACGGGCGTGCAGGATGCTGCCGGTCGCGGGCAGCCGCAGGCTCAGGCAGGCGTGTTCGAGAGCGGTCAGCGCGGCCGCGGGCCCGAGCGCGGGGTGGTCGAGTACGGCCTGACGAAGCATGCTGCGCACCTGTCCCATCAGGGCGGCGGCCCGTATGTCGTGGCCGGTGATGTCGCCCACGGTGATCGCCAGGGAGGACGTCACCGGCCCGCCGGGGACGCCGGGCAGCGGGAAGCTGTCGTACCAGTCGCCCCCGACCATGTCGTCGGTGGCGGCGGGCCGGTACAGGGCGGCGCTGTCCAGTCCGGGTGTGGCGGGCAGGTCGGTCAGCATGGCGCTCTGCAGCTGGCGGGCGACGGTGATGCGTTCGCCGAGGAACAGTGCGCGTGCCACGGTGTGCGCGGTGTAGCTGGCCAGCGCGTTCAGTGTCGCCTGTTCCACCAGGTCCGGCTGGTGGTGCCGATTCCAGCCGACCATGAGCACGCCGACCGGGCCGCGGCTGGCGATCAGCGGCAGGCACACCGCCGAGGTCAGGCCCAGGGAGTCGAACGCGGCCACCGCCTCGGGGCTGTACCGGGCCGCCAGGTCCTCCCGGCTGGGGATGGCGATCATCCGGCGATCGCGCAGCGCCCGTGCCGAGGGGAAGGGCGCCTCGGTGTCGTACTGGCCGAGGACCTCCTCGACCTCGTGCGGGCCGTCGGTGTCGGGCACCCGCGTCAGCCTGCCGTCCCGCAGCAGGCTCAGTCCGATGTAGTGCGGCGCCAGGGCGCCGATCACCAGGTGGCGCAGTCGCTGCCGCACGTCCTGGACGCTGGTGGCCTCGGCCATCTCCTGGGAGGCGCGCAGCAGCATCGCGGCGTTGGCCTGGGCGGTCGCGCGCGCCTCCTCCGCGGCCGCGCGGGCGTCCTCCGCGGCGCGGGAGGCCAGGCGCAGCCGCAACTCACTCGAACACGCCGCGGCCAGGTCGGCCAGGTCGGTCAGTTCCGCGTCGGTCCACCGGCGGGCGGTGGTGTCGACCGCGCACAGCGACCCCAGCACCCGCCCGTCCTCGTCGGTCAGCGGCATCCCCGCGTAGGCGACCATCCCCAGCTCGGCGACGGCCGGGACGGCGCGCACCCGCTCGTCGAGGCGGGCGTCGGTCAGGACCAGCGGTTCGCCGTCCGTCACGACGTACCGGCACAGCGAGTGCGACAGCGGACTCTGCCGGCTCTCGGCCCATGGTCCTGTCAGGCCTGCCAGGCCGGGGAAGACCTGACGGTCTCCCTCGACCAGGGACACCAGCGCCACCGGTGCCCGCAACGTCCGGGCCACCAGAGCGGCGAAGCGCTCCATGTTCGTGTCCGCCCTGGCCGACAGGCCGGTCCGTCCTCGCTCTTCGCACCGCCTGCCCTCGGCGCCCTTGGTCGACATCGGTGTTCACCTGTCTTGTGTGATGCTTACTGGTCGTGGCGACGAGCGCCGAACCGGTTACTGCCCATGGACGGCCGATATGTGCCTGCGCTCCGGGGTGGATTCTCCTGCCCCGGGCCCTCAGGCCCTGGCCACCGTACTCCCGAGGGGTGCTTTTCGTACCTCGTCGGCCCGGCCACACGCACCGGAAAAAGACCGAATTGTCCTACAATGGGTGAAAAAATAATACAGCGGCCAAGGTAGCGGGGCGATGCCGGTGTTTTCTTCCCCACATCGGCAAGAGAACGGGACGTGCATCATGGGCCGTGGACGCGACCGGGACGAGTGGCGGCTTCGGGATCCGGTCAGGTGGGTGAAAGGGCGTTCGGTGACGCGTTCTGAAGACGCTGGGCGTGAACCGTCGGTGACGGCGGGAGCCGACGTGTTCGCCGTCGACGGCGAGATCGGCGGTGATCTCGCCCTGGTTGACTGGGAGGCGACCCCCCTCGGGTCACCGGCTCGCTGGCCGCAGAGCCTGCGGACGGCGGTGAGCATCCTGCTGTCGTCCCGGTTCCCGATGTGGATGGCCTGGGGGCCGGACCTGACGTTCTTCTGCAACGCCGCCTACCGGCGCGACACGCTGGGCCGCAAGTACCCGTGGGCGCTCGGCCGCCCGGCGAACGAGGTGTGGGCGGAGATCTGGGACGACATCGGCCCCCGGATCGACACCGTGCTGACCACCGGCAGGGCGACCTGGGACGAGGCCCTGCTGCTGTTCCTTGAGCGGTCGGGGTATCCGGAGGAGACCTACCACACCTTCTCCTACAGCCCCCTGCGTGACGACGACGGCCAGGTGGTCGGCATGTTGTGCGTGGTCAGCGAGGACACCGAGCGGGTCGTCGGCGGACGGCGGATGACGACGCTGCGGCACCTGGGCTCCGACCTCAGCGTGGTGCGCACCGAGCAGGAGATGCTCGCCTTCACCGGCAGGCAACTCGGCCGCAACCTGCGGGACCTTCCCTTCACGCTGACCTACCTGTTCCAGGACGACGGCTCCGCCCGGCTGGCCAACGCGACCGGCGTCGCCCCCGGACATCCCGCCGCCCCGGCGGCCCTGCCCGCCGGGGACACGGACGGAGTGTGGCCCGCCGCGACACTCGCCCAGGGAGAACCGGCGCTCGTGGACCTCGGGAGGGCTCCGTTCACCGCCCTGCCCACCGGGGACTGGCCACAGCCGCCCACGCAGGCACTGGTCCTGCCGCTGCTGCGACAGGGCGGCGGGCCGTACGGGTTCCTGGTGACCGCGCTGAACCGGTACCGGCCGCTGGACGACGGTTACCGTGGATTCGCCGAGCTGGTCGCCGGGCACATCGCGGCGGGGGTCGCCAGCGCCCGCAACTACCAGGCCCAGCAGCGGCGGGCCGAGGAACTGGCCGAGCTCGACCGGGCCAAGACCACGTTCTTCTCCAACATCAGTCACGAGTTCCGCACCCCGCTCACATTGATCATGGGGCCGCTGGATGAGCTGCGCGGGCAGCTCGCCGAGGCGGATCCCCGGATACGCCAGGAGCTGGAGACCGTCCACCGCAACGGGCTGCGGCTGGGCAAGCTCGTCAACACCCTGCTGGACTTCTCCCGCATCGAGGCCGGCCGTATGCGGGCCCGCTACCAGCCGGTCGACCTGGCCGCCGTCACCTCCGACCTGGCCAGCGTGTTCCGCTCGGCCGTCGAGAAGGCCGGTCTGTCCTTCGACGTCGACTGTCCCCCGCTGGACGGTCCGGTCCACATCGACTACGGCCTGTGGGAGAAGGTGATCCTCAACCTGCTCAGCAACGCGCTGAAGTTCACCTTCGACGGCTCCATCCGGGTCCGCGTGCGCGCCTGCGACGGCCACGCCGTGGTCACCGTCGAGGACACCGGCATCGGCGTGCCCGCCGGGGAACTGCCCAGGCTGTTCGAGCGCTTCCACCGCATCGAGAACACCCGGTCCCGCTCCAACGAGGGAAGCGGAATCGGGCTGGCCCTGGTGTGGGAGCTCGTCGGTCTGCACGGCGGCACCATCACCGCCGACAGCGTCGAAGGAGAGGGCACCACCTTCACCATCCGTCTGCCCTTCGGGCACGCCCACCTGCCCCCCGAGGCGCTGACCCCGGCCACCGGTACGACCCCGTCCCTCGCCGGGTCCCTCTCCGTGACCTCCGCCGCGGCCGACCCCTACCTGCAGGAGGCGCTGCGCTGGCTGCCCGACGATCCGGCCGCCGGGACGACGGAGGCGGCGGGGGCGGCTCCGGCCTCCGACCCCCCGGCACGGGTGCTGATCGCCGACGACAACGCCGACATGCGCGAGTACCTCGCCCGCATCCTGCGGGGGGCCGGTTACCTGGTCGACGCGGTCGGCGACGGACGGCAGGCCCTGCGGGCCGTCCGCACGACCACTCCCGACCTGGTGGTCAGCGACGTGATGATGCCCCACCTGGACGGCCTGGGGCTGGTCGCGGCGCTCCGGGCCGACTCGCGCACCGCCTCGGTTCCCATCCTGCTGTTGTCCGCCAGGGCCGGGCAGGAGGCCTCCATCGAGGGCCTGCGGGCCGGTGCCGACGACTACCTCGTCAAGCCGTTCACCGCGGCCGAACTGCTGGCACGTGTACGGGCGAGCGTGGAACTGGCCCGGTTGCGCGGCCACCACGCCCGCTGGCGCACCGCGCTGATCGACTCCCTTCGGGAGGCGTTCTTCGTCTGTGACGAGAACGGCGCGGTCATCGAGATCAACGCCTCCTTCGCCGACATCCTCGGCTACGGGGCCGACGGCCTGCCGTACGCGCCCGCCCATCCCTGGTGGCCCGACGCCGAGACCGATCCCGAGGCGCACCGGCAGGTCGCCGAGTCCTTCGCGGACCTGCTCGGCCAGGGCCGGGGCAGCCACACCCTGCCCGTCACCCACCGCGACGGGCACCGGCTGTGGATCAGCGCCACCTTCAACCAGGCCCAGGACCCGGAAACCGGCCGCAGGGTGACCGTCGGCACCTTCCGCGACGTCACCGCGGAGCACTACGCCGTCCAGCGGGAGAGCGCCCTGGCGTCGCTGAGCACGTGCCTGTCCCGGGCCACCAGCCTGGACGACGCGCTGCGCGGCGCGCTGACCGAACTGAAGAACCTCTGGCGCGCCCGGTCGGTGCTGGCCGCCGTCTTCGACGGCGACGACGAGCCGGCCCTGACCGCAACCGACGGCTCACCCGTCTGGCGGCTGCTGCCCGAGCGGCGCCGTGACGCCCTCACCGAACTGCGCGGACGGCCTCCGCTCTCCTCGGTGACCGACCGCACCGGGGCCGGCGTCCTCCTGGAGCACCCCGAGGGCCCGCTGGCCCTGTGGATCGACCTGGGTGACCACCGGCCCTTCACCGGTGAGGACCAGCTGCTGCTGTCGTTGCTGGCCGGGCATCTCGCCCAGGGCCTGGTCCGCGCCCACCAGATCGACCAGCAGCGCGAGACCGCCCTCGCCCTGCAGCGCGCCATCCTCGGCCCCTCCAGCCTTCCCGACGGTTTCGCCGTCCGCTACGAACCGGCCACCCCTCCCCTGGAGGTCGGCGGCGACTGGTACGACACGGTCGCCCTGCCCGACGGCCGGATCGGCATCGTGGTCGGCGACTGTGTCGGCCGCGGGCTGGAGGCGGCGGCCGTCATGGGGCAGCTGCGCAGCGCCTGCCGCGCCCTGCTGCTGCAGGACGCCCGGCCGGGCCGGACCCTCATGGCCCTGGACCACTTCGCCGCCGACCTCCCCGGCGCGAGGTGCACCACGGTCTTCTGCAGCGTCCTGGATCCGCGCACCGGGCACCTGACCTACTCCAGCGCCGGGCATCCACCGGCCATCCTCGCCCACCCCGACGGCACCGTCCGCCTCCTGTCAGAGGGCCGCTCCGCCCCGCTGGCCGTCCTCCCCGGCAGGGCGCGTCCCGAAGGCGAGTGCGACATCCCCGCGCGCGCCACCCTGCTGCTGTACACCGACGGCCTCGTCGAGCGCCGTCGCCGCCCCCTGACCGCGGGCATCGACCAGGCGGGCGCGGCGGTCCAGGCGGGCCGGAACATCGCCGTCGACGATCTCGCCACCCAGGTCATGACCCGCCTGGCCCCGGAGGGGGGTTACGACGACGACGTCGCCCTGCTGCTGTACCGGCACCCCGCTCCCCTGGACGTGGTCTTCCCCGCTGAGTCGTCCCAGCTCGCACCCATCCGTACGGCCCTGCGTGGCTGGCTCACCCAGTGCAGGCTCTCCCCACCGGTCCTGCAGGGCATCCTGCTCGCCGCCGGTGAGGCGTGCGCCAACGCCATCGAGCACGGGCACCGCGACGCCCCCGGCGGCACGATCCGCCTGCGTGCCGAGGCCTCCGTCGACGATCTGCGGCTCACCGTGACCGACAGCGGCCACTGGAAGCCTCCCCGTCCCGAGACCAACGCCCATCGCGGCCGTGGCATGGCCCTGATGCGCGCCATGATGCAGCACGTCACCGTCACCCCGGGTTCCACCGGAACCACCGTCGACATGCACACGAGGATCACCTGATGGCCACACCGCTCACCCTGGTCCCCGATCTCCGCCCGGACGGCGTCGCCCTGCTGACGGCCGTCGGTGAGATCGACATGAGCAACACCGACGTCCTCGCCGCCGCCCTCGAACGCACGACGGGCGCGGTCGTCCTCGACCTGACCTCCGTCGGTTACCTCGACAGCGCCGGCCTGTCGGTCCTGTTCGCCCATGTCGACCGGATCGAACTGATCGCCCCTCCTCTCCTGCTCCCCGTCCTGAACATCTCCGGGTTCACCGACCTGGCCCCCGTCCACGCCTCGCCGGGCGTCTGATCCCCGCCCTCGGGGCGCGGGGTGCTCCGGCGGCGTGGCGCCCAGGGCCCTCTCAGGGCTTGAGGACGACCTTCTCGCAGTCCTCCCGCTTGTTCTTGAAGATGTCGAAGCCGTACGGCGCCTGTTCGAGCGGCAGGGTGTGGGTGATGATCCGGGTCGGGTCGAGCTCGCCCCGTTCGACCAGCCTCAGCAGCGGCTCCATGTACCGCTGCACATGGCACTGCCCGGTGCGCAGGGTGAGCGACCGGTTCATCCACGCCCCCGCGGGGAACTTGTCGACCAGCCCGCCGTACACGCCGATGACCGAGACCACTCCGCCGCTGCGGCACGACAGGATGGCCTGCCGCAGGGCGTGCGGACGGTCGGTCTCGGAGCGGACGGCCTGCTTGACGCGGTCGTAGGCGCCGATGTGGGCGCTGCCGTGCGTGGCCTCAAGGCCGACGGCGTCCACGCACTTGTCCGGGCCGCGTCCGCCGGTCAGCTCCAGCAGCCGGGAGCGGACATCGGTCTCCTCGAAGTCGACCGTGGTGTGGCCCGCCTCCTCGGCCATGCGCAGCCGGTACGGTTCCCTGTCGATCGCGATGACCTCGGCCGCGCCGAGCAGTCTCGCGCTGTCCATGGCGAGCTGCCCGACCGGGCCCGCGCCCCACACGGCGACGACGTCGCCGGGCTGGATGTCGCACATCTCGGCGCCCATGTAACCGGTGGGCAGGATGTCGGACAGGAACAGCACCTGCTCGTCGCTCAGCTCCGACTCGATCCGCAGCGGCCCGACGTCGGCGAACGGCACGCGTGCGTACTCCGCCTGCCCTCCGGCGAACCCCCCGGTCAGGTGCGAGTATCCGAAGATCCCGGCGACCGGGTGGCCGAACATCTTCTCCGCGATCCCGGCGTTGGGGTTGCTGTTCTCACAGCACGAGTACAGCCGCGCCGCGCACGCCGCGCAGGCGCCGCAGGCGATCGGGAACGGCACCACGACGCGGTCGCCGACACGCAGCCGCGACGGGTCGACGCCGTTTCCGACCTCGACCACCTCGCCCATGAACTCGTGGCCCATGACGTCGCCGTCCTGCATCGTCGGCACGTACCCGTCGAGAAGGTGCAGGTCGGAACCGCAGATCGCGGTCGAGGTGATCCGGACGATCGCGTCACGGCCGTTGAGGATCGTCGGGTCCGGCACGTCGCGGACCTCGACCTTGTTGCGTCCGGCCCAGGTGTTGGCCCTCATGCCCCCGCCCCCTTCGCGAGTTCCTCCGCCGACAGGGGCCGCGCCGGACGCTGCGGGAACTCCCGGCGGGCGCGTTTGCCCCAGGGCGCCCCGTCGGATCGCATCACCTCACCGGTCTCCAGAACCTGCTTCAGCCTGCGCAGGTCGTCGTCGAGCTGCTGGTGCGGCTCCTCGCCGAAGTATCTGGCGACCGCCTTGCCGAGCGGGCCGCCCGGGATGTCGTAGACGAGCAGTACGTACACCTCCGTGCTCACGCCGTCCGGGGCCGGCGCGAACCGGACCCTTCCCGCGTTCGGCACGTCGGCGTCGCCGGTCGAGCGCCAGCCGATCAGCTCTCCCGGCACCTCGTCGGTGATCTCGGCGTCCCATCCGACCGTCCGGTCGAACGGGGCGCTCGCCGTCCAGTGACTCGTCCGTTCGCCCGTGACACGTACCTCGTCAAGGTGGCACATGAACGTCGGGAGGTTCTCCAGGTGACGCCAGAACGCGTAAACGTCCCGCGCCGGTTTGCGGATTGTCGTCGTGGCCGTCAATTCCATGGCTCCCCCTCTCCTGACTTCAGGTGCTACCGACCTCAGGGAGAGTTACACCTGTTGAGTGAGGAATAGTCGGATATATCCATATATTTCCGGTGCAGGCGAGCCACGAGGGCGCCACGCGGGGCGAGAGCGGCGGAAGTCCCTGATCGGCGGCCCACCCGGCGAGGGCGGGCGACGACAGGGGCCGTCCCCGGCGAACGGCCATGCCCCGCCCGCCGAGAGAGCGTGCAGAAACCATCAACAACCAATACAGAAACCATCAATGACATTCCCGTCATAAAACGACAAACTGGCCTCGCACCTCCCCAGAACCTCATGCTCTCCCGAGAGGCGCGTCTGGAGAACAGGCGTCTCGGCCCCGTCGAGCTCAGCGCGTCGACGCCTCCCGGTTCGTGACCCCGGCCAGGTCGCCGTCAAACGGCTGTGGGCTCTCTCCCGCCCACGCTCCTCCGGGCGGCGCCCCACCGATCCCGACGCACTCATCCCCGTACTGGAGGGCGTATGTACCGTGACCGACTGACACGCCGGGCGTTCGTGAACCTGGTCGGACGCGCCGGTGGCGTGGGAGCCGCGTACGGGACGCTGACGGCGATGGGCCTGCTGGCCGTACCCGAGGCCTACGCCGGACGGCCGGACCTGGCACGACACGGCGGCGGGCGGGGCGTCAAGGTCGCGGTGATCGGCGCCGGCGTCTCCGGCATGGTCGCCGCGCTCGAACTGTCGGCCGCGCAGTACGACGTGCGGGTCTTCGAGGCGCAGGAGCGGGTCGGCGGCCGGATCAGGACCTACCGCGGCGGGGACACCGTCGTCGAGAACGGCTCGGTCCAGCGCGTCGACTGGGACCGCGATCCGGGCCTCTACTTCAACGCGGGCCCCGCCAGGATCCCCCACCACCACGAGGCGCTCCTCGGGTACTGCCGCGACTTCGACGTCCCCCTGCAGGTGTTCGTCAACGACAACCGCGCCGCCTACCTGCACGACGCCGCCGCGTTCGGCGGACGGCCGCAGCGCGCCCGCCGGGTGATCACCGACACGCGGGGAGCCGTCGCGGAGCTGGCGGCGCGCGCGCTCAAGCAGGACCTGGACCGTCCCATGTCGGAGGAGGACCTCGCCCGGGTGCGTGACTTCATCCAGGGGTTCGGCGGGCTCGACGGGAACTACCGCTACACCGGGTCGCCTGACGCCGGATACTCCGAGCCGCCGGGGGGACCGGAACCGGGCCAGGTCCTCGAACCCCTCGACCTCGTCGAGATCTCCAAGGGCTCGTCGCTGCGCTGGCGCGCGCTGTTCAGCGAGCAGTACCCGCAGCAGTCGACCGTCGTGGAGCCGACCGGCGGCATGGACGCCGTCGCGCGGGCCTTCTACCAGCGGACCCGGCGGTTCATCACGCTCAACGCGCAGGTGACGAAGCTCAGGCGCGCCGGGTCCGGCGCCCAGGTCACCTGGCGTGACCGCGTCACCGGGCGCGTGCAGGTCTGGGACGCCGACCACGTGATCGTGACGGTCCCCCTCACGGTCGTCAACGCCATCGACAGCGACTTCTCGCCGCCCGTGAAACGGGCCGTCGAGGCGGCGGTCCCCTACTACATCCCGGCCGTCAAGATCGCGTTCCAGGCGGACCGGTGGTGGGAGAAGGACCACCAGATCTACGGCGGCATCTCGTGGAGCAGCCGGGACATCACCCAGATGTGGTACCCCAGCTCGAACCTCCACGCCCGCGAGGGCATCCTCGTCGGCGCCTACATCTGGACACACGACATCGGGAACTCCTTCTCGGCGATGACGCCCGCGCAACGCGCCGCCGCGGCCGTCGCCGACGGCGAACACCTCCACCCCGGTTACCGGAACCTGGTCCGGCGTCCCGTCTCCGTCGCGTGGCCGAACGTGCCCTTCCAGGGAGGTGCCTGGATCGACTGGGGGGACGACCCGGCCACCCGCCGCGACATCTACTCCGTACTGCTGCCGCCGGACGGGCCGTACTGGTTCGCGGGCGAACACATGAGCCACATCAACGGCTGGCAGGAGGGCTCCATCCGCGCGACCCACAACGTGCTCCACGGCATCCAGGCCCGCGTCACGCACGGGTAGCGCAGGCTGTACCCCGCCCCGGCAGCGGGCGGGATCGATCACGGCGTGCCCCCGCCGCCATGCTTGCCCCATGACGGCCGGCCCACGAGGGCCGCGACCAAGGACCGCCTGACAGGCGTGTCCTCCCCACCAGTGCTCCGCGGCCGAGGAAGGTCCCTCCTCGGCCGCGGGAAAGTCACGTGGACCTCCCCGGGGGAGGTCCGGTGTCCCGAACTCCGGCGGACGCTAGGAGAACACATGTCCCATGCCCTACGACGTACTTCCTTATCCCGGGCACTCGTCGGCGTGCTCGCCCTGCTGTGCCTGCTCCTCCCCCAGAACGTGGCGAACGCCAAGCCGTACGAGCCCGGCAAGATCACGGCGAAGGCCCGCGCGAGCCTGAAGGACGGCAAGGCCGCCCTCTGGGTCCGGCTGAAGGGTGAGGCCGACCTCAGCCCCGCGTCCAGAGCCACGACGAAGGCCGCGAAGGGCAAGGCGGTCTACGACGCCAAGACCGCCTACGCCGACCGGTCCCAGGCCGGGCTCCGCGCGCTGCTGACCAGACGGAACGCCGAGTTCACGCCGTTCTGGATCGTCAACGCGGTGAAGGTGACCGCCGAGGAGATCGCCGTCCTGCCCGAGGTGACCGCCGTCGAGCCGGTGGCCAAGATCGATATTCCGAAGGAGCCCGGACCGAAGCCGGACAAGGCTCGTTCGAAGGCGGCGGCCGGGGTCGAGTGGAACATCGACATGGTGAAGGCCCCGCAGGTGTGGAACGACCTGCACAACCGGGGCGAGGGCATCGTCATCGGTGTCATCGACAGCGGAGTCGACTTCACGCACCCGGCGCTGATCGGGTCCTACCGCGGCACACGGGCCGACGGGTCCGTTGACCACAACTACAACTGGTTCGACGCCTACGGGAAGTGCCCCTCCGCCGCTCCGTGTGACTCGATGGGGCACGGCACACACGTGACCGGCATCGCGGCCGGAGCGAACGGCATCGGGGTCGCGCCGGGTGCCAGGTGGATCGGCTCCAACGGCTGCGGCAGCGACTGTACGGAACCCGGGCTGCTGGCGACCGCCCAGTGGATGATCAGGCCCACCGACCTGAACGGCGAGAACCCCCGCGAAGATCTCGCTCCGGACGTCGTCAACAGCTCCTGGGGCTGGGCTCCGAACCAGGTCGGGGTCGACTTCCGGGCCTCCGTCAACGCCTGGATCGCCGCGGGGATCTTCCCGGTCTTCGCCAACGGCAACGAGGGGAAGGAAAAGCCGTGCGACACGAGCCGTCACCCCGGAAGCTACCTTGAGACCTACAGCGTGGGCAATCTCGACTCCACCGGGAACGTCTTCGACGAGTCCAGCCGAGGGCCGGGTGAGAACGGGGACATCAAGCCCAACATCTCCGCCCCCGGGACGGAGATACGCTCCTCGACCCCCGACGGGGGTTACGGGCACATGACCGGAACCTCCCAGGCGGCTCCACACGTGGCGGGCGCGGTCGCGCTCGTCCTGTCCGCCGCCCCCTCCCTGCGGAAAAACGTCAGCGCCATCCGGGCGCTGTTCGACGACACCGCCGTCGACATCCCCGACACGAGTTGCGGCGGGACGGCCGACGACAACAACGTCGCCGGTGAGGGCTCCATGGACGTCCACGCCGCCGTGCTGGCCGCGCCGGACGATCCGCTCGGCGACCTCCACGGCACCGTCACGTCGAACGGGCAGCCCGTGCCGGACACCGAGGTGAGGGTCACCGGTCCGTCCGGCCGTACGGCGGTCAGCGGCCAGGACGGCGCCTACTCCATGCCGCGTCTGTCTCCCGGCGTCTACCAGGTCACCGTCTCCAGGTTCGGCTACCAGGACTTCACCGGGACGGCGACCGTCACGGACGGCCAGACGGCGACCGCCGACGTCACACTGACCCAGAAGCCGGGCGGCGTCGTCTCGGGGACGGTCACCGTGGCGGGCGCCCCCGCCGCGGACGCCACGGTCGTCGTGACCGGCACGGGGGCCAGGACGGTCACCGACGCCACGGGCCACTACCAGATCAGGCTGCCGGACGGCTCCTACCACCTGCTGGTCGGCGCCTCACGGTGCGACACCTCCGCCGACGAGCAGATCACCGTGGCCGGGAACATGACCAGGAACGTCAGCCTTCAGCGGCGCACCGACGACTTCGGCTACACCTGCGAGGTCGGCACCGAACCGTACGTGGCGGGCACCCAGCGCCTCGCACTGCCCCCGGAGACCACGACCGAACGGGTGGCGCTGCCGTTCCCCGTGCCGTTCTACGGCGCTTTGAAAAACGAGATCTGGGTCGCCCCCGTCGGCCTCGCGACCTTCACCGAAGTCTTGATCGTCGGCGGCGAAAACGATCCCCTGCCGTACGCCGATGTTCCCGATCTGGCGATCTATCCGTTCTGGGACAGCCTCATGCTAAGCGGCAACGCGGGCGTCTACACCGCCACGGTGGGTACCGCTCCGCACCGGTCCTTCGTGATCGAATGGCGCGATGTCGCGATCGTGGGTTCGGATGATCACGTCTCGTTCTCCGCGCTCCTCGGTGAGGACGGCACGATCAGCTACCGCTACAAGGGCATCGGCACCGAACGGAGCGGGGGCAGAGGCGCCACGATCGGCATCGAGAACGCCGACGGCACCGACGCGCTGCTCTACTCCTACAACACGGCCTCCCTCACCGACGGGCAGAGCCTGACGTTCGTCGCCGCCGACCACGGCGTGGTGCGCGGTACGGTCACCGACGCCAACGACGGCCGGCCGGTGGCCGGGGCGACGGTGACCTTCCCCTACGTCGCCACGTTCACCACCGGCCAGGACGGCGCCTTCTCCGGTCAGATCCGGGCCGGGAACCACACCGCGCAGGTCTCCGGGGAGAACTACGGCACGACCACCCGGCAGGTGACCGTCGTCGCGGGCGACAGCACCACCATGGACACCGAGCTGATCACCGGAAAGGTCGTCGCCGCCCCCACCCAGGTGAGCCTGACCGCCCCGCCCGGCACCACCAGGACCGCGACGGTCACCCTCACCAACCAGGGCTGGCCGACCCCCTACGACGTCACCGCCGAATCCACCCAGTCCGGCTGGCTGAGCGTCTCGCCCCTGACGGGCGGACTCCTCAAGAACCAGTCGGCGACCCTGACCGTCACCGTCTCGACCGCCGGTCTCGCCCCCGGCGACACGCGGGAGGGGGAACTCGTCATCCACTCGACCAGCGCGCGCCAGCCGGTCGTCAGGGTCCCGGTGGCCCTGACGGTGCCCGAGTAACCGGGTCTCCCGGGATTCCCGGTCGTGCGAAGCTCGTCTCCCCAGTCATCCAGATAACCGGGAACCAGGGCTTCCTCCCGAAACAGCCGTCATGGAGATGACGGTGAACACCGCGGGCCTTGAGTTGTCCCGATCGATCGCCAGGTGGCTCCTCTCCGTGATGAGGAGCCACCTGAATCCTGTTCCGCATGGATACGGTCGCCGGCAGCCCTAGGGTGCGATCTCATGAGACGAAGCACGTGGACCATGTGGACGAGGTCGGCGCTCGTGCTGGTGCCGGCCGTCCTTGGGGCCGCCTTGAAGTCGCCGGTGGCCACCGGTTCGTCCTTGAGGCGTACGACTCCCACGACTGGGACGGGGACTGGCGCTGCGCCTGACCCGATCGATCGGGCCGGAACCGTCCGCCGCCGGACCGGGTGTGGTCACGATGCTCGGATGCGCGCCCTCGTCGGCCGGTGGGTGAGGTGCTCTCAGGGTCGCGCCGATGAGCCTCCGGATGACGAGCGTCCTGGCCGGTGATTCTTTGGCGGCCGAACTTGTCACGCGTGATGTCTCCTTTGGCTCGTTCGGCGGCGCCGCGGGGAACTTTCGTCGCCATGCCCGGACGTGACGAGCGGCAGGGGCCGAGGCCCGACCGTGATTTTGGGTTGAGGCGTCTGCACCCGTGGTCGGTCCATCCGCATCTCGACTGAATTGCACCCGGGGCGCCGTAGCACCTCTGGCCTGCGCTGATGCAGGGAAAGGGGGGGCTTACTCTGGCGCTATAGAGACTTGGAGTGATGGATCGCTACTTTCGGTGACGTCCAGCCCGAGGGGATGACAAATCTGGACGGTCCCTCTTGGGCATTCGTTTCCTCTACGCGATCGGGAGACTTTCGCATGCGCAAGATCACCGCTGTGACGTTGGTCGGCCTCGTGGCCGGTGCTGTCGGTTTCGGCGGCGCCGCTGTCGCCTACGCGGGGCTCGGCGGCGCTCAGGGTCCGGGCGTCCGCGCCGCCGCGGTCGTCAAGGCCGACGGCAGCGTGGTCCGCTCGAAGGGCATCACCGGCGTCCGCAAGCTCGCCACCGGCCGGTACTGCATCGAGTTGGACGCCGACTACAACGCCGCACGTAGCGTTCCGGTCGCCACCAAGCAGTGGAGCGCCCCATGGAACTCCAGCGTGTTCGTCGAGTCCGACACGACCGCCTGCGGCAGCGCCGAACGGTACGTCCTGGTTTCCGGCGGTAACAACGGGGCCGCTGCCGACCTGGCCTTTCACGTGATCGTGCCCTGATCCGGCAGAGCCCGACCCAACAGCCCGGCGCGCGGTGGTTGGCGTGCCGGGCTGTTGGGTCGTCAATGAAAAAGCGTGTGTTCTGTGTGAGCGCGCCGCTGGAGGCGTGAGTCTTCCGGCGTACAGGACGGGCCAGACCGAGCGAGGAGCCCATCCAAGGCATTACGGAGATTTCCTGAAACAAGCGGCAGACGATCCTCCCTGGCCGCACCCGGAGGGGATCGTTCGGCGTTCAGAGGGTGCAGTTCTTCTGGGTGTCGGTGCGGACGCTTCTGCCGGTGAACTCCTCCAGGATCGCGATGTTCGCCGGGGAGTAGTTGGTCGCGGTGATCCGGTCGGCGTCGGCGCTGCCCAGCTTGCCGGTGTACGGCGCCGACTTCTCCAGCCAGTAGGCCGTGCGCAGGAACTGCGTCAGGACCAGCTCACGCAGCTTCGGCTCGTTCTTGATCCTCGTCCAGTAGTCGGGGTGCCTGCTCTTGGCCACCCGGAGGTAGAGCAGCAGGTAGCGCAGGTTGGTCGCGGCGATGTCGCGGGCGTTGCTGGCGCCGATGCCCCTGATGTACTCCTGGAGGACCGTCACCGCGGGCAGGCCCGTCAGTCCGGCGTTCAGCTCGGCCAGCACACCCTGTAGGTGATACTCCCCCTGGGTCCGGTCACGCAGGTAGATGCCGTCCATGGAGTCGCTGAGCCGGTCCTGGATCAGCGGCAGGATCTCCTTGCGGGGGAACCCGTCGTACAGCGGCACGACCGTGTCCTGCCTGGAGGCGTTGATCCAGGCCGCGGTGTGCACGTTCCACCTGGTCCGTGCCGGGTCGAGGTCCCACATGTGGGTCTCCTCGTGGATCGCCACCATCATCGACTCGGCGAAGGCCTCGAAGCTGCTCGTCTGGACGAACTGGGTCCAGTACTTGTCCCTGGCCTGGGCGACGGCCAGCGCCTGGCCGCTCGGCCACCGCCTGCCGTACACCGCCTGGAGCGTCTGCATCCAGTTGGACGAGGTGAACCTCGCCCTGAGGTCGCTCACGTCCGCGGTCGGCTGTGAGGGTTCCTCGTAACAGTAGGGGGCGGCAGTGACGGTGGCGGAGGCGGTGGTGGTCACCGCCAGCGGGGGAAGCGCGAGAAGCGCGGTCACGAGAGACAGAATGCGTTTTCGACTCACCGGGCCCTCATTCCTGAGTGGACGCGCCGCCGGGCAGGCAGGGCACGAACGGCCGCCGCTCTTTCGTCGTCACGGTGGATCGTATGAACCCGGTTTTCCTAGGGAAAATCCCATTTCGGGATAACATCATCGAGTGCCCACCCGGCCCTGACCGCCGTCCGCGCAGGTCAGAACCGGTGTTCAGGGAAGGTCGGTGAACCGCTCGATCTGCTTGGTCTTGCCGGAGACGATGATGACGTCGCCGTAGGCCAGCACGGTCTCGGCGGTGGCGTAG